>NZ_JADOUV010000002.1:0-618656 GCF_015751715.1 Arthrobacter sp. CAN_A6
CATCACGGAACGCGGGGTCGTACGTCTTCTTACTATGAGCGGTCATCTGAAACGGAGGCTCCAATCAAGCTGTCTCACAAAACCATACGACCGCACAAGTCATCATCAACACCGCACGAGGCGACTACAACGGAGTCACCCTCAAACTCGCCACAGCGCAGATCTACCGGGAACGCAGGGCAACCGCAACGACCGCATACCAGCGCGAAGCCGTCCAGCCAACCAACCGCAAAGTCTTCGTCATGTAGTCCCTCGCGCCCGCGTGACAAAGGTTTGAGTTCTATACGGGCAGGCAAGCCCTATGCCGCTAGTGCAAGAGCGAGGGGGAGTGGAAGGGGCTACGGGGCCACGCATAAGTGCCACACGGCCTCAACTCACGAGCCATGGACCACCTCCAATGTCAGATAGGGCCTTCCAATGTCAGACCCGAGGGCGATGCACACACATTTGCCGCTTTGCCACGGGATGAACTGATGGCGGGGGTCACGCCCTCCCCCCACCCCCATCCGTCGCCCGTGGCAAAGACGGATTTCTCTCCCCGAACGTCAAACGGTTTGACATTCGGGATGGTTCTGACATTCAGGAGGTGTGCGGACCGTCCAGCAGTAAGCACCACAGAGGTTCAGCACGACAAATTTAGGGCCGTCACTTCCGGTGGTCCATCAAACTCAAATGGCTTAGGAGGCCACGAATGACGACTCGCACAAATCCCTATAACCTCCCGATCATCGCTACGCCCTATTACCTCACGTATAAGGAGGGAGTCGAGCAGGGTTTATATGGGCCGAACGGCTACCAGCCGCCCGGCCCTGGGGTCTTTGAGGTGCAGGAGAACATCAATACGCTCGCCAGGGCAACGAATGATGCCTTGACGGCCGAGTACGCGTTGAAGCACCAGGTCCGGGAGCAGACGGTGAAAGCGGTAGCGGGTGGCTCGTTGGGTACGGGTGGGCTTCCGTTCATCGTGTTGCGTTTCGATGACTACCATGCGGCGTTCCGCACCAAAGTGGTGGGTGTTCTTCGGGCCAACAACCTGCCCTGCATCATGGGTTGCACCGTCGATGGCATCGTCGCGGACTCCACGTACGCCGAAATTCAGTCGTGGCATATCAATGACGGGTTTCAGGTGGTGGGGCATTCCTACACGCATGGACCTGCCTCGACGGACGCGGAACTTGCCCGGGAAATTGTGGAATCCGCCGATGTCATGGAAGCGAACATGAACCTCCGGGTTCACGGGTGGGTGATGCCAGGGACCGGGACGGGGGTTCCTTACGGCGGGTACTACGGGGCCGAGGAAAAAGACTTCCACGGCACGACCGCCGGCAAACTCCTCATGTCCCGCTACGGAATCATCTACGGGGCACGCGGGGGACACCTCGCACCGCAGGGTGGCCACGTCCTCGGGCAGGGCCACTTGACCTACGAGAAATCAACACTCACTGCTTTCCAGGCTTCCGTCAACGCTGCGAAGAAGGGCGCGAACAGCCTTGTGATGATGCTGCATCCCGGCCAGCTCGACAACACTGCGGCCGGGTACATGACGACGGCGACGTTCACCGCGTGCATGGAATGGTTGGCCGCCGAACGGGACGCCGGGAGAATCAGGGTCGGAACAGCGAACGCAGTGCCGGCGCTGACCCCCGGGTCCACGTACCGTCACAACCTCCTGCCAGGGGCGTTCACAAGCCTTACCGGGTGGTTCGGTAGCGGGTGGACGGCTGCCGGCGGCATCGCGACTTCACCGGCCAGTACGGCGGCGCTGTCCACCAGTGCACGCTGGGACGCATCGAAGGCGTTGCAGGGCGGGACGCGGGAAACCCATTTCGTGGTTCGGTCCACGGCGGCTAATAGCGTGAAGGTACGTCTAGCGAGCGGGTCGATTATCACCACGGAAAAGACGTTCAGCGTTCCGGGGGACGGGGCGTGGCATGACGTGCGCAAGTTTTTCACCATCCCCGCCACAGGGCTAAATGGCGTCGATGTGTTCATCAACTCCGTCACAGGGATCGCCTTCGATGTCCGCGAAGCCAACATGTGGGCATCATGACAGGTTAGATGCTGGGCAAGCACGAAACTAGAAAGACCCCACTTTTCGAAGGTGTGGGGTCTTTCTAGCGCTTGAGCCTAGGCCCTTAGGCGCGGGACGCGGTGCCGGATCTCACTACACGGGCACCGAGCGGGGCGCGTGGCTGCCGGCGGCGTAGGGCCGCGTAATGCAACCCGCGAGGATGATGCATTTCATCCTGACCGACCGGCCGGGGTGCTTCCGCCGTGCAGTCCTCGCAGAACACTGCTTCCGCCACTTCGCCGCAACACTGACGTTTGTGCTCTGTATATCCCATAGAACAACGCTATGAGGGTGGCTGGCTGGCGTCCTGAGTAGTCACTACCTGTTCTCCCCAAGGCGAAAGCAAGTAGTCAGAGCCGGCGCTTACCCTGAGCCCATGGAACGCGACTACCCGGGATGGCACGGCATCCCACCATCAGCCGACAGGTTCATCCCACCAATACAGCTTGACGAGCCCGCCGAGCCGATCCACTGGACGAACGGGGACGCCCCCGCGGTTTGGTGTGACCTCACCTACCCGGACGGCGCCGAGGCTACGGCCAAGGGCTTCGCCAAAGCATGGACCACGGAACGGGTACTGGTGCATTGGGTGGAGTTCTCCGGCGCCAGGGAAGCATGGGTGAGTGCTAGTGCGTGCCGGCCACGGGAACTACCGAACCGGGCGCGCCACCGCGACGGCTAGTACGCCCACTCCCAACCGTGCATCGAGAACAGGTCATTGAAGACGAGGATCCCGCTGGGGCTTTCTACATCCAGGACTACTAGGCCGGTCGCTTTTTCGCCTGGTCCGATGCTCGATGGAAGCATCTGCGCTTCCTCATAGCAGTACATGGCCGCTATTGAGCTTGGGTCTGCGTTCGATGTTGTGCCGTTCGCGGCGATGGGCTTGAAGTTGTAGGGGTCCATGGAGAAGGACGACAGGCCGTCGTCCGTACCGACCGCGGGCGTGGTCTCTACGGACACGTCCAGTGTCACGAAATGCCCATTCTCGGGAAGCTCAGCATCCGGGCTCGTGCATGGTGCGTCAACAGTGATCGAATTGACGACGAAAGAAGCTTGCAATTCTCCCTCACCGTTTTCAATGCCGGTTCCCTCACCTGGAGTGAGGACGACATTGCCACGGGGAGACATCTCACCCTCAGGCGTAGCTTCCGCAGTTGGCGTGGCTGAGGTTTCGTCTGGCAGCGGTGACGGCTCTGACACGACCGGGGTTTCCGACGCTTCGGATGTGGCTTCTTCAATGATTTCGGAGGACGCTGATTCGCCGCCTGCGGGTTCAACGCTTGGGGCGTCGGTTGCGACTGGTTGGCTACAGCCGGCGAGCAGCAGTGCTGCGAGGCTGAGAGGTGCGATGTACTTCTTCAATGGTTCCCCCAGGTACGTAGTTTGAGATGAGGAAACTATGTCATACCCGCTGGGTGAAAGTAGCCCCTGCCGTCGTAGAGAACTACTTATGCGGGAGCGCCACGTTTACACCGTGGATGTCATCGGTTCGATCAGTGGATGATGTCCCAATGAAAACCAACGAAAAAGACCCTACCGGCGCAGACGCGGCAAGAGATCCGTTGAGAATCCTCACCGCGCAGGAAGCCGCGGCGATCCTCCACTGTTCACCTGCCACGTTGAAGGGCTGGCGGTACAAGCAGCTCGGCCCAAAGTTTGTTCGCTTGGGTTACCGGACGATCGGCTACCGGCCGGCAGACCTCGAAGACTTCATCAACCGGCCGACAGACTAACCCGTGCCCACATTTTGCCCACACTCGCCCATAAAACTACCTGATACGGCGCGATTTACAGTGATGTACTTTCCCTAGAATCTAGGATTTTCGTCGCTGACCTGCACCTTTGAGAGGTTTCGAATCCCTCATCTGCCACATCGCCGGAATAGCAGCGAAGTAAGACCCATCGGAACTTAGAAATAGGTCCCGGTGGGTCTTTTTTTGTCTCCTGTCGGGGAAAATTGTTGAGAAAGTGCATCGGAGCGTGCCTACAAGGCCGTCCCATCCTCCTCGCGCGGGTGGGTGCCTGTCGCGCTCAAGCGGCGCGTGGTGTTCCGAGGAAGACTTGGGAGAGCGGCGTCCGGTTCAGGATCATGGCGACTGCCCAAGGTAGGGCCACCGCGGCGATCAGCACCCAGTAGGATCGCCCCGTGTCCGGAATCGCGAGCAACCATAGAACGTACGTGTGGGTCAGCACTACCATCAGGCACCCGGCGGCGAGCCTCGTGGACATCGCATGAACCCATCCGGGCAGCCGGGAGAACACGCCCTCGAGAATCAGGAGGAGACCAAAGCCGATCAGCACCGCTGCGACAACACTGAGCACAGGTGTGCCGAGCTCGCCGTACTTCATGTCCAGTGGTGCTGACGTCCTGGCGAGGATAGGTGCGGTACCCACAAGGAGGCACGCCGCCCCGATCCGGATCGGCGCCTGCACCAGGGCACGGAAGTGCTGCAGTCCGTGACCCGCGAGCATGAAGATGAGCGCGGATCCGGCGACCCCGAGTGACATGGGCAGCAGGGCGAGAGCGTCCCCGAACAGGTGGGTGACGACTGTGATCCCGCCGATGATCGCTACCCGAGGGACAAGGGGAACACGCTCGACTGCCCGGAACATGATGGCCGAAATGAACAGTGCAGGCATGAACCAGTAAGCCCCGAAGGGCCCCGCATTGAGGGACCCGCCGATAAGAGGCAGGGTCACAGCTTCCGGAGTGAGCGTGCCGCGGTGGCTGTGGATGGCGACGTGAGCGAGGAGGGTCACGACCAACCATGCGACGTAGGGCGTCATGATGGTCCGGAATCGCTTTTTCGCTTCCGCTGCGACGGCCCGTCGGGCGTCCGGTTTCCTGCTCTTCCAGAGGTACCCGGATAGCAGGAAGAACGCGGGTACGTGCCACGTGTAGAGGCCGGCGTCGATGATGGGCCCCGCCCAGACGTGCCCGGTAACGATCCCGACGACAGCGACGACGCGGAGGGCATCGATGGCTCCGGATCGGGCCGCTGTGGCGGTTGGTGTTGTTGCGTGCAGGGTCGCCAAGCGTTCCTCCCAGGTCGAATTGGTCCGTATCAAGGGTATGCGAGGCCCCTTGGGTGATTCTTCGAACCTGGGTAGTCTCTTGAGTCTGCCTTTTGTCTGCCTATCGGGGAGGCCCTCTTCCGGTGCCCCGTCCCTTGCCCACATTCGCCCACACGTGCCGATGAAACAGCATGACTGAACGGAAGTAGCAGTGGACCTCCCCAGAATTCGGGAAGCGGCGGAGAACGGCGCCGCTACAGCTTCTTCGGACAGTCCGCGCAGGTGCCCACATACTGGTGGGGACAGGCTACTTGCTCGCCGACTTCGACGGGGAGGGTGATGATCACAATGTGTCTCCTAGCACTCGCGTCATTTCAAGGACGGTAAAAGGAGGGGTCCGCCCCTGTCTCCAGCACCGGACGGACCCCCCTGTTACTTCCTCGCACATTTCAGAGACCCGAAGCAGTAACAGCTGCCACATTATCCCCATCCGTAACGGCCGACAAGAGCGGAATCCGCAGTTTTGGGGCAGTTTTCCGTACAGACTTCCAGCCGATCTGCAGTGACTGGCCGGCCCGAGAAAGTTTCCGATTTCTCCCTTGGCGTACGCCGCCCGTGTGGGATTGACTGCTGTTAATGCTAAGCGCACTGTTTAACCGGGAGTAGTTCCCGCGGCGGCTACCCCAGCACCGCAGCGGTCGAGCTGCTCCTAGGCGGCTATAGACGCCGGATGGTCCCCCTGCCTCTTGAGACCGGGTTAGGGGGACCATTTCCTGTTGCAGAACACCTAGGCTGAAGAGCAAGAGCAAGAGGAACGGGCCGACGACGGGGAAGTGCGATCAAAGCAGCGACGGGCACGAGAATCGGTTGGCTCGACAGCCTGCGCGGAGCAGCGATCCTGCTGGTGGTCGTCCTCCACGCCGGAGAGGCACTGCGGTTCACGGAAGGGGGCATTCCCGCATCCATCGAGGCCTTCAACCAGTTCCTTGAACCCTTCCGCATCCCCGTGCTCATGTTCCTTTCCGGGCTCCTCCTGCCACGGTCCCTGAGCAAGCCTGCCGGTACCTACTTCGCCGGCAAGGGCGCCAGGGTCGGTTGGCCCTACCTCATCTGGTCGGTCATCATCCTTGGGGCAAGTGCCAACCTCACGCCGGCCAACCTTGCGGAAATTGCCTACTTCCCTCCCACATACCTCTGGTACCTCTGGTTCCTCCTCGTGTTCTACGCGGGTGCCTTCCCGCTGCGGAGAATTCCACCGCTGTACCCATCCTTCGCTGCTTTCCTTGCCTCCCTGGTGCTGCCGAACGGCGGAATGTTCGGGATGCTGATGTTCCTCCTCGGTTTTTTCTTCCTTGGAGCCTGGACTTCCCAGCACTGGGACGCGGCGCTGCGGTTCACCCGGAGCTGGTGGGTGGTCGCACTTTCCGCAGCGGCCGCCGCAAGCGTCGCGTGGCTCAGTACCATGGAGGTGGGGGTGCTGTACCAAACGCAGTTCGCCTGGGGCGTGGTGGGCGCGTTGGTGCTCGCAGCATGGCTCTTCCCCCTGATTCCTCGTGGCCGCGCAGTGCGCTGGCTCGAGTTCGTCGGCAGGAACTCGATCGTCTTCTATGTCACGCACCTCGCGCCGATCATGATCACCGTGGCACTTGCCGACGCCGTCGGGCTGTCCAGCCCCTGGCTGCTGTACCCGTTGCTGCTGATCCTGGGAGTCGGTATCCCGCTGGGCGTCGCCTACGTCTACAGCCGGGGCGATCATGCGTCGGTCACCCTGCTGTTCGAGTTCCCGCGTGTTCTGCGGTTCCCACGGGTGGGACGGGGCACGCGACGGGCCAAGGCCTAACCGGGCGGAAGCAGGTCGAGAACCGCCCGGGCGAAGGCGTCCGGCGCCTCCTGGGGGATGTTGTGTCCCACACCGGGTAGGTTCCGCAGTTCGTACCGTCCGCGGAAGTGATGCCGGTCCTCGGGGCTGGTCGCACCGCCGACGCCGTCGTTCCCGGCCTCGAGCACGATGGTGGGCACCGGAATGGCCGGCTGTGCCGCGATCCGATCCTCCAGCTCCTGGTAGCGGGGATCACCCTCGACAAGGCCGTAGCGGTGCCGGTAGGAGTGGATGACCACGTCCACGAAATCCGGATTGTGCAGACTCCGGGCGCTCGCGGGGAACGACGACGACGCGCCCCGCCAGTCAGGCGACCAGGTTCGCCACAGCAGTTCGCACAGTGCATCGCGATTCGCTTCGAGGCCGCGGCGGCCTCGCTCGGTGGAAAAATAGTACTGGTACCAGTAGGAACGTTCAACCTCAGGGTCCACCGGTTCCATGGCCCGGGCGATGTTCTGGACGTTGTAGCCGCCCGCGGTCACCAGCCCTGACGCGCGCTCCGGGGAAAGTGCGGCGACGATGCACGCCGCACGGCCGCCCCAGTCGTAGCCTGCCAGGACGGCGCTTCCGATCCCGAGGGCGTCCAGGAAGTCGAGGAGGTCCTGTGCAAGGGCCGCCTGTTGTCCGGACCGCGGGGCGTCCCCCTCCGGGACGTCTTCGTGGAAGTGCGTGGCACCGAATCCGCGGAGGTAGGGGGCCAGGACCCGGTGGCCGCGCTCCGCGAGGAGCGGGGCGACGTCGTCGAACGCGCGAACGTCGTAGGGAAAGCCGTGCAGCAGGACCACGGGCGGGCCGTCCACCGGCCCCGCCGTCTCGTACGCGATCTCAAGGACCGGTGTGGACACCCGGTCGGAGGCCTCAAAGCTCATGCGGCGGCGCTGGTGGATTCCGACGACGGAGCACGGTGGTCAGCAACTGGTCCTTCGCCGGCCCTTGGACATCCCAGGAGTACTCGACAACGTCCGGCGTGCGGACGGTGAAGCGGATCCGGTAGGCGTCCGGTGAACACCAGTGTTCCGCAGTGCAGGAGCCTGTTGAAAGGTCCAGGTCGTGGAACGGCCGCCTGTCGGGAAACAGTACGCGGAGGCTGGAAGGCACAGTTCCCGCTTCCAGAAGGTACTCCCGGAAGGCGGGTCCCCGGAAATCCTGCCAGGAGACCGTACCCGTTTCGGCCCAGGACAGGCAGCCGGCGTCGTCGGGCGTGAAGGTTGTGGTGCCGGTGAAAGTTCCATACCGGCCTCCCCAATTGTCCATCAGGGTGCGCTCGGCTTCCCAGGTGCCGAGGAGGAACGCTGCGGCATCGGCGACCGGGAAGCAGCGCTGCGTTTCGACGGGCAAGGGCGTCCTCCTGATCCTCGGCCCCCTTCATCCTCAGCGAACAGAGGGCGACATCGACGGGCATCTTCGCTAGCGTTAAAGCATGTCGACAATCAATATCACCGAAGCAAGCTTCCCCGAAACCATCGAAGGCAACGACATCGTGTTCGTTGACTTCTGGGCAGAGTGGTGCGGCCCGTGCAAGCAGTTCGCGCCGGTGTACGATGCCGTTTCCCAGCAGCACGACGACGTCACCTTCGCCAAGGTCGACACCGAAGCGGAGCAGTCCCTCGCCGCGGCAGCGGGCATCACCTCGATCCCCACCCTGATGGCTTTCCGAGAGAAGGTGCTCGTGTTCTCGCAGCCCGGAGCCATGAACGCCAGCCAGTTCACGGAACTCGTCGACGCCGTCAAGGGCCTCGATATGAAGACAGTCCACGAACAGGTTGCCCAGCAGGCGACAGCCGGCAATGGACAGGCCGCTCCTTCGCAGGAGAACTGAGCCGATTTCGAGGAAGCCCCTGCTGGTGAGCGGGGGCTTTCTCGTTCCTGGGCGGAACTGTCGTTCGCGGGCGGAACCGCCGTTCGCGGGCGGAACCGCCGTTCGCGGGTGTAAATCAGGAGTGTTCGTCCGAGCGCGTGACCTCGGCGGGCCTGGCCAGCAGCGCGCTGAGTGACTCCCCGAGGTCCTGAACCGCAGGGCCCCCGAGGTGCAGATCAAGCAGTTCCGTCGATTCCCACTTCTCCGTCAGCACGATGCGGTCCTCGGCGGCGTCGGTGATTTCGTACCGGATGCAGCCGGGTTCCTCGGCGACCCGCTCTACGGCGATCTCGAGCGCGAGTTTCACGCGGAAGAACTCGCCCTCGTTGGGGGTGAACACGGCAAGGACATCGACAGGTTTGCTCATTCCACGAGCTTAGCGGGAGTGATCCCTCACCTTCGCCGGTGGTCCTCCGGGGACAGCCTCGGGCCGAAGGTGGGCTTCCGGAAACCGCTTGCATACAGCATCCGCACCACGCGTTGCCGCTCGCCGGCCCACGGTTTCAGCAGGCGGACCATGCCGGCGTCATCCGTCCGTTTGCCGGTGAGGGCAGCGCCGACGTAGGCGGCGAGGTGGAAATCACCCACTGAAATCGAATCGGGGCACCCGTGTGTCCGCTGGAGCACTTCAGCCACCGTCCAGACGCCGATGCCCGGAACCGAGCGGAGTCCGGTTCGAAGTTCCTCCGCATTGGGAAGGCCCGCGAGCCGTTCGAGACCGGAGGCCACCAGCGCGGCTTTCAGGATGGTTCCCGAGCGCTGGGAGTCCACGCCTGCCTTGTGCCACTCCCACGAAGGGATGCGGCGCCACTGATCGGCGGTCGGGGGGAGCCGGAGCCCGGTCGGAGCGTAATCGCCGGCCCCGGGAGCGGGATTGCCGTAATGGTTCAACAGGTACCGCCACGACTGTTTCGCTTCGAGCGCGGTCACCCTCTGTTCGAGAACCGAGCGGGCGACGGCGTCAAGCATCCGGCCTGTCGTGGGCAGGCGCAGGCCGGGGTTGAGGTAGCGGCCCTTGCGGGCGAGCGCGGGCAGGGTCTCGCGGTAGGCGGGATCGTCGAACTGCGACCAATCGTCTACGGCTCCGAGGAGCCGGGGGAGGCTCTCCAGAGCGAGCTCCGATCCCGGGCCCCATGCCGCCGCTTCGATCCGCGCGGAGTTGAGCGTACCGCGCGGCAGCAGCCGGAGCGTGGTTGCGCCGTCGTCGTTCCGGAAAGCGAGCCAATGCGCGCCCCCGGTGATGATGTACGCCGGGTCCTGCGCTCCACATTGGAGGATCCCGATGGTTCGGGCGAGGTTGTACGCACCCTCCGGCTCCCACACCGCGGACAGGCCGGCGGCGCGGATGGAGGTGGGCAGGACGGTCACCCGTTAATCGTCCCACGGGATTGCGGAACAGGATCGGTGCTGCCGCAGGGCTTGCGGCCCCCCGCTCCGGCTCAGTCCTCGCTGACCTGGTGCCGGAAGCGGTCCCGTCGGATGTGCAGGTCCCACAGGATGCCGGCGAGGACGTCCGGATCCTTCTCGGGATCGCCGGCGATGATGCGCCCGCCGATGATGAGCTGGGACACCTGGATGCCCTCTTCGCCCAGCACCTCGTGCAGGAGCTCCGCGTAGGCGGCCTGCCCGGCGAAAGCCACCGAGGTGCCGGTCACGTTGCGGCCGGGCTTGACAGCCGAGCCGCCGTTGACGAAGAGGATGGTGCCGCGGTTCTCGCCGAGGAAGCGCATGCCCGGAACCACCTGATGCACCGCGGCCACGGGCCCGTAGATCGAGAATTCGATGGGTCCCACGAGATCCGCCGGCGTCGTTTCGAGCACGGGGCGCATGAAGTCCTTCTGCGGCAGCGGGCTGTACTGCAGCACCTCGATCGGGCCGAGGGTTTCGGTTGCCTGCTCGAGCGCACTGGAGATCGACGCCGGATTCCGCACATCGGCGGTGAAGCCCTTCGCGTGGACGCCGTCCTTCCCCAGTTCCTCAGCCAGCGCATCGAGGCGCCCCTGGTTCCGGGAAATGAGGGCCACAGAGAATCCTTCGGCGCCGAACCGCCGTGCTACTGCTGCTCCGAGACCTGATCCTGCTCCGATAATCGCGATAGTAGTCATAGTGGGTGCAAGTCGGCCGGGCGCCGTCGTATTCCACCGGTCCGCCTTATGGGCCGGTGGAATACGGCCGGCAGCCGCACCGGAAGTTGCGCGTTTCCCGGGAGGGCGGTCCGTGAAACGGTGTGTCTCGGAGGACACGCCGCGCATTGGCGGCAATGGCGTGATATGTCATGCAGCACGGCAGCCGGTGGCGGGAACGCGCCCACGTGCCGGCAGGCGTTTGTACGAATAACGGCGTGTTTCACTCGGCACGCCGAGGGGAGCGCGAATGGCATGAAAAGCGATGCAGGAGGCGCCGGAAAGGCCCGGAAACGTCCTCCGGCGTAACCTGTGGATCCCTGACATCGTGCCGCTTGGTAACTTTGTAGGCATGAAGTACGCAAATTCGATAGTCGACCTGATCGGCAACACCCCACTGGTCAAACTCAACACCGTGACCGAGGGGATCGCCGCAACGGTTCTTGCGAAGGTCGAGTACCTGAACCCGGGCGGATCGGTGAAGGACCGCATTGCATCGAAGATGATCGATGCAGCCGAAGCCGAGGGCAAGCTCAAGCCCGGCGGCACCATCGTGGAACCGACCTCCGGGAACACCGGCGTCGGCCTTGCCCTCGTCGCCCAGCAGCGCGGCTACAGGTGCGTCTTCGTGGTGCCGGACAAGGTGGGCGAGGACAAGCGCAACGTCCTCAAGGCCTACGGCGCGGAGGTCGTGGTGACCCCGACCTCCGTTGCTCCCGAGAGCCCTGAGTCGTATTACGGCGTCTCCGACCGGCTGACCCGCGAAATCCCCGGCGCCTGGAAGCCCGATCAGTTCTCGAACCCCAACGGACCCCTGAGCCACTACGAGACCACGGGTCCAGAAATCTGGAATGACACCGATGGGCGTCTGACGCACTTCGTCGCCGGGGTCGGCACCGGCGGAACCATCAGCGGAACAGGACGCTACCTCAAGGAGGTATCGGCCGGCCGCGACGGCGGCGCCGTGAGGATCATCGGCGCTGATCCGGACGGCTCCGTGTACTCCGGCGGTACCGGGCGCCCCTACTTCGTGGAGGGCGTCGGGGAGGACATGTGGCCCGATGCCTATGACCGCACTGTCGCAGACGAGATCCTCGCCGTCACCGATGCGGAGAGCTTCGAGATGACACGACGCCTTGCCCGTGAGGAGGGGCTTCTGGTCGGCGGATCATGCGGCATGGCCGTGGTGGCCGCCCTGCGGGTGGCCAGGAACCTGACGGCTGACGACGTCGTCGTGGTCCTCCTGCCCGATGGCGGCCGCGGCTACCTCGGCAAGATCTTCAACGATGACTGGATGAAGTCACTTGGCTTCTCGAACGGGGATGGCGGCGACAACACGGTGGGGAAGGTACTGGACTCGAAAACGGGGACCACCCCGGAACTGGTGTACGCCCGGCCGTCGGCAACGGTGCGCGACGTCATCGCCATGATGGGCGAGTACGGGGTATCGAGCATTCCGGTCCTCTCGCACGAGCCACCGGTCAAGATGGGTGAGGTGCTGGGCTCGGTGGATGAGCGCTCGCTCACCGCGAGAATCTTCCAGGGCACAGCGAAGCCGACAGACGTGATTTCGGAGCACATGGATGGCAAGCTTCCGCTGATCGGTTCATCCGAGGCCGTGGACGCGGCCCGCGAGAGGCTCCAGCACCATGACACCCTCATGGTGACGCAGATCGGTTCGCCGGTGGGAATTCTCACGCGCCAGGACTTGCTGACCTATATGAGCATCCAACCACCCCCATTCTCAGGAGCATCGTGACGCATTCTGACGCCCAGGGCTTCAACACCCGCGCCATCCACGCCGGCCAGACACCGGATCCCACTACGGGAGCGGTCATCCCGCCGCTCTACCAGACCACCACCTTCGCCCAGGACGGCATCGGCAAGCTGCGCAACGGCTACGAGTACGGCCGCGGCACCAACCCGACGCGCGATTCGCTGCAGACCCAGCTTGCCGCCCTCGAGGGTGGCAAGCACGCCTTCAGCTTCTCGTCGGGACTGGCAGCCGAGGACGCGCTGATCCGTGCAGCCCTGCGGCCGGGGGACCATATCGTGCTCGGCAATGACGCCTACGGGGGGACCTACCGGCTGATCGACCGTGTGCTGTCCGAGTGGGGCATCACCAACAGTGCGGTGGACATGGCCGACCTCGACGCCGTCAGTGCGGCGATCGCGAATGGCAATACGAAGATGGTCTGGGTCGAAACGCCGTCGAACCCGATGATGAAGATCACCGACATCGCCGCTGTCGCACAGCTCGCTCACGACGCCGGCGCGCTCCTCGTCGTGGACAACACCTTCGCCTCGCCCTACCTGCAGCAGCCGCTGATTTTCGGCGCCGACGTCGTGGTGCACTCGACCACCAAGTACATCGGCGGGCACTCGGACGCCAGCGGCGGCGCCGTCGTGGTGAACGACGACGATCTCGCCGAGAAGGTGGGTTTCATCCAGTTCGCCGTCGGTGCGGTGTCGGCGCCCATGGAAGCGTGGCTCACCACGCGCGGCCTCAAGACGCTCGGCGTCCGCATGGACCGCCACTCCTCCAACGCGACGGCAATCGCGCAGTGGCTCCTGGAGCAGGACGAAGTGGAGCAGGTGTACTATCCGGGCCTCGCCGACCACCCGGGCCACGACCTCGCCGCGTCCCAGATGAAGAGCTTCGGCGGCATGATCTCGGTGACGTTCAGGGGCGGAGCCGAGGCGGCGAAGAAGGTGGCCGAAGCCACCTCCGTGTTCACGCTGGCTGAGTCCCTCGGCGGCATCGAGTCGCTGATGAACTATCCGTCGGACATGACCCACGCGTCGGTCAAGGGCACGGAACTTGCCGTACCCGAAAACCTGATCCGGCTGTCGGTGGGCATCGAGGACGTCGAGGATCTCCTGGCGGACCTCGAGCAGGCGCTCACCGCACTGCGCAGCTAGGGCGATCCTCCGGAGCGACGGCCGCGAACTGTCGGGACAGCTCCGTCGCGACGGCTCGTTCGGTCACATCGCGCAGGGAAGGCGGTGAAACGGTACGCCGCCGGGGTCCTCCTCGATGGCGCCCCGGCCGTCACCGGCGTTTTGGCCGGTGCACCTAGTGGCTGAGTTTGAGCCCCACGACGCCGCCGACGATCATGGCCAGGAACACGATCTTCATAAGGGACGACGCCTCGGCGCCGGTGACCATGGCATACACGACGGTCAGGGATGCGCCGATGCCGACCCAGACGGCGTAAGCCGTTCCGGTGGGCAGGTCCCGCATCGCGTAGGCCAGACCAGCCATGCTGGCCAGAATCGACGGAATGAAGACGAGGGTGGGTCCGAGTTTGCTGAAGCCTTCGGATTTACCGAGGGCCGTGGCCCATACGGCTTCCAGCACACCGGAAATGACGAGAACGATCCATGCCATGACTTTTCTCCCATGGGCCGTCTTGTCGCACACCGGGTACGGCACCCATCGTCCGGGAGTTCCCTGATCAGGGACTCACCGCAATTTTTTCACGCATCGTGCGGGAAGGCCAATGAGGGCGGCCCACGCATGGCTCAATCACGAAAAGGGTGACTGCCGGTAGCGTTAGTGAGCCGGTCGGCGCGTCGGAACCGCGTCAACCCCGCTTCCACGGCAAGCGCAGTTTCTTCTTCGCCTTCGGCTCGGTGAGCTGGAAATAGTCGCTGCTCTGCGGCAGCCACATCAACAGCACCGCCACGAGCATCGCAACGGCGATCGCTGATAGGCCGGGGGTGCCGCGCACCAGGACGGGCACGCCCGCGATGATCCCCAGCGTGCTCAGGAGCTCCCGCGCGTTGCGCTTCCCCCGTCGCAGGCGCAGCAAGAGCGCCAACTGCACGACGGCGAGCACCGTGAGGACCGCCCCCAGGCCGAGGAACCCTGCGCGGTCCTCCTCCTGAGCCGCCGCGGAGAACAGGAAGGTGCCTCCCGCCACGAGGAGTAGGACGCCTACCACGAGCCACACTGCGAAGGCTGCGCGCAGTGTGAAAGGCTTCGGCGGAAGTGCGGGCCTGCGGCTGGGCATGATCGCTGTTAATCCCGGGCTGCGACGACGCCGCTGCGGGTGGCGGAGTCATAGCGGTAGACCTCACGGCCCCCGATCCAGACCTGCAGTGCGCGTTGCATGACATCGAGCGGGTCACCGCTCCACAGCACGACGTCGGCGTCCTTGCCCACGGCCAGCGATCCGAGGCGCCCGTCGAGACCCAGTACCTTCGCCGGGTTGATGGTGATCGAGCGGAGCGCCGTTTCGCGGTCCAGCCCCTCCTTGATGGCGAACGTTGCCTGGTGCACCAGGAAGTTGATCGGGATGACGGGGTGGTCGGTGATGATCGAGATCTCGACGCCGGCCGCCGCGAGCTTGCCGGGGTTGGCGATCGAGCGCCCGCGCAGTTCCACCTTGGACTTCGTGGTGAACAGCGGGCCGATCAGCACGGGCGTGCCCCGCTCGGCGAGCACATCGGCGAGCAGATGCGCTTCAGTGCCATGGTCGAGCACCAGGTCGTACCCGAATTCGTCAGCGAGACGGATGGCGGTGGCGATGTCGTCCGCCCGGTGGGCGTGCTGGCGCCAGGGGATCTCCCGGCGGAGCACCATGGCCAGTGCCTCGAGTCTCGGATCGCGCGCGTTCTCGTCGGCCTTGCCCATGTAGTTCTGTGCTTCCATGAACGCCTTGCGGATCACCATCGCGGTGCCGAGGCGCGTGGACGGGGTCTGCTTCTTGTCGCCGTACACACGCTTTGGGTTCTCGCCCAGTGCGGATTTCAGGCCGCTGGGGGAGCGCAGCAGCATCTCCTCGATATACCGGCCGTGGGTGTGGATGGCTACGGCAAGGCCACCGATGGGGTTGCCGGAACCCGGGTTGACGTTGACGGTGGTGACGCCGCCTGCGAGCGCGTCGTCGAAGCCGGGATCGTAGGGGTTGATGGCGTCGAGGGCACGCACACCGGCGGTATTGGGATCGGTCATCTCATTGGTGTCGTCCCCCGCCGAGCCCTCGCCTTCCTCATGAGTACCCAGGTGCACATGAGCGTCGACGAAGCCGGGCAGCAGCCATCTGCCGTCGGCATCGATCACGGCTGCACCCTCGGGCACCTCCACGTCCGCACCGAGCGCGGTGATCGTGCCGCCGTCGAACACCACAGTGCCGTCGAAGGGATCCCCATCGATGGGTACCACGTGCGCGTTGACGACTGCGGTCAGGGGGCGTGCGGCGGATTTTCCGAGCGGGGACGTGGTCATTGAGGAGGGCCCTTTCGCAGTAGGTGAGGAATTTCCAACATACCCGCTTGGTCGCGACCGCCGGGTGCCTGGCTACACTGGATGAGCCGCCGGGCGATGAATCGGATCATCAGGAGGGTCCCGCGGCAACCCGTCGACGAAGGATTATTCATGCGTTCGAGCAGCAGCCCACCGGTGGTCCGGGTGCTCACCCTCATTGCCGCCGTCGTCGTTTTCGCGGCACTTGTGCTGTGGTCGCTGGCGTGGGCCAACTTCATCGGCCTGGATTTCCGTGTCTACCGGATGGGCGGCCAGAGCGTGGCGGACGGCGACGGTTCGCTGTATACCCGCTCGTTCGGTGAGGGTGAGGGATCGCTCCTTTTCACCTACCCACCCTTCGCCGCCCTGCTGTTCACTGCGCTGACCCTGGTGACTGCCGAAACCGGCGCGGCGATTTTCGTGGCGCTCTCCGTCCTCACGGCGCTCACGACGGCGGTATACGTGGCCCGTTACCTGACGGGCCTTCCCGGCGTGCGTGCGGTGCTGGGCCATCCCGTGGCGTTGCCGGCCGCCATCGCCGGCGCCGGACTGATCTGCCTGCTGGGGCCCTGGCGCGAGACGATGGCCTTCGCGCAGGTCAACATCCTCCTGTTCGCGTTGATCATCGTGGACCTGCTGTCGGGGCCGCACCGCAGGTGGCCCACGGGGATGCTCACCGGAATCGCCGCTGGCATCAAGCTGACCCCGCTGGTCTTCGGCCTCTACTTCCTGATGCGGGGCGAGTGGCGCGAACTGCGGAACATGGCGGCCGGGTTCTTCGGGACCATCGGGCTCGGCTTCCTGCTGCTCCCCTCGGAATCCCGAATCTACTGGCTGCAGATGCTGCGGGACACGGGCCGGATCGGCGGGGAGGGGTACGTGGACAACCTGTCGGTGCGTGGAGCGATCCTGCATTTCGGTGGCCCTGATTTCCCGTCCTTCCTCCCGTGGCTCGCTGTGTCACTTGTGCTCGTCGGCGCGGCCGCGTACGTGATCCGTGGTGCCCGTGCGCGGAACGACCGTTTCATGGGGATGATGGCGACGGCGCTGCTCATGCTGCTCATCTCGCCCATCTCGTGGTCGCACCATTGGGTATGGATCGCGCTCATCCTTCCGGTCCTCGCTGCCCAGTTCTTCTCCCTGCCGGAGAGCCGGAAGGCATACCGCTACGCCGCCGGTGTGTTGTTCGTGGTCACCTTGCCCGTGTTCGTCTACTCGCCCAAGACCATCGGCACGTTGCTCGGTGCCGAGGACCTCAACTCCCAGCTGACCACCGGGTGGCTCATGGCTTCCAGCGCCGGCGTCTTCTGCGGCCTGGCGATTCAGGTGTTCTGGGTGCTGCTGACGCGGGCGCTCCGTCCAGCGGCAGACAGTTCCGCAGCCGACAAGCGGGCCACGGCGAGCACCGCCGGTGGGAACACCGGTGCGGCCCACGCGGCGCGTCCGGCACCGGTACCGACCACTCCGGCGCCATAGGATATCGGCATGACGACTGGTTCCGTGGTGGCAGTATGCAGAGTGCATGAACTCCTTCCCACGCGTGATTCCACGGGGGTCACCGCCATCGACAAGCGGCCGGTGAACGGCGAGGTGAACGTGCACGCCCTCGGGCTGACGGGTGATATCCAGGCCAGCCGCAAGCATCACGGCGGCCCGCTGAAGGCCGTCTACGCCTATTCGCAGGACGACGCCGACTACTGGAGCGCCGAACTCGGCCGCACCGTGGATCCCGGCCTCTTCGGGGAGAACCTTCGGGTAGCCGGCGTCGAGGCCAGCCGCGCGGTCATTGGAGAGCGCTGGCTGGTAGGGGACACCGTGATCCTTGAAGCCACCATGCCCCGGACTCCATGCGTGAACTTCGCGCGCCGCCTCGGCGAGAAGAATTGGGTGAAACGGTTCGCGGAGGCCAACCGGCTGGGCACCTACCTTCGAGTCGTCCAGCGGGGTGCCATGGCAGCGGGGGACAGCGTGCAGGTTCTCAGCGTGCCCGCCCACGGCATCACTGCCGCCCAGGTTTTTGCCGGGCTTGATGCGGTCTCCGCCCAGCGACTGCTCGACGCCGATGCGGCGAGGGAACCGGCCCTGTCGCCACAGGTGCGCAAATCAGCGCTCCAGGCCCTCCGGACCGGCTGAATCCCACCCTGCGGCTCGCTGGATCCGACCGAGTGACAGCCGACGTGGGGAAGGTCACCCGCCGTCGTCGGGCTTTCGAATGGTCCACGCGCCTTGCGTACAGTAGACTTGGAATATCCCCCACACCGGTATTCCCTTTATTTTCGCCCCTTCAAGGGCTGGATAGGTTGTGTTTGGGGCCCGCTGCAGAACAGGCGGGCAGATTCATCAGGGAGCGCCGGCTAGAAGAAAACGTCACACATCACTGCTGAGAGAGCAGCGAACCAGTTGTGACGAGAAGTCCTGCCGCGGGATTGAAACAGTGCCGGATTTCTATGTACATACGGCACCTGTAGGCTCCCGCCATCCGGGCCGTCCGGCATCTATCTGAAGGTTCTTCCCTCATGCCTGAAAATCTGTCCCTGGAAAACACCGAAAACAACTCAGCAATCGAGGCCCCGGCCGCTGCTGCCCCCGCAGCCGAGGCCCCCGCGGAGGACGACGGCGTCGACATCCGTTTCGCTGACCTCAACCTCGACAGCCGCGTACTCGCCGCACTGACCGACGTCGGCTACGAAAAGCCGTCACCCATCCAGGCCGCCACCATTCCGGCGCTTCTTGAAGGACGCGACGTCGTCGGTCTGGCCCAGACCGGTACCGGCAAGACGGCAGCATTCGCTATCCCTGCACTGTCGAAGATGGCAGAGCTCGCCGACATCAACGGCGGCCCCAGCAAGCACACGCAGGTCCTGGTGCTCGCACCGACCCGCGAGCTCGCGCTCCAGGTCGCCGAGGCATTCACCTCCTACGCACGCCACATGGACGGCTTCACTGTTCTTCCGGTGTACGGCGGATCACCGTACGGGCCGCAGCTCGCCGGTTTGCGCCGTGGTGCCCAGGTAGTCGTCGGTACTCCCGGCCGTGTCATCGACCACATCTCCAAGGGCTCGCTGGACCTTTCGAACCTCGAGTACGTAGTGCTCGACGAGGCCGACGAGATGCTCCGCATGGGCTTCGCCGAGGATGTTGAGCAGATCCTCTCATCGACGCCGGCAGAGAAGCAGGTTGCACTGTTCTCGGCCACCATGCCCGGTGCCATCCGCAGGATCGCCAAGAAGTACCTGAACGATCCCGCCGAGATCTCCGTCAAGGGCAAGACCACCACCGGCACCAACACGCGTCAGCGCTACCTGCAGGTCATGGGCCCCCACAAGCTCGATGCCATGACCCGCATCCTCGAGGTCGAGGAATTCGACGGCATCATCGCCTTCGTGCGCACCAAGATGGCGACCGAGGATCTGGCGGACAAGTTGCGTTCACGGGGCTTCTCGGCGGCAGCCATCAACGGAGACATTCCCCAGCAGCAGCGTGAGCGCACGGTCGAGGCCCTGCGTGACGGCAAGATCGACATCCTCGTGGCTACCGACGTCGCAGCCCGTGGACTTGATGTGGAGCGGATCTCGCTCGTCGTGAACTACGACATCCCGCACGACACCGAGTCCTACGTGCACCGCATCGGCCGCACCGGTCGCGCGGGCCGTTCGGGTGACGCCATCCTCTTCATCACCCCTCGTGAGAAGTACCTGCTGCGCTCCATCGAGAAGGCGACGCGCCAGCCCGTCGAGCAGATGCAGCTTCCCTCCACGGCGACCATCAACGAACTGCGCATGGTCAAGTTCGCGGGCAAGATCACCGAAACCCTGGCGGGCGAGGACGTCTCCGAATTCCGCGACCTGATCGCGAACTACGAGCAGGAGCACAACGTTCCCGCAGCGGAGATTGCTGCCGCGCTGGCCGTCATGGCTCAGAACGGCAATCCGATCCTCGTCAAGGACATCCCGGTTGCGCCGGCAGGACAGCGTGAGCGCTCCGAGGGACGCAAGGATGCCTTCGGTTCACGCGGACCGACACGCACCCTCACCGAGGGCAATGCCACGTACCGCATCGCCGTGGGACGCCGCCAGCGCGTGATGCCCGGTTCGATCGTGGGTGCCATCGCCAACGAGGGCGGACTCTCTTCCGCGCAGATCGGTGGCATTGATATCCGCGCCGATCACACCCTGGTCGAGCTCCCCGCGGATCTCAGCAAGGACCAGCTGCGTGCACTGTCGAAGACCCGCATCGGTGGCGAACTGATCCACCTCGAGCTCGACAAGGGCCGTAAGCCTGCCGGGGCCCGCGGTGCAGGCGAGTTCAAGAAGCCCTTCAAGAAGGACTTCAACAACGACTCCAAGAAGCGCGACGGCGACACCCGATTCAGCGGAGACGGTGCCCGCAAGGCCCGTACCGGAAAGGGTGCCGGAGCCGGCGCCGGACGGTCGAGTGCACAGACGGACCAGTGGTAGGAATTAGCTAGGCCGACCCCTCCGGATCCCTGCCATAGCGGGGATCCGGAGGGGAATCGGGATGTCGCCGACAAGGGCGGCTTTCGATTTCGCACCAGCGGTCGGGAACTGGTAAAGTTTCTTGCTGTTGCCCCCCTAGCTCAGTGGTAGAGCGCGTTCTTGGTAAGAACGAGGTCACCGGATCGATTCCGGTGGGGGGCTCGAAAATGAGGGGCCCGCATCCGGTAAAATGGTGGTTGCGGGCGAACTCATTTATGGCGGTGTAGCTCAGCTGGTTAGAGCGCACGACTCATAATCGTGAGGTCCCGGGATCGAGTCCCGGCACCGCTACAAATGAAAACCTCCGGAAGCCGATGGCTTCCGGAGGTTTTGCTTTCGGTTCCCGTTATGCCGGCTTCGCTGGTTGGAGTCGGCGGGGGTTCATCCCCTTCCGCTCCTGGCGCGGTTCGACCCTGAGCGGTGGGCTTCGATGTCTCCGTAGGACGTGCGGGCGCGGACCTCGACCGTCTCCTTCGATTCTCCGGGCCCCTCGGACGCGCTCAACGAGTTGCGTACCTTCCCGTACTGGGTGCTTGCATCGAGCCATGCCGCAGTGCCTTCCGGAATACCCACCGCCACATTCCCGGCGGCCGTTTCAAGGACGACGGAGCCGCGGACGACCTCGCCGACCCGGACGTTGCCGTTGGCGGACTTCGCGGCCACGGAGGCCTGTGCTCGGCCGACCGAGATATTTCCGTTCGCGGCCTTGATGGCGAGGTCCCCGGTGATCTCGCCCACATGGATGTCCCCGTCGGAGTTCTTGATGGTGGCAGAGCCGTCCACGTTATGAATGGTGATCTCACCCGACCCGGTCCTGGCCTCGACGTCGCCGACTGCCTGGGCCACGGTGATATCGCCGTAGCCGGTCTGTGCCCGTACCGCGCCGGTGCGGTCGAGCCGGATTCGGCCCAAGCCTGTCTTGAGGTCACATCGCCCAAGTGCTCCTTCGCATTCGAAGCGGCCCATTCCGGCGTCGCCCCGAATCTCGGAGTGGGAGGGCAGGTCGACTGTGACGTCGACGGAACCGTTCTCCCTCAGGATCACATACCGTTTCCGTTCTTTCGGCCCTTGGATGATCAGGGTGCCGTTGGAGAATTCGACGTGTGTCTGTTCTGCGGCCCTGATGTCGGACGCCCTTGATTCGTTGCTCGGCCGTACGTCGACGACGGCGTCGCTGCGGTCACTCGCCGTGATCCGGACCTCTCCGACGTTGAGGTCGACGATGAGGGAGATCGGCTCGGGGGTTGAGAAGATCGACATGGAAGTTCCCCTGATCGGGTTGGTTGATGCCTGGATGGAGGACGGGGGAGCCGCAGGGTCTGGCATCACTGCACCCATCCGCTGTACCGGCGTCCGCTGGACGGCTTCCGCTCACCTGCCCGCGAACCGCGGCCGGCCTGGTCGAGGGACGCGGTGACGGAACGGACGAGCCATGAGTTGACCGAGAGCCTCTCCCGGGCGGCGGCTTTCTCGATCCGCGATTTGAGCTGGTCCGGCAGTCGCAGGGTGAACCTTGACGTTCCTGTCTCCTCGGCGCCGGCTGCGCTGGGAGAGGAGGCATCGGAATCGTGGGAGGCGCCGTCGAAATCCGCGCTCGTTGCCGCCGGCGTCACCACGAACTCGGGGTTGCGTCCGCGGAGACGGACATCGACGGAGCCCGGCGCCAGTTCCCGTGTGATCTCACCTGCTGCCGCGGCCAGCGCCTCCAGCAGGACCAGCCGGGTCGCTGTTTCCAGCGGCGCGGTGAGGCGGTCGGCGAGCTCGCGTGCCTGCTGGCCGCCTGCTTCGGCCGCGACGCCCAGCTGTTGTTGAAGGTCTTCGACAAATCGCTGTAGATCCATGACACCACAATGACGTCACGTTGGTGTCATGTCAAGCATTCTTCCGCGGTGGTGCAAGCGGTGGGACAGTGGGCGGTCAGGCGAAGTACACGCCGATCCGGTTGCCGTCGATCTCCTCGATCCGGATGTCGATGTCGTAGATATCGTGCAGCACCTCCGGCTGCATGATCCGGGCCGGAGGTCCCTGATGGATGATTCGTCCCTCGCACATGGCGATGATGTCGTCGGAGTAGCAGGACGCGAAGTTGATGTCGTGGATCACCAGTACCACGGTCTTGCCGAGGTCATTGGTGAGGCGGCGCAGCAGGCGCATCATCTCCACCGAGTGCTTCATGTCCAGGTTGTTCAGCGGTTCGTCCAGGAGCAGGTAGTCGGTGTCCTGGGCGAGCACCATGGCGATGAAGGCACGCTGGCGTTGGCCGCCGGAGAGCTCGTCGACGAACCTGTCCGCGAGGCCCACCAGATCCACGTAGTCCATGGCCTGCTCCACCAGTGCCCGGTCGCCCGGTCCGGGGCGCCCGCCGTGATGCGGGTAGCGGCCGAATCCCACGAGGTCGCGGACGGTCAACCGGACCGTGAGCTGGTTGTCCTGGCGAAGGATGGCCATCTTCCGGCCCAGTTCCCGGCCCGGGGTGGCGGTGACATCCAGGCCGTCCACCGACACGACGCCGGCATCCATCGGCAGCAGCCTGCTGACCATGGACAGCAGGGTCGACTTGCCGGCTCCGTTGGGTCCGATGATCGAGGTGACGCCGCCCTCCCTGATCTCGCAGTTCACGTTGTCCACCACGGTGGAGGTTCCATAGCGTTTGGAGACGCCGGTCACGGAGATCATGCTCGAAGGCCTTTCTGGAGGCGGTGGGAATGCCCAGCAGTCGTGGTTGAACCGTGCCGCATCACTTCACGGCGCCCCTCAGCAGCAGGATGAGGAAGACGAGTCCGCCGACGAATTCGATGACGATGCTGAGCGCGGTATCGAACTCGAAGATGCGCTCCAGCACCAGCTGCCCGCCCACCAGCGCAATCACGCCCAGCAGGACGGCGATAGGCAGGACTGCGGCATGGCGGAAATTCGAGCACAGCTGGTAGGCAAGGCTGGCAACCAGCAGGCCGAAGAACGTGACGGGACCGACAAGCGCCGTCGAGACGGCCACCAGCACCGAGCAGATGACCAGGATGGCCGTCACCGACCGTTTGTGGTCCACCCCCAGATTCACCGCGGTATCACGTCCGAGGGCCAGCACGTCGAAGGAGTGCCGCATGCGCCAGGCAACGCCGCTGACCAGTGCGACGGCGGTGCCGGCACAACCCAGCAGCATGCCGTCCACGTTGTTGAAACTGGCGAAGAACAGGTCCTGCAGGATGAGGAATTCGCTCGGATCGATAAGCCGCTGCAACAGCGATGAGAACCCGCGGAACATGGTGCCGAAGACTATGCCCACCAGCAGCATCAGATGGAGCGACTTCCCGCCGCCGGTGAACAGCCACCGGTAGAGCAGGAAGGAGAATCCGATCATCAGCACTACTTCGATCCCGAACCGCAAGGGGTCACTGAGGGAGAGCAATGCGCCGCCGCCGAGCGCGATGACCAGCATCGTCTGGATCAGCACGTAGAGCGCGTCGAAACCCATGATGGAGGGGGTGAGGATGCGGTTGGAGGTGACCGTCTGGAACAGGACCGTCGAGACGCCGACGGCGTAAGCCACCAGGATCATCGAGCCCACTTTGATCGCCCTGCGCGGCAGGACGTAGCCGACGTCGCCCTGCAGCCCGATGGTCAGGGACGCTGCCACCAGGGCAGCGGCAAGAATGGCGAGTCCGAGGATCCAGGTCCGGGGAGGAATGCTGCGGACCGGGCGGCGGCGGTGCTGGCTGAGCGCGGGAGGAAGGGCTTCGGTGGACACCCCAGACTTAGGAATCCTCGGCATGGGAATCCTGGCCACGGGAATCCTAGGCATGGGAACCCCGCCGGCGAAGTAGCAGGTAGAGGAACAGGACGCTGCCGACGGCGGAAACGATCACGCCTACCGGGATTTCGTAGGGGTAACGGATGGTCCGGCCGATGATGTCGCAGACCAGGACGAAACCGGCACCGAAGACGGCAACCCAGGGTGCTGACCGGCGGACGTTGTCGCCGATCAGCAGGGAGACCAGATTCGGCACGATCAGGCCGAGGAAGGGAATGGAGCCGACGCTCACCACCACCACGGCGCTGATGAGGGACACGATCACCAGTCCGAGAGCCATCACGCGGTTGTAGTTCAGGCCGAGGTTGGTGGTGAAGTCCTGCCCCATACCGGCAACCGTGAAGCGGTCAGCGGCAAGGTAGCCGATCAGGGTCAGTGCGCCGACGATCCACAGCAGTTCGTAGCGGCCGCGCAGCACGCCGGAGAAATCACCGACCATCCAGCTGTTGAGCGTCTGCAGCAGGTCCGTACGGTAGGCGAAGAAGGTGGTCACGGCGGATATGACACCGCCGAGCATGATTCCCACGAGGGGGACCACCAGCGTGTTGCGCAGTGGGATCCGCCGCAGCACGAGCAGGAACAGTGCTGTTCCTGCGGCGGCAAAAACCGCCGCCGTGGTCATCTTCGTGAAGAGTGAGGCGGCCGGCAGGAATATCGTCACGACCAGGATGCCCAGCGATGCCGACTCCACCGTGCCGACGGTGGAGGGTTCTACGAATTTGTTGCGGACCATGAGCTGCAGGATGAGCCCGGCAACGCCGAGGGCCATTCCGGTCAGGATCACGCTCAGGGTGCGGGGTACCCGGCTGATCCAGAAGACGTCCCAGGCTACGGGGTCGCCTGCGAGCAAGGTGCTGACCGAGACGTCGCTGACGCCCACGAACATGCTCACCACGGCGAGGCAGAGGACTGCCGTAGCGGCAGCGGCCAGGCCGGCGGCGCGGGAGAAGCGCCGTCGTTCATCGGGAACGACGGCGGCGGTTCCTGAAGCCGGACTTCTGGTCGGCGCGGCGGTGGCTGTCATATCTCTGTCCGTTCCCCCGGAGTCGGCGCTACGGCGCCGACTCCAGGGCTGGGGGCCGTTAGGCCGTCGCGTCCTGGACAGCGGAAACCATGGCGTCCACGTTGTTCAGGCCGTATCCGACGATGTACCAGGCGGTGGAGTCGAGCATGGTGATGTTGTTATTCCTTGCGGCCTTGGTGCCGTTGACGAGGTCATTGTTCAGCACGGCAGATGCCGCTTCGCCGGCCTCGCCGACGGCGACATCCCTGTCGATGATGAACAGGTGGTCCGGATCCTTCTCAGCGATGAACTCGAAGGAGATGGACTCCCCGTGCCTGCCGTCCGCTGCAATGTCGGCGGCGGTTGCGACGCCAAGGACGTCATGGATGAGGCCGAAGCGCGAACCCGCTCCGTAGGCGGTCATTTCTCCACCGCTGGTCATCACGATCAGGCCGGTTCCGGCGTTGGCGGCGGCGGTGCTGGTCTCCTCGATGCGCGAGTCGAGGGCAGCCAGCTTTTCCTCCACCTCGTCCTCCTTGCCGAAGATGGTGCCGAGGGTGGTGGTGACTTCCTTGAAGGAAGGCATCGGCTCCGCAGCATCGACACTGAGGTCGATGGTCGGGGCGATGTCGCTGAACTCCTCGTAATAATCCGCGGTGCGGCCCGAAATGATGATCAGGTCGGGGTTCCCTGCGCTGATCGCTTCGAAATCAGGTTCCTGGAGCGTGCCGATGTTGGCGATGTCTTCGGAGCCGTACTGGGAGAGGGATTCGGGCAGGCTGGCCTGGGGGACGCCTGCCACCGGGACCGCGAGGGCATCGAGGGTGTCCAGCACGCCGAGGTCGAAGGTGTAGACGGTTTCCGGGTCGGAGGGGACCTCGGTGGTCCCCTGTGCGTGCTCCACCGAAATCGTCGATTCGGAGCTGGATCCCGCTTCCGCCTCCCGGGCGCACGCGCTGAGCGCGAGCATCGAAGCAGCGGCGGCGCCCGCCATCAGGCGGGACTTCAGGGGGGTCTTCATGATGTTGCTCCAGTTTTCAAGGGCCATCCCGCAGCAGGCGGGTACTTCGGCAAATAGGGCATGAAAGTGTTCTCTAATTCTGCGCGCCCTTGAAAACTATCTTGTTAGGTATGCCTTACACAACTCGGCCGACTGCTTGCGGAACGACAGCCCTGCAGGATCCCCGCGGTATCAGCTCTGGCGGGCTCAGGGGATGAGGTTGTCCGCCCGGTAGCGGTCGAACAGGTTGGTGAAAGAGTCGAGGGTTCTCCGGTACCCGGTGAATCCGGCCAGGCGGCTTTTACTCATGTCCGTCACCACCTCGATGTTCCGGCCGAGGTCGCCGTCAGTGTGCCACCACGACGCCACTCGGTCCAGGCGGGATTCCTCGAGTCCTCCGGTCTCGGCCAGTTGGTGCCATAACTGCTCCGTCCCGGCCATCTGGCCCTCAAGCGGCCTTGGCGCGTCCAGGTAACCCTGGGGCTCGACGCCGAAATACGCGGCAAGGCGCGGCCACATCCACCGCCACCGAAAGATGTCGCCGTTGACTATGTTGAAGGCCTCGTCGGCTCCGGCGGGAGTGGTCGCAGCCCACAGCATGTGGTCCGCGAGAAGGCCGGCGTCGGTCATGTCGGTCAGGCCGTTCCATTGGGTTTCCGACCCGGGAAAAATGAACGGTCGCCCTGCCGCCTTGCAGAGGGAGGCCTGAGCAGCGATGGTCAGGCCCATGTTCATGGCGTTGCCGATCGCGTGTCCGATCACGGTGTGGGCGCGGTGCACGGACCACGTGAAGCCCTGGGTGGCGGCCGCTGACCACAGTTCGTCTTCCTGGGCGTAATAGAAGTTCCGGACGGGCAGGCGGGGTTCCTCCTCGTGAAACGGCGTGTCGGCCATCTCTCCTGCTGCATAGGCCTCGAAAGGACCGAGATAGTGTTTCAATCCGGTCATGAGCGCTACGTGGGCGACCTGCTTGTTTTCGAGAGCTGCAAGGAGGTTCCGGAGCATGGCCGCATTGACCCGGATGTTCTCCTCCTCCGTGTCCTGGCGTGCCCACGCCGTGAAGAAGACGTGGGTGGGTAATTCAGGAGCCAGCGCCTCAGCAACGGATCGCGGGGATGAGAGGTCGGCCTGGACGTAGCGCACGTTCTTCCTCGGCTGACCGGCACTGCGCGACATCGCCAGCACCTGCCAGCCTTCACCTGTGAGCTTGTCCACCAGGGCCGAACCTGCAATACCGGACGCACCGACCACCAGCGCGGTCGGCTCCCCTCGATCGTCGGATTCCATGGTCGATTCAACCGAACTCACTGGCGTTCTCCTCACCGGTTCCTTTTGGCAACTTCATGCCTGTCCTACGGAAGCAAGCTTGCGGTGCCCCGAAAAATTCCACCTCGTTCGGCCGAGCCCTGAACTCCCGGACTTACCCGGCGCCACGGCCCCGGCTCCGGAATCGCGGTGTGGCGCAGCTACCAGGCCATTGGGTAGTGTCGCGTTGATGAACACTTGCACTCTTGTCACGGGAGCGGGCCGCGGTATCGGTGCCGCTGTGGCACAGGCCCTGGCCGCGATAGGGCACACGATAGCTGTGCACACCGGATCCGATGAGGCGGCTGCGATGCGCGTTCTGGCGAGCTTGCCAGGGGCGGGGCACGCTGTGGTGGTAGGGGACCTGAGTTCGCCCGAGGCATGCGAGCGGATCTTCGGCGAGGCGGTCGCCGAACTCGGGAATCTCGATGTCCTGGTCAACAACGCCGGGGTCTTCGAGGCACATCCTGTGGACAGCACCACCTATGCGGACTGGCAGCAGGCGTGGCGCCGCACCCTGGACGTCAATCTGCTCGGGCCGGCGAACCTGTCCTGGTTGATGGTCGATCACCTTCGGCACCGCACACGCGGCCCCGCAGGCGGCCGCCTGGTCAGCGTCGGCTCGCGGGGAGCGTACCGCGGAGAGCCGACCACCCCGGCCTACGGCGCAAGCAAGGCGGCAATGCACGCGATGACCCAGTCCCTCGCGGTTGCACTCGCCCCCTCCGGGATCTTCGCGGCCGCCGTCGCTCCCGGCTTCGTCGATACGGACATGGGCCGCTCCGTACTTGACGGGCCGGACGGGAATGCCGTTCGGGCCCAGAGCCCGTTCGGTCGGGTCGCCGAGCCGTCCGAGGTCGCTGCGACCGTCGCCTGGCTCGCAACCACGGCGCCGGAATGGGTCAGCGGCACGGTCATCGACGTCAACGGTGCATCCTACCTGCGCTGACCTTTGGCGTTCCCGGATGGACGTCCGCCCGGACAAGCGGGACCCGCCTCCTCTGCGGACGAACGGTGAAGTACAGCGCGGCTGTGCTTGCGAGGACAAGGACCGCAACGAGGACGGCGGTCAGTGGATCGTCGGCCAGAAGCCGTGGAATGAGCCGGTCGGGCAGGGTGGCGGCGAAGACGAACGCAATCAGAATGCCGAGGTAACTGCCGATCATGTTGAAAAGATGCCCCCGGACGTTCCTGCGGATCGCAGCGGCGAGGCCGAGGGACACCGTCACCAGGGTGAACGCGGACAATCCGTGGAGCCAGGTGAAGTGTCCGGAAGGGACAATCCAGAAGCTGCTGAGACACACGAAGAGCATGCCGGCAACCCAGGTGTAACCAAGGATGCGGTGCCTTCGGTCGCGACGTCGTCGGAGAATATTCACCGGCCCCAGCGCGAGCACGTACAGGGCGACGATCACATGGCTTGCCAGTAATGCGTTCCATTCCATGCTTGTAGGATAGGAGTACTATCCAATGGTTGTATATCTGGATATCGAACCACTGATGCGCTATCCAACCGGAAGGGCAGTACCTGGTGCAGCTAGCTGAACTCAGCAAGGCGTCCGAGGTCAGCGCGGCGAGCATCAAGTTCTACCTGAGGAGTGGGCTCCTGCAGCCGGGGGCGCGGCTGAACCCGACCCGCGCTGCCTACGGCCCGGAGCATCTGCAGCGACTCCGGCTCATCCAGGGGCTGCGGCACGTGGTGGGGCTGGGGCTTCGCGAGATCACGATCGTCGTGGACGTCCTCGACAAAGCCGACGGTTCGGCGGAGCAGACGCTTGAACTGCTGGGGGTTATCCAGTCAACCGTGCTGAAGCTCCAGGGCCCTGAGGTGCACACGGTTGAAGGTGATGCGGTTGTCGCTGAGCTGGGGTGGCCCGACGAGCCGAGCGAGGCGCGGAACGCCCTCAACGCGCATCTCACCGCGATGACCACGGCGGGGGTGTCGCTGGATCCAGGAACGCTCAGGACTTATGCCGCTGCCGCTGATTCGATCGCCGGCCTGAACCTGGACATCACGGGCTCGAAACCGACACTCGATGAACTGGCGCTCACCGCCGCTGTCGGAATGCACATGCATAGCCAACTCGTGCTGAAGATGCTCGCCCTCGCGCAGGCCAGCCATGCCATCCGGCGGTACGGCGGGCGTGATCTCCTGCGCGGGACCGAGGAATGAGCAGGACCGCGGCTAGCCGTGCCCGGTGCCGCCGCTCTCCGCTCGCGCAGTTCGGGTGGCGCCCGGTTGCCTGGCGACGGCTGCTTCGGGAGGGCTCTCCAGCGTGCGTGAATCGGTGTTCGCTCCGCAGATGACCACTGCTACGCGTTCCCCTGCGGAGGGAATGTAGGCTCCGGACGTGAGGGCGGCGAAAGCCGTCGCCGCTCCGTATTCGGCGGGGATGCGGTACTCGCTCCACAACTGCGACCGGGCGGCGACGACGGCTGTGTCATCGACGAGCACCGAGGCCGGTGGTATCCGCGACGCCATGCCGAAAGCGATCTCACCGACTCGTCGGGCACCCAGGGAGTCCGCTGCAATTCCGGACACGGGTACGTCGACCGGTCGACCGGCCTTCAGGGCCGCGTGCAGGGTGGGGATGCTGAAAGGTTCGACCGCGACGACGCCCGCCCGGCCCTCGGCCGCTGCCGCGACGCCCGCATACAGCCCGCCCCCGCCGACGGCGACGATGATCGTGTCGATGCCGGGCTCATCCTCGAGAATCTCCTCGGCAATGGTGCCCGCGCCCGCTGCGATCTCGAGCTGGTCGTAGGCGTGGCAGAACAAGGCCCCGCTCGCTTCGACATACTGCATCGCCGCTGTGTAGGCCTCCGCGTATTCCGCACCGACTTGACGGACAGTTGCCCCATACCCGAGGAGGCGATCCACCTTCACGCGAGGGGCAGTGGCCGGTACGAACACGGTTGCCGGAACACCGAGAGCCGCCGCGGCATAGGCATTGGCCAGGCCCGCGTTGCCGCCGGAGGCTGCCACCACCCCGACTGCGGGGTCGAGTTCGCCGCGCTCGCGTGCTGCCAGGAGCCGGTTGAAGGCCCCGCGGGCCTTGAAAACACCGGTGTGCTGAAGAAACTCGCACTTGAACCACAGCGGCACAGCCGCTGTGCCCGCGCGGAACAGGGGCGTGCGCCGAACATAGTCGCTGATGCGCTTCTCTGCCTCGAGTACGTCGCTTCGGATGATCACGGATTCTCCCTCTGCGTGCTCGTTGGTGCGATTCGTAAGAATAGCGCGTAGCTGGAGGGCTCGTTGTCCAAGGGCAAGGGAGATCCGATTCCGGCATGCGGACGACGGAGCGATGATCGTGGCCCGTTCGGACAGCGGAAGGCACTAGGTTGTCGCATAGGGAACCCGGGAAAGGGAACTGGTGATCGAGCCCGAGCGCACAGCAGTGATCATTGGAGGCGGCATTGCCGGCCTGACGGCCGCGGCGTCCCTTCTTCGTCAGGGCTGGGCCGTGACAGTGCTTGAGCAGGCGGACCGGATCACCGAAGTCGGGGCCGGCCTCAGCATCACCTCCAATGGTCTGTCCGCTCTTGCATCCCTCGGCATCGATTCCGCAGTTCGCAGCGCAGGTTATCCGCTGCGCCTTGCCGGAACGATGGACCACCGCGGGGACTGGCTGATGCGCATCCCCCGGAACCGCTCGGGGGAGCCTGCACAGGAGGTCTACGGGATTCACCGGCAGCAGCTGCATCGGCTGTTGCGGAAAGCCACCGACGGTGCATGCCTCGTGAGCGGGGCACAGGTATCGAGGATCTATCCCGGCGACCCGGACGGAGCCAGAGCCTCGGTGCAGTGCAGCACAGCACACGGCACCAGGAACTACGAGGCGGACCTTGTGGTGGGAGCCGATGGTTTGCGCAGCACGCTACGGAATCAAGTCGCACCTGCAACTTCGGCCCGCTACAGCGGTAAATCCGCGTGGCGGGGCATCGTCCAGGACGACTCCCTCGTATCAGGCGATTTCGCGGTGATCTGGGGGCCCGGCACCGAATTCGGCGCTGTCCGCATCAGCGCGGACCAGGTGTATTGGTATGTGTACACCCATACCGCCGAAAAGACGCGATGGCCGAACGAGAAGTCCGCGGCCGGAAACTACTTCTCAGGATGGGCGGCCCCGGTTCCCTCACTCATCGACGCCACGACGGCGGACCAGGTTCTGCGGCACAACGTCTACTCGCTCGCACCGCGACTCACGACCTACGTCCACGGACGCACGGTGCTCATCGGCGATGCCGCCCATGCCATGGTGCCGACCATGGGACAGGGCGCCAACTCCTCCCTGGAGGATGGGGTCTGCGTCGGCCTCCTGATCGGCCGTGCGGTCAATGCGGGTACACCGCTCGCAATCGCGCTCCAGCGCTTCGACGCACAACGCCGCCCCCGCACGCAGCAGATTGCGCGTCGTTCCCATGCCGCCGGACTGCTGGGAGCGGACGTCCGCGGGCGGTTCGCCGTCGCTGCCCGCAACGCCCTGATGAAGTCGGTCCCCGCCGGCCCCGCGGCCGCCGCAGGGGCTAAGATCCTGTCCTGGAGAGTTCCGCTCTGAAGGTCGAACCGTCGATGTCCAGCTAGATCAGCTCGAGAACGCCCTTGACAACCGCGGCTGCCCCGCCGAGGCCGGCGAGGGTGATCGCCAGCGTCCGGGCCACGGCGGGCGAAACCTTCCGCTCAAGCACGGTTCCGGCCAGGATCCCGGCGGCAACCACACCGACGACGGCGGGGACCACCCACCAGGGCGGAAGGGCGTCGATGCCTGTTCCGCCGATCGCGGTCTTGGCGATAACGGACATCGCCCCCATGCTCATGTAGATCGGCTGCAGGGACGCAGAAAAGGTCCGCTGCTCCCACCGGGTCAGCTGCGCATAGATCACCATGGCCGGGGCCGCGACACCGGCAGTCGCGTTCAGCAGCCCTCCGAGGGCGCCGGCAGTGAAGGTCACGCGTTTGCCGATCAGGTACGGCAGTCGCGGTGCGCCCAGCGTCAGCGCGAGACTGGCGAGGACCACCGTGCCGATGATTATCTGCAGCCAGGCGGCGGGGATGATCGCCACCAGACCCGCGCCGATGACGATGCCGACGGCCGCTGACGCGATCAACGCCGATGCCCGTCGCCAGACGACGCGCCGCCGCACGGAGAGCAGGATGAGGAACCCGGTCACGGTGGTCGTGGCGTTGGTGGCAAGGACCCCGAGGGATGGGCCGAGGAGCAGCGCGAGGACAGGGGAGACCACCAGCCCCACCCCCGTGCCGGAAATCCGCTGCAGGACGGTGCCGATGAAAATTGCCAGCCCCGCGATGACGGGAATCTCCATGCCGTCCTCCTTGCGCTGGATCGAAGCGGGATTCTCATCGTGGCACAGTCCGCGCCGTCGTCGTCGGTTATCGATCGGCTCCACGGAGACGGGACAATGGCCCGATGAGCGATCCTGCAGACTTCGTGGATGCCGCGCTGCAACGTGAGGGGTCGGAGGAGCGGGCGGCAGAGACGGAAGCGGAGCTCGGAAGCGGCCTGCGGTTCTATGGTTCGTCGGTCGGAGCAGTCCGGGGGACCGTCCGGGACGCCCTGCGCCGCTACCCGCGCTTGATGCACGACGAGGTGACGGCGTTGAGCTCCGAGCTATGGGCGGCCCCGGTGTTCGAACGACGCCTCGCGGCCGTCGTCCTGCTGCAATCGAATCTCCATCTGCTGAGGAACTCCGACCTGACGCGGATCGAGGGCTTCGTCCGCGAGGCTCGGCTGCAGGTGCTGGTCGACCCGCTCGCCGTCGATGTCACCGGGCCCCTCATGGAAAGGCTGGATCCACCCGCGCGGGCACGCGCCGACGTCGTCCTGGACCGTTGGGCGCACGACGACGACGCCTGGCTGCGGCGCGCCGCCCTGCTCGCGCCGCTTCGTGCGCTCCGGACGGGCGGCGGGAACTGGACGGCGTTCACCCGCTCCGCCAACGCCGTTCTTGCGCGGCCGGTCGACCGGGAAGATGACGGCGGTGGCGGCGTCGACCGCACGGCGGTCTCCCTGGTGCTCACGGAACTGGAGAGGACCAGGCCCGAACTGAAGCTGCCCTTACGGGACCGCTGACGGGAGGGTCTCAGTCGCCCTTCACGTTCACGATCTGCCGCAGCGTATGCCGGATGCCCACCAGGTCCCGAGCATCCTCCATGACCACGTCGATGTCCTTGTAGGCCCCGGGTATCTCGTCGAGGAAGGCATCGGTGTCGCGGAATTCGATGCCCTCCATCGCTTTCCGGAGCTGGTCCTGGGTGAAGTGTTTCCGTGCCGCGTTGCGCGAGTACTCCCTGCCCGCTCCGTGCGGAGCAGAATTCAGCGAGGGAGCGAAACCCTTGCCCGTCACCACATAGGACCGCGTGCCCATGGAACCGGGAATGAGTCCGGGGCGGCCCGCGTCAGCGGCGATGGCACCTTTTCGTGACAGCCACACCTCCTTGCCGAAATGGGTCTCCTTCGCCGTGTAATTGTGGTGGCAATTGATCCGTTCCCGTTCGTCGACCGGTCCGCCGACCCATTCCAGGAACTGATGGACCACGCGGTCCATCATCTCCTCGCGGTTCAGCAGTGCGAATCTCTGGGCCCACAGCAATTCCTTGATGTAACGGTCGAACAGTTCGCTTCCCTCGACGAGGTAGGCGAGGTCGGGGTGCGGCAGCTGGATCCCGTGCTGCCTGCAGTAGGCCTGGGCCGCCTTGATGTGATGTTGCGCGATCCGGTTGCCGATCCCGCGGGACCCCGAGTGGAGGAAGAACCAGACGTCGTCGTTCTCATCCAGCGAGACCTCGATGAAGTGGTTGCCGGACCCCAGCGTCCCGAGCTGCAGACGCCATCTGCCGACATGCGCCGCGGGGTCGAAGCCGGCCGCTGCGGCCTTTTCCTCCAGGATTCGGATCCGCGGTTCGGCCGTCACCGCCACCTTGCGGTTGTTGTTTCCCGCGGAGAGCGGGATGGCGCGCTCAATGGCCTTCCGCAGCGCCCTCCGGTCGAGGTGCTGAATGTCGCCCGCACTGTGGCCGGTGCGGACCGCGACCATGCCGCACCCGATATCCACCCCCACGGCTGCAGGGATGATGGCGCCGAGGGTGGGCAGGACCGACCCGACGGCGCAGCCTTTCCCGAGGTGAGCGTCGGGCATGGAGGCGAAGTGCGGGTAGATGAACGGCATGGTGCTCGTCATCCTGTTCTGCTCGAGCGTCAGCTTGTCGATTCCGCTGGCGAAGTTGAGGTACCGCTCGTTGACCTGTTCCATGGGTGGAGCCTATCCAGGGCGCCTGAGTCGGGGATTGGGCCGGTGTTGCGACAAACGTTCATCCTTCCCCCCTTGAGGCTTTCAGGCGGGCGCGCCGGCCCGCGAAGTAGGGCTCGAAATCGAGAACCCGCACCAGCTCGATCGCAGCGGGATCCGCACCCCGTACCTCGAGAACCAACCCGTACCCGTCGTGCGAACCCGCCGCCCACCAGCCGTTGCGTTCCTGCCACACCGTGAAGACGGTGCGGGTGCCGTCAACTGGAAGAACGACGTCGTCGCTCTTCTCCTCGCGCAACGCCTGCAGCCGGGCAGTCAGCTCCGGCCCGCTGCCGGGAAAGCGGCCCCTCATCCGCTTGAGGCATGCATCAGTCACGGGGTCCTGGGTGGTGGTGCGGACCGTTCCGTGCGGCGTTCCGACGTCCGGGCCATGGACAAGCGTGACGACCGATGGGGGAGTGGACCCGACATCCCACTCGCCGGCAGCTTTGTCTCCTCCGGGCCAGCCCGCCAACCCGAAAGCGGTGGCGCCGGCAGCTATGCGGCGCACCTGCTGTTCGCCGCCGTCGTACATGGCCCAGAATTCGTCCGGAGACAGCCGTTCGGGAAGATCCATGGCGCCAGTATGCCAGTGCGGTCAACTGCGCAGGGCCACCAGCACTGAATCGTGGATGGTCACGGATTCTCCTTCGGGGTCGGTGGTCGGGCGGGGGCGTGCTTCACACTCCGTGACCGTCCAACCTTCGTCGAGCAGTGAGGCAATCTCCTCGGGAGGATAGAACAGGTCGGCAGTTCGGGGCCGGTGCGCCGTCGTCTGGAGATCCGAGGGGTGGTGGCCCACGATCAGGAGCATGCCGCCGGGTGCCACCGACGCCGCCAGCCTTCGGAACAGGGGAGTTCGGGCCGCTGACGGAAGCTGCATAAACTGCACTGACACGAGATCGTAGGCGCGGGGCTCGGGTTCCCAGGACAACAGGTCCTCGGCGCGCCACTCGATGCGCAGTCCTCGATCGACCAGGTCCGCCTGTTCCCGTGCCCGGGCCAGGGCGACGGGGGAGATGTCGACGCCGGTGACCTGCCAGCCGCGTCCCGCGAGCCAGATGGCGTCGGCGCCCTCTCCGCATCCGACATCAAGTGCACGGCCCGGGGGCACCTCTTGGGCTTCGGTCACGAGTTGGGGATTCGGGTTTCCGCTCCACACCCGGTGCTGGCCGGCATACCGCCGATCCCAGAATTCCTGGTCGAAGACAGCGTGCTCGAACTCGTCGTGCTGGGATTCAGGATGCATGGTGCTCCAGGGTAGGGGTGAGTACAGTCTCGAGGCCGTGGCGCTTGTTGCCAAGAATCAGCTTCGAAATGCGCGCCTCGGTGGCTGCCGGAAAGCCGTTCTTCCGGGCCTCGACGGCGGCGGTGGTCTCCTCATCGATCAGGTCGGCATTGATGGCCGCACCGGCCGCGACGCCCCCTGCCGCCGAGCTGATGACCTGGGCGACAAGGTCGGTTGCGTTCCCCGCCGCCCACACCCCCTTGACTGCCGTAGCTCCCCGGGCGTCAGTCTCAAGGGAGGCGCCTACTCCCAGGGGATGCTCTGTGGTCAGCAGCCCGAGTGAGGCTGCCACGGCCGAGCGGGCGGCGAACCGGGGCCCGACCACCAGGGCGCCGAGCGCGAAAGCCCTGCCCGATTCCAGAACCACTCCGGTAACGCCATCCGCGTCGGCCTGGACTTCCCGCACGGCTCCTTCGACGACGCGGATCGACCGGGCCGCCAGCTTCTCCCACTCCTCTTCAGTAGGAGTTCCTGCGTCGTTGAGGAACAGGGTGATGTCGGTGCTCCACTGACGGAACAGCAGCGCCTGGTGTATTGCCATGGGCCCCGAGGCGAGGACTCCGATGGGTCGGTTCCGCACCTCCCAGCCATGGCAGTACGGGCAGTGCACCACACCATGCCCCCATTGTTCGCGGAGCCCCGGGATGTCCGGCAGTTCATCGACCAGCCCCGTCGTGAGCAGCAGGCGCTGCGCCGTGACGGGTCTGCCGTCCTCGAGCAGCACCTCGAATCCCGATTTCGATGGCTGTAGCCCGCCGGCCCGCGAATCCAGCGCTCGAGCGGACACGGCAGTTCCCTGCCGGATCACGCCGCCGTAGGTCGATACTTCCTCCCGGCCGATCGACAGTAGTTCCAGGGGGCTCATGCCGTCCCTGGAGAGGAATCCGTGCACGCCCGCGGCGGGCGCGTTTCGCGGTTGTCCCGCGTCAATCACGAGCACCGAGCGGAGCGCCCTGCCCAAAGTCACCGCGGCGCTCAGTCCCGCTGCCCCTCCGCCGATGATGACGACGTCGTACTGGAACTGTTGGTCCATCTCGATCTCCTGTGTGCTGATGCGGCAGTGGTGCCGACAGGATCAATTCTTGGCCGGCGGTAGTGGCGCTGGCAAACATTGTTGCCGGTATGGCAAACTAGGACAATGATTCCCAGTTACGACAAAGTGCTCGACGGCGTCGGGCCGCGGCTCCGAAGCGCCCGCCAGCGGCGCGAATTGACGCTTGGCGAAGTGTCCACTGCCACCGGAATCTCGGTCAGTACGCTCTCACGGCTCGAATCGGGCCAGCGGCGGCCGAATCTCGAGCTTCTCCTGCCACTCGCACAACTCTTTCGAACCCCGCTGGAAGAGCTGATCGGCGCTCCGTCGACCGGTGATCCCCGCATCCATCTTCGTCCGGTGAGCCATTCCGGCGCGACCGTCATTCCGCTCACGCGCCGACCGGGCGGGGTGCAGGCCTTCAAGATGGTCCTTCCCGGACGTGTCGGCAACGAGGCACCGACATTGCAGGTCCATGAAGGCTATGACTGGGTATACATCCTGAACGGCCGGCTTCGACTCGTCCTGGGGGATGAAGACTTCGTGCTGGTGCCGGGTGAGGCCGCGGAATTCGACACCCACACCCCCCACTGGTTCGCGAGCGCCGATGAGCATCCCGTGGAGCTCCTCAGCCTGTTCGGACACCAGGGCGAGCGCATGCACGTCCGGGCGAAACCGCGGGCCTGATTACCGTCACCATCTGGTCGGCTTGCCTGGAACCGGGGCGCTTCCTAGGCTTGCTGAATGCCGCCCTCCCCCCAGTACCTGTGCAGTGGCGTGACCTGGCGGGAGAACACACCCTTCCTGGCCCTCGAGGGTCCCGGCGGTGAGTCCGAGGATCTTCCGCTGCTGCCCGGAGCCCGCCTTGCCTACCGCATCGCCTCGCCTCCTGATGTTCGGTATTGCCTTGGCCACTACCGCGTGCACGACGCCGAAACGCGCACCCACTTCCGCTGCCCCGCGCAGGCAGCAGCCGAACGCGGATACCAGTGCGGGCAGTGTTTCGCTCGCGACGACCTACGGTTCATGCACGACATCCACCGCTCCGGGATAGCGCCCGAAGGGCTCAAACGCTATCTGGACCAACGCCATTGGCTTTATGTCGCCACTTTCGCAGGCGGTGCCACGAAGGTGGGAACGGCGTCGGACCTGCGGAAGCGCGCTCGCCTCGTGGAGCAGGGAGCGGTCGGCGCGCGCTACGTCGCGACGGCCGAGAACGGCCGCGTCGTGCGCATCCTCGAGGATGAGGTGACGCTCTCACTCGGATTGCAGCAGGCAGTGCGGTCCTCGGCCAAGGCGGCCGCCCTGTGCGCGCCGCTGAGCGCCGAGCGGATCGATGTCCTGAACAGGGAGCATGCAGACGCGACCCGGACCCTGTTGGCGAGCGGCATGGACATCGGGGGCTTCACGGTGGTGCAGGAGACGTTTCTTCCACCGTCTTCGTGGACTGCTGTGTTGACGGCCCGGCGGCCGCAGCTGTACCCGGGGGCCCTGAACACCGGTGAGCACGGGTTCACCATCGGGCCGATGATCGGTTCCTGCGTGCTCGCCACGCTTGACGGAACTGCGGTGCCGTTCCTTGCGGATCTGTCCCTGCTCAAGGGTCGGCGGATCGAGCGAGGAAGCTTCACGACAGCAATCCCCGCTGTGCAGGAGTCCCTGTTCTGAGCTGCGAGGTTCCGAAGCTTCCGCAAGGGCACGCGCCGGAACCAGTAGGCTTGGATCATGCTCAATACCCCGTGGGAGACCGGCTCGGCCCTGTACCGGAGGCTTCTGGTCGCCGCACTGGTGATCACCGGCGCCGGTATCCTTCTCGCCGTTTCCGGCTCGGCCTCCGGATCGAATGTGCTCGTCTTCGCAGCGATGCCCGTCATCGTCGCAGGCCTGGCATGCCACATCGCCGGCATGGTGGTGCGCGCAAGGGACGCGCGGCGCCGCTCGGGCGCCCGCCGCTGACCCCGTCGCTCGACTACCCTTGAGGCCTCGGCTTCATCACGCCCCTTTGGAGGAAATCCATGACCATCAATCCAGAACTGCAGGGGCGGAGCTACCCCACCGGGGACAGCTTCACCGTCGGGCGGGAAGCCATCCGGGACTTCGCCAGGGCGGTGAAAGCGGGCAACCGTGCACACTACGACGTCGAAGCCGCGCAGGCGCTCGGCCACCGCGATCTCGTCGCGCCCCCGACCTTCGCCATCATCGTGGCGCAGCGGGCGGATGCCCAGCTCATCGCGGATCCGTCCGCAGGTATCGACTTCACGCGCGTGGTCCATGCTGACCAGCGCTTCGTCCACCACCGCCCCATCGTCGCCGGTGACGAGCTCGTCGCCGAGCTGCACGTGGACCAGGTCCGCGCGATGGGGGGCGGCGCGATGATCACCACGCGCGCCGAGATCTTCACGGTGGACGGCGAAAAAACGGCCACCACGACGTCGTCCCTCCTGGTGCGCGGAGAGGAGCAGTAGCCATGACTATTCAGATCGAGACCCTTGAAGTGGGCCAGGAGATCGGGTCCGCCACCATTCCCATCACCCGTCAGGACCTCGTGAAATACGCGGGTGCATCCGGCGACTTCAACCCCATCCACTGGAACGAGGCCTTTGCGACGGGCGTCGGGCTGCCCGGCGTGATTGCGCACGGCATGTTCACCATGGGCGCCGCCGTTCAGCTCGTCAGTGACTGGATCGGCGACCCGGGCGCCGTCGTCGACTACCAGACGCGCTTCACCAAACCGGTGATCGTGGAGGATACGACGGCCGAGCCGGGCACGCCAGGAGCCGTCGTCGAGGTCCGGGGAGTCCTCGGAGCCGTCAATGCGGAGGAGAAGACCGTGCGGGTGGACCTCACGGTGATGTACGGGGGCCAGAAGGTACTGGTCAAGGCACAGGCAGTCGTGAAGCTTCCATGACGGAGCAGGTTGCAGGTGTGAGACTCGGTTCCCTCACCACTGCGGGCGTGGGCGGACCGGCGAGGAAGCTCGTCGAGGCCGGTTCCGAACAGGAGATCATCGACGCCGTCCGCGCGGCCGATGAGGCTGCGGAGCCGCTGCTCATTCTCGCGGGTGGATCGAATCTCATCATCTCCGACGAGGGATTCGAGGGCACGGTGGTCCGCATCACCTCCTCGGGCTTCACGGTGAACGACGACGACGCCTCGTGCGGCGGGGTGATGGTCAAGGTGCAGGCGGGCCAGGACTGGGACGAACTGGTGGAGTACACCGTCCTCCACGCTTTCTCCGGCCTCGAGACGCTGTCAGGCATTCCCGGTTCCACCGGGGCGACTCCGGTGCAGAACGTCGGCGCCTACGGTTCGGATGTGTCCCAGACGATCGCCACCGTACGCACCTGGGATCGCGAGACCCGCACCATCCGGAGCTTCACCAATTTCGAGTTGGAATTCGGCTACCGGACCTCGTTGCTGAAGCGCAGCACGGTGAACGGATCGCCCCGCTACGTTGTGCTGAGCGTCGAGTTCCAGCTCGGACTGGGACGAATGGGCAAGCCCATCAAGTACGCCGAGCTCGCCCGTGCGCTTGACCTCCCCATTGGCGGCCGTGCCTATGCGAATGATGTGCGGCGCGCGGTGTTGAAGCTGCGGTCCGCGAAGGGGATGGTGCTCGATCCACCGGACCGCGATACCTGGAGCACGGGCTCGTTCTTCACCAATCCCATTGTTCCGGAGTCGGTCGCGTCAGCCCTGCCCGTCGACGCACCGCGGTTCCCGGCCGGTGAGGAAGGAAAGGTCAAGCTCAGTGCTGCCTGGCTGATCGAGAATGCGGGGTTCGCGAAGGGCTTCGGCCTGGAAATTTCCCGGGACGAAAGTCCGGCCGCTCGATCGGACCCCCACGCCCGCCTCGCCGCGGTGGGCGGTCGGGCGTCGCTCTCCACGAAACACACCCTTGCAGTGACCAACCGTGGGGAAGCCAGTGCCGAGGACCTGCTGTGCGTTGCGAGGCTCGTGGCCGACGGGGTGGAGCGGGCGTTCGGGATACGCCTGCATCCGGAGCCGCTGCTGATCAATTGCTCCCTCTGAAGCCTGTCCGCCCACCTCACCGCGCCAACCCGGGCCCCGCTTTGTGGCGGTACGGCCAGGACCGTCATCAGCCGAGCAGGTGGTTCGGCAGCCGGTTCCCCGGAGCTCGTCCACGGATCTCGAGAAGCTCCCGGGCATGCTCCGCCAACCGCTTGTCCTCCTCCGAGCGGGGCGACCACGCCGGTATGGGAACAGCGGTGCCGCTGTCATCGCGGGCAACCATGACAGTGAGGCAATACGTGGTGAGGTGCATTTCGGTCCCGGTCGCTTCGCCTGACCGGACATGCACGGCGATGTGCATTCCTTTGTTTCCTGTATAGACAAGGCGTGCTTCGACTTCCACGACGTCGCCGATGAGCAACGGCCGGTAGAACCTCACCCCACCGGAGAACACCGCTACGGTGTGCCTGGCGGAGTACCTCGAGGCGCATACGTATGCCGCTTCGTCGATCCATGCCATCACTGTGCCGCCGTGGACTTTTCCACCCCAGTTGACGTCGGTGGGAGCGGCGAGGAAACGGAGGGTGACGCGTTCCGCTGTTCCTTCCTCGGTGTATTCCTGCTTGTTCATCGCCGCCACGATCTGCTCGCGGACCGCGATCCGGGCGACGGCGCTGTCCCTGCGCTGGATCTCCTCCGGCGTGGAGGGCTCGAAAGGCTGGACGGGATCCGGTTTTCCATCGGGACCCACTGCTACGAAGATCACCAGGCACTGGCTGCGCATGGTTGCCTCGTCGCCCTTGACGTCACCCGAGGAGACCACCGTCTGGATATGGATCGAGGACCGCCCGGTGTGGACGATGGTGGCCTGCACTTCCACCATGTCACCCACTTTGACGGGATCGGCGAAGTGGATATTGCCGACGTAGGCAGTCACGCAGTAGGACTTCGCCCAACCGACGGCCGCCGCATAAGCAGCCTTGTCCACCCACTCCAGCACCGTGCCGGCGTCGACCGATCCGCTATGGCCAAGGTCCGTTGGCGCAGCGAGAAAACGAAGGGTAACCGACTTGTTGGGTGTTTCTGTCATGGTGTTGTCTCCAATGGCAACGGACCCTGCTGGTGCGTCTCGTTACATTCCTACCACCGTTCAGGCGTCGCCTTCGATTGTTGCGCACCCCGTCCATTCCCGGGTGTGGATGGAAGAGGCCGCATGGTCGCAAGCGGAGCGGTGGCCCGTCCTTCAGGGCAGGTGCTGGCCTGGAGATTCTGGAATTCGGCAATTGGTGGCAACGACGTCCGGTCCGGCTTTGTAGGGTCGATCCCAGTCCATGCTTCAGTTCGACCGCGTAAGAGTCGGAAAGAGCAGCGCCGCAGCGCCTGCCAGGGAGAGCACGGTGCGTAGGTGGTTTGCCGTGGTCCATCGTTGTGCGTAGTCCAGCCATCTTCCGTCCCCTTCGGAGGTGCCGTGACGTGCGAGCCGGTTGTTGAGAGGCACGTTGATGGCCATGGTGGATGTCCACCCGACGAGGTAGGCGACGGATCCGATCATCTGGAGTGGCGTCTGGGGTTGGGGCTCCAGGATGGCCGCAAAAGCTGTCCCTCCACACGCGGCTGCTGTCCCGAAGAACATTGTCATGAAGGTCGGTCGCAGGGCTGCCTCGTTGATAGCGATCATTGCGGTGCATGCCTCATTCGCCTGTCGGTCGCGGAGGGCCGGCATGACCACAGCCGAGAATGCCAGGTAGAAACCGCCCACGACGGCAGATCCTGTCCCCGCGATGACTGGCAACCAGGGCATCATGCGCCGACCCCGAAGATTTCCGAAGGTGCACACCGGCGCTGGTCGTTCCCGTCGAAGGGTGTTGGTCCTTGCCTGGAAGCGATCTGAACGGGCACTTGCCGCTCGATGGGATGGCGAACCAGGCGGCAAACCGTGCGGTCGCTACCGCCGGTGGGAAGGACAGGGGTGCTGGAGGCGAGAGAAATCATGAACCCAGCCTGCGCTTCAAGACGTGGACGCTGAATACTTCAACGTCCACTTCTGATCTCTCATCGTCTACGTTGGTAGAAATGGACCCCCTGACGCAGTTCCTGGCCGGACCCCGAGCACGGAGTGCCTTTGCCCTGCGTGTCGTCATGGATCCGCCGTTCTCGATCGATGTGCGCGATGGGGCCGCTTTGACCCTGATCATTCCAGTGCGCGGAACCTCCTGGTTGGTGCACCACCAGGAGCCACCCCAACCGCTGGTTGCCGGGCAGGCTGTGACCGTTCGTGGTCCCGGCACCTATCGGGTGGCAGACACCCCGGAGCGGCCACCGACAGTGGTGATCGGGGCAGGCCAGGTCTGCAGCACCCCCTCCGGGAATCACCTGCCGACAACGATGAACCAGGGCGTCCGGACGTGGGGCAATGCTGCCGAAGGAAGCAACATCCTGCTGATCGGCACCTACCAGTCCGACGCTGCGGTCGGACGGCTCGTCACCGCCGCCCTTCCGGCCGTAGCTGTTTTCACGGCTACGGAACTGGATCCGGTGCTGTTGGAATTGCTTGAACGCGAGCTTGGCCGCTCTGCAATAGGACAGCAGAGCGCGCTGGACAGGATTCTGGACCTGTTGCTGCTCCATCTTGTCCGCGCCTGTGCGAATCGGACCGAGGTGCAGGTCCCAAGCTGGCTGGCGGGAGCTGGTGACCCGATCATCTGCCGGGCGTTGGCCCTGCTCCACGATGATCCACGCCATCCATGGACTGTCGCGGAACTGGCCCGGCACGTTCATCTCTCCCGCGCCAGCCTGGCCGCCCGGTTCTCCGCCTGCGTTGGACAACCGCCGATGGCCTATCTCACCGCCTGGCGCATGGCACTGGCGGCAGACCAACTTCTGGCTGGCACCGAAGCCACCTCGGTTATCGCCGCCGACGTGGGATACAGCACGGCGTTCACCTTCAGCAACGCTTTCAGCCGGGCCTACGGAACAAGCCCTACCGCCTACCGTCGGCGAGGGAGACCAGACGCATAAGCTCCTCACACTCAACGCCGGGCCCCACGTTGATCACGTGATCGATTCTGCAGGCGGACCCGAACGTGTTGCTAGTTCCTGTTCAGCAGCCAGTTCAACCCGTCGGTTTCGGAGGTGAAGTAGCGGGTGGTCACCGGAGAACGGTGGGAGAACGCGGCCATCACCTCGTCGACCTGATCTCCGCCGATCAGGGCGACATGGGAGAACCTCTTGTAGTTCATCATGCCCTCCCGCGCCTCAGGCGTCACCATGCTGATGCCAGTCATATTCACCAGCAACGGGAGTACCGAAGGGCCGTGAAGATCCGCGAGCGCCGAAGCGGCCGAGACACCGATTGCGTGGGTGATCACGGTTCCGGGCATCCAGCGGAGCCGAAGGAAATCCTCCTCGCGGGAGACACTGAACGGTTTTCCTGGTTCCTGCGGCACGGGCGTTCCTTCGTCGAACGGGGTGGGGTGAAGCTGAGGATACTGGCAAATGACCGCCGGGACTTCACGTCACCGCTGACCTGCGCGCGCGCTCCGCTGCTGCCCGGGTGAGGACCACATCCTCCCAGGACGACGTGCGCTCCACCAGTTGCCGGGAGCAGAGCCATTGGGCAAGCCGGGATGCCAGGCTGATTTGCGCCAGCCGGTCGTGGAAGTCGGGCAGCAGATGCGGTGAGGTGAGGAACGTGGGGAGGGCGTGCAGGAGCTCTTCAGCACCCATCACGCGCGCGTAGACCGAATCGGTCTGGAACTGCGCCTCAAGTTCGAGAAGCTGTGCGCTCGGGGTGTTGAGCAGGGCAACGCCGTCGTTCTCCAGGAAGGACCGCAGATGCTTCTGTACCCGCGCGTAGCGCAGCTGTGTTTCCGGATGCCTGGTCTGGCCGCTTGCGGCGAAAAAGCGCTTGAGGATCGAATCTACGTTCGCGGGGTCCATGCGCACATCATCCCTGCGCCCTCTGACATTCCGGGATCCTCCGGTGGAGGCCGACGCGGAACCGGCGGGCGGACTGGATCGGGCTCGGATGCAGAAAGAGTCAGAGGTTGCCCGTGGCGATCAGCAGCATGCGGCGCAGCGGCTCCGCGGCACCCCAGAGCAGCTGGTCGCCGACGGTGAAGGCACTGATGTACTCCGGTCCCATGTCGAGCTTGCGGATCCGGCCGACCGGGATGTCGAGGGTTCCTGTCGCCGCAACCGGTGTCAGCTTCGCCACGGTGGCTTCCTTGGTGTTCGGCACCAGCCGCACCCATTCGTTGTCCGCTGCGATGAGTTGCTCGATCTCGCTCACGGGAAGGTCCTGGGTCAGTTTGAGTGTGAGCGCCTGCGAGTGCGAACGCATCGCTCCGACCCGCACGCACAGGCCATCGAACGGAATCCGCCCGCCGGTGAGATCCGTGCCGAGGATCTTGTTCGTCTCACTGCCGGCTTTCCATTCCTCCTTGGATTGCCCGTTCCCGAGGTCGGCGTCGATCCAGGGAATCACTGATCCGGCCAGCGGAACGCCGAACTGGGTGGCGTCCAGCTCCGGGTGCCGCTGCTGCGCCAGCACTGCGCGGTCGATATCGAGGATGGCAGACGCCGGATCGTCGAGGTTCACCGCTACGCTCCGGTGGATGGCCCCGAACTGGGTCAGCAGTTCCCTCATATGACGCGCGCCGCCGCCGGATGCGGCCTGGTAGGTCATGGACGTGCCCCACTCGACGAGCCCGTTGCGGAACAGTCCGCCGAGGCCCATCAGCATGCAGGAAACCGTGCAGTTGCCTCCGATGAAGTCCCGAACCCCGCGGGCGAGGCCGGCGTCGATGGCATCCCGGTTCACGGGGTCGAGCACGATGATGGAGCTCGGCTCCATCCGCAGCGTCGACGCCGCATCGAGCCAGAGGCCGTCCCAACCGGCGTCGCGCAGCTTCGGGTACACCTCAGCCGTGTAGTCGCCGCCCTGCGCCGTGACGATGATGTTCAGTTTGGCGAGGGTTTCGACGTCGTACGCATCCTCGAGCGGCCCGGCGCCGGCGGCGAACGACGGCGCCGCTCCGCCGGCGTTCGACGTCGAGAAGAAGACGGGGTTGACGAAGTCGAAGTTGCCTTCGTCCTGAAGCCGCTGCATGAGGACCGAGCCCACCATGCCGCGCCAGCCGACGAACCCTACTGAGGGCAGGAGCGAGGGCAGGGAGGAAAGTTCTGCTGAAGTCATGCCTCCAGTTTACGGGGGGTGGTCCGGCGGGCCGGAGTTCATGACGTTCCCTCGTCCGGCGGACGAAACTAGGAAGCCCGCGTCCAGAGGCTGATCCGGTATCGCGTCCCGTTCTCCGCGGTGAGCCAGCCCGTCTCGGGCGTCAGTGCACTGAGCTTCCAGTCGGAGTCGAGCAATGGAGCGAAGGTATCACCCTCCACCTCGGCTTCGATCACCGTGACGAAAGCCGCATTGGCGCGGGCGAGAGCAGCCTCGTACACCTGGCCTCCGCCGATGATCCACACTTCCTCCCCGCCGGCACTTTCCAGCGCAGTGTCGATCGCGTCGTCGACCGAGTCGACGACGACGGCGCCCCCGATGGCACCGGCGCTCGTCACCACGATGTTCGTGCGTCCGGGCAGCGGCCTGAACCGATCGGGGAAGGATTCCCAGGTCCGCCGTCCCATCACCACGGGATGACCCGACGTCGTGCTCTTGAAATGTGCCATGTCCTCGGGGACGTGCCAGGGGATTCCGCCGCCCCTGCCGATCACGCCGCCCTCGGTCTGTGCCCAGATCATGCCGATGACAGGACCCGAGCCCACCACGTCCCGTGCGTTCAGTTGCCCGCTCATACGGCGATCGGCGCCTTGATGGTGGGGTGGTGCTGGTAGTCGATCACGTCGAAGTCCTCCAGTGAGTAGTCGAAGATGCTGTCCCGCTTGGTCCTGATGCGCAGTCGCGGGTAGGCGTAGGGCTCCCGTGACAGCTGCTCGTTCACCTGGTCCACGTGGTTGTCATAGATGTGCACGTCGCCGCCGGTCCAGATGAATTCACCAGGCTCCAGGCCGGTCTGCTGGGCCACCAGAAGGGTCAGCAGGGCGTAGGAGGCGATGTTGAAGGGAACGCCGAGGAAGGTGTCGGCGGAGCGCTGGTACAGCTGGCAGGAGAGTCTGCCCGGGCCGCCGTCCTTCCCGGGGGAGACGTAGAACTGGAAGAACGCGTGGCACGGGGGCAGGGCCATGTCGGAGAGCTCTGACACGTTCCATGCCGAAACCAGGTGGCGCCGGGAATCCGGGTTGGTCCTCAGGCCCTCGATGACCTGGGCGATCTGATCGATGTGGCCACCGTCCGGGGTGGGCCAGGACCGCCACTGGACGCCGTAGACCGGACCGAGTTCGCCGTCGTCGTCCGCCCACTCGTTCCAGATGGACACGCCCTGGTCCTGGAGCCACGACACATTCGATTCACCGCGCAGGAACCACAGGAGCTCGAGGGCCACGGACTTGAAATGGACCCGTTTGGTGGTGATCAGGGGAAAGGATTCACTGAGGTCGAAACGCAGCTGCCGGCCGAAGACGCTGCGCGTCCCCGTTCCCGTGCGGTCGCTTTTCGCTGCACCGTTCGCCAGAACGTCGCGCAGCAGGTCTTCATAGGGGGTGGGGAAGGAATTGCTCACCCTGCCAGTCTAATGACGGTTGTCCTCAGTCGTCGTAGGCCCGGAACTGCTCCAGCGAGACGATCCGCCCCTGGTTGGTAACGCTGACCTGGCAGATGATGGCTTCCCCGGGGGACAGGTAGGGGTCCGCGGTGGGAAGGAGCGCCGAGAGCCGCGCCGGCATGCGGGTGCGAAGCACCTCGAACACCAGGGGCAGCACCGGGCGGTGGGTGCAGATCGCCACGGATTTCCGCTTGTCGAAGATCTTCTCCACGGCAGCGCGCGCCCGTCCGGGCCTGCGGGCGGCATCACTCTCGGTGAGGGCGTCCACCAGTTTCAGCTTTGCCTCACGCTTCGTGACGTAGGGCGAGACGGTCTGGACGCAACGCACCCAGGGGCTGCTGATCACCCGTTCGGGACTCCACGCCTGAAGCAACCGGCTGACCGCCACCGCCTGACGGCGGCCGGTGGCGGCGAGCGGCCGCTCACCCTCCGCCCGGCTCCAGGAGGACCGTGGTTTGGCCTTGGCATGCCGCACCACGAGGAGGGGCCAGGTGAGGAGATCCTTGCGGGTGTGCGCGTCCACGAGCGCTTCGAGCGGCTCGACGTCGGACGGGTTGCTCAGCAGTTCGCGGGCGTTGTCGGGAGTGCACCACTGGATCTCGTCCACTTCACTGCCGTCGGGCACCGGCATGGAACGGTCCGCACGGGCAGCCCAGTAATGCACCACCTTCAGGCCGGATGGAACGGCGTACCAGATCGAGGGCAGCGGAATTCCGAGCTGGACCTGCAGCCCGATCTCTTCAAAGGTTTCACGGACCGCGCACTCCGGGGTGGTTTCGCCCGGGTCCAGCTTTCCCTTCGGCCAGGACCAGTCCTTGTACCGGGGACGGCGGATCAGGAGAACCTCCAGCCTGCCCTTTTCGGTGCGCCAGCAGAGTGTTCCGGCAGCGACGACGTCGGGGGTCCCCCGGGGCGTCGCGACCGCCGGCCGGGCCTGCTCCGAAAGCGCCATCAACGCCGGGAAATCGCGCGCTGGCGCGAGCGGGACGCCAGCAGCCAGGACTGGACGTCGTTCAGGGCCGAGCCGTCCTCGTTCTTGTGGTGGCGGGACCAGCACCCGGTGTCGTCGAGATGCCAACTCGACGTCATCGGATCCATGTACCGGTCCATCAGTGAGATGAGGTACGCAATGTCCTCGGGAGCGCTGAGCTGGACCAGGGCCTCGACGCGTCGGTCGAGGTTGCGGTGCATCATGTCGGCGGATCCGATGAACACCGCGGGGTCCCCGCCGTTCGCGAAGGCGAAAACGCGGGAGTGCTCGAGGAAGCGGCCAAGAACCGACCGGACGGTGATGTTCTCGCTGAGCCCGGGAACACCCGGGCGGACCGAGCAGATACCGCGGACGATCACGTCGACCCGCACACCCGCCTGCGAGGCGCGGTACAGCGCGTCGATGATGGCTTCGTCCACCATCGAGTTCACCTTGATGACCACACGGGCGGCCAGCCCCGCATTGCGGTTCGCGATCTCCTTCTCGATGCGGTCGATCAGCCCCGAGCGCACGGAGCGCGGCGCCACGAGGAGGCGCTTGAACGTGGACTTCGGCGCGTAGCCGGACAACTGGTTGAACAGGCGCGAGAGATCCTCGCCCACCTGGTCGTTGGCGGTCAGCAGCCCGAGGTCCTCGTAGTACCGGGCGGTGCGCGGGTGGTAGTTGCCGGTTCCGATGTGGCAGTAGCGGCGCAGTCCGTCGATTTCTTGGCGCACGACGAGCGAAAGCTTGCAGTGCGTCTTGAGGCCCACGATCCCGTACACCACGTGGACGCCGGCCTGCTCGAGTTTCCGTGCCCAGGAGATGTTGGCCTGCTCATCGAAACGGGCCTTGATCTCCACCAGCGCAAGCACCTGCTTGCCCGCCTCGGCCGCATCGATCAAGGCATCGACGATGGGGGAATCACCCGAGGTGCGGTACAGCGTCTGCTTGATGGCCTGCACCTTCGGGTCATTGGCGGCCTGCTCGAGGAACGCCTGCACCGAGGTGGAGAAGGAATCGTAGGGATGGTGCAGGAGGATGTCCCGCCGCCTCATTGCAGCGAAGACATTGGCGGCCTTGGAGGTTTCGCTCTCATTGAGGTGGCGGCTCGTATGCGGGACGTGCTTGGGATAGTGCAGGTCTCCGCGGTCGATCTTCCCGATGACGCTGAGGCCGCGGAGGTCGAGGGGCGCCTGCAGGTTGAAGACCTCGTCCTCCTCCACACCCAGCTCCCGGGACAGGAGGGCTCGGATGCTCGGGTTGATGTCCGTGGTGACCTCGAGGCGCACGGGCGGTCCGAAACGGCGCCGCAGCAGCTCCTTCTCGAGCGCCTGCAGGAGGTTCTCGGCGTCGTCCTCCTCCACCTCGAGATCCTCGTTCCGCGTCACGCGGAAGGTGTGGTGCTCGAGTACTTCCATGCCGGGGAACAACTGGTCGAGGTGGACGGCGATGATCTCCTCGAGCGGGATGAAGCGGGCGGTTCGGCCGGCCACGTTGCCGGCACGCGGGCCATCCACCGAGACCAGGCGGGGAAGCTGGTCGGGAACCTTCACCCTGGCGAAGAACTCCTTTTCGCTGATCGGGTTGCGGACCACCACGGCCAGGTTGAGGGAGAGTCCGGAGATGTAGGGGAAGGGATGGGCCGGGTCCACGGCGAGCGGCGTCAGGATGGGAAAGACCTTCTCCGCGAACAGCCTGTGCAGCTCTTCCCGGGCCGGGCCGTCCAGTTCCTCCCAGGTGGTGAGGTGGATTTTCTCCTCGGCCAGCGCCGGCCGGATCTGGTCGGCAAAGACTGCCGCGTGGCGCTGCTGGAGGCGGTAGCCGTCGCCCATGATCTTCTCGAGCTGCTCGATCGGGCTGAGGCCGCCTGCCGAGGGAACCGCTAGCCCCGTGGCGATGCGCCGCTTGAGGCCTGCCACGCGGACCATGAAGAATTCGTCGAGGTTCGAGGCGAAGATCGACAGGAAACCCACACGCTCCAGGAGGAAAAGATCAGGGTCTTCGGCCAGCTCGAGGACCCTCGCGTTGAAGTCGAGCCAGCTGATTTCCCGGTCGAGGAAGCGATCCGGGCCGATGTCGCCGGAGGGCAGCAGGCTGGGAGCGAAGTCGGGGATGTCGATGCGGTCCTGGGTGGCTCGCGCCGGTGACGTTTCGGAGGAACCGTAGCGTGAGGGGACTCGGACGGTGATCTCGGATTCCATGCTGTCTCCTGCGATTCTCAACTTGCCTGTTGCGGTGTCCGTGGCGGGCTGAGGCGGGCATCCCCAGCTCGAACCAACCTTACAAGCTGGGGATGCCTTCGCCGCCTGCGTACATGACGTCGACGTCCCAGCGGGTGAAACCCAGCCTGCGGTAGAGGGCGACGGCGGCAGTATTGTCGGCGTCGACGTACAGCATGATGGCCTGGAGTCCGCGCTGGTGGAGGTGGTTGATGCCGGCGACCGTCAGTGCCTTCCCCAGACCGATGCCCTGGGCCTCCGGTGCAACCCCGACGACGTAGACCTCGCCCATCGACGGATGCGCGCCCACCACCGGGTGCACCTTGGTCCAGTGGAAGCCGAGCAGGCCGGGAACGCCCGGGCGCTCGGCAAGCAGGAACCCTTCCGGATCGAACCAGTCCTCGGCCATCCGGGCGCGAAGATCCGCCAGTGTGGTCGATCCCTGCTCGGGATGGTGGGCGAACGCCGCCCGGTTCGTCTCGAGCCACGCTTCCTCGTCCTGGCCGGGAAGGAAGGCGCGGAGGCGCACGCCGTCGGGGAGGGTGAGTTCCGGTGCCGCTTCTTCGAGGGCGGCCCGCGTCAACCGCATCCGCCACAGCTCCCGGACGGGCGTCAGTCCGAACCGGGCCGCCAGGTCCACTGCGGCAGGATGGCTCCCATGGGACCACGCCTTGAGCCCAGGGATGTTCTCCGCATGGACGGCCTCGGCCAGGGCGGTGCCCACTCCTTCGCCGCGGCAGTCAGGGGCGACCACCAGTTCCATGACCCCGGAGTCCACGGTGCCGCCGGCAATCCCTGCGAGGCTCAGGACCGCGACCCCCGCGAGTTCGCCGTCGTCGTCGGTGCCTCCGGCGCCTGCCGCACCGGGCCGGGCGGTGAAGACCATCACACGCGATGCCTCGCCGGCGTGGGCGCGGAGATTGACCAGGGTCTGCTCCGACAGGGGCGGGTTGCCGTCGGCCTCCGCCGATGCCGAGGCGAGCGCAAGGATTTCCTCGAGTATCCGGGATCCGGGTACCCCTTCGTTCCGGGTGACGGTCCAGGTGGGGTTCGAAGCAGTGGCGGTCATGCGCCCAGCCTAGTGCCCCTCACGGCGCCGCAGCGGGCCGGTTTGGAAGAGGCTGAACATCTGGGGTAACGTGGCTTCTCGTTCAGGGGGGATGCACCAGTGGGGTGCCCGCGATACGTTCGACCCGTATGTCCTCCACCAAGGCCGCAAGGCAACAGAAGAACCCCTCCACCCCCGGTGGAGGGGTTCTTCTGTTGTTCAGGACCTCGGGTCGTCAGGCGTTGACGTTGGAGTTCCGGCCCTCCGGGGTACGGGTCAGGGTGAAGCGGTATCCGACGTTACGCACGGTGCCGATGAGCTGCTCGTGATCGGTGCCGAGCTTGGCCCGCAGGCGCCGGACATGGACGTCGACGGTCCTCGTGCCTCCGTAGTAGTCATAGCCCCACACCTCGTGGAGCAGCTGGTCCCTGGTGAAGACCCGTCCGGGATGCTGCGCAAGATACTTCAGGAGCTCGAATTCCTTGTAGGTGAGGTTGAGCGGTTCACCGTTGACGCGTGCCGTGTAGCTGGCCTCGTCGATCACGACGCCCGACGCGTGGATCTCGGTGCTCACCTCCCCACCCGCGGCGGACCGCGCGATGATCAGGCGCAGGCGCGCCTCGACCTCGGCGGGACCCGCGGAGTCGAGGACGACGTCGTCCGCGAGCCAGTTGGCTGCGACGGCCGCCATTCCGCCCTCCGTGAGGACGAGCAGAAGCGGTGCACTGAGGCCTGTCGCCTTGAGGAGCTGTGTCAGCGAGCGCGCACCCACGAGGTCGCGGCGTGCATCGACCATCACGACGTCGCAGGGCGCCGCGTCGAGGAGTGCCGTCGGCTCTGCCGCAAGGACATGGACCTTGTGGTTGAGGAGCTCCAGGGCCGGCAGAATGTCCACCGAGGATCCGGTGGTATTGGTCAACATCAGGATGTGCGGCATGAATCCTCCACTTGTCGGAAAACGCGCATCATCGGGCGATGAATTCCTCCGGGCGGTTCGGGAACACCCGGCTAAGAATTTGACCAAGTATACCCGTAGCCTTCCGACACTTCCGGGTAGCAGCAGTCCTCCGGGCCGGGGGAGTGTGCCGTCAGGTTTCCCAGGGGTTCCCGCGATAGGGCAGTATTGCAGGGTGGAGATGCGGAGTGCGGCCCTGGCGGCAGGGGCGGCTGGGCTTGCGGTCGTCGGGCTGGTGGGCGCGTCGTACGTCTCGGCAGTGTCGGTTGCGGTTCTCTCCGGACTGCTCTGCGTGGCCGCAGCCATCGGATGGCCGCACGTCCTGGGAGTCCCCGCCAAGAAGAGCCAATCTGCGGCAATCGGCCTGAGTGCCGTGCTTGCCGTCACCGCGGCCGCGTCTTCTGCGGGCCCGAACTACATGGTCTGGTTCCCGGCAGCGGTGGCCCTCGGGGTGGGGGCCGTCTTTCTGATCCAACTCCTCCGCGGAACAGGGCAGAGCCTCCGCCTCGAATCCACCTTCGGAGCCAGCTCCGGTGTCTTTGCCATCACGCTCGGCTCGGGCTGGGCTGCGGCCGACCGGTTGACGGTCAATTCGACCAACTCCGGGATGATGCTCGTCACCGGGATCAGCATTCTGGCGGCGCTCGCCGTTTCGCTGCTGCCCTGGCCCGACCGGCTCACTGCGCCGCTGGGCCTTGCTCTCGCCGTCCTGGCCGGACCTTTGGGCGCACTGCTCTTCACCAGTGTGCCTGCAGTGCCCGCGGCCGTGCTCGGCGCTGTGTGCGGCGCCGTGATCGTCAGTGTCCGACGCCTGCTGGTGGTGCGCGATGCACCGTTGAACGCACTGGCCGCACTCTCGGTGGGGCTCACCCCGGTCCTCTCGGTGGGTGCCATCGTCTACTTCCTCGACAAACTGCTGTTCGCCTGAGCTTCTCTTCGCCTGAGGCAACCGGCTCCGTGTCTTCCCGGGCCCGGCGGCGGGATAGGATGAGGGTATGTCGATCCTCGCACTCGAAATCTTCTTCATCGCCCTGCTGGTCGTGGCGGGCCTCGGCATGGCCGGGTTCGCCGCGCTCGTCGTCACGCGCCTGTACAAAGGCCAGAAGTAGCCGGTCGGACCAGCCAGACCGATGTCGATCGAGCTACCCACCGACCTGACCCCCGAGCTTGTTCCCCTCTCGTGGCTTCTGGGCACCTGGGAAGGAACCGGGATGCTCGGTGAAGGCACCGCCGACTCCGAACGTTTCGTCCAGCAGGTGTCCTTCGCCCAGCACGGCCTTCCCTACCTCCAGTACACGGCCGAAAGCTGGCTCGTCGACGAGCAGGGCGCCCGGCTGCGCCCCCTGTCCGTCGAGACCGGTTTCTGGGCGCTCGACCGCAGGCTCAACGACGCCGACGTCGGGCCCGGTCTGTCGCCGGCCGACATCGTCCCCGCGCTCAAGACCGCGGACGAGGTGGAGCAGTTCCGTAACGCGGCGGGCGGTTTCGATATCACCGCGACGATCGTCCACCCGGGCGGGATTGCCGAGCTGTACTACGGCAGCATCAAGGGCCCGCAGATCCAGTTGTCGACCGACCTCGTGATGCGCGGCCAGAACTCCAAGGAATACACAGCTGCCACCCGGCTCTTCGGGCTGGTGGAGGGCGATCTGTACTGGCGCTGGGACGTCGCCTCCAACGGCAAGGCGCTCGAAGCCCATGCCTCGGCCATCCTCAAGAAACTCTCCTGATCCGGATGACATACACCAGCCCCCTGCTCGACCTGCCCGGTGCCGTTGAAGGCGGAGGTCCCGATGCGGGCGTGGCCGCCCACTACGGCGACCCGTTCCGTGAGCAGCGGAGCCTTGCACAGGGCACCGCGGTCGTGGACCTGTCCCACCGTGGTGTCGTCACCGTCTCCGGACCGGACCGCCTCAGCTGGCTCAACTCCCTCACCTCCCAACTCCTGCTGGACCTTCCGCCCGGACGCAGCACCGAGACGCTGCTGCTCACGGTGCAGGGACGCATCGAGTACGGCGCACGGCTGCTCGACGACGGCGCCACCACGTGGCTGATCGTCGAGGGATCCGAAGCGCAGGGGCTGGCCGAATGGCTCCAGCGGATGAAGTTCATGCTGCGTGTCGAGATCGCCGATGTCTCGGCCGACTGGGCAGTGGTCGGATCGGTGGGGCCCGCCGCCGGACTGGCTGACCACGCCGTCTGGGTGGACCCCTGGCCCGACGTCACTGGCGGCGGATTCCCCTATTCGGCGGTGCAGGAAGAGGCGCACCCCGGACGGGATCGTCCCTGGTCCGAATACCTCGTCCCGCAGGACTCCCTGTATGCGGCGGTCACCTCCCTGGGGAATGACCGACCGGCCGGCACCATGGCATCCGAGGCGCTTCGGGTGGCCGCCTGGCGCCCCCGGATAGGGTTCGAAACAGACGACAAGGCTATCCCGCACGAGCTCGACCTGCTTCGAACGGCAGTCCACCTCACCAAGGGCTGCTATCGGGGCCAGGAGACCGTGGCCCGCGTCCACAACCTCGGGCACCCGCCCCGCCGGCTCGTTTTCCTCCACCTCGACGGCAGCCAGCACACGCTTCCGAAGGTGGGTAGCGCCGTCGTCCTCGACGGCCGGGTTGTGGGCCGTGCGACGTCGGTGGCCCACCATTGGGAGATGGGGCCCATAGCCCTCGCCGTCATCAAGCGGTCGGTGGATCCAGCAGCCACCCTGATGGTGCAGGACGACGATGAGTTGTATGCGGCGGCGCAGGAGGTCATCGTTGCGCCCGATGCCGGGCAGGTGGTGGGCCGTGCCACCGGCTTCCTCCGGGGCCCGCGATGACCGCGGATGAGCCCGGTGCGGAGGCCGCGTTCGCCCTTGCCTCAGTGCTGTTCGATGCCGCCCGCGAGGGTGACGCCGGAACGCTGAAGCGATATCTCGACGCCGGAGTGCCGCCCGAACTGACGAATTCCGCCGGGGACACGCTGCTTATGCTGGCCTCCTACAACGGACACCCGGCCCTGGTGAGGGACCTCGTCGACCGCGGTGCGGACGTCGATCGGGAGAATGACCGCGGCCAGACCCCGCTTGCTGGCGCCGTCTTCAAGGGGCACATCGACGTCGCGCGCATCCTGCATGCCGCGGGAGCGGACCCCGATGCTGGAACGCCGACGGCCCGCGCGGCTGCGGGGATGTTCGGAAGGACCGAACTGGAGCAGCTGTTCGGCTGAGCGGCCGTTCGAACGCCCGTTTCGCGCCGGCATGGCCGGATGCGCCGACAGCGCTATGCGCCGAGAATCACCGAGGTCTGCGTGCCGGCAAAACTGAAGCCCGCCCGCCGCGCAGTCCGCTGGGACGCAGTGTTGTCCGTCCGCACGCGCCACTGCGGAATGAGCCCTGAGGCCATGGCCTCCTCCACCGCCACCGCCACGATGCGCTGGGCGAAACCGCGCCGGCGGTGCTCCGGAGGAGTCAGGACGCCGAGGTGGGCGAGGATCCCGCTCCAGACGTCGTACCCGGCTCCCGAAAGGGGCGCCGGGTCCCCGTCACCCGAGTCGTCCACGAGGACGAAGGGATGCTCGGCGGAGGACAGCCCGGCCTCGGCGGAGTCATCCGGCGGACACATGCGTTCCAGCTGCGCAACGAACGCGGGCTCGCTGGACACTGCGGCCGACGGGTCGGGTTCGAGAGCGGGAAGCGCATCGCAGAAGAACAGCTGCGCCTCGCCGAGCCCGCGCCCACCGTACGCGTGGCTGAGCGTGAGGAGGGTCGAATGCTGCCGGAGGACCGTGCCGGGCAGGTCCTGTGCGGCCGCCACCGCCCATTCGGGGCCGACCAGGGCTTCCTTGCCAAACAGCGTCACGAATGTCAGCACCGGCGCGTCATTGGTCGATCGGTACATCCGCACGGTCGCTTCGTCGGCGAACGCCGTGTCCTCGAAACCGAGCACCCTCGACCACGCGAGCTGGATGATCGCGACGGTTCCGGGATCAAGTTCGGCCGGTTCCATCAGCCGAAGAGGATCGCGGCTTCGTCATACCGGTGCTGCGGCACGCACTTCAGGTTCCCCAGTGCAGCCTCGAAGCCCACATGCGCGATCTCGGTACCGTTGAGCGACACCATGGTGCCCCACAGTTCGTCCTTGACCGAATCCACGGCTGCCATGCCCAGCCGGGTGGCAAGAACGCGGTCGAACGACGTCGGAACCCCGCCGCGCTGAATGTGCCCGAGGATGGTTGCCCGGGTCTCGATGCCGGTGCGTGCTTCGAGTTCGGGGGCGAGCTGGTCCGATATGCCGCCGAGGCGCGGCCTGCCGAACGTGTCGAGACCCCGCTCGGAGTGGGCCTGCTCCATGTGCAGCGGCACGAAGCCCTCCGCCACGACCACCAGGGGCGCGCGGCCGCGCGCGTTCGCCTCCGACACCCAGGCGGCGATCTGCTCGATGCTCGTCTGCTGTTCGGGAATGAGGATGGCGTGGGCGCCGGAGGCCATTCCGGCATGGAGGGCGATCCACCCCACGTGACGGCCCATGACCTCGGCGATCATGCAGCGGCTGTGGGATTCACCCGTGGTGCGCAGGCGGTCGATCGCTTCGGTGGCGATCTGCACCGCGGTATCGAACCCGAAGGTGTAGTCGGTGGCGTCGAGGTCGTTGTCCACGGTCTTCGGGACTCCGACGATCTTCAGTCCGGCGTCGGTCAGGCGTTTGGCGGCTGCCAGCGTCCCCTCGCCGCCGATCGCGATCATCGCGTCGATGCCCAGCCGGGCCAGCGTGTCCTTGATCGCATCGGGCCCCCCGTTGCCGTCGAACGGGTTGGTGCGTGATGTTCCGAGGATCGTTCCACCCTGCTTGGAGATGCCACGGACAGCGTGACGCGGAAGGTCGATGATGTTCCCCTCCACCACCCCGCGCCAGCCGTCACGGAATCCCACGAACTCCTGATCGTGGGTCTTGATGCCCTTGAGCACCGCACCGCGGATCACCGCATTCAGACCGGGGCAGTCGCCTCCGCTGGTGAGAATTCCGATCTTCATGGGGGGATACGTTCCTTCAGCGTTGGTGGACAAGTGATCGCTGAGCGCTTCGTCGGGCCCACGTATGATTCTAGACACATCCTCCCTCCTGGCCGGTTGGGCCCTGGCCGCCGGGCCTGCACGTAGGGTTGCGTTACCAGTGTTGCAACCGACACTCCGACTTCGATTCCGGGAGGAACGCCGCCGTGCCCCAGGCAGGACTAGTGCCAGCAGCCCGCCGGATGGTCCATATCTCCCGGCCGGTCCTCTGGATCAACACCCTCGGAACCGGCGTGGTGGGCATGTGGCTGACGGGCAGTCTCTGGCAGTGGGAGGCGGCTGCCCTGCTGATCTGGCTGACCCTGCCGTTCAACCTGCTCATCTACGGCGTCAACGACATCTTCGACCAGGACACCGATGCCCTGAACCCCCGCAAGGGGTCCCTTGAAGGCGCGCGCATCCGGTCGGCGGAGGTACGGTCCATCTGGTGCTGGGTCCTCGCCACGAACCTGCCGTTCCTCCTCTACTTCGTGATGACCCTTCCCGCAGCAGCACTGCTGTGGATCGCCCTGTACGTGCTGGTCTTCGTCTTCTATTCGGCGCCGCCGTTCCGCTTCAAGGCCCGTGCCTACCTCGACTCGATCAGCAACGCCGCCTACGCGTTTCCCCTGGTCTTCCTGCCCTATGCGCTGGGTGCGGGGCCCGTCTGGCCGGCGGCCCTGGGACTCATGGCGTGGAGCGCCGCGAAACACACCTTCGACGCCGTACAGGACATCGAGGAAGACCGGGAAGCGGGAATCACGACGACGGCGGTGCGCCTCGGTGCCCGCGGCGTCGTTGCCTGGAGCGGAGCCTGGTGGCTTCTTTCCACGGTGTGTTTCGCGCTGGTGAACCTGCCCGTCGCCGTCGTGAATGCGCTGATCGCCGGCTGGCTGCTCGTGTCGCTGCTGCGCTCGCCGTCGCCCGCGACCGGCCACCGGCTGTACCGGTACTCGATCGCGTTTCCCTACGTAGCGGGAACGGTCGCGGGTATGCAGCTCGTCATCGCGCTGACCCTCGGACTGTACCCATGAGCCGGGTAGTGGTGGCAGGGGCGGGCATCGGAGGGCTGGCCGCTGCCGCGCTACTCGGTTCCGCGGGCCACTCGGTCATCGTCATCGAGGCGGAGGACCACCTCGGCGGAAAGAGCCGGCGCATCGAGAGCGCGGGTCAACGGATGGACACGGGGCCCTCGCTGTTCACCTTCCCTGCCGTGTGGGATGAGCTCCTGCGCCGTATCGATGCCGTTCGGGCGGACCCAGGCGTCGATGCGCGCCGTACCGCCGGTCTTGAACTCGAGCGCCTTGAGGAAGTGGGCACCTACTACTACCGCGGCCGTGAATGCTCCCTTCCCGTTCCACCAGGCCATCCCTGGCATGCGGCCTGGGAACGCTTCGCTGCCCTGCACGGTGGACTGGGCGCCGACGTCGCCCGGCTGCTGACCACCGGTCCGCTCGAGAGCGCGTCCCGGCCGGCACTGGCGAAACTCGCCGGGCTGTACGGCCCACGGCTGACGACGAGGAGCTACCTCGACAGCCTGCCGTGGCTGCCGGAGGGCCTGCGGGAGATCATCGCCATCCATACGCTCAATGCGGGCGTGAGTCCCACTCGGACGCCGGCGCTCTACGCCAGCATGCCCGCGGTCATGGCCGAGGACGGCGTATGGGTGCCGAAGGGTGGCATCTACGAGCTGGTGGAGGCGCTGCAGAGGCTCGCCGTCGCTGTGGGCGTGGAAATCCGCACCGGAGAACCCGTCACCCGGATCCGGGCACACAGCGTCACGACACCGCTGGGCACCTACCCGGCCGACGCCGTCGTCAGCGGCCTCGACGCGAACCGGCTCGGCGCGCTGCTCAGCGGTCGGCCGCCGCGCAGGCCGCGGAAACTCACGTGTTCGGCCATCGGCGTGTACGCGGTGCTGAAGCGGGAGCTTCCCGCCGGAACGCCGCGGCACGGCGTCCTGCTGCCCGACGAACCACAGGAACTGTATTCGAGCCTCGAGGCGAACCGTGAACCGGAGCAGACCATGGTTTTCGCCAACTACTACCCGGCCGGCCAGGTGTATCCCAACAGCTCCGGGACACTGGCGTTGCTCCTGACGGCGCCACCGAACGGTCGGGCGTATTCGCTGAAGGATGCCTTCGTGGAGCGAGAGCTGGACCGGGTGACGCGGGTGATGGAACTCCCGGAGCCGCTCGCGGACTACTTCTCGAGCTATGAGATCCTCGATCCTGGCTACTTCAGCGAGGCGGGATCAGCGGGCGGTGCGCTGTATGGGGCCATTCGTCCGTCGTGGATGAGCGGGCCCTTCCACGCTCCGGCCCACACCAGCCCGCTGCGGCCCTGGCTGTGGCGCGTCGGTGCGTCGGTGCATCCTGGGGGAGGGCTTCCGGCAGTGCTCGGCGGGGCGATGATGTCCACGGAGAAGCTGCTGCAGTACTTGGCGCGCACCCCGGTCTAGGCTTGCGTCGCCTCAATGGCCTGCTGAACCGGCTACGGAGTTTCGCGCCCGGGACGGCAAGCCATCAGACTGTCCTCATGGAGTGGACGCGTGCGAAGGACTGGCTGATCGGTGCTACCGGGATGCTCCTCGTCCTGGGTGTCGCGCTTGCGATTTCCTGGTGGGTGGTGAGCGATCCGGTAGGCCAGGGCGAGGCAGGGCCTGTGCCGGCGCCGACGGTGGGCGCCGAGCGCCTACCGGGCGCGGGACCTCCCGCCGACCTGCGCGAGGACGAGGTGTGGCTCGCCGACCTTGCGCTGGACGCAGGGACAGTGGCGACCGCGGGTTCGATGCTCCGTGACGTCCGGGCCGTCGGGCAGGACGTGGTCACGGGGCCGGACGGGCTGGTCGCTGCACGGCTCGCCGTGGACGCGACCGTGCCGTTCGAGGTCGTCGCCGACGAGCTCGGTGACGGGACCGAGGTCCGTGCCGCCGACGACGGCCGGGCCACGGTGGTTCGCACCGTCGAGGTCCTGGGCCGCGAATTGCGCGTCGTCGCCACCGGCACGGTCGAGGTCGACGCCGGCAGGCTCGTCGTCGAGCCACGCTCCATCGACTTCGGTGGGCCGGACTTCCTCTCCGACGCTGTTGCCGGCGTCGTTCGCAGGCTCGTGACCATCGAGCACGACATCAAGGGCCTGCCCGAGGGACTCGTGCTCCAGGACGTGGCCGTCCAGGGCGACGGTTTCCGTGCCAACCTCCGGGGCGAGGATGTCGAACTCGTCCCGTGACTTCAGACGGGCAGGGAAACCTGACGGGGACGACGCAGGGCGCGGACCAACTGAGCCCGACGGCCGACCAGGAACACGAGCAGTGCCGCTGCGAGGACAGCCGGGAACACGAGGCCCGAGAAGACCGTTACCCCCAGCCACAGGCTCAGGGACAGGATAAGACTGTCCAGGAGTCCGGGGCGGATCGGTGAGGTGCCGAATCGGGCGCCGCCCACCGCGGTGAGTATCGCCGAAGCCAGCAGGCCCGAAATCAGCCAGCCGCCGTAGTTGGACAGCGGCACGCCATAGTAGGGGCCGCCGTCGGGCCACACCCAGAACCCCAGCGAGACCGCGCCGGGGTCCAGGACGCCGTCCACCGCCACGAGGAGGAGAGCGGAAGCGATGATCCGGCGCAGCGTGCTCCCAGGGCCGGCGAAGACGGCGACCGTCCCGATGACCAGGGGAACGTAGGAGAGGGGGAGGAGGAAGGGCACGAGATCGAAGGCCTTGGGGCCAAGCGGATCTCCGTAGTAGAACTCACCGTAGGGAAGGCCGGTTGCCACACCGAAGCCTTCGATGAGGTACCCGAACAGTGAGACGGCGACGAGTGCGAGGACTGCCGGCGCCGCTCCCAGCTGCTGCCGGAGAGCCACGAAGGCCGGCAGGGCAATCAGTACGTTGAAGACGTAGGACCCCACGCTCGCGCCGGGGACGTCGGGAAACTCCACCACGAAAAAGCCCGAGAGGAACAGGAAGACACAGGCGGCGATGAGGATCCGAGGGACAGGGCGGGCGACTGCGGTTTTCGGCACGGTTCCCATCCTCGCAGGTGGGGTCACCGCCTCAAACCACAGGCCCGCCCGGGTCGGCGCCCGCCGCTCGCCTGCCGGGTATCTAACGGCCGAGCAGCTTTTCCAGGGCGAGGGTGCCGTCCGTCTTCGGAAGCAGAAGCCAGAGGACGCCGTAGAGCGGGAGGCTGACCACCGGCAGGAGGAAACTCAGGAGCATCCCGATGCGCACGTACGCCACGGGCCAGTTGAAGGAGAGTGCGATTCCGGAGGCGATGCCGCCGGCAAGGCCTCCGGGGGCCCGTTTGAGGGGAGAGGAGCGGAGGACGCGGTAGAAGGTATCCATGATCTCAGGCTTCCTGATAGGCGGTAGGTGTGCAAAGCCGGGGGCGGAGGATGGGCACTCACGACGGCGGTCCGGTCCGGTCCTTCCGGGCCATGGCCAGTGCGCCGCCGATCACGAGTGCGGCCCCGGTTCCCACCAGCAGGCCCATGAGGACGATACCGGTGTCGAACTGGATATCGGTGAGCTGGTTCAGGAGGACGAGCGACCCGATGGCAAGGATCACTGCGCCCCAGACGATCGTTCCTGGCCTGGGGCGCCGGGTGGAAGGGGCTTCCTGCGGACTCATGGTGTGGTTCCTCTCTCCTGGGCGGTCACGGTGACGTCGCTGACGGCGCCGCTGACTTCTAGAACGATGGTTGGTTCGGAGGATTGTCCGTCGAGTTCAAGGGTTTCCGGCTGCCACACGCCCTCCGACGTGGAACTGTCGACACCGTCCGTCAGCTGGGTTGCTCCGAGGAACAGCCGGGACCGGACCTCCACCGGGACCCCGCTGGGAACGACGATGTCGACGTCGGCGGCGACCGAATGGATCGGAATCACAACGTCGTTCCGCAATTTTCCGAGCCCGGTCAGGTCGATGGCGCTCTCGGCCGCCACGGCGGTGTAACCGCGCTCCGCCGTCGTTATATCGGCAGCCGCGGTGCTCCCGGAGGCCCCGACGATCCACCGCCCCTGCGGTAGCTCCAGAGGAAGCACGACGGCGGCGAGGGCCGTCAGGAAGCCGGCAAGGCCCATGAAACCCGAAGTGCGGCCCAGGATTCCCAGGATCAGGATCCCGATACCGAGGGTCATGGCACCTGCTGCGAGTGCTACGGCCACCGCTGAGTCGCCGAGGTCGAGGACTCCCGTGTAGTCGAGCGCGAGGATGATGCCGACCACCGTGAGGGCTCCGCCGAGGTGGAGTGCGGTTTCGCTGCCGGAGGGTCGCGGAACGGGGCGTCTCGGAGTGCCGGGCACGCGGGGAGGTGGCGGTAGATAGGGCCGGGTGCCGGTTGGGAGGGGACCCATCGGCATCGGGTGTGTGTGCAGCGGTGGTGTCGATATCGGAGCCGTATCCATGGGCCCCACCTGTGATCCTGGAGGAGGTGCGGCGTAGGCGCCCGGCTGCTGGAAACCGGCGGCAGGATAACCGGCTGCTGGAGATCCGGCTGCCGGATTCTCACGATTGCGTGATTGGCTGACGGCCCAGTAGATGATGAATCCCACCCCTCCCACCCAGGCGATCGTCCAGAGGAACGGCCCGGCTCCGCTGTCACCGAAGAAGGGCAGGTTAGGACGCCACAGCCCCATCACGGAGAGGACCACCGCTCCCGTCATGCCACCGGTCCAAACACCACGCCCGGCCTGCTCGGTGTGGATGCGTCCGTCGGGTTCAGGCAGGAGTGCCCAGGCGAGCCCGTACAGCAGCACGCCGATCCCCCCGAAAACAGCGAGGATCACCAGCATGCCTCGCACGAGGACGACATCGAGCCCCGTCCGCTGGGCAAGGCCGCCGGCCACGCCGCCGATCCAACGGTCGGGAGCCCGGACTATGCCGAGACCCCGCAGCCAGGCGAAGAACGAATTCGAGGCCGGAAGGGCGCTGGAAGCGGCCGGCCCGGACTGGTCCTGCCCGCCCGTTCTGCCGGAGGCATGCGCTCCTGCGTAGCGGGGTTGTCCTTCTGGTGCGGGTTCTGAGGTCATCTTCCGATCCTGCCAGCAGCAATCCGGCCACGGAATCGGGGCCAGCCCTGAGTTCTCCCTGAGTGTCCCCCGGCATTCGAGGGACAACCCCTGAGAAGGATGGGGAGGGCCATGAAAAGACTGGTGGACGTGCTTTTATTGAGCCATGAGACCTCCACTGCTGCGCTCGCCTGACGGCGTGATTGCAGGTGTGTGCGCGGGTCTTGCAGTACATCTCGGTTTCTCCATCCGGTTCGTGCGGATCGCCATGGTGTTGCTGACCTTCGCGTCGGGAGCCGGGGCCCTCCTGTATGCGTGGCTGTGGATCTTCGTGCCGTCTTCAACGGACAGCGCAGCCGCGGTGAAGGTGAGGAACGGGCCTGCACGGTTCATGAACGATCATCCTGCGCGCCGGGCGGGCCGCAAGGAATTCCTTTTCGGCGCGGTGATGCTGTTGCTTGCGGCGGCCTTCGCCGCCCAGCAGTTGGGCCTTCCGGTGGAGTGGGGCACCCTCCTTCCCCTGGGGGTGGTCGCTGCGGGCGCAGCGCTGGCCTGGGCACAGCTCGACGACGTTCGTCGGGCCGGTCTGATGGACCGGGCCGGCGCGCACCGGGCGAGTGGACTGGCGCGGCTCCTGGTGGGTCTTGTCCTGGTGATCGTCGGCGTGCTGGTCATGGTGTCTGGGTCCATTCCGTGGTCCCTGACCTGGGCCACCCTTGTTGCGACTGCTGCAGTCCTGGGCGGGGTGGGCCTCGTTCTCGCGCCGTGGGGCCTGAAGTTCTGGCGCGACCTCGAGGTGGAACGGGCCGGCCGCGTGCGTGAGGCAGCACGCGCCGAATTCGCTGCTCACCTCCATGACTCGGTGCTGCAGACCCTGGCGCTGATCCAGAACCGGGCCACGTCGGAATCGGACGTCATCCGGCTGGCCCGGGCGCAGGAGCGCGAGCTGCGCCAGTGGCTCTATTCGGACCATGCGGACCAGGCCGGCACCCTCGCGGAACGGATCCGCGCCTTCGCAGCCGAGGTGGAGGACGCCTACGGCTATTCGGTGACGGTGGTGGCGGTGGGTGACGCCCCGCTGACGCCGGGAAATGAGGCCCTCGCGCAGGCAGCACGGGAGGCGATGCTGAATGCCGCCAAACATGCGCGTGTTCCGGTGTCGGTGTACCTTGAACTCGGCGCGCATGGCTCGGATGTGTTCATCCGCGATCGCGGCACGGGCTTCGACGAGACTGCGGTGCCGCCGGACCGCCTCGGGATCCGGGAGTCCATTCATGGACGGCTTTCCCGGCACGGCGGCCATGCCTTGATCCGCAGCGGGCCGGACGGCACCGAGGTCACGCTGAGCATGCCGGAACACACTGCAAAGGACCGCTGGGAGAGCAATGGACAGGGTTCCTGAAACAACCGCCGGCACGAGGATCGGCGTCGTCGTCGTCGATGATCACGCCATTTTCCGCTCGGGCCTCAAGTCGGACCTCGGGCCGGGCATTGCCGTGCTCGGTGAAGCAGCGACCGTGGAAGAAGCGATAGCCGTGATCCAGGAGTGCCGCCCGCAGGTGGTGCTGCTGGACGTGCACCTCCCGGGAGGCAGGGGCGGCGGCGGCGCCGAAGTGATCCATGGCTGTTCACGCCTGGGCAGCGACACCCGGTTCCTCGCGCTGAGTGTCTCGGATTCAGCGGAGGATGTGGTCGCCGTCATCCGTGCGGGGGCGCGGGGCTACGTCACCAAGACCATCTCCGGTGCTGAGATCACCGACGCCGTCCAACGGATCGCCTCGGGGGACGCAGTGTTCTCCCCGCGGCTTGCCGGCTTCGTCCTCGACGCTTTCGGCACAGCCGCGGTTGCTTCCGTCGATTCCGAACTCGACCGCCTGTCCGCCCGAGAAGTGGAGGTGATGCGGCTGATCGCACGCGGCTACAGCTACAAGGAAGTGGCGAAGGCACTGTTCATCTCGGTGAAGACCGTCGAAACCCACGTCTCCGCTGTGCTGAGGAAACTCCAGCTCTCCTCGCGTCATGAACTCACCCGATGGGCGGCGGAGCGGCGCCTGCTCTGACTGGTCCGGGAGCCGCTCCGGTTCCCCTCAGCGGGCCGAGGACAGGAATTCCTGCAGCCTGCCGACCCCCACGGCGAGGTCCTCGTCGCCCAGTGCATACGACAACCGGAGGAAGCCGCTCGGCCCGAACGCCTCTCCCGGCACCACCGCAACCTCCACCTTCTCAAGGATGAGGGTGGCAAGTTCCGCCGACGTCGTCGGGGTGGAACCGCCCAGTGAGCGCCCGAGCAGGGCGCGCACGTCGGCGTAGGCGTAGAACGCGCCGTGCGGCGTGGGACATTCGACGCCATCGATCGCATCGAGACCGGCCACCATCGCGCGCCGCCGCCGGTCGAACGCGACCTTCATCTCCTGCACGGCCGTCAACGGACCGGAGACCGCGGCGAGCGCGGCCATCTGCGACACGTTCGCGACGTTCGACGTCGCATGGGACTGGAGGTTGGTGGCCGCCTTGATGAGGTCTTTCGGCCCGATCATCCAGCCGACACGCCAGCCCGTCATGGCGTAGGTCTTCGCGACGCCGTTCACGATGACGAGCTTGTCTCCCAGCGCGGGGGCGGCCGTGGCGATCGAGGTGAAGGGGACGCCGTCGTAGGTCAGGTGTTCGTAGATCTCATCGGTGACCACCCACAGTCCGCGGGCCGCAGCCCACTCACCGATGTGCCTCACCTGGTCCGGAGCGTAGACGGCGCCGGTGGGGTTCGAGGGCGACACGAACAGCAGCACCTTGGTCCGGGGGGTGATCGCGGCGTCGAGCTGCTCGGGAGTGACGAGGTAGCCCTGCTCGGGGCCGGCGAATACTTCGACGGGGACGCCACCGGCAAGCCGGATCGCCTCGGGGTACGTGGTCCAGAAGGGTGAGGGAACGAGGACCTCGTCCCCGGGATCGAGCAACCCCGCGAACGCCTGGTAGACGGCCTGCTTCCCGCCATTGGTCACGAGGACCTGCGCCGGGTCGACGCTGTAGCCGGAGTCGCGCAGCGTCTTGTCCGCGATCGCCTGTTTGAGCTCAGGAAGCCCGCCGGCAGGGGAGTAGCGGTGGAATCGGGGCTGCCGCGCGGCGTCGATCGCGGCCTCGACGATGTAGTCGGGAGTCGGGAAGTCGGGCTCGCCCACCCCGAAGCCGATGACCGGCCGGCCGGCCGCCTTGAGCGCCTTCGCCTTGGCGTCGACGGCAAGAGTGGCGGATTCCGCGATGGACGCGATCCTGCGCGAGATACGCGGAAGGCTCTGGCGCGTCGAATCGTCTCGCGTCGAATCGTCGGTGGTCGCGTTCATCGGGTCCCGTTTCTTCAAGAGGGTATTGCCGCACCCAGTTTAGGTGGTCGCCCACCCGGAGAAAGGAAAATGACATCGGACGATGCTCGACGGCGCCTGTCCCGGGTGTCTGGAGTGTCCGGTTCGACGGAAGCGCGGCGAATGCGTAGACTTGATCCTCGGTGTTCGAACACCGGAATGCACTGCGCCCGGGATAACCTCTGGCGCAGAGTAGGAAACCTGCGTCGCGAGGTGCAGGAGTGCAAGTGCAGCACAAAGGGTAGTGGCGCAATTGGTAGCGCAGCGGTCTCCAAAACCGCAGGTTGCAGGTTCGAGTCCTGTCTGCCCTGCGCATAGCCGACGCAGTAGATGCGGCGGTGCGGCAGGAAAAGATCACGAAGCTTCGGAGCAGGCAGCGGTTCTGCCCGGCAGTACACAGAACCAGCTGGGGGCGCTTTCAGTGGTCCGGCTGGGAAACCACACAGATTGATGAGGTTGAAGGTGACCGATACGGCTGCGAGCAGCTCCAAGGGAAGCCCTTCCGAAAAGGAAGCCCCCAAGCGCGGGTTCTTCGGGCGCATCATCCTCTTCGTTCGCCAGGTGATTGCCGAGCTCCGGAAGGTTGTCACACCCACGCGCCGGGAGCTGGTGAGGTTCACCATCACCGTGCTCACCTTCGTGGTGATCATGATCCTCATCGTGACCGGGCTCGATTTCCTGTTCGGCACCGGCGCCGTCTGGGTGTTCGGAGACAGCTGACGCTGATCCGGCCCCGCGGCGTCCCGGCGTGGCTCAACGAGTACAAGCAATGCAAGGCTGAAGATTTCCAGAAAGCAGGCGGCTAGGTGTCCGAGCAAGAACTCGAACGGCAGATCACAACTGAAGATGATGGTCTGGAGAACGAGGATCAGGTAACGGAGGCGGATGTCGACATCGACGCCGCTGATACCGACGCGACGGCGGAAGCTCCTGCGGATATTGATCCGGACGCCCTTGTCGATCCCGACGTCGACGGCGTTCCAGACGCCGACGAGGGCGTCGACGAGGCAACTGATGCCGAGGCAACTGACGTCGAGGTGGCTGACGTCGAGGTGGCTGAGGACGCCGAGGGAACCGAGGCCGAGGCCGAGGTTCCGGCGCAGGAAGATCCGGTTGCCGCCTTCAAGGCCAAGCTTCGGCGCCAGGACGGTGACTGGTATGTCATCCACTCCTACGCTGGCTACGAGAACCGGGTCAAGGCGAACCTCGAAACCCGCATCCAGACGCTCGACATGGAGGATTTCATCTACGAGATCCAGGTGCCCATGGAAGAGGTCGTGGAGATCAAGAACACGGCACGGAAAATCGTCAACCGCGTCCGCATCCCCGGCTACGTGCTGGTCCGGATGGAACTCACCGACGAATCGTGGGGCGCCGTGCGCCACACGCCGGGCGTGACCGGTTTCGTGGGCAATGCCCACAACCCCGTGCCGCTCAGCCTGTCGGAGGTCTTCTCCATGCTTGAACACACGGTGGTCCACACGGACGCCGAATCGGGCAAGCCGATCAAGCCGCAGTTCGCACCGGTCACGGTCAACTTCGAGGTCGGGGAGTCGGTGACGGTCAACGAAGGACCGTTCGAGACCCTGCCCGCGACCATCTCCGAGATCAAGCCCGAATCGCAGCAGCTCGTCGTGCTGGTGTCGATCTTCGAGCGCGAGACCCCGGTCACGCTTTCCTTCAGCCAGGTCACCAAGATCCAGTAGGACCTGCGAATTCCAGCTTCGCTTTCCTCCGCCCTGCTTTAGCCGGGGGACGGCGGTTGGTCATCACGCCATGATGACCTAAAACCCACGGGACGCTCCTGTCCCGGGGGACGTAATGCAAGAAAAGGACCCTTTCATGGCCCCCAGAAAAAAGGTCACCGGCCTCATCAAGCTGCAGATCAATGCAGGTGCCGCCAACCCGGCACCCCCCATCGGTCCTGCGCTTGGCCAGCATGGTGTCAACATCATGGAATTCTGCAAGGCGTACAACGCTGCCACTGAATCCCAGCGCGGAAATGTCATCCCCGTGGAAATCACGGTGTACGAGGACCGTTCATTCACCTTCATCACCAAGACCCCACCGGCCGCCGAGCTCATCAAGAAGGCTGCCGGCGTCCCCAAGGGTTCCGGTACCCCTCACACGGTCAAGGTCGCCAACCTGACCAACGCCCAGGTCGAGGAAATCGCCACCATGAAAATGGAGGACCTCAACGCCAACGATGTGAAGGCTGCAGCGAAGATCATCGCCGGCACCGCCCGCTCCATGGGCATCACGGTAGAGGGCTAGCACCTTCCTACCCGGACGGGGTGGCACCGCTGCCTCATCCTCAATTTCATTCATAGAACGACGCCGGTTCCACCTCGAGTGGACGGCGGCGTGTGGCAGGGCCCAGCGCGGTCCGCAGACCACGACTGCATAAGGAGAAAAAGCAGATGGCACAGCGCAGCAAAGCATACCGGGGAGCTGCCGCGAAGATCGAGGCGGATACCCACTACGCCCCGTACGACGCAGTAGTTCTCGCGAAGGAAACCAATCCGTCGAAGTTCGACGCCACCATCGAGGTAGCATTCCGCCTCGGCGTCGACCCCCGCAAGGCCGACCAGATGGTCCGCGGCACGGTCAACCTGCCCCACGGTACGGGTAAGACCGCCCGCGTCCTCGTGTTCGCCACCGGTGATCGCGCCGAAGCAGCCATCGCTGCCGGAGCCGACTTCGTCGGCTCGGACGACATGATCGAAAAGGTTGCCGGCGGCTGGGTCGACTTCGACGCCGCCGTCGCCACCCCTGACCTCATGGGCAAGGTGGGACGCCTGGGCAAGATCCTCGGCCCTCGTAACCTGATGCCGAACCCGAAGACCGGAACTGTCACAGCAGACGTTGCGAAGGCAGTGACCGACATCAAGGGCGGAAAGATCGACTTCCGCGTGGACAAGCACTCCAACCTCCACTTCATCATCGGCAAGGTGTCCTTCGACGTCCAGAAGCTCGCGGAGAACTACGCCGCGGCGCTTGAAGAGGTACTGCGTCTGAAGCCTTCCGCTTCGAAGGGCCGGTACATCCAGAAGGCCACGGTATCGACCACCTTCGGTCCGGGCATTCCCGTCGACCCGAACGTCACCAAGGTTCTGGCAGTCGTCTAGTTCCAGCTCCTGGAGAAAGCCCGCACCGGTTCCCGGTGCGGGCTTTTTTCTTTTTGCGCCCTCCCTCTAGTAGTTGGCAGTTCCCAATCAGTGGGCCTACGCTGGTGGAATGACGACGCCGGAGCTGCTGATCGAACCGTTGGTCATTCCCGAAAGCCTCGATGGGCCCGGCAGGGAAGCCTTCATCGCGTTTAGTGAACTGTGCAATACCGTCCAGCGTGACACCTGGGGCAATGACGATTTTCGTTACGGCCACGCGCGCAGGCTCGAATCGTACAGGCCGAACGATTATGAAGAGCGATACGTGTTCCTGGCGCAGAGCGATGGCCGGCTGGTGGGCTGCGCCGTGCTCGACGTCCCGCTGACGGACAACCTCTCCACGTGCTATCTCGATATCCTCGTGCATCCCGCGGAACGCCGGCAGGGTGTGGCCAAGGCACTGTCTTCAATGGCGGACGCAAGGGTACGGAGCCTCGGCCGTACGGTGATCATGGGGTGGAGTGAGGTGCGGCTTCCCGACACGCCTGAGGCCGGGGAGCCTGTTGTGCCGGACAGCGGCGCAGGAGGCTATCCAAGGCATAGTGGGTCAGCGGCGCTTGCCCTGGCGGAAGGCTACGGGCTGGCGCAGGTGGACCGGGTGAGTCTTCTCGAGCCGGGTGATCCCGATCCGAGGCGCGGCGAGGCGGTCGCGGAGGACGGCTATTCGCTGGTCTTCTGGGGCAACAGCGTTCCGGATGACCTCATCCACCACTACGCCGTCCTACGACGGTTCATGAGTACTGATGCACCACTGGGCGGCTTCCTCCTCGAGGAGGAGGTGTGGGATGCGGAGCGGATCCGCGCCGATGAGTACCGCCACGCCGCCGGCGGTGGGTTCAGCCTCGTCTGCGCCGCCGTCGAGAAGGAAAGCGGCGCGCTCGTCGGGCATACCGTGCTTCACTCAAGCGCTGAGGCGCCGCATGTTGCCTATCAGGAGGACACCCTGGTTCTCCGCCGTCACCGTGGACACCGGCTCGGATATCGGATGAAGGCTGCGAATCTCGAGCGGCTCCGGGACGAGTGGCCCGAGGTCAAGCGCCTGTATACCTGGAATGCCGCGGAGAACACCTTCATGCTTGCGGTCAACATCGAGCTCGGATTCCGGCCCGTAGGTGCTACTGCCGGCTGGCAGAAGAAGCTGCAATAAGCGGGCATGAGTGGGGGTGAGCGGCTCGATTTGGGAAGTCCATGCCCAGTCGCGTAGGCTGGAAGCACCAAAGACCGTCGGTCGATGTCCTCCAACTTTTCCTTCACAGCACTCTTGTGGGAAAAGTAAGGAGATACATCCGAATGTTCCCGTAAGGGACGGCCAGCGCAGGTGAACGAAGCTCTTCTCCGCGAAGGACCAACGCGTCTTTTGTGTCGAGTAGCCCCGTGCATCTGCGCGGGGCGTTTTTTATTGGGCTGTAAAACCGGCCAATATTCCCCGGAAGGAGGGTTATGGCAACGCCAACAAAGGTAACTGCGGTGGAGGAACTGACGAATGATTTCAAGGAGTCCACGGCTGCTGTCCTGACCGAATACCGTGGGCTCACAGTTGCACAACTCAAGGATCTCCGCCGTTCACTCGGTGGGGAAACCAAGTTTGCCGTCGTCAAGAACACCCTGACAGGCATTGCGGCCAAGGAAGCCGGCATCGACGCGTTCGAAGGCCAGCTCGCCGGACCCACCGCAATCGCTTTCATCAAGGGCGACGCAATCGCTGCAGCGAAGAGCCTGACGGATTTCGCGAAAGCCAACCCCAAGCTCGTCATCAAAACTGGAATCTTCGAGGGCAAGCCACTCGACGCTTCCGAGGTTGCCGCACTGGCAGCCCTCGAGTCGCGTGAGCTCCAGCTCGCCAGGGTTGCCGGTGTGCTGAAGGCACCAATGGCCGCCCTTGCCCGCACGGTTGACGCCCTGCGCATCAAGCTCGAAGAGGGCAGTGCTGCACCAGCTGAAGACGCCGGTGCTCCCGTTGCCGCTGAGGAGGCCGCTGCACCCGCAGAGGCGCCCGTTGAGGAAGCCGCAGCACCCGAAGAGAAGTAGTTCTCTTCACCCATCACACTCCGGTGCAGTGCACCACCAAAGAAAGGATGCTTAGCCATGGCCAAGCTCACCAACGAAGAGCTCATCGCAGCCTTCAAGGAACTGTCCATCATTGAGCTCTCGGACTTCGTCAAGCTGTTCGAAGAGACCTTCGATGTCACAGCAGCCGTTGCAGTTGCAGGCCCCGCCGGTGGCGGCGCAGGTGCCGAGGTCGAAGAGGAGAAGAATTCCTTCGACGTAGTCCTCGAGGCTGCCGGCGACAAGAAGATCGCAGTGATCAAGGAAGTTCGCGCCCTGACCTCGCTGGGTCTCAAGGAAGCCAAGGACGTCGTCGACAGCGCTCCCAAGGCTGTCCTCGAAGGCGCAACCAAGGAAGCTGCGGAGAAGGCAAAGGAAGCTCTCGAAGCTGCCGGCGCCACCGTTTCACTCAAGTAGTCCGTTTGGGCGGCCTGGCTGCCTCGACACAGGAACGGCCCTGACTCCGAAGAGTCAGGGCCGTTTCTGCGTCCAGTGCCAGTTCGGCCGGTCGCCCCCGTGGAAAACGCGGCGTCCTGTCCGGTTCGTCCCATCAGGGACGCGGTCGACCAGCGTGATGCATGGCGATCCTCAGCGTCGACCAAAGCCGGACAGAACGCTACGCGTCAGCCGGGAAGCGTCCTGGCTACTTCTCGAGCCAGAGCAGCAGCGCCTCGCCCTGGCCGCCACCGCCGCAGAGTGAAACGGCTGCCTTACCGCTGCCGCGCCTACTGAGCTCGAAAGCAGCATGCAGGGCAAGCCGCGCCCCTGAGGCCCCGATCGGATGGCCGAGGGCGATCGCCCCGCCGTGGATGTTGCACTTCTCCAGCGGGTAGTCGAGGTCCTTGAGGGACTGGCAGGCGACCGATCCGAACGCCTCATTGATCTCGATGAAGTCGAGGTCCGACGTCGACCACTGGGCCCGCTGCAGCGCCTGCGCGATAGCGTGCGACGGCTGGGAGTGCAGGCTGTTGTCGGGGCCGGCGACCTGGCCCGGCGCGCCGACGACCGCCATCACCGAGAGCCCGGCTTCCTCGGCCTTCTGCCGCGTGGTCACGATCACCGCTGCGGCACCGTCGGACAGGGGTGAGGAATTGCCTGCGGTGATCGTGCCTTCCCGATCGAACGCCGGACGCAGACCGGCGAGCGTCGCCGTCGTCGTGGTGGGCCGAATACCTTCATCCGTGGTCAGGACAAGATCCTCGCCCTTGCGCTGGGGTACCGAGACGGGAACGATTTCGTCGGCGAACACCCCTGCCTCCGTTGCTGCGGCTGCGCGCTGGTGCGAGATCGCAGCCACGTTGTCCTGTGCGGTGCGTTCGATTCCGAGGACCGTGTTGCCGCGTTCGGTGGAAGCGCCCATCGACTCGTTGTCGAAGGCGTCCGTCAGCCCGTCGTTCGCTACGGAGTCGAGCGCCTGGATGTTGCCGTAGTTCCAGCCCTGGCGTGAGCCCGGGAGAAGGTGAGGGCCGCGCGTCATGGATTCCTGGCCGCCTGCGACCACCATGGTCGCCTCGCCGCTGCGGATCAGTCGTGCGGCGTCGATCACGGCAGTGAGGCCGGAAAGGCACACCTTGTTGATGGTCACGGTCGGTACGTCCCAGCCGATTCCGGCCTTGATCGACGTCTGTCGCGCGGGATTCTGGCCGCAGCCGGCCTGCACCACGTGTCCCAGGATGACGGCGTCGACGTCGGCTGCGGCTACGCCGGCATGTGCCAGGGCGCCGGTGATGGCGAAGGCGCCGAGTTCAACGGCGGTGAAGGGGGAGAGCTGGCCATTGAGCCGGCCCGTCGGTGTGCGGGCACCGCCCACGATGACGACGTCCTGGGGAGTGGGTGTTGGAGTTGCCATGGGCTGCAGTGCTCACTTTCGTCTTCGAAAACTGACCTCTTCAAGGCTAGCGGGTTACCGACGTTCCAGCTAATGTCTGCTAACCGAAATTCTGTCCGGCAGGCGCGGGCCCCGAGGGATAGAGGAGCGGCAGCTGCAGCGTCAGCCAGGGGCTGAAGGCCCAGGGCGCGGCGGTGACGGCGGACACCAGCTGCGCCGGTTCCACCCATTTCCAGTCCATGACCTCATCGGGCGAGGGAGCCAGGTCGCCGTCGATGACTGCAGTGAAGACCGGGCACACCTCGTTCTCCACGATGCCCGACGCGTCGGTGGCGCGGTAGCGGAAGTCGGGCAGGGCGGGCGTGATGTCCGCGACGCTCATGCCCAGCTCCTGGGAGGCGCGTCGGACGATGGCCTGCTCCGTACTCTCGCCCGGGCCGGGATGGCCGCAGAAGGAATTCGTCCAGACACCGGGCCAGGCCCGTTTGGACATCGCCCGACGCGTGACGAGGATCTGCCCCTCCCCGTTGTACACGTGGGTCGAGAAAGCGAGGTGGAGCGGCGTGGAGTCGGAATGGACCGTCGCCTTCTCCTGCGTTCCGGTGGGGCTGCCGTCCTCGGCCAGCAACACCACCAATTCCACCGACTCCGTCTCCGGTCCGCTACCGCCTGAAAGCCGTGCCATGCTGCCTTCTTCCACTTTTCCTGCCGCATCCGCGAACCCGGACCGCGCCTCACCCGGACTTCCCGGCGGAGGCTCGTTTCGTCAGCGGCGTTCTGTCCGTGTTTACTTTACCTATGGACATGGACAGCCTGCTGGTTGAGCCCGGAGGGCTCGAGCAGGTTGAAAGCGTGCTCCGGCGCTTCTTCGATGAGTCTAAAGTGCGGGCTGCGAAGATCGGCCCCGGTTACCTCGGGCTCTGGGAGACCCTCGAAGGATGCACGGCCGGCGGCAAACGGTTCCGGCCGCGCATGGTGATGTCCGCCTACCGGATGCTCGGCGGGCTCGACGACGGCAACGCCGCCGTGGTGGGCGCGGCGTTCGAGCTGCTCCACACCGCACTGATCGTGCACGACGACGTCATCGACCGCGACTTCGTCCGCCGCGGCATCCCGAACGTCTCCGGCCGCTACCGCAGCGTCGCGGAGGCTGCCGGTGCGCCGGCTGCGACGGCGGAGCACATAGGCTTTTCCGCCGGCGTCATCGCCGGAGACCTTGCCCTGTCCAACGCCTACCGGCTGCTGGACTGGGTCGTGGCCGACACCGGCACCCGGCGGAGGCTCAACGAGATCCTTGACGAAGCCGTCTTCGCCTCCGCCGCAGGTGAGTTCCTCGACATAGAGACGGCGCTCAGTTCCACAGTTCCGCCGCTCGAGGACATCGTACGGATGGCGCGGCTCAAAACCTCGGTCTACTCCTTCGAGGGCCCGCTGCAGGCCGGTGCCGTGCTCGCGGGAGCGGGGGAGGACGTCATCGCAAGGCTGGGGGACTTCGGGCGGGACGCGGGCATCGCCTACCAGATCGCCGATGACCTCCTCGGAGTGTTCGGCAACGAGACCCGAACGGGCAAGACGAACTGGGGCGACCTCCGCGAGGGCAAGCGCACGGCACTGCTTTCCTTCGTCGCTGCCCGTCCGGAATGGGACAGCATCTCCTCATTGATCGGGTCCCCGCGGATGTCGGCGTCCGACGCCGAATTCGTCCGCAGGGTGCTCGTCGACTCCGGAGCCCGGGACTACTCGGTGGGACTCGCCGAAGATTACGCCGGGCGGGCCCGCAGGCACCTCGAAACGGATGGCGTCCCGCCGGCGCTCCGCTCAGCGCTCGAACCAGTTGTCAGCGCCGTCGTCAACCGGGTCCGCTGACATGGGCGTCGAGGATTCGCTTGCACGCTACAACGCCGCAGCCCTGAGGACCTCGGGGGAGGTCATCCGGTGCTACTCCACGTCCTTCGGCCTCGCCTCGAAGCTGCTCGAGCGCGGGACACGCGGCTCCATCGAAGCCGTCTACGCGCTGGTCCGGGTGGCGGACGAGATCGTCGACGGCGCGGCCGCCGGCGCCGGCCTGGACCCCGTCGCGGTCCAGGCGCTCCTCGACGCCCTCGAGCGTGAGACAGAGGCGGCGATGGAAACCGGCTACAGCGCCAACCTCGTGGTCCACGCCTTCGCCGTCGCGGCCCGGAAGAGTGGCATCGATGCCACCCTCACCCGGCCGTTCTTCGCATCGATGCGCGCCGATATCACGCAGACCGAGCACACGCAGGAATCCTTCGACCGGTACGTCTACGGATCGGCCGAAGTCGTGGGTCTCATGTGCCTGAAGGCCTTCCTGGTCGGCCGGACGGTCCCGCCCGAGGAGGAGCGGGTACTGGTGGACGGAGCGAGGCACCTCGGCGCCGCGTTCCAGAAGATCAATTTCCTCAGGGATCTGGCCGAGGACTTCTCCGCACTGGGCCGCAGCTACTTCCCGGGAATTCGGCCGGGACACTTCAACGAGGCTGACAAGCACCGGTTGCTCGACGACATCGACGAGGACCTCCGCATCTCCGCGGCGGCCCTTCCCGGTCTGCCCGCTTCCCCCCTGCGCGCCGTCGCCCTCGCGCAGGGCCTGTTCACCGAACTTGCCGCACGGCTGCGGGAGACCCCGGCCGAAAAGCTGCTGCGCGCGCGGATCCGCGTGCCCAATCCCGTCAAGCTGCGCATCCTGGCGCGGGCTCTCACCGGAAGCGCGGTCCCGGACCCGGCCGTGCAGGAAGAGGCATCATGACTCAGCAGCAGGGCAGCACCGGACCTCGCGTGGCAGGCAGGCGCGTCGTCGTCGTCGGCGGTGGAATCGGCGGGCTGGCGTCGGCCGCCCTGCTGGCAGCCGAAGGCCACACCGTCACATTGCTGGAGAGGCGGGAGCAGGTGGGCGGCCGCGCAGGGTCGTGGGAGCAGGACGGCTTCCGCTTCGACACCGGCCCGTCCTGGTACCTGATGCCCGAGGTGATCGATCATTTCTTCCGGCTCCTGGGCACCAGCGCGGGAGAGCAGCTGGACCTCGTCAAGCTGGACCCGGGGTACCGGGTCATCTTCGAGCAGGGCCTCGACACCGTCGACGTTCCCGCCGAGCGCGAGGCCGTCACCAAGCTTTTCGAATCGATGGAAGCCGGTGCGGGGAAGGCGCTGTCCGACTACCTCGACTCGGCCGAGGACGCCTACTCGATGGCGAAGAAACGCTTCCTCTACTCCACCTTCGAGTCCTTCTTGCCGTTCCTCCGGCCGGACGTCCTGTCGCGGCTGCCCCGCATCGCCCGGTTGCTGCTCCAGCCGCTGCACGGGTTCGTGGCGAAGCGGTTCAAGGACCCCCGGCTTCAGCAGATCCTCGGTTATCCGGCGGTGTTCCTCGGCAGCTCCCCGTTCGAGGCCCCCAGCATGTACCACCTGATGAGCCACCTCGACCTCGACGACGGCGTGCTCTACCCGATGGGCGGTTTGACCACCCTGATCGAGGCGATGAGAACGGTCGCCGAGGGAGCGGGCGTCGACATCCGCACCGGCGCCGACGTCGTATCGATCGACGCCGCTCCGGTGCGGCGTACCGGGTGGGCGCCGTCCCGCCGCTCGGCGCAGGTGCGGGGCGTGACCTACCGGACGGGGGAGGGAGTCCACACTGTGGACGCCGACGTGGTGGTGTCGGCGGCTGACCTGCACCACACCGAGACGACACTGCTTCCGCCCGCGCAGCAGACGTACCCCGAAAAGTACTGGCAGAAGCGGGTGCCCGGCCCCAGCGCGCTGCTGCTCTACCTGGGAGTGAAGGGCGGACTGCCGCAGCTCGAACACCACACCCTCCTCTTCACCAGCGACTGGCGGGACAACTTCGGCCGCATCTTCGGGGCGGAAACGTCCATTCCGTCCCCGGCGTCGCTCTACGTCTGCAGGCCGAGCGCAACGGATGCGTCGGTGGCGCCGGAGGGCTCCGAGAACGTCTTCGTCCTCGTCCCCATCCCGGCCGACGTCTCCATCGGCAAGGGCGGCCTCGAAGGCGGGGGAGACGCGCGCGTCGAGGACCTGGCCGACGAGGTCATCGCGCAGATCGCCGGCTGGGCCGGTATCCCGGACCTCGCCGAGCGGATCGTCGTGCGGCGCAGCTATGGACCACAGGACTTCGCGGACGACCTCAACGCCTGGCGGGGAACCTCGCTGGGACCGGCGCACATCCTGAAGCAGAGCGCCTTCTTCCGCGGGTCGAACCGGAGCGCGAGGGTCGAGGGGCTCTACTACGCGGGAAGCTCGACCGTCCCCGGCATCGGCATCCCCATGTGCCTCATCAGCGCCGAGCTGATCATCAAACGGCTACGGGGCGACACCAGCACCGGGCCATTGAAGGAGCCGCGGGTCGGGCGGAGTTGAGGTCGGTGGGGTTGACGCGGCATTGGACATTGCGGTAGCCGTACCGTAATGTAGTGATTTGCGTCTTCCCTCTAAACCTCAGCCTTCATATAGCGGTGGGCTTTGTTCTGCTCTCGTCGTTTAACGGGCCATTCGGTTCTCGATGGCGGGACTGGACACAGGTTAGCACTAAGATCCCCGCACGTACCTGCGGTGGCGGTGCTGAGTGCGGAGCGCTGACAAGCCTGACGGTCTGTGGAAGGATCCCTCTTGGTCGCCCCGAGCACCTCTAATAATGCAACCGCTACCAGCCAGGTCGACGCCGACGGCGCCGCACCCCGGCTCTCATTCGCAAAGATTCACGAACCGCTTGATGTTCCCAATCTTCTCGCCCTCCAGACGGACAGCTTCGACTGGCTCGTCGGCAACGAGCGCTGGAAGGCCCGCGTTGAGGAAGCGCTGGAGAAGGGACTGCAGGGTGTAGCCACCAGCTCCGGTCTGGCTGACATCTTCGAAGAAATCTCCCCCATCGAGGACTTCCAGGGCACCATGTCCCTGAGCTTCTCCGAGCCGGAGTTCGCCGACCCGAAGTACACCATGGCCGAGTGCAAGGATCGCGACGCGACCTACTCGGCTCCGCTGTACGTCAAGGCCGAGTTCATGAACAACAACACGGGCGAGATCAAGCAGCAGACCGTGTTCATGGGCGACTTCCCCCTGATGACCGACAAGGGAACCTTCGTCATCAACGGCACCGAGCGTGTCGTCGTCTCCCAGCTGGTTCGTTCGCCGGGAGCCTACTTCGAGCGCACCGCCGACAAGACCAGCGACAAGGACATCTTCAGCGCGAAGATCATCCCTTCACGCGGTGCCTGGTTCGAGCTCGAGATCGACAAGCGCGACCAGGTCGGCGTCCGCCTCGACCGCAAGCGCAAGCAGTCGGTCACCGTCCTCCTGAAGGCCCTCGGCTGGACCGAAGGCCAGATCCTCGAAGAGTTCGGCCAGTACGATTCGATCCGCGCCACGATGGAGAAGGACGCCACGGAAACCCGTGAGGACGCCCTGCTCGACATCTACCGCAAGCTCCGTCCGGGAGAGCCGCCCACGGTCGAGGCAGCCCAGACGCTGCTCGACAACCTGTACTTCAACTCGAAGCGCTACGACCTCGCGAAGGTCGGCCGCTACAAGATCAACCGCAAGCTGGGCATCGACAAGAACCTCACGGACTCCGATGCGTCGGTCCTGAACATCGACGACATCGTCGCGATGATCAAGTTCCTCGTCGCGCTGCACGCCGGTGAGAAGACCCTCGGCGGCAAGCGCGACGGCGGCGACGTCGAACTGCGCGTCGAGGTCGACGACATCGACCACTTCGGCAACCGTCGCATCCGCGCCGTCGGCGAGCTCATCGAGAACCAGGTCCGCACGGGCCTGTCCCGCATGGAGCGCGTTGTGCGCGAGCGCATGACCACGCAGGATGTCGAGGCGATCACTCCACAGACGCTGATCAACATCCGCCCCGTGGTCGCCGCGATCAAGGAGTTCTTCGGAACCTCCCAGTTGTCGCAGTTCATGGACCAGAACAACCCGCTCGCCGGACTGACGCACAAGCGCCGCCTTTCCGCGCTGGGCCCGGGTGGACTCTCCCGTGACCGCGCAGGCATGGAAGTCCGTGACGTCCACCCGTCGCACTACGGCCGCATGTGCCCCATCGAAACCCCTGAAGGCCCGAACATCGGTCTCATCGGTTCGCTGGCGTCCTATGGCCGCATCAACGCGTTCGGGTTCATCGAAACCCCGTACCGCAAGGTCGTCGACGGCCTCGTCACCGAGCAGATCGACTACCTGACCGCCGACGACGAGGTGGAGCGCCTGATCGCCCAGGCCAACGCCCCGCTGGCAGCCGACAACACGTTCGTCGAGGACATGGTCCTCGTGCGTACCCGTGGTGGTTCCGGTGAGCCCGTGCTCGTCACACCCACCGAGGTCGAGTACATGGACGTCTCCCCGCGCCAGATGGTGTCGGTCGCGACGGCCCTGATTCCGTTCCTGGAGCACGACGACGCCAACCGCGCCCTCATGGGTGCGAACATGCAGCGTCAGGCTGTTCCACTGCTGCGCTCCGAGCGTCCGCTCGTGGGTACCGGCATGGAGAAGAACGCGGCAGTCGACGCCGGAGACGCAGTCACGGCGACGAAGGCCGGAGTGGTCAAGGAGGTCTCCGCCGATCTGGTGGCGATCCTCAACGACGACGGCACCGAGACGAACTACCCCATCATGAAGTTCGCCCGATCGAACCAGGGCAACGCGTACAACCAGCGCGTGCTGGTCGCCGAGGGCGATCGCGTCGAGTACAACACGATCATCGCCGACGGCCCGTCCACCGATCAGGGCGAGCTGGCTCTGGGCAAGAACATGCTCGTGGCGTTCATGTCCTGGGAGGGTCACAACTTCGAGGACGCGATCATCCTCTCGCAGCGCATCGTCTCCGACGATGTCCTGACCTCGATCCACATCGAGGAGCACGAGGTCGATGCCCGCGACACCAAGCTCGGTGCCGAGGAGATCACCCGCGACATCCCGAACGTCTCCGAAGAGGTGCTGGGTGCGCTCGACGAGCGCGGCATCATCCACATCGGCGCCGAGGTCGAGGCCGGGGATATCCTCGTGGGCCGCGTCACCCCCAAGGGTGAAACAGAGCTCACTCCGGAGGAGCGCCTGCTCCGCGCCATCTTCGGTGAGAAGAGCCGCGAGGTCCGCGACACCTCACTGAAGGTTCCCCACGGCGAATCGGGTACCGTCATCGGCGTCCGGATCTTCGACCGCGACAACGACGACGAGCTTCCCCCCGGCGTCAACCAGCTGGTCCGTGTGTATGTCGCGCAGAAGCGCAAGATCACCGACGGCGACAAACTGGCCGGCCGCCACGGCAACAAGGGTGTCATCTCCAAGATCCTGCCGATCGAGGACATGCCGTTCATGGAAGACGGAACCCCGGTCGACATCGTCCTCAACCCACTGGGTGTCCCGGGACGCATGAACGTCGGGCAGGTCCTCGAAATCCACCTCGGCTGGGCTGCCAAGCAGGGCTGGAAGATCGAGGGGGATCCCGAGTGGATGAAGAACCTCCCGAACCTGCCCCGCGAGGTCACGACGACCACGGTCTCGACCCCCGTGTTCGACGGCGCCACCGAGGATGAGATCGTCGGTCTGCTGAACTCGACCAACGTGACCCGCGACGGCGACCGCCTGATCGGCGAATCCGGCAAGGCGCGCCTGTTCGACGGCCGCTCCGGCGAGCCGTTCCCGGACCCCATCTCGGTCGGGTACATGTACATCCTGAAGCTCCACCACCTGGTGGACGACAAGATCCACGCCCGCTCCACCGGACCGTACTCGATGATCACGCAGCAGCCGCTGGGTGGTAAGGCACAGTTCGGCGGACAGCGCTTCGGTGAGATGGAAGTATGGGCGCTCGAAGCCTACGGCGCGGCGTACACGCTCCAGGAACTGCTCACCATCAAGTCCGATGACATCCATGGACGCGTGAAGGTCTACGAGGCCATCGTCAAGGGCGAGAACATCCCCGAGCCGGGTGTTCCCGAGTCCTTCAAGGTGCTCATCAAGGAAATGCAGTCGCTCTGCCTGAACGTGGAAGTCCTTTCCACCGACGGTACGACGATCGAAATGCGTGACTCGGATGAAGAAGTCTTCCGGGCCGCGGAAGAACTGGGCATCGACCTCTCGCGGGCCGAGCCGAGTTCTGTCGAGGAAGTCTAGGCATCACGTACCGGTTCAGTCCGGTGCCCGGAACGGCGGCAACGAAATTCCTTCGGCCGCGGGCGGCCTTGAAATATTAAAGCCGCCTTCCTCCGGGCACCTCCCTGAACCGGTGCGGGCCTGACTGCCCACCGCACCCCATAAGACTTCAAGAATTTAGAGAACAAAGAGAGAACAGGGACCATATGTCCAGCGAATCCTCCTTCGGCCTCATGCGAATCGGCCTTGCCACCGCGGATGAAATCCGCGGCTGGTCTTACGGCGAGGTCAAGAAGCCGGAAACCATCAACTACCGCACGCTCAAGCCCGAGAAGGACGGCCTCTTCTGCGAGAAGATCTTCGGCCCCTCACGGGACTGGGAGTGCTACTGCGGCAAGTACAAGCGCGTACGCTTCAAGGGCATCATCTGTGAGCGCTGCGGCGTCGAGGTCACCCGTGCCAAGGTGCGCCGTGAGCGTATGGGGCACATCGAGCTCGCCGCTCCCGTCACGCACATCTGGTACTTCAAGGGCGTTCCCTCACGCCTCGGCTACCTGCTCGACCTGGCCCCGAAGGACCTCGAGAAGGTCATCTACTTCGCCGCCTACATGATCACCTCGGTCGACGAAGAGAACCGTCACGCCGAACTGCCGAACCTCCAGGCCGAGCACGACCTCGAGAAGAAGCAGATGATCGACCAGCGCGACTCCGACATCGCCACGATCGCCAAGGACCTCGAGGACGAGCTCGCCCGCCTCGAGGGTGAAGGCGCGAAGGCTGCCGAGAAGAAGAAGGCCCGCGACTCCGCCGATCGCCAGATGGCGAACGTCCGCAAGCGTGCCGACGCCGACATCGAGCGTCTCGTCCAGGTATGGGAACGCTTCAAGACCCTCAAGGTTGCAGACCTCGAGGGCGACGAAGGCCTCTACCGTGAACTGCGCGACCGCTACGGCCTGTACTTCGAAGGCTCAATGGGCGCCGAAGCCATCAAGAAGCGTCTCGAGAACTTCGACATGCCGGCAGAGGCCGAGATGCTCCGCGACATCATCCAGAACGGTAAGGGCCAGCGCAAGACGCGTGCCCTGAAGCGCCTCAAGGTCGTCAACGCGTTCCTGACCACCACCAACAGCCCTTTGGGCATGGTGCTCGACGCCGTACCGGTCATCCCACCGGAACTGCGCCCGATGGTCCAGCTCGACGGCGGCCGCTTCGCGACGTCGGACCTCAACGACCTGTACCGTCGCGTCATCAACCGCAACAACCGCCTGAAGCGACTGCTGGATCTCGGTGCCCCCGAGATCATCGTGAACAACGAGAAGCGCATGCTCCAGGAAGCCGTCGACTCCCTGTTCGACAACGGCCGTCGCGGCCGTCCCGTCACCGGGCCGGGCAACCGTCCGTTGAAGTCGCTCTCCGACATGCTGAAGGGCAAGCAGGGCCGCTTCCGCCAAAACCTCCTGGGCAAGCGAGTCGACTACTCGGGCCGTTCGGTCATCGTCGTCGGTCCGCAGCTGAAGCTGCACCAGTGCGGTCTGCCCAAGCAGATGGCGCTGGAGCTCTTCAAGCCCTTCGTGATGAAGCGTCTGGTCGACCTCAACCACGCGCAGAACATCAAGAGCGCCAAGCGCATGGTCGAGCGTTACCGCCCCCAGGTCTGGGACGTCCTCGAAGAGATCATCACCGAGCACCCCGTGCTGCTGAACCGTGCACCCACCCTGCACCGTCTCGGCATCCAGGCGTTCGAACCGCAGCTGGTCGAAGGCAAGGCCCTTCAGCTCCACCCGCTGGTCTGTGGTGCATTCAACGCCGACTTCGACGGCGACCAGATGGCAGTGCACCTTCCGCTGAGCCCCGAGGCCCAGGCGGAGGCGCGCATTCTGATGCTCTCCTCGAACAACATCCTGAAGCCGTCCGACGGCCGTCCTGTGACCCTTCCGTCCCAGGACATGATCATCGGCCTGCACCACCTCACCACCAAGCGTGAGGGAAGTGCCGGCGAGGGCCGCGTCTTCACCAATGTCGCCGAGGCGATCATGGCATTCGACATGGGTTCGCTCCACCTGAACTCGGTGGTCCGGATGCGCGTCGACAACTTCGTCCCCAGCAGTGACGTAGCAGCCCCCGAGGGCTGGGAGCCGGGTACGCCTGCGCTCATCGAGACCTCGCTCGGACAGGTGCTGTTCAACGAGACGCTTCCCGACGATTACCCCTGGGTCGAGAAGGTGGCTGACAAGGGCCAGCTCTCCACGATCGTCAACGATCTCGCCGAGCGCTACCCCAAGGTCATCACCGCCGCGACCCTGGACAACCTGAAGGATTCCGGTTTCTACTGGGCAACCCGCTCGGGCGTCACCGTCGCCATCTCCGACATCTCGGCCCCGATCAACAAGGCCGGCATCATGGAGGGCTACGAGACGCAGGCCGCCAAGGTGCAGTCGCAGTTCGACAAGGGCCTGATCGCCGACGACGAGCGCCGCCAGGAGCTCATCGACATCTGGAACAAGGCAACCAACGAGGTGGCCGCCTCGATGCGCGCCGCCATGCCGAAGGACAACACCATCAACCGCATGGTGTCCTCAGGTGCACGTGGTAACTGGCTGCAGGTGCGCCAGATCGCCGGTATCCGTGGTCTGGTGGCGAACCCCAAGGGTGAGATCATTCCTCGTCCGATCAAGTCCTCCTACCGTGAAGGCCTGTCGGTCCTTGAGTACTTCATCGCAACACACGGCGCCCGAAAGGGCCTGGCCGACACCGCGCTGCGTACGGCGAACTCGGGTTACCTGACCCGCCGCCTCGTGGACGTGTCCCAGGACGTCATCGTCCGCGAGGACGACTGCGGCACCGAGCGCGGGCTGAAGGTCACCATTGCCGTACCGGACGCCAACGGCGAACTGGTGCTGGACGAGCAGGTCGAGAACGCGGCGTACGCACGTACGCTGGCGACCGATGTCGTCGATTCCAAGGGTGAGGTGCTGGCTCCTGCCGGCTCCGACGTCGGGGATGTGCTGATCGATGAACTGTTCGCCGCCGGTGTCACCGAGATCAAGGTCCGCTCCGTGCTCACCTGTGAGTCGAGTGTCGGTACCTGCGCCCTCTGCTACGGCCGTTCGCTGGCCACCGGCAAGACCGTGGACATCGGCGAGGCCGTAGGCATCATCGCTGCGCAGTCCATCGGTGAGCCGGGTACCCAGCTGACCATGCGTACCTTCCACACCGGTGGTGTTGCCTCGGCCGAGGACATCACCCAGGGCCTGCCCCGTATCCAGGAGCTCTTCGAAGCGCGTACCCCCAAGGGTGTCGCTCCGATCTCCGAGGTTGCAGGGCGCGTGACCATCGAGGACGCTGAGAAGCAGCTTCGCCTGGTCGTCACCCCGGACGACGGCTCGGAGGAGATTGCCTACCCGGTACTCCGCCGCGCACGCCTGCTGGTGTCCGATGGCGAGCACGTCGAGGTCGGGCAGCAGCTCGTCTTCGGTGCCGTCGACCCGAAGCAGATCCTGCGTATCCTCGGCCCCCGCAAGGCCCAGAAGTTCCTTGTGGACGAGGTACAGCGCGTGTACCGCAGCCAGGGCGTGGGTATCCACGACAAGCACGTCGAGGTCATCGTCCGCCAGATGCTGCGCCGCGTCACGGTGATCGAGTCCGGCGAGTCGACACTCCTTCCGGGAGAGCTGGCCGAGCGCCGGCGCTTCGAGGACGAGAACCGCCGCGTGGTTTCCGAGGGCAAGAAGCCGGCCTCAGGCCGTCCCGAGCTCATGGGCATCACCAAGGCGTCGCTCGCCACGGAGTCCTGGCTGTCCGCAGCCTCATTCCAGGAGACCACGCGTGTCCTCACGCAGGCCGCCATGGAAGGCAAGAGCGATCCGCTGCTGGGCCTGAAGGAAAACGTGATCATCGGTAAGCTGATCCCGGCCGGAACCGGCCTGGACCGTTACACGAAGGTCACCGTCGAGCCCACCGAGGAAGCCAAGGCCAACCTCTTCACCGGGCCGAGCGCGTTCAGCGACTTCGACTACGCCGGTGTCGAGGGCGGTATGGCCCCCGAGTTCCACGCCATCCCCCTGGATGACTACGACATGGGCGGAGACTTCCGCTAGGACCTCCTAGTGCGGATCAGCTGAACAGAAGAGCCCCGGACCTCATCGGTCCGGGGCTCTTCTGCGTCGGGGGTGCTCTCGAGTTCGGGGCCCTCGCGAGCCGGGGCCCTCGCGAGCTGTGGACACTGAGCGCCGGGGTCCTTTGGCGCTCAGTGACTGCGAAGACCGGCGTCTGGCTCCAATTGAACGCGGCTGAGCCTCCCTTGGCGGGGCTTCGGCCATTTCGGCGCAGGGGAACTGCCGCCTTTGAAGGGGTAACGCTCTAACAAGCGGCGTGTCGCGGGCCGACACACCCTCTCGGCGGCCAATGGCGTGAAAAGCGGTGCACTCGTGGACGCTTGGTCGGCCCTTCTGGCAGCGGGTCCTCGAGTGCCGGAGTGTGCAGGATCCGCGGCCCGTAGAACCATCGTCCACCGGCACTGAGGTCTGCAAGAACCGGGGTTCGCAAGAATCGTGGTCGGTGAGAATCAGGGTTCGCAAGGATGGTGGTCGGCGAGAACCGGGGTGCGGGATCTGTCGGACGCGGCGGAGCCTCCCTTCGCGGGAGCAAGGCCGTCCTGGTGCATTGGAATTGCCGCCTTTGGCGGAGCAACGCTCTGGTGAGCGGCGTGTCACGACACGACACGCCCTCCTCACCGCCAATGGCGTGAAAAGCGATGCGCTCGTCGTCGCCGCCGGCCTCGGAGGCGGCGCCGGGGCAGGCAGCGGCGGGGGAGTGCCGCGCCGTCGGCAACCCACCAGGCAGCGCCGGGGCGGCGGCGGCGGGGGAGGCAGCGGCCCCGCAGAGCCCGGCGGGGGAGCCTCCTCGATCAGGCGGCGAGTCAATCTCTGATAGACTTGACATCAATTGTTTGTGTGGCAGTGGATTGGCGTTGCGAAACGTATCTCCGTGTTGTAGGGATCTTGTACAACGAATGCCACATTTTCGCACGCCTACGGTCGTTTTGCGGCAGCTTGTTTCGGTAGGTGAAGCGCCAAACGACTGATAGCTCCCGCCTCCGGGTGGTTCGCAGCCCGAAAGGGGCGGGCCGCCGCAGGATCGGGCAAACAGAGAATCTTCTCGAGACATTACGGAGAACACGAAAGTGCCTACGATTAACCAGCTGGTCCGCAAGGGCCGGTCACCTAAGGTCTCCAAGACCAAGGCGCCCGCACTGAAGGGCAGCCCGATGAAGCGCGGCGTTTGCACCCGCGTCTACACCACCACGCCCAAGAAGCCGAACTCGGCGCTCCGTAAGGTTGCCCGCGTGCGCCTCAACGGCGGCATCGAAGTCACTGCGTACATTCCCGGTGTAGGTCACAACCTTCAGGAACACTCCATCGTGCTGGTGCGCGGCGGACGTGTGAAGGACCTCCCCGGTGTCCGCTACAAGATCGTCCGCGGCGCACTCGACACGCAGGGCGTCAAGAACCGCAAGCAGGCTCGCAGCCGCTACGGCGCAAAGATGGAGAAGAAGTAATATGCCACGTAAGGGCCCGGCCCCGAAGCGGCCGCTCGTACTAGATCCCGTATACGGTTCCCCCCTGGTCACGCAGCTGATCAACAAGGTACTCGTCGACGGCAAGAAGTCCACCGCCGAGCGCATTGTCTACGGCGCCCTCGAAGGTGCACGCGCCAAGTCCGGCGGCGATCCCGTGGCAGCTCTCAAAAAGGCCATGGACAACGTGAAGCCGAGCCTCGAGGTTCGCTCACGCCGCGTCGGCGGTGCTACCTACCAGGTTCCCGTCGAGGTCAAGCCTGGGCGTTCAACCGCCCTCGCCCTCCGCTGGCTCGTGGGTTACTCCAAGGCCCGTCGCGAGAAGACCATGACGGAACGCCTGCAGAACGAGATCCTCGATGCCTCGAACGGCCTCGGCGCGGCTGTAAAACGCCGTGAAGACACGCACAAGATGGCCGAGTCGAACAAGGCCTTCGCACACTACCGCTGGTAATAGCGCTGCAGGCCGGGAGCCTTCCCCACAGGGAATCTTCCTGCCTGCAGTCCAGCAGAACTCCATCTTCGTAAAAAGGGAGACACCGTGGCACAGGACGTGCTTACCGACCTTAACAAGGTCCGCAACATCGGCATCATGGCGCACATCGATGCCGGCAAGACCACTACTACCGAGCGCATCCTGTTCTACACGGGTGTAAACCACAAGATCGGCGAGACGCACGACGGCGCCTCGACGACCGACTGGATGGAGCAGGAGAAGGAACGCGGCATCACCATCACGTCTGCCGCCGTGACCTGCTTCTGGGAAAACAACCAGATCAACATCATCGACACCCCCGGGCACGTCGACTTCACCGTCGAGGTGGAGCGCTCCCTGCGCGTCCTCGACGGCGCCGTCGCAGTGTTCGACGGCAAAGAAGGCGTCGAGCCGCAGTCGGAGACCGTCTGGCGCCAGGCCGACAAGTACGAAGTACCGCGTATCTGCTTCGTCAACAAGATGGACAAGCTGGGTGCGGATTTCTACTACACCGTAGATACGATCATCAGCCGCCTCGGCGCCAAGCCGCTGGTCCTCCAGCTGCCGATCGGTGCCGAGAACGACTTCATCGGCGTCGTCGACCTTCTCTACATGCGCGCCCTCGTGTGGCCCGGCGACTCCAAGGGTGACGTCACCATGGGTGCCAAGTACGAGATCCAGGAGATCCCCGCTGATCTCCAGGCCAAGGCCGAGGAATACCGCGCACGTCTCATCGAGACCGTCGCCGACTCCTCCGAGGAACTCATGGAGAAGTACCTCGAAGGCGAAGAGATCAGCATCGACGAGCTCAAGGCCGGCATCCGCAAGATGACGATCAACTCTGAGCTGTACCCGATCCTGTGTGGATCCGCCTTCAAGAACCGTGGCGTGCAGCCCATGCTCGACGCCGTGATCGACTACCTGCCGTCGCCGCTCAACGTTCCCCCGATGATCGGTCACGATCCCCGGAACGAAGAGGTCGAGCTGACCCGCGCGCCGACCACCGAGGAGCCATTCTCGGCGCTGGCGTTCAAGGTTGCCACGCACCCGTTCTTCGGACAGCTGACCTTCATCCGGGTGTATTCCGGGCACGTCACTGCCGGTACGCAGCTGGTGAACTCGACGAAGAACAAGAAGGAGCGCATCGGGAAGCTGTTCCAGATGCACGCCAACAAGGAAATCCCCGTCGACGAGGCCTTCGCCGGTCACATCTACGCGGCGATCGGACTGAAGGACACCACAACTGGTGACACCCTGTCGGATTCAGCCAACCAGATCGTCCTCGAGTCGATGAGCTTCCCGGCGCCCGTGATCTCGGTGGCCATCGAGCCGAAGACCAAGGGTGATCAGGAGAAGCTGTCCACGGCCATCCAGAAGCTCTCCGCAGAGGATCCAACCTTTCAGGTGTCCCTCAACGAGGACACCGGTCAGACGATCATCGCCGGCATGGGCGAGCTCCACCTGGATATCCTCGTGGATCGCATGCGCCGCGAGTTCCGCGTCGAGGCCAACGTGGGCAAGCCCCAGGTCGCCTACCGCGAGACCATCAAGAGCAAGGTGGCCAAGCACGACTACACCCACAAGAAGCAGACGGGTGGGTCGGGCCAGTTCGCCAAGATCCAGATCGCCATCGAGCCGATGGAGGTCGAAGAGGGCGTGATGTACGCGTTCGAGAACAAGGTCACCGGTGGTCGCGTACCCCGCGAGTACATCCCCAGTGTCGATGCAGGCATCCAGGATGCCCTCAATGACGGCGTACTGGCCGGCTATCCCGTGGTCGGCATCAAGGCGACTCTGCTCGACGGCGCATACCATGACGTCGACTCCTCCGAAATGGCGTTCAAGATTGCCGGCCGGATGGCGTTCAAGGAAGCTGCGCGGATGGCGAAGCCCGTCCTGCTCGAGCCGCTGATGGAGGTCGAAGTACGGACCCCGGAGGAATACATGGGTGAAGTCATCGGTGACCTCAACTCACGTCGCGGCCAGATGCAGTCCATGGAGGATGCAAGTGGCGTCAAGGTCATCACGGCGCACGTGCCCCTCTCGGGAATGTTCGGCTACATCGGCGACCTGCGGTCGAAGACCCAGGGCCGTGCTGTCTACTCGATGAAGTTCGACAGCTATTCGGAAGTTCCGAAGGCAGTAGCTGACGAGATCATCCAGAAAACCCGCGGCGAGTAGCTTCGGCTGATTCCCCGCCATGCGGGGAATCACCGGGCGGGACCGGCCTGCTACCCAGCCGGCCGGTCCCGCCTTCCAGCCGACGGTCCATCCCGGGCCCGACGCACAGAGCAATTTCATCAAAACCAAAAGCCCCCAGTAGACTTGCATGAGTTTCAGCTGCGAACAGCGCGGCTGGGAAGCAAATCTTCTCAAACGTTCTAGGAGGAACCCGTGGCGAAGGCAAAGTTCGAGCGGACTAAGCCGCACGTTAACATCGGAACCATTGGTCACGTTGACCATGGAAAGACCACGTTGACGGCTGCCATTTCCAAGGTGCTGTACGACAAGTACCCCACTCTCAACGAGCAGCGTGACTTCGCGTCGATCGACTCGGCTCCCGAGGAGAAGCAGCGCGGCATCACCATCAACATTTCGCATGTTGAGTACCAGACTGAGAAGCGCCACTACGCACACGTAGACGCTCCCGGTCACGCTGACTACATCAAGAACATGATCACCGGTGCGGCACAGATGGATGGCGCCATCCTCGTTGTCGCAGCTACCGATGGTCCGATGGCACAGACCCGCGAGCACGTTCTGCTCGCCCGCCAGGTCGGTGTTCCCTACCTGCTGGTCGCGCTGAACAAGTCCGACATGGTCGACGACGAAGAGCTCCTCGACCTCGTCGAGATGGAGGTCCGCGAGCTGCTCAGCGCGCAGGGCTTCGACGGCGACGAAGCCCCAGTGGTCCGCGTCTCGGGCCTGAAGGCTCTGGAAGGCGACCCCGAGTGGGTCAAGTCCGTCGAGGACCTGATGGCTGCCGTCGATGAGTCCGTTCCGGATCCCATCCGCGACAAGGACAAGCCGTTCCTCATGCCCGTCGAGGACGTCTTCACCATCACCGGCCGTGGAACCGTTGTCACGGGCCGCGCCGAGCGTGGAACCCTGAAGATCAACTCGGAAATCGAGATCGTCGGAATCCGTCCGGTCCAGAAGACCACGGTTACCGGTATCGAGATGTTCCACAAGCAGCTCGACGAAGCATGGGCCGGCGAGAACTGTGGCCTCCTGCTCCGCGGCATCAAGCGCGAAGACGTAGAGCGCGGCCAGGTCATCGTGAAGCCGGGTTCCATCACCCCTCACACCGACTTCGAGGCCAACGTCTACATCCTGGCCAAGGACGAGGGCGGGCGTCACAACCCGTTCTACTCGAACTACCGCCCGCAGTTCTACTTCCGCACGACTGACGTCACCGGCGTCATCACCCTCCCCGAGGGCACGGAAATGGTTATGCCAGGTGACAACACTGAAATGTCAGTGGCGCTCATCCAGCCCATCGCCATGGAAGAGGGCCTCGGCTTCGCTATCCGCGAAGGCGGCCGCACGGTCGGTTCAGGACGCGTCACCAAGATCAACAAGTAGTCTTTCGACTACCGACTGATTCTCGGAGAGGGCCCCGCTGCTTCGGCAGCGGGGCCCTTTCTATGTGTCCATGTGTCTCCGTATGCCGTGTCGACACGCCGCAGAACACACAGTAGTTCCCCGCCGATTGGCGTAATTGAGGTATCTCTGCCAGACTGGATAAGTTGTTCAAGTGCTCGCGCGTGCGGTTTGAGACTCCATCCCGGTCAGGATAATGCCTGGTGCAGGGTTCGGATTCACCGGTCCGCGTGGCCCAAATATAATCCACCCCGTTCGGCTCGGCCGAATCTGCGGACTGTGTGTGTCACGAATTATGCGACACGCCCGAGCGCGGGGGTCGGAGCTCCAGCAGGGTGAGGAACCCGGATTCTTCCGGATTCAGTCTGCGCGGGGAGCGTCGTACAACGGACGCGGCAATGTACGTACCGGAACTGCCCAGCAGTTTTCATGTAGAGAGAGAGTCGAGACGCCATGGCGGGACAAAAAATCCGCATCCGGCTGAAGTCATATGACCACGAGGTCATTGATGTTTCAGCCCGGAAGATCGTTGAGACGGTGACGCGCGCAGGCGCAACGGTTGTCGGCCCAGTGCCACTGCCCACGGAGAAGAACGTTTTCGTTGTTATCCGGTCGCCGCACAAGTACAAGGACAGCCGTGAGCACTTTGAAATGCGCACACACAAGCGTCTGATCGACATCATTGATCCCACGCCCAAGGCCGTTGATTCGCTGATGCGTCTCGACTTGCCTGCGGACGTGAACATCGAAATCAAGCTGTAAGGGAGAGCGGATACACATGTCTACTTCACTTACGCGCCAGGTCAAGGGCCTGCTGGGCGTCAAGCTCGGCATGACCCAGGTCTGGGACGAGAACAACATCCTCATCCCCGTCACTGTGGTCCAGGCTGACTCGAATGTTATTACGCAGCTGCGTTCCGCGGACAAGGACGGCTACTCAGCCGTGCAGATCGGCTTCGGCCAGATCGATCCCCGCAAGGTAACCAAGCCGCTGGCCGGCCACTTCGAAAAGGCTGGGGTCACCCCCCGCCGCCACGTGGTCGAGTTGCGTACCTCCGATGCCGATTCCTACTCGCTGGGTCAGGAGCTCTCCGTTGAGCTCTTCGAAGCCGGCCAGCAGGTCGACGTCATCGGCACCACCAAGGGCAAGGGCTTCGCCGGTGTGATGAAGCGTCACGGCTTCCACGGCGTGGGAGCTTCGCACGGCGCACACAAGAACCACCGCAAGCCCGGTTCGATCGGTGGCGCTTCAACCCCCAGCCGCGTTTTTCGGGGAATGAAAATGGCAGGCCGTATGGGTGCCGTTCGTCAGACCACGCTGAACCTCCGCGTTCATGCGGTCGACGCCGAGAAGTCGCTGCTGCTGATCAAGGGTGCCGTACCAGGCGCCCGCGGCCAGGTCGTCCTCGTACGCACCGCCGTGAAGGGAGCATGACCAGATGGTCACGAACTCAGTCGTCAACACAGTGAGCGTCGATCTCCCCGCTGAGATCTTCGACGCACAGACCAACGTCCCACTGCTTCACCAGGTTGTTGTGGCCCAGCTTGCGGCTGCCCGTCAGGGTACCCATAAGACGAAGACCCGCGCCGAGGTGAGCGGTGCAGGCCGCAAGCCGTTCAAGCAGAAGGGAACCGGCCGCGCCCGCCAGGGCTCGATCCGCGCACCGCACATGACCGGTGGTGGGGTGGTCCACGGGCCTACGCCCCGCGACTACAGCCAGCGCACCCCCAAGAAGATGAAGGCTGCGGCTCTCCGCGGCGCTCTCTCCGATCGGGCACGCAACGGCCGTATCCACGTCCTCGAGTCCCTCGTAGCCGGCGGCAAGCCGTCCACGAAGGGCGCCATCGACACGCTGCGCGCCATTTCCGAACGCCCTCGCCTGCTCGTCGTCATCGAGCGCGCAAACGACGTCGCAGCACTGTCCGTGCGCAACGTACCCCAGGTCCACGTCCTTTATGTGGACCAGCTCAACACGTATGACGTGCTGGTCTCCGATGACGTCATCTTCACCAAGGCTGCCTACGACCAGTTCGTCGGATCGGCTGACGTAATCTCCGAGGAGGATGCCAAGTGAGCGGCACTATCGCAAAGGATCCGCGCGACGTCGTCATTGCACCCGTCGTTTCGGAGAAGAGCTACGGCCTGATCGACGAAGGCAAATACACCTTCCTGGTCGACCCACGCTCGAACAAGGAAGAAATCAAACTGGCAGTCGAGAAAATCTTCTCAGTGAAGGTCGACTCGATCAATACCATCAACCGGGTTGGCAAGCGCAAGCGCACCAAGTTCGGCTGGGGCCAGCGCAAGGGCACCAAGCGTGCCATCGTGTCCCTCAAAGAGGGCTCGATCGACATCTTCGGCGGTCCGCTCTCCTAGGGAGCGGAGACCACTTTAACGAGGAATTGAGTTATGGGAATCCGTAAATACAAGCCGACAACCCCGGGCCGTCGTGGCTCGAGCGTTGCCGACTTCGCAGAAATCACACGATCGACGCCGGAGAAGTCCTTGGTACGTCCGCTCCCGAAAAAGGGTGGCCGTAACAACACCGGTAGGATCACGACCCGCCACAAAGGTGGTGGACACAAGCGTCAGTACCGTCTGATCGACTTCCGCCGCCACGACAAGGACGGCGTCGACGCCCGCGTTGCCGAGATCGAATATGATCCCAATCGCACCGCGCGCATCGCCCTCCTGCACTATGTCGACGGCACCAAGCGCTACATCATCGCGCCGAACAAGCTCAAGCAGGGCGACTTCGTCGAGGCAGGTGCCGGTGCCGACATCAAGCCCGGCAACAACCTTCCGCTGCGCAACATCCCCGTCGGTACGGTCATCCACGCGGTGGAGCTCCGTCCAGGCGGCGGTGCGAAGATGGCCCGCTCGGCCGGAGCTTCGACCCAGCTCGTCGCCAAGGAAGGCCGCTTCGCCCAGCTGCGACTGCCTTCCGGCGAAATCCGCAACGTCGACGTCCGCTGCCGTGCAACGGTGGGCGAGGTCGGCAACGCCGAGCAGTCGAACATCAACTGGGGCAAGGCCGGCCGTAACCGCTGGAAGGGCATCCGCCCGACCGTCCGCGGTGTAGCCATGAACCCTGTCGACCACCCCCATGGTGGTGGTGAAGGTAAGACCTCCGGTGGACGCCACCCGGTCAACCCAAACGGCAAGGCAGAGGGACGTACGCGTCGCCAAAACAAAGAGAGCGATTCACTCATTGTGCGTCGCCGTCGTTCCGGCAAGAACAAGCGATAGGAGCCTGGGAACATGCCACGCAGCCTGAAGAAAGGCCCCTTCGTCGATCAGCACCTTTACGTAAAGGTCGCTCGCGAGAACGAATCGGGTACGAAGAACGTCATCAAGACGTGGTCCCGCCGCTCCATGATCGTCCCCGACATGCTCGGGCACACGATCGCGGTGCACGACGGGCGCAAGCACATTCCGGTGTTTGTCACCGAGTCGATGGTCGGGCACAAGCTCGGCGAATTCGCTCCTACGCGGACTTTCCGCGGCCATGTTAAGGACGACCGCAAGGGCAAGCGCCGCTAGGCGCTTAGCTCTTACGGCTAAGACGAGAGAAGGAAAGCAATGGAAGCCAAGGCAATTGCGCGTCACATCCGCGTAACGCCTATGAAGGCCCGGCGCGTCGTCAACCTTGTTCGTGGTAAGCAGGCGAATGAGGCTCTGGCTATTCTGAAGTTTGCCCCACAGGTTGCTTCAGAGCCGGTTTTCAAGGTAGTTCAGTCGGCAATGGCCAACGCACGTGTCCTCGCGGACCGTGACGGCCTCGCCTTCGACGAGGACAACCTCATCATTAGCGAAGCATTCGTTGATGAAGGCCCCACGATGAAGCGGTTCCGTCCGCGTGCCCAGGGCCGCGCGTTCCGCATCAACAAGCGGACAAGCCACATCACGGTTGTTGTAGCTACCCCTGAGAAAGTGGAGGTCCGCTAGTGGGACAGAAAGTAAACCCGCATGGGTTCCGACTCGGCATCACCACGGACCACAGGTCGCACTGGTTTGCCGACAGCAACAAGCCGGGCCAGCGCTACAGGGACTTCGTCCGTGAGGACATCAAGATCCGCCAGCTCATGTCCACGGGCATGGACCGCGCCGGTATCGCGAAGGTCGAGATCGAGCGCACCCGTGACCGCGTCCGTGTGGATATCCACACTGCGCGTCCCGGAATCGTCATCGGCCGCCGCGGCGCGGAAGCGGACCGCATCCGCGGCGAGCTCGAGAAGCTCACCGGCAAGCAGGTCCAGCTGAACATCCTCGAGGTCAAGAACCCCGAGATGGAAGCTCAGCTTGTTGCCCAGGGCATCGCCGAGCAGCTTTCCTCACGCGTGGCTTTCCGCCGCGCCATGAAGAAGGCCATGCAGTCGGCGCAGCGCGCAGGAGCAAAGGGCATCCGTGTCCAGTGCTCCGGCCGTCTGGGCGGCGCTGAGATGAGCCGCTCGGAGTTCTACCGTGAAGGCCGTGTGCCGCTGCACACCCTCCGCGCGAACATCGACTACGGGTTCTTCGAAGCCAAGACCACTTTCGGCCGCATCGGCGTGAAGGTCTGGATCTACAAGGGCGACATCACCGCCAAGGAACTCGCAGCCCAGGCTGCAGCGGCTCCTTCGCGCGGCCGTGGCGGAGACCGTCCGAGCCGTGGACCCGCCGCCGGCGCGGACCGCGGTGGCGAGCGTCGTCGTCGTACGCCTGAGCGCGCCGAGGGCCAGGGCGCTTCGGCTCCCCAGGGAACTTCGGCTCCCGCTGAGAACTCCGCAGCACCCGCTGCGACTGAAGGAGGACAGGCTTAAATGCTTATCCCACGTCGAGTCAAATTCCGTAAGCAGCACCACCCGGGTCGTTCCGGCGCTGCTACCGGTGGTACCGAAGTGAGCTTTGGCGAGTGGGGTATCCAGGCTCTGAGCCCGGCATACGTCACCAACCGCCAGATCGAATCTGCGCGTATTGCCATGACCCGCCACATCAAGCGTGGCGGCAAGGTCTGGATCAACATCTATCCGGACCGCCCGTTGACCAAGAAGCCTGCTGAAACCCGCATGGGTTCCGGTAAGGGCTCGCCCGAATGGTGGGTGGCCAACGTCAAGCCGGGACGGGTTCTCTTCGAACTCTCCGGTGTAACCGAAGAGGTAGCTCGCGAAGCGCTGCGCCTCGCAATTCACAAGCTGCCGTTGAAGGCACGCATTGTGCGACGTGAGGGTGGTGAATAGACATGGCACTGGGTTCAAAAGAACTAGCATCGGACCAGCTTGACGGTTTTGACAAGGACCGTCTGGTGGAAGAGCTCCGAAAAGCCAAGGAGGAGCTGTTCAACCTCCGTTTCCAGTCGGCCACCGGCCAGCTGGAGAGCCATGGCCGCCTCCGCTCGGTGAAGCGCGACATCGCCCGCATCTACACGGTGCTGCGTGAGCGCGAGCTGGGCCTCCGTCCCGAGGTGATTGCTCCCGTCGAGGAAGCAAAGCCGGAGAAGACTGAGAAGGTCAAGAAATCCAAGAAGGCCTCCACTAAGGACGCCGCGTCCGTGGACACCGAGGCTTCTGAGGAGGACGCCAAATGAGTGAGCAGAAGAGCGAAGATGTAACTGCAGGAACCGAGAAGGCAGTGCACGACGCCGACTCCCGCGGCTACCGCAAGGTACGCCGCGGTTACGTGACCTCCGACAAGATGAACAAAACCATCGTGGTCGAGGTCGAGGACCGTGTGAAGCACGCGCTGTACGGCAAGGTTCTGCGCCGCAGCTCGAAGGTCAAGGTCCACGACGAGGAGAACGCCGCTGGCATCGGCGATTCCGTTCTCATCAGCGAGACCCGCCCGCTGTCGGCCACCAAGCGGTGGCGCCTTGTCGAGATCATCGAGAAGGCCAAGTAGGCACCAGCTCTACCGAGGATGCCCTGGACGCGATTTCGTGTCCAGGGCATTTTCGCGATAGGATGAAAACCTTGTCTGTCTGGTGGGCTGGCGCATGCCCTCACACCGACAAATAGGCAAAAGCCCGATAATCTTGTTCATCACATCATCCATTGAGGATGTCGCGTGCCCCGGCGCGCGGTTCGTGGCGAGTACCAGTATTACGGGGCCACCCATATCCGTTCCGCAAGGCTCGTATCGAGAACCGGCGCGACGACAGGAGTAATAAGTGATTCAGCAAGAATCGCGGCTGAAGATCGCCGACAACACGGGGGCCAAGGAAATCTTGACCATCCGCGTTCTCGGAGGGTCAGGGCGCCGCTACGCAGGTATCGGGGACGTCATCGTCGCCACCGTCAAGGATGCAATTCCCGGCGGAAACGTCAAGAAGGGCGACGTCGTCAAGGCGGTCATCGTCCGTACCAAGAAGGAACGCCGCCGCGCGGACGGTTCCTACATCAAGTTTGATGAGAACGCAGCAGTGATCCTGAAGAACGACGGCGACCCCCGCGGTACCCGTATCTTCGGCCCTGTCGGTCGCGAGCTGCGCGACAAGCGTTTCATGAAGATCATCTCGCTGGCGCCGGAGGTGCTTTAAGTCCATGGCACAGAAGACAGTAAAGCTTAAGATCAAAAAGGGCGACCTCGTCCAGGTGATCACCGGAGCCAAGCAGGAGCGCGGCGGCGACCGCGGCAAGCAGGGCAAGGTGCTGAAGGTGTTCCCCGAGTCCAGCCGTGTCCTCGTCGAGGGCATCAACCGGATCACGAAGCACACCAAGGCCGGCCAGTCGCAGGGCGGCACCAAGACCGGTGGCATCGAGGTCGTCGAGGCGCCCTTGCACATCAGCAACGTAGCCGTTGTCGATCCCGAGACCAAGAAGCCTACGCGCGTCGGCTACCGGACCGAGACCGTCGAGCGCGACGGCCGGGAACGCGTAGTCCGCATCCGCTTCGCCAAGTCATCAGGGAAGGATCTGTAATGACTGTTGAAACCGCAGAGACCAAGGTCCTCCCCCGGCTGAAGGCCCGCTATGCCGCTGAGATCAAGCCTGCCCTGCAGGAAGAGTTCAGCTACTCGAACGTCAACCAGGTTCCCCGCCTGGTCAAGGTCGTCGTCAACATGGGTGTCGGAGATGCCGCCAAGGACTCCAAGCTCATCGACGGTGCCGTCAAGGACCTGACGCAGATCACGGGCCAGAAGCCCCAGGTCACGAAGGCCCGCAAGTCCATCGCACAGTTCAAGCTTCGTGAGGGCATGCCCATCGGCGCCCACGCGACGCTGCGCGGAGACCGTATGTGGGAATTCACCGACCGCCTGGTATCACTCGCACTGCCCCGTATCCGCGATTTCCGCGGCCTCAACGGCAAGCAGTTCGACGGCAACGGCAACTACACCTTCGGCCTCACGGAGCAGTCCATGTTCCACGAGATCGACCAGGACAAGATTGACCGCGTGCGTGGCATGGACATCACCGTCGTCACCACAGCCAAGACCGACGCCGAGGGCCGCGCGCTCCTCAAGGCGCTTGGTTTCCCGTTCAAATCCGAAGATTAATCTAACTACGTTGCAGGTCCGCTCTGATCGCACCCAGGTGCAGTGGGAATTCGGAAACCGTTACGAGGAAGGGCTGAAGCCCACATGACAATGACAGATCCTGTCGCAGACATGCTCACGCGTCTGCGCAATGCAAACTCGGCTTACCACGATTCCGTGTCCATGCCGTACAGCAAGTTGAAGGCACGCGTTGCCGACATCCTGAAGGCCGAAGGCTACATCGCCGGCTGGAAGGAAGAAGAAGCCGAGGTCGGCAAGAAGCTTACCCTCGACCTCAAGTTCGGCCCGGACCGCCAGCGCTCGATCGCCGGTATCCGCCGCATCTCCAAGCCGGGACTGCGCGTGTACGCGAAGTCCACTAATCTGCCGCACGTACTCGGCGGACTCGGTATTGCCATCCTGTCCACGTCCTCCGGTCTGCTCACAGACCGCCAGGCATCCAAGAAGGGTGTAGGTGGGGAAGTCCTCGCCTACGTCTGGTAGCGGGAAAGGGAAAGAAAAATGTCACGTATTGGACGTCTCCCCATCACCGTTCCCGCAGGTGTCGAGGTCAAGGTGGACGGCAACCTGGTTTCCGTCAAGGGTTCGAAGGGTGAACTGAGCCACTCTGTGCCCAGCCCCATCGAGGTCACCCTCGACGGCTCCACGCTGACCGTCACCCGGCCCAACGACGAGCGCGAATCGCGTTCGCTGCACGGTCTCACCCGCACGCTGGTCTCCAACATGATCGTCGGAGTCACCGAGGGGTACAAGAAGAACCTTGAAATCGTGGGCACGGGTTACCGTGTCCAGGCCAAGGGAACCGACCTGGAGTTTGCGCTGGGCTACAGCCACTCGGTGGCCGTCAAGGCTCCCGAAGGCATCGTCCTGACCGTCGATACCCCGACCAAGCTCTCGGTGTCAGGCATCAACAAGCAGCAGGTCGGCGAGGTTGCTGCAAACATCCGCAAGCTGCGCAAACCCGACCCCTACAAGGGCAAGGGAATCCGCTACGCAGGCGAGATCATCCGCCGCAAGGTCGGAAAGGCTGGTAAGTAACCATGGCAATCAGCATCAATAAGAAGCGCTCGTCCAAGAGTAAGTCCGCCGCCCGTGGACGCCGTCACCTCCGGGTACGCAAGCGCGTTTCGGGAACAGCCGCACGTCCGCGTCTGGTCGTCAACCGATCGGCCCGCCACGTATTCGTGCAGGTCGTCGATGACACCAAGGGCATGACTGTTGCATCCGCCTCCACCCTCGAAGCCGATCTTCGCGCTTTCGATGGTGACAAGACCGCCAAGGCCACGCGAGTCGGCGAACTCGTCGCACAGCGCGCCCTGGCTGCCGGCGTCGAAGCAGTTGTCTTCGACCGCGGCGGCAACAAGTATCACGGCCGTGTTGCAGCAATTGCAGACGGCGCCCGGACGGGTGGTCTGGCACTGTGACCGAGGAAAACAAGGCAAAGGAAGCCCCATTGAGTACGGGTACAGAGCAGCCAGCAACCGAAGCCCCGGCTGCAGGCGCAACTGACGCCGCAGCTACCGACGCCAACCGGGGTGGACGCGCAAGCGGACGCGGCGGGGAACAGCGCGGCGGCAAGAGCGACCGCGGTGGCCGTGGTGGCCGCGACGGCGGGCGCGACGGTGGACGGGACGACAAGGACAAGTTCATTGAGCGCGTCGTCACCATCAACCGTGTCGCCAAGGTCGTCAAGGGCGGCCGCCGGTTCAGCTTCACCGCACTCGTTGTGGTCGGCGACGGCAACGGCATGGTCGGTGTGGGCTACGGCAAGGCGAAGGAAGTTCCCTCGGCAATCCAGAAAGCCGTCGAGGAAGCCAAGAAGACCATGTTCCGCGTGCCCCGCATCGGTGGCACCGTTCCGCACCTGGTTCAGGGCGAAGCGGCAGCCGGAGTTGTTCTCCTCCGCCCTGCATCACCGGGTACCGGCGTTATCGCCGGCGGTCCGGTGCGTGCTGTCCTCGAATGCGTCGGCATCCACGACGTCCTCTCCAAGTCGCTCGGATCCTCGAACGCCATCAACATCGTTCACGCGACCGTCGATGCGCTCAAGCGCCTTGAGGAGCCTCAGGCAGTAGCAGCCCGTCGTGGACTGCCCCTGGACGAGGTCGCGTCACACCAGATGCTGCGCGCAATCGCAGCTCAGAAGGTAGGTGCGAAATGACAGCTATCACCCCCAAACGCGTTGTCGTGAGCTCAGCGCAGCTTCGAATCACGCAAATCAAGTCGATCATCGGCGAGAAGCAGAACCAGCGCGACACCGTGCGCTCCCTGGGGCTCAAGCGGATCGGCCACACAGTGGTTCGTGAAGCCGACGCCGTCACCGTGGGCATGGTCAATACGGTTCCGCACCTCTTGAAGGTTGAGGAGGCCAACTAATGGCAGAGAACAAAACGGTGGCACCTGCCACCGAAGAGAAGGCGCCGCGCGTCCATGCGCTCAAGGTCCACCACCTGCGCCCCGCACCCGGAGCCAAGACCGCCAAGACCCGCGTGGGCCGTGGTGAAGGTTCCAAGGGCAAGACCGCTGGTCGAGGTACCAAGGGAACCGCAGCGCGCTACCAGGTCAAGGCAGGATTCGCGGGCGGGCAGTTGCCGCTCCACATGCGTCTGCCCAAGCTGCGTGGCTTCAAGAACCCGTTCCGTGTCGAGTTCCAGGTGGTCAACCTGGACAAAATCTCGGAGCTGTACCCCGACGGCGGCGACGTCACGGTGGAGAACCTCGTAGCCAACGGTGCGGTTCGCAAGAACCAGCCCGTCAAGGTGCTGGGTACCGGAGACATCACGGTGGCCGTGAACGTAACAGCCAACCGCTTCTCCGCCAGCGCTGCTGAGAAGATTGCAGCAGCAGGCGGCTCGACCACCAAGGTCTGAGCCGTTCCGGTCCCTCCCCGAGCCTCTTGGGCGCGGGGGAGGGGCTTGCTGTGATACGCAGCACTTAGGAACTAGACTCTTGGTGGGCCGGTACTCAACCGGCCCACCAAGAGTTTTCCGGCTTAAGGGCCGTCATCTATCCCTTGGTGCCAACGCACCGATCGCCAACCGTTAGACTCGGTTGTTGTGGACTGTCCGCTTCGGACAATCAAGACCTTCAGGAGGACGCTTGCTAAGCGCTATTGGCCGGGCATTCCGGACGCCAGACCTGCGGCGCAAGCTGTTGTTCACGCTGGGAATCATCACCATCTTCCGCCTCGGTGCCTTCATCCCCGCACCCGGCGTCGACTACGGGAACGTTCAGCAGTGCCTGCAGCTCGGTAACACCGAGGGCGGCCTCTACCAGTTCGTCAACCTGTTCAGCGGTGGCGCACTCCTCCAGGTGTCCATCTTCGCCCTCGGAATCATGCCCTACATCACGGCAAGCATCATCACCCAGTTGCTGCGCGTGGTCATTCCCCGCTTCCAGGAGCTTCATGAGGAAGGCGCGCAGGGCCAGTCGAGGCTCACGCAGTACACGCGCTACCTGACAATCGCCCTCGGGCTGCTCAACGCCACCACACTGGTCTCGTTGGCGCGTTCCGGAGCGCTGCTGGGCGACTGCCCCGTACCGCTTATCCCGGACGACTCCCTGATCACGATCATCCTCCTGATCCTCACCCTCACCGCGGGCACCGGCCTCATCATGTGGATGGGCGAGCTCATCACGGAGAAGGGCGTGGGCAACGGCATGTCCCTGCTCATCTTCACCGCCATCGCCGCCGGCTTCCCCACCTCCCTCGGCGAGATCCTCCGCACGCAGGGCGCCACGGTGTTCAGCTTCGTCCTGCTCATGGGTGTCGTCGTCGTCGCCCTGGTCATCTTCGTCGAGCAGTCGCAGCGCCGGATCCCCGTGCAGTACGCCAAGCGGATGATCGGCCGACGCACCCTCGGCGGCAGCAGCACCTACATTCCCATCAAGGTGAACATGGCCGGCGTCATCCCCGTCATCTTCGCGTCCTCGATGCTGTACCTGCCCTCGCTCGTCGCCCAGTTCAACACGCCCAACGACGGCCAGACGCCGCCGCCCGAGTGGGTCAACTGGATTACGACCTACCTGGCCACCGGCGACCACCCGCTGTACATGGCGCTGTACTTCGCCATGATCGTGTTCTTCACCTACTTCTACGTCTCCATCACCTTCAACCCGGACGAGGTGTCCGAGAACATGAAGAAGTATGGCGGCTTCATCCCCGGCATCAGGGCAGGGCGCCCGACGGCGGAGTACCTCCAGTACGTCCTGTCCCGGATCACACTGCCGGGTGCCATCTACCTGGGCCTCGTGGCGCTGATCCCGCTGATCGCACTGGTGGCAATCGGTGCGAACCAGAACTTCCCGTTCGGCGGCACCTCGATCCTGATCATGGTGGGCGTCGGCCTGGAGACAGTGAAGCAGATAGATGCCCAGCTACAGCAGCGTCACTACGAAGGGTTGTTGCGATGACACGGATGCTCATTATCGGACCTCCCGGGTCGGGGAAGGGCACGCAGGCCGCCCGCATCTCCGAGCGGCTCGGCGTCGTCGCCATCTCCACCGGCGACATCTTCCGGGACAACGTCAAGCGTGAGACTCCGCTCGGCGTCGAGGCGAAGAAGTACATGGATGCCGGGGACTTCGTTCCGGACAGCGTCACCAATCTGATGGTGAGGGACCGCCTTGCTGCCGACGACGTCCAGGAGGGTTTCCTGCTCGACGGCTACCCGCGGACCGCGCCGCAGGTCGCCGAGTTGGACGACATCCTGCGGGAGAACGAACTCGCCCTCGACGTCGTGCTCCAGCTCACTGCCGACGACGAAGAGCTGGTCCGCCGGCTCCTCGGGCGGGCGAAGCTCGACGGACGCTCCGATGACAACCAGGAAGTGATCCGGCACCGCCTGAGCCTCTACCACTCCCAGACCGAGAGTGTGGTGTCCCAGTACAAGGAGCGGGGCATCGTGACCCAGGTGGACGGACTCGGCCCGATCGACGAAGTAACCGAGCGCGTGATGGCTGCCCTCAAGGTAGCGAGCTAGGTTCCGCGCGTGTTCCGCGAGCCGAAGATCGAGTACAAGAGCAACAGCCAGATCCTGGCCATGCGCAGGGCGGGCATCGTCCTGTCGGCAGCGTTGGACGCAGCTGTAGCCGCCGCGAAGGTCGGAGTGACCACCGATGATCTCAACACCGTGTTCGAGGCCGTGCTGAAGGACGCCGGAGCAACCTCCAATTTCCTTGGTTACCACGGGTTCCCGAAGAGCATCTGCACCTCGGTCAACGCCGAGGTGGTTCACGGGATTCCCGGCGGATACATCCTCCAGGACGGCGACATCCTTTCGATCGACGGCGGCGCCGTGGTGGACAAGTGGCACTCCGATTCGGCGCGCACCGTCATTGTCGGCTCGGCCCGTGCGGAGGACGTCAGATTGTCCGACGCCACGGAGTCGGCCATGTGGCACGGTATTGCAGCTCTGGCGTCCGCCAAGTTCGTCGGGGATATCGGCGCGGCGATCGACGACTATGTCTCGGGGCTGCCGGGCAAGCGGCTCGGGATCCTGCAGGACTACGTGGGCCACGGTATCGGCACCCAGATGCATCAGGCCCCGGACGTCCTGAACTACCGCAGCAAGCACCGCGGACCGAAGGTCCGCCCCGGTCTCTGCTTGGCCATCGAGCCGATGCTCGTGCTCGGCGGGCTTGAGACGAAAGTGCTCGAGGACGACTGGACCGTGGTCACGCTCGACGGCAAGCGGTCGTGCCAGTGGGAGCACACGGTGGCAGTGCACGACGGCGGCATCTGGGTGCTGAGCGCGGCCGACGGCGGCGCGTCCGCCCTCGCGCCCCTCGGCGTGACGCCGGTGCCGCTGCAGGCCTGAGCAGAACCGGTTGCCCGGACTGTGGGGCCGGCCGCTCCCTCTTGGCGTATGGCGGGGCTCACGGCGTGCGGAAAGTGCCGCCATTCCGCGCCGGTGTCACCGATAACCGGCGTGTTGCGGGGCGACACGCGGTTCAACAGTCCAACGCCGGAGAAAGTGGTGCACCCGCGGGCAAAGACGAGCGGTCACTGCAGCCGCGAGGCTCTGGGAGCTGCAATGACCGCTCTATTTCCCTTGAAGGAGAACATCTGGACTCGAACTCGGGATGAGCTCCGGATTTAGGTCGGCCCGGCCCCGGCTAAGGGCCGGGCCGACCGAAACCATCAGGCCAGGTTCGGTTCCACGTCACGCTGGTACATCGACTCCAAGGTGCCCTTCAACTTGGTCATCTCCGCCTGGACATCGCCCGGCTGGGTCAGGACCGCAGCAGCCGTCTTGGCGATTTCCAGGTCGGCTCCGGGGATGAAGACCCGTGCGTAATCCTGCGGGCGGGTGACGTCGAGCTGGTCGATGGCGGTCTTGATCAGCGGACTCGTAGCGAGCACTGCCGTCATATCGGCTGATGACCGCACCGGCATGTAGCCGGTTGCGGCCGAGAACTCGGCAGTGTTCTCCGGTTCGCCCATGAATTTCAGGAACATCGCCGCCGCGAGTTGCTCCTCCTTGGTGACCCCGCTGGGGATTCCGAGTCCCGCACCGCCCGTCGGGCACACCCTGTCCATCGACTCCGGGCCGCCGGGCAGGAAGCCGACACCGACGTCGAACTGTGCCACTTTCAGCACACCCACCAAGGACCCGGTCGAGCTGACCGTCGCCGAGACGGCTCCCGACGAGAGGTCGGCCGAGGCATCGGTGGAGGACACGCCGGCCCACTTGTGCTTGAACACAGCATCCTGGCACCACTGAATGGCAGCCACGGATTCGGGGGAGTCAGCCGTCATGGTCCATTCATCGGACCAGCCGCCGCCGTAGCCCCAGAGGTGGTTCTGCAGGGACCAACCCGCGTAGCCGGCAAGGGCGGGGAACTGGTAGGCGGTCTGCAGGCCGGGAATCCCAGCGCTCATCAGCTTGGGTGCCCATTCGCCGAACTCGTCCCAGGTGGTCGGGGAACGGTCCGGAAGGCCGGCGGCTTTGAAGTGGTCCCGGTTGTAGTAGAAGAGCGGAGTGGACCGGGCGTACGGCACCGCCCACTGCTTGTCCTCGTACTGGTAGTCGGCCATCAGCGATTCGCGGTAGTCGGCCTTGTCGACTTCGAGCTGGTCGAGGAGGCCGTCCAAAGGGATGATCGAACCGTTGATGTAGTAGCGGAACCACCACACATCAGAGAGGAGCACGACGGCGGGCAGCTTGCCGCCCTGCTGGGCGGTCTGGAACTTCTGGGCGATCTCCTCGTAGTCGGCGCCCGCCGTGACGAGCTTGACGTTCACATCCGATTGGGAGGAATTGAACTTCTCGATCAGGGACTTCTCGACGTCCTGCGACTGCCCGGGATGGGTGGACCAGAATTCGATCTCAGCCGCAGGAGTGACGCCCTCGAAGTCGAGGTCCGCAGCCTCGGCTTCAGCGGGCGGCGCCGTCGAGGGCCCGCCACATGCGGCAAGGGCAACTGTGCCCGAGCCGAGGGCTGCGAAGGAGAGGAAATGGCGCCGGTTCAGCGGCGGCAGGGGGATGGAATTCATCTAGGAGCCTTTCACAGGAGGTGGGAGATTGGGAGGTTAGGAGGTTGGGAGGGTCATCAGCCGGTGACCGACCCCTGGGTCAGCCCCGCGACGATGTAGCGCTGCAACGCGGCGAAGATGATGAGGACGGGAACAATGACCATGACTGCACCGGCCATGAGGATGCCCCAGGCTGCGTCTCCCTCGGAGTTCCGGAGCAGCGTCAACCCGACGGGCAGGGTCATGTAGCGGGGATCATCCACGATGATCAGCGGCCAGATGTACTCGTTCCACTCACTCACGATCGTCACCAGGGCAACCGTGGCGATGCTGGGCACTGACACGGGCGCGACGATCCGCCACAGGCGCCGCCAGTGCCCTGCGCCGTCGATCTCGGCGGCTTCGAGCAGCGAGGCCGGGAGCGTGAGGAAATGCTGGCGTAGCAGGAACGTCCCGAAGGCGGTGCCCAATCCGGGAAGGATGATGCCCCACAGGGTGTTTCTTCCGCCCAGGCCGCTGATCAGGATGTAGTTGGGAAGGATCGACACCTGGGGCGGCACCATCAGGGCCACCAGGATCAGCACGAAGATCAGCCGCTTGAAGGGGAACCTCACGAAGACCAGGGCATAGGCCGTCAGCAGGGCGAGGACAACCTTGATGGCCGCGCCGGTGACGGTGACAATGGCACTGTTGAGGAAGAACCGGCCGAACGGCACCTTTTCCGCGGCCGCGGAGTAGTTCTCAAGAGTGAACTGGGCCGGGAGTACCGCGAGGTCGGTGGTCACGATCTCGTTGGGCAGCTTCATGCTGGAGAGGATCATCCAGAGCAGTGGAAGGAAGACGACGGCGGTGGCCAGGATGAGGGGCACGTATCCGCCGGCGATGGTGGCGACGAGGTTGCGGCGCGACAGGGCCCGCTCGGGGCGGGAAAGGGTGGTGCTCATGAGTAGTGGACCTTCCGCTCGACGAACCGCAATTGCAGCACGGTGGCGATAAGCAGGATGGCGAAGAGAACGATGGAGATCGCGGCGGAATACCCGGCCCGGTTGAAGGCCCCGAATGCCTGGAGGTAGGCCTCGTAGACGAGCGTCGAGGTACCCGACCCGAGCGGCGTCATGATTCGGATGAGGTCGAACGCCTGGAGCGAGCTCAGCAGGCACGTGATGAGGAGGAAGAAGGTGGTGGGCGAGATCAACGGAAGCTTGACGTTCCAGAAGGTTCGAATGGTTCCGGCGCCGTCGAGCTGTGACGCCTCGAGGATGTCCTTCGGCAGCGACTGCAGCCCGGCGAGGTAGACAACCGCGCAGTAGCCGAGGTTCTTCCAGACGTACACGATGATCACCATGGTCAGTGCGAGATCAGGATCGTTGACCCACTGGGGGCTTGCTGCGCCGAAACCACGCAGGATCCACGCCAGCACCCCGTATACCGGATCGAAGATGAACAGCCACACCAGCCCTACCCCCACGCCGGAGAGGACATAGGGGGCAAAGACCGCGGACCGGGCGAAGGTGGTTCCGCGGATTCTCTGGTTGAGTGCCAGCGCGACCAGCAGGCCGAGCACCATCGAACCGCCCACTGTGACGAGGGTGAACACCGCTGTGGTTCCCAGCACCCGGGGAGCGTCGCCCGAGGTGAAGAAGGTGACGTAGTTCCCCAACCCGACCACCGTCGCGTTGGTCGAACCGAGCGTCCAATTCAGCGTGGAGTAGTAGAGGTTGTTGAGCAGCGGCAGGTAGGTGAACACACCGATAAGCGCCAGATTCGGCAGCGCGAGGGCGAGGAAGACAAGGCCCTCGCGCCGGGCCCGCGGCGTGAACCTGCGCTTCGGCGTAGCGGACGCCGTCCGTCGGGTCGGCTCTGCCCGCCCTCCGGACGGCGGACCGGGAGGGTCCGCCGAGGGCGGAAGTGGCTCAGTGTGGACCCGACTCATGCAAGTGACCTCGAAGCGTTGGAAGAAATATCAACACTTCACCACAGAAAGCAGGCTTACGGGGCGATTCCCGCCTGCTTTTCCAGCGAGGTTCGCGAACAGTTCATCCGAGGTTCACCCGACACCTTTCGCCGATTTAACTTCTACGCGCCCGTGGCGTAGGGTTGGCTGTTGGTTGTCTCTGCTTTTGTGCCCATTTTGGGCCGTGCGGCCTACCGCCGCGAGTGCTCGGGTGAGGTCAGACAATCAAAACCCAAACCCGCTCACCGTGCAAGTGGTGGGCACAGACGTTAGCGGAGGATATGGCCAAGAAAGACGGTGTCATTGAGATTGAAGGCACTGTGAACGAGGCGCTGCCCAACGCGATGTTCCGCGTTGAGCTTGCCAACGGACACATTGTTCTCGCCCACATCTCAGGGAAGATGCGTCAGCACTACATTCGAATCCTTCCTGAGGACCGGGTAGTAGTGGAACTGAGCCCGTACGACCTCACCCGGGGCCGTATTGTCTACCGCTACAAATAAGAACCGACGCAAAGGAAAACCATGAAGGTCCAGCCGAGCGTGAAGCGGATCTGCGAGAAGTGCCAGGTGGTTCGCCGCAAGGGCAACGTTCTCGTAATCTGCGAAAACCCACGTCACAAGCAGCGTCAGGGCTAAGTACCTCTCCTCGAGGTCCTGCTCCACGCGTAGTAATTCATTTATAGGCAAAGCAGCGTTCCCTGATAAGGAGCGCACACCCCCGGCTCGGAGGCCGGGGACCGGAGATATCCTCCGGGCACGCTTTGTCTCAGACCTCCGGTATTCCCAAAGGAGAACCGCCGATATGGCACGTCTCGCTGGCGTAGACATCCCCCGCGAAAAGCGGGTTGTCATTGCGCTTACCTATATCTACGGCGTGGGCAAGACCCGTGCAGAAAAGACGATCGTGGACACGGGCATCTCCCCGAACACGCGCGTCAAGGACCTCAGTGACCCGGAGCTGCTTCAGCTCCGTGACTACATTGAAGGCAACTTCAAGGTTGAGGGTGACCTCCGCCGCGAGGTTGCAGCCGACATCCGCCGCAAGGTGGAAATCGGCAGCTACGAAGGCATTCGGCACCGCCGCGGCCTTCCCGTACGCGGACAGCGTACGAAGACCAACGCTCGTACCCGTAAGGGCCCGAAGCGTACCGTCGCCGGCAAGAAGAAGGTTCGCTAGATCCCCACTGGCTCCCTAACGTGACTCGCTAGCGCTCGTCACACCAGGGAACCCTCGCCAGCGGAGGCCCCTGTCATCAGGAGTTCCGGTGGGATCTCGATTCGAATCACCTGCTTAATCCAATACCTTCGTAGGAGAAGTAATGCCCCCCAAGACTCGTGGAGCGGTGCGCAAGCCGCGTCGCAAGGATAAAAAGAACATCGCGCTCGGACAGGCGCACATCAAGAGCACCTTCAACAACACCATCGTGTCCATCACGGACCCCAGCGGAGCAGTCATCTCCTGGGCCTCCGCCGGTGAAGTTGGATTCAAGGGCTCACGCAAGTCCACTCCGTTCGCTGCGCAGATGGCTGCTGAAGCCGCCGCGAAGCGTGCCCAGGAACACGGCGTCAAGAAAGTCGACGTCTTCGTCAAGGGCCCGGGATCAGGACGCGAAACCGCAATCCGGTCACTGCAGGCCACCGGCCTCGAGGTTGGCTCCATCTCGGATGTCACCCCCAGCGCCCACAACGGCTGCCGTCCCCCGAAGCGCCGCCGCGTCTAATCAGCTTTTTCCGGTGATCGACCGCCCTGCGGAAGCAGTTTGCTTCCGCAGGGCGGTTCGGCGCCGTTATCAAAAAGCTTTTGAGCCGGCTCACCAGCCGTCCCGCCCATTTGTGAAGCGTCATATAGCGGATGCTCCCTGAAAGGAAATGTAAGTGCTTATTGCACAGCGCCCCACCCTGACTGAAGAAGTAGTCGCCGACAACCGCTCACGGTTCGTGATCGAACCCCTCGAGCCCGGCTTCGGTTACACCCTTGGAAACTCCCTTCGCCGTACGCTCCTGTCCTCGATCCCGGGTGCTGCTGTCACAAGCATCCGCATCGATGGAGTGCTGCACGAATTCACCACCGTTCCGGGTGTGAAGGAGGATGTCACCGAGATCATCCTCAACATCAAGAACCTTGCCGTCTCGTCCGAGCATGACGAGCCTGTCGTTGCCTACCTGCGCAAGCAGGGACCCGGCGTCGTCACTGCTGCGGACATTGCACCTCCCGCCGGCGTCGAGTTCCACAACCCCGACCTGCACATCGCCACCCTGAACTCGAAGGGCAAGTTCGAGCTCGAACTGACCATCGAGCGCGGGCGCGGCTACGTGTCTGCTTCGCAGAACAAGTCCGGCGACTCCGAGATCGGCCGTATCCCGGTCGACTCGATCTACTCGCCGGTCCTGAAGGTGACCTTCCGCGTGGAAGCCACCCGTGTCGAGCAGCGCACCGACTTCGACCGCCTGATCGTCGACGTCGAAACCAAGGACGCCATCGAGCCCCGTGACGCCGTCGCCTCAGCAGGTACCACCCTGGTGGAACTGTTCGGTCTGGCCCGCGAGCTCAACACGGCAGCTGAAGGTATCGAGATCGGTCCTTCGCCCACTGACGCAGCCCTGGCTGCCGACATGGCGTTGCCCATCGAGGACCTCGAGCTGACGGTCCGCTCGTACAACTGCCTCAAGCGCGAGGGCATCCACACCGTGGGTGAACTCGTCGGGCGCTCGGAAGCCGACCTCATGGATATCCGCAACTTCGGTGCGAAGTCCATCGACGAGGTCAAGGCGAAGCTCGTCGAGCTGGGTCTGTCCCTGAAGGATTCCCCTCCAGGGTTCGATCTCGCTGCACGTGCCGCTGCCATCGAAGAGGACGACGCCGCCTACGGCGACGAAGAGCTCTAACAAAGCTAGATCCGCCTGTCCGTCGCCCTAGAAGCGGTCGGCAGGACCACTAAGAGGAGAAACAATTATGCCCACACCCACAAAGGGCCCACGTCTCGGAGGCGGTCCGGCGCACGAGCGCCTGATGCTCGCCAACCTGGCCGCCTCACTGTTCGAGCACAAGCGCATCACCACCACGGTCACCAAGGCCAAGCGGCTCCGTCCCTACGCAGAGCGCCTGATCACCTTCGCCAAGAAGGGCGATCTCGCCTCACGCCGTCGCGTCCTCGGTGTCATCAGCAGCAAGAGCATCGTCCACGAGCTGTTCACGGACATCGCCCCTGCCGTCGCCAACCGCGAAGGCGGCTACACCCGCATCACCAAGATCGGCAACCGCAAGGGCGACAACGCTCCCATGGCCGTCATCGAACTGGTGCTGGACCCGATGTCGGCGAAGCAGTCGGTCGTCGCCGAGGCCGAGCAGGCCAGGACAGCCACACCAGCGGCCGCTTCGGTTGCCGCACCCGTCGCTGAGTCGGCTGATTCACCCGAGTCACCTGAATCCGCAGACTCGGTGGAGTCTGCTGATTCGGCCGAGTCCGCGCCGTCGGCTGACGAGGTTGCAGCAGAAGACACCACCATCGATGCCGAAGCCGGCACCGAAGAGGTTGTTGTCGTCGAAGAAGGCTCCACCGGGACCGACGAGAAGAAGTAATTCTTCCCTCGCACCCTGGTTCAGCTGAATGACGACGCAAAAGCCCGCCTCTCCTTCGGGGGACGGCGGGCTTTTGCGTGTCCGGATCGACCTGGCCTACGACGGCGGCCCCTTCGCCGGCTGGGCACTGCAGCCGGGACTCGCCACTGTCCAGGGCGTGGTGGAGGAAGGGCTGTTCACCCTGCTGCGTCGCCCCGCCAGGGTGACGGTCGCGGGCAGGACCGATACCGGAGTGCACGCGCGCGGCCAGGTGATGCACGTGGACCTGACGCAGGGGGAGTGGCAGGCGATGACGCGTGGCAAGGACGTCTCGCCTGAAGACGCGATGCGCCGCAGGTTGACGGGAACGGTGAACCTCGTGCTCACCCGTCAGCCGCCCGGCAGCGGTAGGACGACGAGGAACGCCGTGCCCGCCGTCGTCGTGCGGAAGGTCGGCCTTGCTCCCGAAGGGTTCGATGCACGGTTCTCGGCACTGTGGCGGCGCTACAGCTACCGCATCGCCGATGCGCAGGCGGGGCAGGATCCACTCGCACGTCACACCACGCTCTGGTACCAGGGCGAGCTCGACGTCGGGCAGCTCAACAGCGGGGCCGCTCACCTGCGGGGGATGCAGGACTTCCGGGCCTTCTGCAAACCGCGGGCGGGAGCAACCACCATCCGCGAACTGCAGCGATACGAGTTCCAACGCGGAGCCGACGGCGCCATCACCGTCACCATCCAGGCCGACGCCTTCTGCCACAACATGGTGCGCGCGCTGATCGGCTCCACCCTGCGGGTAGGCAGTGGGGAAATGCCCGTTCGGTGGCTGAAGGACCGGCTGGAGGCCCGGATCAAGGACGCGCAGTCCATCTTGGCGCCGGCGCACCCACTGGTGCTTGAGGAAGTGGCGTACCCGGAAGCCGCTGAGCTCGGCCGTAGAGCAGCGTTGACGCGAGCGCGGCGAGCTCCTGCGGCGCTCGCCGAACCGGAGTAGTGGGCTGCACACGGACCGTCACCGCCTGAAACGTCGATTCGTGTGAGCGGGGCGCAGGAGGCGGTGCGCCGAAACCCAAGTACCACCTGGAAAACACAAGTAGGACGTACTGTGTTCTGCTGCGAGGAGGTGACATACCTTTCGGGAGGCGATCCAGCCACTTCCCCTTAGGTCTCCAGGAGCAACTGTGCCCACCTCCAGCGCGAAATCCATTCTCGCCCGCCGCGTTGCAAGCGCTGTTCTCCTGTCCGGGATCCTGACCAGCGTCCTGGTGTTCGCTCCGCCGGCCGTGGCTGCAAACGGCCCGACGTCGGGCATCTGCAATGGCGTGGTGAACCAGCAGGCGCACCGTGGCACGGTCCAGGAAAACCTCCTCAAGGCCGCGGCGCGGAAGAATGCCGAACAAATCACCGAACTGCAGGCCGAACGCGCCACGCTTCAGTCGGTGGCCGCCACCCTTGGTGCGGAGGTTACTGCTGCGAGCAACGCGATCGCTGCACTCGAGTTGGAGGGTATGCGGCTCGACGAGCGGATCTCGACCGCCGACGAGGAACTCACCGCTCTTACTGCTGAGCAGGCAAGTACCGCGAAAGCGATCGAGGCGGGCGAGGATGCCCTGGCTGACCTGGAGACACAGCAGGCCGCCGTGCTGGTCTTGCTCAAACCGCTGCAGGATAACCTCGCCGCAGCCCAGGCAGCCTTGGCGACGCTGGAGGAGCGGGCCGCGGTCGTGGAAACCGACCTGACGGCCAACCGGAAAGCACTCGGCGCCGCATCGGAGGAGCTCGCCGTGCTTGAGGCTGCCGCGTTCCGGGCCACCACCGACCTGACCACACGGAATGATGCCATCACGACGGCCGAGGGAGAGCTGATCCCGCTCACTGCGAATGCGCTGGATGCCGCCACAGCAGTCACCGCAGCAACCGCGGCTGTCATCGAGGCCGAGGACGGGTTTCAGCAACTCATCGACGCAGGCACAGCGGCGCAGTCTGTCCTCGACGCGCAGACGGAAAAGGTTGAGGAGGCGAAGGCGACGCTGGAAACGCGTCAGGCTGACGCGACGAAGGCGGGCGACGCGGTGACGGCGAAGAACGCGCAGATAACCACAGCCCAGAGTGAACTCAAGACGCTGCAGGCCGACGCATTGAAGGCTTCTGACGCGGTGACGGCGAAGAACGCGCAGATATCCACAGCCCAGAATGAAGTTCCAACGTTGCAAGCCGACGCGGTGAAGGCGTCGGACGCCGTCGCGAAGAATACCGCCGCGGTGAACACTCTCGCTGCCGAAATCGTCCAGGTGCAGAAGAAGATCGACCTCAAGAATGCGGAAATCACAGCCGCGCAGTCTGGCATTGTGACGGAACAGGAGAAGCTTGCGGCGCTGCAGACAAGACGAATCGCTGTACTCACCGAGATCGCCGATCTCACAACTCAGATCAATGCGATCAATGGCAATTCGAATCTCAAAAGGGAGCTGCTCGCTCAGCGCGCCACGAAAATAGATGAGCGCGACTCCCTGATCACCCAGATTGAGGATAAGGACACCCTGATCTCGGGTCTGAAGGGCAACCTCGCCACGCTTCGGACTCAGGTCGACACCCTCAATGCCCAACTGCTCGCCAGGAAGGGCGAGAGCAGCGCACTCCAGCAGCAAGCTGCACCGCTGCAGGCCGCGCTAACCGCTGCAAACACCTCGGTTGTCACCAAGGAGACGGAAATCAGGACCTCACAGGTTCAGCTTCCCGGGCTGGAAGCCGCTGTGGCCGAGGCCAACACTTCGGTGGCCACCAAGCAGGGCGAGCTGACTGCCCTGCAGGAACAGCTCCCCGCACTGGAAGCAACAGCAACCTCAGCCACCGAGGCGGTCACGGCCCAGAAGGAAGTTGTCGCGGACCTCGAAGCCGAACTCCCGACCCTCACCGAGGGCGTCGCAGCGGCCGACGCCGCGATCGTGGTGCAGAAGGGAGTGCTCGAGGGGCTGCAGAAGGACCTGGGGGACGCCGAGACCGCCCTCACCGCTGCTACCACAGCCGTCGACACCAAAAACGCCGAACTCACCGGGCTGAAGGATCGGCTGCCGGTTCTTCAGACCGCGGCCGACGACACAGCGAAGGCGGTGACCACCAAGCAGGGCGAGATCGCCGGCCTCAACACGGAAATGAACAAGCTGGTGACGGACCTCGGCGGGCTCAACCCTCAGATCACCGCGAAGGAAGGCGAGGTCCTTGCCCTGCAGAACCGGGTCGCTCCGCTGCTGGTACAACTCACCAGCCTCAACGGCGAAATCAGCGCGACGGAAGCTCGGCTCACAAGCCTGCAAGGGCAACTGACCACCATCGATCCACAGGTCACCGCCGCGAAGGCGGTTATGAGCGATCTTCAAGCGCAGAAGAAGCAGAACAGGAACGCCATCGCCGCGCAGCAGGCCAAGGTCAAGGCCCTCGAAGACCAGCTCGGTGCGGTCCAGAAGCAGATCATGGCTATTGACGGGCAGATCGCGCTCGGTGGATGCGTCGTCTGACAACAGGGCTGCATGAAAGGAAGGCCGTGACGGCTCGACGCATCCCGCCACGGCCCGGCGGCACGTGAGATACCGGGACCGGTGAAGCGCCCGATTCAGTGAACATCCGGCAAAACGTTGCAAATTACGACATTCACACCTGTTCTACCCTGTGTGAATGTCGCTTTCAGTCGCGGTTCCCGGAGGTGCGGCTACAGCGCCAGCGTCCCGAGGAAGGCAGCCAGGAGCATACCGGGCCCGAAGGGGAAGACGGCGTGGCGGTCGCCCCGCCGGGAAAGCAGTACGGCCAGCCCGGCGAGACCGCCGAAGAGGAAACCACCCAGCAGGGTGATAAGCCAGGGGAGCAGTCCGGCATAACCGCCGTACAGGCCGAGGACGGCCGCAAGCTTGACGTCTCCCATCCCCATGCCCGCCGGTGACATCAGGGCCAGCAGCAGGTAGAAACCGAACATCGAGGCTGCACCCAGTGCAGCGCCGGAGAGGGGCTGCCAGCCGGCCCCGGTGATCGCAGCGAGACCAAGCGCCGCGGCCGTTGCGCCGGCGAAGGGCAGCAGGAGGGCGTTCGGGAGCAGTTTCGACCTGAGGTCGATTGCTGCGAGGAGTACGCCGAAAACCGGCAGCACAACGAACAGCGGCACCTCGCCGGGGAAACCCGCGGTCGCAGCTCCCAGGCCCGCCAGCAGCGCGGTCAGGGCGGTCATCGGGAAGCGCCAGGACGCGGGCAGCGGTGTCCTCGGATCCCGCAGGGCCAGGGGGAAGACCGAGTAGCCTCCTGCCGCTCCGGCCAACGCGGCAATGGCTATTCCCAGCACAGCTACCAGCGTCTCCATGCTATGCATGCTCCTCAGCAGGCTGCTGCGACTGCTGCCCATATTCTTCCGCGGGCTGCCGCGTTCGCTCGGGCGCTGGCGGCCCCGGTTCCGGTTCCGGTTCCGGTTCCGCCGTAGGGTTCCTGGCGTGCAACGCGGGCTGGGCCCGTTCCATCGGTACGCCGGCGCTCCCGCTGGAGGGCAGCTTCACAGTGAAGACGCTTCCGGCCCCGAGTGAACTGGTGCAGGAAATGGTTCCGCCGTGGGCCTCCACGATGGCTTTGGTGATTGCCAGGCCGAGCCCCAGCCCGTTGATGTCGCCGTTCCGCGCAGCGGGGGTGCGGTAGAACCGGGAAAAGATCTTCGAGGTTTCCTGCGGTTGCATGCCGATGCCGGTGTCCCGCACCTGCAACTCGAGGGACGCGGCGGTCTCGCACGCGCTGATGGTGACGACGCCGCCGTCGGGCGAGTACTTGATGGCGTTGGAGAACAGGTTGTCGAGCACCTGGGAAATCCGCAGCGGATCCAGCAGGGACCAGAGCGGGGCGGGCACGTCGATCTCGAAAACGATGCCGTTCTCCTGCGCCCGGAGCCGGTGGGAGCGGATACCCATCTCCACGAGCCCCGCGAGGTCCACCGGTTTCGGATGCACGCGTACGTTGTCCCCGGCGGTGGACAGCAGGTCCGCCACCAGGTCCAGCACGCGTTCGGCGTTACGGGTGGCCACCTCGAGATAGGCCTGCAGGTAGTCCGGGAGCGGGTGCTCGTCCTCGAGCACGAGTTCGAGGTAGCCCAGCACCGAGGTGAGCGGTGCGTGGAAATCGTGCGAGACATTCGAGATGAGGGCGTCCTTGGCTGCGACCGCGTCCACGAGCCGCGTCACGTCGCTGCAGACGATCACCGCACCGGCGAGCCCGCCGTCGTCGTTCCGAATGGGCCGTGCCGCAGTGGAAACCGCCCTCTGGTCATCTCCCGTGCCGATCCACACGAGCTGGTCCGCGAAGGTCTCCCCGGCGAGCGCGCGCCGGATGGGGCGTTGCTCCTGGGCCAGCGGAGTGGTGCGGTCGGGTGCGAAAAGGAGCTGGCCCTCCTCCTCCGTGACGGAGCCGCCGGAAATGCACGCGAGCCGGTGGAAGAGGTCCTGCTGGTGGTTGGTCAGGGTGTGTTTTCCGTCGGCGTCGACGGCGATCAGGCCCAGGTCCACGGTGTCGAGGATGGTGCTCAGCAGCTTTTCACGTTCATTGCTCGCTTTGAGGAGCTCCTTCAGCTCCTGTTCCTTCTGCCGGAGCTCGTGGTCATTGAGCCTCAGCTGCATCTTCGCAAGGTGGACGGTAAGTGCGAGCGTCACCATGACGACGGGCAGGAGGAGCGCCGTAGTGATGTCGGCCACCGTGGAGGACGTGCCGTCCACGGCCAGGGGGAGCAGCACCACGAGGGATGAGCCGGCAAAGCCGAGGGGCACGGAGATCCACGGGGAGAGCCTGGACGCCGCGAGCCACAGGACGGGAAAGAACGAGAGGACGCCGAGGCTTGGCTGGCTTTCCAGTGCACCGTAGCGGTAGAGGGCGATCGCGGGAAAATCCAGCACCGGGATAAGGAGGATTGCTCCCCGCGGAAGTTTCGGCCAGGGAACCAGGACACAGAGGGCGAGCAACAAGAGGTGGAGGAACACCGCGCCCTCGAACGTCGCGTTCTGCAGAAGCCCGGGACGAAGGACCGGGGCCGCGACGGCGATGACGAGCACGATCAGGGTCAGGGGAAGCTGGCAGAGCACCACGGGATGGCGGAGGTTGAAGCTTTGGAACGTGCCGTCCGCACGAGACGGCGGCAGGCGCTCAGGCACGAGCCCGCGCGTGCTCGGTCCGAACCTGGGTGAGAGACCACATGAAAAGAACTACTTCCCGCAGCTATAGGTAACAAACCCCATTATTCACATAAGCAACACCAGTTGGGCAGAGGCTCGCGTAAGGTGGCGACGCCGGACGGTGGGACACGGCACAATGGACGATATGTCCTAGGCATCCCGGTAATGCAATGCACAACAGGGCAGGGGGGAGGTGATGGCTGTGGCGAACGATCCCGGAGTGGCGGTGGTGATCGAGGACGACGCCGATGTCAGGAACCTGGTGGGGGCAGTGCTCCAGCAGTCAGGATTCGACGTCTTCATGGCGTCCACAGGGCGCGACGGTGTGGAGCTGGTGCGGGCTAACGACGCCACGGTGGTGACGGTCGACGTCGGGCTGCCCGATATCGACGGCTACGAGGTGCTGCGCCGGATCCGCGGTTTCACCGACTGCTACGTGGTGATGCTCACTTCGCGGGGGGATGAGCTGGACACCCTCACCGCCCTGCAGTCCGGAGCCGACGACTACCTGACGAAACCCTTCCGGCCGCGTGAACTGCGCGCAAGGATCGCGGCGATGCTGCGCCGGCCGAGGGGAAAGCCGGACCCGCAGGTCCTGGCGGCGCATGTCGCCGAGGTGGCCACCTCGCCGCCTGACCCGCCTCAGCCGCAGTTCGGCACTCGAGCACCGCTCCTGCAGCACAACGGGTTGGTGCTCAACCAGGACGCACGGACGGCGTCCCTCGACGGCGCCGACCTGACGCTGACCCGCAGCGAGTTCGACCTCCTCCACGAAATGCTGAAGAGCGACGGCGCGGTGCGCACCAAGGCAGACCTGGTCCGGGTGGTGCGCGGCGACCTGTACGGGGAGAGTGCGTACATCAGCGAGTCGGACGAGCGGGCCATCGAGGTCCATATCGGCAATCTCCGGCGGAAACTGCTGGAGGACCCGAAGTTGCCGCGGTGGCTGCAGACCGTGCGGGGAGTGGGTTACCGGCTCACGCCGCGGAAGGACTAGGTGCTTCACTGGCTATCTCACTGGCCCGCGAAGGTGGCCATGACGTTGATGACCGCCGGCCCCAGGATCACGATGAACAGCACCGGGAAGATGAAGAACAGCAGTGGGAAAAGCACCGTCACGGGGAGTTTCATCGCCTTCTCCTCTGCCCGCTGGCGCCGTTTGACGCGCATCACCTTCGCCTGGGTCCTCAACACTCCCGACAGCGCGATGCCATACGCATCGGCCTGCACGATGGCTTTGACGAAACTCCGGAGTTCGGGAATGCTGCTTCGCTCGGCCAGCGCCAGATAGGCTTCCCTGCGGCTGCGCCCCACCTGCATGTCCTGCAGCGTCCGCACCAATTCCTCTGCGAGCGGCCCCTTGCCGTTTTCGCCGGCCCGCTGCATGGCGCTCTCGAAGCCGAGCCCCGCCTCCACCGAGATCAGCATCTGGTCGAGGGTGTTCGCGAGCTCCAGCTGCATTGCCTTCTGGCGTTCCTGACCCCGGCTGTAGAGCAGGAGGTCGGGAATGAAGTAGGCGAGGACGAAGACGAAGATCCCGAGGAGGATGAACTGTTTCGTCGGGTTGGAGCTGATCAGCAGGAGCGCCAGCAGCCCGGCGACAAGGGCCAGTGCAGGTTTTGCGGTGAGGACCTTGGCGAGCGGCAGTGATGCCGGGCGGCCCGCCAGGGCGAGGAGGTGGTCCAGCTTCTGGACGTAACCCTCGGGAGTCAGGCGGTGTCCCAGCTGCAGGAACGGGTTCGGTCGGGCTGCTGCCTCCGCACCTACCGCTCCGCCTCCCCGGTTCAGGTTCTTTTGCACCGTCCTGCGTGTCTTGGTGTCGGAGGTGAGCAGGGACCACGTGAGGTAGCCGAGCGGGGCAGCGACCAGGAGCAGGGACATGGAGAGCATCGGATTCACGGTGGGTCCCTCAGAACTTCAGGTCGATGATCTTGCGGAGCCAGAGGCACCCGATGGTCATCATGACGGCTGCGCCACCGAGCATCGCCCAGCCCAGCGGTTCACTGAAGAGCGGGTCCACGTAGCCGGGGCTGACGACGGTGAGCATGATCGCGATGGCAAAAGGAAGCGCTCCGAGGATGTAGGCCGAGAATTTGCCTTCCGCGGCGAGTGCGCGGATCTGTCCCTTGATTTCGCTGCGCTCGCGGATGGTGTGGCCCACCTGGTCCAGCACGTCGGCAAGGTCCCCGCCCACTTCACGGTTGATCTGGATGGCCTGTGCAATCCAGGCGAAGTCCTCGTTCTCCATGCGCTTCGACGTATCCAGGAGTGACTGGAGGAGATCCTTGCCGAGGCTCGTCTCCGCGACGATCCGCCGCATTTCCTCCGCGGTGGGGCTGTCCGCCTCCGTGGCTGCTGCGTCGATTGCCCGGAGGATGCTGTGCCCGGCCCGCAGGCCGCCGGTGAGAAGCTGCAGTGTATCGCCAAGCTGGGAGTCGAATCTCTTCCTGCGCCTGCCGGTGAGGAAGGAGAGGACCAGGTGCGCAATGGCGGGGGCGAGAACCAGAAGCAGGAGCCCGACTGCGGGCGCTATCAGTACCCAGCCGACCAGCAGTCCGGTGGCTCCGCCGGTGATCACGAGGAGGATCATGTCGGCCTGGCTGAGCCTTACGCCCGCCGTCTCGAGTACTTCCCGGCGGAAGAAGCGCTTCGGGTGCTCCCGGAGATGATTCTCCATCCAGCGCCCGGCGGATCCCGCGAAACGGGACAGTTGCGAGTCCGATTCCAGCTGGACGGGACGACGCCGGTCCAGGGGAACGGGTGACTGCAGTGGCCGGAACGCCAGCATCACCAGCCCCATAGCGGCGAAACACAAAGCAGCGCCGGTCACGAACATACCGGTCATGCCGTCACCAGGTCCGGGCCGGGACTGCGCCGAAAACCGCCGGCGATACCGTGATGCCCATGTCCTCGAAGCGCTCCATGAACCGGGGCCGGATGCCGGTGGGCACGGGTTTTCCGAGGAAGCGGCCCGATGAGTCCACGCCGGCGGAGTAGTCGAAGACGAAAGCATCCTGGAGCGTGACGACGTCGCCCTCCATGCCCTGCACCTCGGTGACGTGCGTGATGCGGCGGGAGCCGTCACGGAGCCTCGAGATCTGGACCACGAGGTTGACCGCCGACGCGAGTTGCTCCCGGATCGCCCGGAGCGGCAGATCCATCCCCGCCATCAACACGAGCGTTTCGAGACGGGCGACGGCGTCGCGCGGCGAGTTCGCGTGCACAGTGGACAGCGAGCCGTCGTGGCCGGTGTTCATGGCCTGCAGCATGTCGAGGGATTCACCGCCACGGACCTCACCGATGACGATGCGGTCGGGTCGCATACGCAGCGAGTTCCGGACGAGGTCACGGATGGTGACGGCGCCCTTGCCCTCGGTGTTGGGCGGCCGGCTCTCGAGACGAACCACATGCTGTTTCTGGATCTGCAGCTCGACGGCGTCCTCGATGGTGACGATGCGTTCGTTGTCGGGGAGGAACGAGGACAGGACGTTCAGCAGGGTGGTCTTTCCCGTACCGGTTCCACCGGACACGATGATGTTCAGCTTGGCTCGGACGCAGGCGTCGAGGAGCTCCGCCATCTCCGGCGTCAGGGTGCCGAAGTCGATGAGGTTCTGGACGGTCAGCGGGACCTTGCTGAATTTCCGGATGGTGAGTGAGGAGCCGTTGACGGCAAGCGGAGGGATGACCGCGTTGACGCGCGAACCGTCCTCGAGCCGCGCATCGACGAAGGGCGAGGATTCGTCGATGCGGCGTCCTACCTTCGAGACGATCCGCTCGATGACCCGTCGCAGGTGCTGTTCGGAGCTGAACCGCGAGCCGCTGAGGGTCAGCTTTCCGCCCTTTTCCACATAGATCTGGTCCATGCGGTTGACCATGATCTCCGTGACCGTGGGGTCGTCCAGGAGGCGTTGCAACGGGCCGAAACCGAGGACGTCGTCAGCCACGTCCTGGATCAGCCGACGGCGCTCGTCAGGGGTGAGCGGCACCTGCTCGGCGTCGATGATCTCGCTCAGCTCTTCGCGCGCCGCGATCTTCAGGTCCTCCTCGGTGACCGAGGTGTCGCTGGCCCGGGATCCCATGCGCTCGAAGAGGGCCGACGCCGCCCGCAGTTTCAGTCCCGCGAAGACGTCGACGCGCGCGCTGGCCTGCGGTTCCGCCGTTCCCGCTCCTGCAGGGCCCGGGGATTTCACTGCGGGAGCTGCCTTTTTCTCCCCGGCCTTCGTATCGGCGGAGTGCTTCTCCGACGCGGAGACGGTGAGGGGGAGGCCGGCGGCCTGGATGCGGTCCGAGAGTTTCATCAGACGACCACCCTGCGGTGCATCTTGCGCTGTGACTTCGCGCGCCACTGATGGTCGAAGCGCTGGACGAGGCTGCGCAGGTTCTTGGTGGCCGGGTCCCGGACGTTTTCCTGCAGGAGGGGAATTCCGCGGTTCGTTGCCAGGGAGATGCCGCGCGAGCGTGGAACGGAAATGTCGACGGGTGCTCCAAGTGTCGCTTCGACGTCCTGGACCGACAACCCGGTCTTGGAGTCGGCGAAGTTGAGCACCACGTGGCGTGACTCGGGAAGCAGGCTTAGCCTGCCGAGGAGATCGAGGCCCGTGCGCAGACCCCGGACGCTGGGCACGTCCATGCCGGTGACCCAGATGGCGTCGGTGCACTGCTCAAGTGCCGCCAGGCTGTGTTCGCTCAGACCCGGGCCGGTGTCGACCACCACGTAACGGAACTCGGCGGCGAGCTGTTTCAGGAGTTGGGTGATCTGCTCGGTGCTGATGCGGTCGGCATCGGCTGGATTTCGGGGAGCACAGAGGGCGTAGATCCCGGCGGGGTGCACGGTCAGGAACGCCTTGAGGACCATGGAGTCCTGCGTCGCGGATCCGGAGACGGCGTCGAGGACCGAGTACTCGGGGTTGAGGTAGAGGCCTGTGGCAACGTCGCCGAACTGAAGGTCGAGGTCCACGATCACCACGCTCATGGGAGCCAGCTTCCCGAGGCCCACCGCCACGTTGGTGGCGATCGTCGTCTTGCCCACGCCGCCCTTGGGGGAGAGCACCCCGATCACCAGACCGTTTTCCTGCTGGCCCTGGTGCTGCCCGAAGTCGTTGCGGCGCCGGCTTGCGAAGGCCTGGCAGGCATGCTCGAGCTGGGTGCGGATGCTCGCGACGTCGGCGAGGGGGCTGAGCACGTCCCTGACGCCGGCGCGCATGGCCTGCAGGACGACGTCGGGCTGGCTGTCGTTGACGAGGATCAGGCTGACTTCGGGAAATTGAACGTCGAACACGGTGGCGAGACGCAGCGCGTCCTCGACGGGCAGGCCCGGGCCGAAGATGAGGACCTCGGGACGCTCGGGGGAGAGCTGCTCGAGGATTTCGTGCGCTTCGCTGGTGAGGACGCTCGCCGGCAGGCTTTTCACCTCGCCGTGCAGTCCGCCGGCGACGGCGAGGCGGACCTTCTGCTCGAATTCCGAGCTCGGGGTGATCAGGACGAATCTGCTCATCGGTAGAGCTCCTTGTCTTGCATGACCGGCGAGTCGCCTTCAGGGGTGTCCAGGGGTTGCTTGCTGAGCCAGAGTGAGGCGTTCTCGTTGGCATAGATGATCTTCGTCGCCTGGTCGCTATCCACGGCAACGGTCAGCATCAACGATCCGGTGGGGAGCGCCTCAGCCTCGGCCCGGGCCACTTCCTCTGGGTCTGCGGCCGGATCAGCCGGGGCCACCGCGGTGGGAGCGCGCTGTACTGATGTCACAAGGATCTTGTTGAGCACCAGCTTGGTCGTCTTTTCCTCCGGGCTGTCTTCAAGACCGCCCGACTCCATCGAGATGAACACGCCGACGTAATCGCCCGGAGTGACCTTGCCTCCCGCTACGCGCTGAGGCTCGAGGGAGAAGGAAACTTCCTGGAGACCGGCAGGAACATCGACCGAACCGGAGGCAGGGCCTTCCGCGGGATCCACGAGCCGCTCCGCGAGGAGCTGCTCACCGGGCAGGAGGTCAACTGCCGTGACGAGTCCCTCCGATGACGCAAGGTCCTTGAGCGCCCCTTCGGGAACGGCGTTCGAGGGCAGTGACTCCGTCGTCAGGAACGGCGTCAGTTCCGCGACGGTGGTGCCGGCCGGTACTGGCTGCTGTATCACGAGGACGGGGATGGGGTCGAGACCCTGCACGGCCCGGTTGTCTGCAGCCTGGGCGTACCCGTACACCAGTACGGCACCGATCAGGGCCAGGACGACGGCGGCAACGCCGGCGATGAGACGGGATTTCACGTTATGGTGCTCCGATGGTTAGCCGCACCACAGCGGTGCCGAATTCGTCGTCGATCGGTCCGAGTGCATAGGCGTCGTCGAGCGACACCATTTCGACGAACTTGCCGATGATGCCGATGCATTGTGTTGTCGAACATTTCGCGCCCGAGTGGTATTCGTGCCGGAACGCTTCCGGGAAGGGAGGGTTACCTGTTTGTTTGAGCTTCCAGCCGTGGACCTCGAAGGCAGCGAAGCCGGTCAGACTATAGACCGCGTTGGTTCCGCTGTCGGTGATCGTCTCGTAGATGGGAAAGAGCCCTACAGGAGGTGTTCCCGCCAGGATTTCATCGCGCCATTCGGTGAGCAGGGGAGTGCAATTGGCGGGGATCCCGTTGCCTGTGGAACTGCCGGAGGCAGCATTGTCGATGTCGACGAGAGCCTCGCATTTGCCATCTACTTGCTCGAGATTACTGAAACCGCCTGGGGGCCCACCGGCGCAGCCCGAAGCCGTATCGTCCTTCAGACGAAACTTGATCAATTGCAGGTCCGGCCCGTCCAGGAGTTCACATTCGGAGAAGACGACAGGGAAGGGAGCCGGGCCCGACACCGGGGAACCCCATTGTGCCAAGGATTCCGCTGTTACTTCCGCCGAGGAGATTCCTAGTGCGTTCGCGAAGACGAGCGACATTCGGTTGTCCTCGACGCCATCCTGATCCATTGCGCCTGTTGTCACGCTAACCGTGCCGAGAGCTGTATCGACGGCCAGGTCATCGACATTCGAAAGACCGTCGTTGGCATTCTGCTTGGCGAACGAATCAGCCATCGGCGATTCGTTCGAGCACTTCGGTGCTAGCGGATCGGCAGCGCAAACCTGTGCGATGCCGAGTGCTGCAGCATCGGCACCATTCTGAAGTTGCGCCTTCTCCGAATACAGCATTCCTACGTCGATCGCCAGAGCCGCGAAGCCCAGGAGAACGACCATCAGGAGGGCTACGAGGACGCTGACTGCACCGCGTTCACTCTTGTCGACCTGCGTCTGGGCAATGCCTAACCGCCGCATAGCATGACGCTCCTGCCTTCCATAGTGAATGGGCCGGCTATCCCGGTCAATGTGCTCAGCGAGTAGGTGATGGTCACAGAGACCTCAGCCGGTGCCGTGCATGTTCCAGAGGGCGAAGTAGTGATGACTATGTTTGGATCGTTCAAGGCGGGGTTAAGAGCTTGTGCGGCGCTTTTCGCTGATGTCCTCGCGTCAGAATCGCTCTTTGTGATCGCCATGACGCGTACGCTTTCGCGGGCGGCGTTGGTCAAAGTAATCTGGGTGTTGAAGGCTCGTCCAAACTCCATAATTCCAAGGAGTAGGAGGATGAGAACGGGCAACACGAGAGCCATTTCGACGGCGGCGGCGCCGCGCTCGGACCTTATCGCCATTCAACACCTCCTGGAACCGATTGGCCTAGCGAACTTCGTGAATTTAATCGCTAGGCCAATCGAACTCGCTACGGGCCGCAGGTGGCGGTGCCGGCTGCTCCCGCGGCCGTGAAGGTTCCACCGTTGATGGCACACTGAGCTTGAGTGAATGCGTCTCCTAGGCCATCACCGAGGAAAGTGACAGCGGTGATAATGACGACTGCGATGAGGGCGACCATGATGCCGTACTCAACGGCGGTGGCGCCGACTTCACTGCGGCGCAGGCGAGCGATGGCTTTCTGAACTGCATTCTTGAGAAACTGCATGAGAACTCCTGAAGTGGGGTAGGGCCGGCCCAGCGCCGGCCCTGCTCAAAAGGTAGCTCTCCCACAAGCCTCATATGGCACATTTTTTCGGATCCTGCGCGAAGCCTGACCCACCTGCGCTTTTCCTGTGCAATTTCTGCGGTTGAAGTGTGGCTGATAACGAGCCTCCCGTCCGAAAAACCATGAAAAGGGCCGGTTCTATCAAGAATCGCGTCCAACCTTGAAACGGAATGCATTCGACCTACACTGGCGGAATGACCTCTACTTCCGCCTCGGCTAATGCTGCGCGGACCGCACCGATATCCTCGGAGAAGCGACAAGAGGCCGACGCCGTCGTCGTAATTCACAGCGAAACTGCGGCCCACCCCGAGCTCGAGTACCTGCGCCGGCTTGCCGCGCTGGTCGAGTCCTCGAAGGATGCCATCAACGGCGCCGACCTGAACGGCATCATCACCAGCTGGAACGCGGGCGCGGAGGAGCTCTACGGCTACAGCGCCCAAGAGGCGATCGGCCGCAGCATCGAGATGCTGACTCCGCTGAATGCCGGCGGCGCCGGAAACGCGCTGCGGGCCGGGCTGGCCGAGGGCAAGGGCGTCACGGGACAGCAGACTGTCGCCAAGCACCGGGACGGTTCGCTCATCGAGGTGTGCCTGACCCTTTCGCCGGTGTTCGACGCCCATGGCAAGGTCATCGGGTCCTCCGGGATTGCCCGGAACATCACTGAAACCCAGCAACTGCGCGCCTCAGCCGAGCACGAGCGGGATCGGCTGACCTTCGCCCAGGAGATCGCCCACGTGGGCTCCGTCGAGGTCAACATGATCACCGGGCACCGGTGGTGGTCCGACGAGTACTTCCGAATCCATGGTCTGCCCATCAGTTCGAGTCCCACCGAGGAGTTGTGGCACTCGGTACTGCACCCGGAGGATCGCGAGCGGGTGCAGCAGGTCTGGCAGGAACTCGAGTCAGGTGGCCCGCCCCTCAAGCTGATCCATCGGATCCTTCGTCCCAGCGGGGAGGTCCGCTGGGTTCATACCCGCGCTGCCGCCGAACACAATGACGGCGTGCTGGTCCGGCTTCTCGAAACAGCCGTCGACATCACCGAGCGGAAGCAGGCCGAGGAAGCGCTCGAACGCCTGGCCTTCCAGGACCCACTCACCGGGCTTGCCAACCGGACGCTCCTGACGAACTGCATCGAACTCGCCCTCAAGGAAGCTGCCGTCGCCGGCACCCAGATGGGGGTGCTCTTCCTCGATGTCAACCGTTTCAAGGTGGTCAACGACGGGCTGGGACATGCTGCGGGGGACAGTCTGCTCGTCCAGCTCGCCGCGCGCCTTCGAAGCGCCGTGCGTCCGGATGACACTCTCGCGCGGTTCGCCGGCGATGAATTCGTGATCGTCTGCAGCGGCATCGGCTCGGAGGAGGCGCATGACCTGGCAGGACGCATCGCCGAGGAGGTGCAGGTTCCGTTCGACCTCCTGGGCCAGGAGCTGTTCGTCAGTGTCAGCATTGGCATCGCCCTTTCATCGAGCGGCGACACTGCAGAATCGCTCCTCCACCAGGCTGACGCGGCCATGTACTTCGCCAAGGACGTCGGCAGGATCGACGGCGTCGTCTTCGACGAATCGATGCTTCGCCGCGCCGAGGCCCGCCTCGACATCGGATCCCAGCTGCCGCGCGCCATCGAACGGGGAGAGCTCGAGGTGTACTACCAGCCGATTCTCGACGTCGGAAGCCAGGCTCCGGTGGCCTTCGAGGCTCTTCTGCGGTGGAGGCATCCCAAGCACGGGCTCGTGTCGCCGTGCGATTTCATCCCGGTGGCCGAGGAAACGGGACTGATCGTCCCCATCGGTGGCTGGGTACTGGTGAACGCTCTCACGCAAGCGCAGCATTGGCGGTCGCAGGTACCCGGGGCGTCTGCTCTCCGGATCGCCGTCAACCTGTCGGCCCGTCAACTACAGGATCCGGGGCTGTTCGACACCGTGGCAGACGCGATTGCCCGCGCACGGATCGATCCCTCCGCCGTCGAGCTCGAAATCACCGATTCAGTGCTCATGAAGGATGTGGATACCTCAATGGCGACGCTGACGCGGCTCCGCAGCCTCGGCGTGGGGCTCTCGGTCGACGACTTCGGGACCGGCTACTCCTCACTGAGCTACCTGCGGCGATTCCCCGTGACGACGCTCAAGATCGACGGCTCCTTCGTGGAAGGTCTGGACGGCAAGGACGTGCATGCCCGGCCGATCGTCGCCGCAATCGCGATGATGGCCATCGCCCTCGGATTGGACGTGGTGGCGGAAGGCGTTGAAACCCTGGACCAGCTCCGCGAACTGGAGAGGCTGGAGGTTCGTTCCGCTCAGGGCTACCTCTGGGCAGAGCCGATGCCGGCCGGGAAAGTGGCCCCCTGGCTGTCGGAGCTGCCGCAGTTTCCCGGCGGAGTGCTGGAGGGCGCTGGCGCATCCCGACAGGCCTTCGGAGCGTTTTGACCTGAGGCACCGCTTCGCGCTAACCTTGAAAGTCGTTGTGCGTATCCCTTCTCGATACGTCTGCGCCTCCGGAGCGGTTCAGTTGCAGAACCACCTGGCCCGGAGAAGCAGCCGAGATGTACGGGATAACTGGTCTTATTTCAGCCCTCACCTGGAGTTCCGGTAACGCATGAATAAGCTGAGCCCGTGTCCGCGGAATTTCCCGTGATGCGGGCGACACCGAATAAGAAACGAAGGCCATAACCGTGCGTACGTACACCCCGAAGCCAGGCGACATCACCCGCCAGTGGCACGTCATTGACGCAACCGACGTTGTCCTAGGCCGTCTTGCCAGCCAGACCGCAATCCTGCTGCGCGGAAAGCACAAGCCGACCTTTGCACCCCATATGGACATGGGCGATTTCGTCATCATCATCAACGCTGACAAGGTAGCCCTCACGGGCGCCAAGCTCGAGCAGAAGCGTGCCTACCGCCACTCGGGTTTCCCGGGCGGCCTGAAGTCCACCACCTATGCCGAGCTCCTTGAGAAGAACCCCGAGCGCGCAGTGGAGAAGGCCATCAAGGGCATGCTCCCCAAGAACTCGCTGGCTGCCCAGCAGATCGGCAAGCTCAAGGTCTACCGCGGCGCCGAGCACCCCCACGGTGCACAGCAGCCGACGTCGTACGAAATCACCCAGGTCGCCCAGTAGTCCTGGCCACCACACACTAAGAAATTAATTCAAGGAGAACCGTGGCTCAGAACCCTGAAGAGCTGAATGAATCTGCTGAGGAGCTTACGAGCTACACCTCAGAATCCACCGAAGGCAGCGAAACCCCCGTCAAGGAGCGCCCTGCGCTGACTGTCGGCGGCGGAGCCGTTGGGCGCCGCAAGGAAGCCGTGGCCCGCGTACGCCTCGTGCCCGGCACCGGCAAGTGGATCGTCAACGGGCGCGAGCTCAGCGACTACTTCCCGAACAAGCTTCACCAGCAGGAAGTCAATGACCCCTTCAAGCTCCTCGAGCTCGACGGCGCCTACGACGTCATCGCCCGCATCCACGGCGGTGGACCCTCCGGCCAGGCCGGTGCCCTTCGCCTCGGTGTTGCCCGCACGCTCAACGACATTGACCGTGAGAACAACCGCCCCGCGCTGAAGAAGGCCGGCTTCCTCACCCGCGACGCCCGCGTGATCGAGCGCAAGAAGGCTGGTCTCAAGAAGGCCCGCAAGGCGCCTCAGTACTCCAAGCGCTAAATCCGCCTACCCCTTGCGCGACCGCTGACGCGATTTCGCAAGGGGCCCCGCGTCGGATTTCGGCGCTTGGCTCCAGCGCTGAATGTGCTTTTGCGATGCCCGTCCGGCTTGCTGGACGGGCATCGTGCGTTAACGAAGATGGCGTGGTGCGCGCCATAGCAGTGAGGTCGACTTAGGATGAAGAACCATGAGTAAGTTATTTGGAACCGATGGTGTCCGCGGGCTGGCGAATGGCTTGATCACCGCCGAACTCTCCCTCCAGCTGGCCCAGGCCGCAGCAGTGGTGCTCGGCCACCGGGCGGTGGAGGGCAATCGCCGACCCACAGCCGTGATCGCGCGGGACCCCCGCATCAGCGGTGAGTTCATCGCAGCCGCCGTTGAGGCGGGGCTGGCGAGCTGCGGCGTCGACGTCTATGACGCCGGTGTGCTGCCCACGCCCGCCGCGGCGTTCCTCGTCGCCGACCTCGATGCCGACTTCGGCGTGATGATTTCCGCGTCGCACAACCCGGCGCCCGACAACGGCATCAAGTTCCTTGCCCGCGGCGGCAAGAAGCTCGACGACGCCCTCGAGGAGGCCATCGAGGCCGAACTCCAAGAGCCGTGCCCGCGGCCCGTCGGCGCCGACGTGGGACGCATCCAGCGGTTCGCCGACGCGGAAGACCGCTACATCGTCCACCTGCTGCAGACACTGCCGCACCGCCTCGACGGGATCAAGGTGGTGCTCGACTGCGCCCACGGCGCTGCCAGCGGATGCTCACCCCAGGTATTCGCCAACGCAGGTGCGGAGATCGTCGTCATCGGCGCAGACCCGGACGGCAACAACATCAACGACGGCTACGGCTCCACGCACCTCGAGAAGCTGCAGGCCGCGGTGCTCGAACACGGCGCCCATCTCGGCATAGCGCACGACGGCGACGCCGACCGCTGCCTCGCCGTGGATCATGAGGGAACGGTTGTGGACGGTGACCAGATCATGGCCGTGATGGCCGTGGCGATGAAGGACGCCGGCAAGCTCGTGGACAATACCCTCGTAGCCACGGTGATGAGCAACCTCGGCCTGAAGATCGCACTGCGTGACGCCGGCGTTCTCATCAGGGAAACCGCAGTGGGCGACCGCTACGTGCTCGAGGGAATGCGCGACGGCGGATTCAGCCTGGGCGGCGAACAGTCGGGCCACGTGATCTTCGCCGAGTACGCCACCACGGGCGACGGCGTGCTGACGGGACTCCAGCTGGCCGCGCAGGTCGCGAAGACCGGGCGGAGCCTGAAGGACCTCGCCGGCGTCATGACGAAGCTTCCGCAGGTGCTCATCAACGTCCGGGGAGTGGACCGCACCGCAGTGAACTCGGACGAGGGCGTGCAGGACGCCGTGCGGAAAGCCCAGGAGGTACTGGGTGAGACCGGCCGTGTCCTGCTGCGCCCCTCCGGCACCGAGCCCGTGGTACGCGTGATGGTGGAGGCAGCCGATATGGGGACCGCCCAGCGCATTGCCGATGAGCTCGCGGAAACGGTCCAGGGGCGCCTCGCGCTGGAGCCGGTGGCCTGAAGTCCGGCCGCTCGCGGCCCCGTTGGCGTTGTGCCGCCCTTTCGCGGAGGCAGCGGCGCGGGCGTGAACGAAAACCCTCGCTAGGAAACGTTCTGGCGGCGCACCATCTCGGCGATCCAGCTGGGCGCGAACGGAGATGTGCAGTTCGGGGGAGTCGGGTAGTCCTTGAGAACCTCCAGGCGCTCACCGAGGTCGATGGCGCGGGCGCGGTGCTCAGGGTGCTCGATCCCGATCTGGGCCAGGCAGGTGTTCATCGCCCACTGCAGGCGGCCCGGAGCGTTCCTCATCTCCGCCTCGATGATGTCGAGCAGTCCTGCGAGGTCGAGGCCCTCCGGATTCTTCACGACGCGTTCGCTGGTCAGCGCCCAGCCGGCACTCGCGACCACAGGATCCGGGTCGCCGAACCAGGCCGCACGCAGCTCCTCGGCGTGCGGGTTCTTCTTCACCACGTAGTTCACGAGCCAGTCGTGCACCTTGGGGATACGCGCTTCGCGCAACATTCCATCCAACTCGTTCCGCTCGAACGCCTTCGGCCGGCAGATCAGGATCGCCAGCAGTCTCGCCGCGGTGTCCTTCGTTCCCCAGAGCTCACGCGCAAGTTCCTGCTGCGTCTTCAGCCGCTTTGCCAGCGCGCGCAGTTTTCCGAGGTTCACACCGTGATCGTCCCCGTGTCTCTCGTTCACCTCGCGTGCTTTCGGGTCCTCGAGCGCGGCCAGCGCGGCCATCACCTCGGCCACCGTCGTCCCGGCCATCCCAGCCTCCTGTCCAGTCCATGTGTGGGGATCCAGCCTAGGCTAATACCCGGGCGCCGCCGGAAGCCCGAAGTACTCCTCGAGGGTGGCCGTTCCCGCCGACCTCATGGCGCCGGCGATTTCGGTTCCCACGTAGCGGAGGTGCCACGGCTCCCAGGAAAAGCCGGTCGTCGCGTCTTTGCCCTGGGGGTAGCGCACGATGAACCCGAACGACGCCGCATTGGCCTCGGCCCACCGGCCCGCCGCGGTGTTGCTGAAGCAGGTGGCCAGGGTGCAGGCGCCGTCGTCCTGCCCTATGTCGACGGCCAGGCCCGTCTGGTGCTCCGAGAACCCGGCCCGTGCCGAGACCGTGTCCGCCAGCGCGGCGTCACCGTACTGGCTGACCCAGTAGGCGTAGGTCGATTCCTGGTCCGCGTACGAGCGGTACGCACTGACTACCGTCAGGTTCACGCCGTCCGCCTGCGCAGCCGAGAACATCCACTCGACGGCGGCGGCGGTGTCCGGCCGAAGCAGAGCGCTCCCTGCCGAGGGGCCCAGTGGAACAGCAGGTGGAACGAGCTGGGCCGGCGCGAAGTCCGCGGGACCCAGCGGCCGCCGCTTGTTCACGACGACGTCGATCGCTGACGGATCCGAGTGAGCACCGGGTGCTCCAGCCACCGGACCCGGCGCAGGGGCCTCCCCTCCGCGAGACGGCGGTCCGGGGGCAGGTGCCACGGGCAACGGACTTTCGGCCGGTGGCGGCGTTTCAGGTGCCGGTGGCTCGGGCACCGCCGGTCCGTCCGCCGACGGCCGGCCGGAGGAGGAAGGTGCGGAAGGAGCGGGGGAGGGTGCAACGGAAGCGGAAGCGGAAGCGGACGCGCCCGCGGAAACCGTCGTCGTTCCCGCAGGAACGGCGGAATCTTCCGACGGACTGCACCCGCTCAGGAGCAGGGCCCCCAGCAGCAGGACGCTGAGCGGACGGGCGGAGGACCGGGGGCGCGGAGCTGTCAGGTTTTCCGTAGCAGCATCCTCCGGATGGAATGGTCGGACTCCTTGGTCAGGACCAGCTGCGCCCGCCCCCGCGTCGGGAGCACGTTCATCATCAGGTTCGGCTCGTTGATGCGCCGCCAGATCCCCTGCGCCGTCTCCCGTGCCTCGTCGTCCGAGAGCCGGGCATAGCGGTGGAAATAGGAGTGGGGGTCGGCGAACGCACCGGAACGCAGCGACTGGAACCGCTGGATGTACCACTGTTCGATGTAGGACGTCTTCGCGTCCACGTAGAGGGAGAAATCGAAGAAGTCGCTGAGGGCGAGGCCGGTGACGCCGTCCGGCCGTGCCCGCGCGGGCGCGAGGACGTTGAGGCCCTCCACGATCAGAACGTCGGGCCGCCGCACCACCACTTCCCGGCCCGGCACGATGTCATAGGTCAGGTGCGAATACCAGGGCGCACGTACTTCCTCCGCGCCGCTCTTCACCTCGCTCACGAAGCGGAGGAGACGCCGCCGGTCATAGGACTCGGGAAATCCCTTGCGCTCCATGAGCCCGCGGCGCTTCAGCTCGGCGTTCGGGTAGAGGAATCCGTCGGTGGTGACGAGCTCGACGCTCGGCGATTCCGGCCACCGGCGCAGCAGGTCCCGCAGCACACGCGCCGTCGTCGACTTCCCCACGGCAACCGATCCCGCCACGCCGATCACGAAGGGGGTGCGCCGGGTCGTTTCACCGAGAAAGGTGTTGGTGGCGGAATGCAGTTCACCGGCGGCGGCGATGTAGAGGTTGAGGAGCCTCGAGAGGGGCAGGTACACCTCACGGACTTCGTCGAGGTTGAGCGCTTCGCCCAGGCCGCGGAGCCGCTGGATGTCCTCCGAGTTGAGGGGAGACGTGATTTCGTTGGAGAGCCGTGACCACATCTGCCGGTCGAGTTCCACGAAGGGTGTGAACGTTTCGGGACCGCTGGCCTGTTGATTACCCGGGTTTCGATCGTTCACCCTGAGCATTCTGCCTGCTGGCCTTGACATTAACAAACCACTACTGCCGGTAGGCTTGACCTCATGTGTGGAATCGTAGGTTATGTAGGCCGTGAACGCGGACAGGTCCTTTCAACGCTGGAAGCTGTGCCGCCGGCGGTTGGGTCGGCAAATGGGGAGGTCGAGCACGGTGCCCTCGACGTCGTCATGGAGGGCCTCCGGCGCCTCGAATACCGCGGGTATGACTCCGCGGGCGTCGCGGTGCTCACGCCGTCGGGCGTCGAATCCCGCAAGAAGGCGGGCAAACTGACCAACCTGGTGCAGGAACTCGCAGCCGAGCCGCTGCCGCGGTCCATGACGGGCATCGGCCACACCCGCTGGGCCACCCATGGCGGCCCGACCGACCAGAACGCGCACCCCCACCTTGCCGACCAGGGCCGGCTGGCAGTCATTCACAACGGCATCATCGAGAACTATGCGGAGCTGAAGGCGGAACTGCTGGCCCAGGGCCTCGAGTTCATCTCCGACACCGACACCGAAGTGGCCGCCGGGCTCCTGGGCTCCATCTACCGCGGCCTCAAGGACAGCGGATCCGAGGGCGACGTCCTGACCCTCGCCATGCAGCAGGCCTGCCAGCGCCTCGAGGGTGCCTTCACGCTGCTCGCGATCCACGAGGACCAGCCGGGAACGGTTACCGCAGGACGCCGCAACTCGCCCCTCGTCGTCGGCCTCGGCGACGGCGAGAACTTCCTCGGCTCCGACGTCTCCGGCTTCATCGACTTCACGCGCCGCGCGGTGGAGCTCGGCCAGGACCAGATCGTCACCATCACACCGGAAGACGTCGTCATCACCGACTTCTTCGGAACCCCCGCCGAGGGCACCGAGTTCTACGTGAACTGGGATGCCGCTGCTGCTGAGAAGGGCGGGTACGACTCCTTCATGGAGAAGGAGATCAACGACCAGCCCGACGCCGTGGGCCAGACCCTCCTGGGACGCTCCGACGTCAAGGGCAACCTCGTCCTCGACGAGCTGCGCATCGACGAATCGATCCTTCGCTCGGTGGACAAGATCGTGGTGCTCGCCTGCGGTACCTCGGCCTACGCCGGCCAGGTGGCCAAGTACGCCATCGAGCACTGGTGCCGCATCCCCACCGAAGTGGAGCTCTCGCACGAGTTCCGGTACCGCGACCCCATCGTCAACGAGAAGACCCTCGTGGTCGCCATCTCGCAGTCGGGCGAAACCATGGACACCCTCATGGCGGTGCGCTACGCCCGCGAGCAGGGCGCGAAGGTGGTGGCGATCTGCAACACCAACGGCTCCACCATCCCGCGTGAATCGGACGCCGTCCTGTACACCCACGCCGGCCCCGAGATCGCCGTCGCCTCGACGAAGGCGTTCCTCGCCCAGATCACCGCCGCGTACCTGCTCGGTCTCTACCTCGCCCAACTGCGTGGCAACAAGTACCGCGACGAGATCAACGCGGTGATGGCGGACCTCGCGGAGATTCCCGCGAAGATCCAGACCGTGCTCGACAACGCGGACAAGATCAAGCAGCTCGGCACGGAGATGGCGGACGCCAAGTCGGTGCTGTTCCTGGGCCGCCACGTAGGGTTCCCCGTTGCCATGGAGGGTGCGCTCAAGCTCAAGGAGCTCGCCTACATCCATGCCGAGGGCTTCGCCGCGGGCGAGCTCAAGCACGGCCCGATCGCGCTGATCGAGGAAGGCCAGCCCGTAGTGGTGGTCATGCCGTCGTCGTCGGCCCGGGACTCGCTGCACGCGAAGGTCGTCTCGAACGTCCAGGAGATCCGGGCCCGTGGCGCCGTCACCATCGTGATCGCCGAGGAGGGAGACACCTCCGTGGAGGCTTACTCGGAGCACGTGTTCTACGTTCCGGCGACGCCGACACTCCTCGCGCCGCTGCTGACCACGGTTCCGCTGCAGATCTTCGCGCTCGCGCTGGCCAGCGCCAAGGGCTACGACGTCGACCAGCCGCGAAACCTTGCCAAATCGGTCACGGTTGAGTAGAGCGCTGCGGCGCTCCGGTCTGAGGACATCCTCGTGATCATCGGTATCGGGATGGACGTCGTCGACATCGAGCGCTTCCGACGCCAGCTCGAGCGGACGCCCGGTCTGGTGACGCGGCTGTTCGTGCCCGCCGAGCGGCAACTGACCACGCGGTCCCTTGCCGCCCGTTTCGCGGCGAAGGAGGCCGTGGCCAAGGCCCTGGGTGCGCCGGCGGGTATGAACTGGCAGGACTGCTGCATCGCCGTGGACGCGGCAGGCGTGCCCTCCATCGAGGTGTGCGGGACCGTTGCGGAGGCCGCTGCCCGTCGCGGCATCTCGGAGTGGCACCTGTCCCTCAGCCACGACGGCGGCCTGGCGACGGCCATGGTGGTGGCCGAGGGCACGTAGGGCGAAGCTCGCCCCTGTGGCGGAGAGCACATCCAAAAATAGTAACCCGGCTGACTATCGGGCCGGGTGCCGCTAAGCTCGTACATATGCTCAATGCCTTTACCGGCGCCCAGGTCCGCGCGGCCGAGGTGCCTTTCCTCAATGCCGGACACGGGAACACCCTGATGCAGAAGGCTGCCCATGGACTGTTCCTGGTGGCGCTCGAGATGCTCCGGTCGGCTGGCCACAGCGCGAAACGCAGTAGCGTCGTGGTGCTCGTCGGTTCCGGGAACAACGGCGCGGACGCCCTGTACGCGGGGGAGCGGCTGCTGCGGCGGGGCGTTGCGGTCACCGCCATCGCCGTCGCCGACGAGGTCCACTCCGAAGCCTCCGAGGCGTTCGGCCGGCGGGGCGGGCGGGTCCTGCACCTCGGCCCGGAGAACTTCCCCGATCTCGCAGCGCGGGCGGTCCGGGCCACGCTGGTCATCGACGGGATCCTCGGCACCGGTGCCAGGGGAGGGCTGCGCGGAATCGCTGCCGAACTGGTCTCGGCGATCAACACCGGAGCGGGTGAGCGGAGCGTCCGCTCGCTGCTGGTGGTCGCGTGCGACCTGCCCAGCGGCGTGGATGTCGACTCGGGTGAGCTTCTGGAGCCGGTCCTCCTCGCCGATGCGACGGTGACCTTCGGTGCGGCGAAGACCGGACTGCTCGTTTCGGGCGGAGCACTGGCGGCGGGCGAGTTGAACGTCGTCGACATCGGTCTGGGGATGACCACCCCGGGCGCCGACACCGCCATGGAACCGCCGATGCGCCGGCTCGAGGCCCACGACGTCTCGGCCCTGTACCGCCGGCCGCAGGTGGGTGACCACAAGTACACGCGCGGCGTGCTCGGCGTCGCGGCGGGTTCAGCCCAGTACCCGGGGGCTGCCGTCCTGGCCACGGGTGCCGCACTGGCCACCGGGTTGGGTATGGTGCGCTATCTCGGGCCGCCCGCGGTGGCCACGATCATCAACGCCGTCCATCCCGAAGTGGTCTGCTCCACCGGGGATGTCGAGGATTCGCGCTCGCAGGCATGGCTCGTGGGGCCCGGTGCGGTGGAGGACGACGACCAGGCCCGCCGCGCCCGCGGAGCCATCGCGAGCGGGCTGCCCGTGGTGGTCGACGCCGGGGCCCTCTCCGAGGTGCCCGAGCGCGTGGAGTCCTCAGTGATCCTCACCCCCCATGCGGGGGAACTGCGGGCGCTCCTCGCCACGCGCGGCATCGACGTCTCCCGCGCCGACATCGAAGCCGCGCCTGCGCGGTTCGCCCTGGAGGCGGCTCGGCTGACCGGAGCAACGGTGCTCCTCAAGGGCTTCACCACCATCACCGCCGCGCCCACCGGGGAAGTCTTCAGCCAGGCCGAGGCTCCGCCGTGGCTCGCCACCGCGGGCTCGGGGGACACGCTGTCCGGGATCCTCGGGGCACTTGTCGCCACGCTGGCGGAGGACGACGGCGTCGCCGCGCGCCTCGGCCTTCCCGCCAGCGCCACCTGGGCGGCGGTCGCCGCGGCGGCTGCGCTGATCCACGGGCTGGCGGGCATGCGGGCTGCGGAGTACGGGCCCGTCGTCGTGGCCGGCCTGCCCCGCCACATCGGTGCGGTCCTCGCCGACATCCTCGCATGAGGCAAGCCGGACCCCGCTAAACTTTCCCTCGAAACAGCTGAACACCCCACAAGGAGCACACATGGAATTATGGCCCGGCGACGCGTACCCCCTGGGCGCGACCTATGACGGCACGGGAACGAACTTCGCGCTCTACAGCGAGGTAGCGGACCTGGTTGTCCTCTGCCTGTTCGACGACGACGGTACGGAGACGTGCATCGAACTCAAGGAGGTCGACGGCTATGTCTGGCACGGGTACCTCCCGCAGGTGAGCCCCGGGCAGAAGTACGGCTACCGGGTCCACGGCCCGAACAACCCCGCCGAGGGACACCGCTGCAACCCGAACAAGCTCCTCCTTGATCCCTACGCCAAGGCCGTTGCGGGCGACCTCGACTGGGACCAGGCACTGTTCGGCTACAACTTCGGCGACGAGCACTCCGTCAACAACGAGGACTCCGCCGCGCACATGATGCTCGGCGTCGTCATCAATCCCTTCTTCAACTGGGACGGCGACCGCATGCCGCGCACTCCCTACCACCAGTCGGTCATCTATGAGGCGCACGTCAAGGGCCTCACCCAGCTGCACCCGGAGATTCCCGAGGAGCAGCGCGGCACCTATGCCGGCATCGCCCACCCGGCCGTGATCGCCCACCTGCAGAAGCTCGGCGTCACCGCGATCGAACTCATGCCGGTGCACCAGTTCGTCAACGACAGCACGCTCCAGGAGAAGGGCCTCTCCAACTACTGGGGCTACAACACCATCGGATTCTTCGCTCCGCACAACAAGTACAACTCCAGCGGTGACCAGGGCGAGCAGGTCCAGGAGTTCAAGGCCATGGTGCGCGAACTGCACCTGGCAGGCATCGAGGTGATCCTCGACGTCGTCTACAACCACACGGCCGAGGGCAACCACATGGGCCCAACCATCTCGATGCGCGGTATCGACAACGTGTCCTACTACCGCCTGGTGGAGGACGACAAACAGTACTACATGGACACCACGGGCACCGGTAACTCCCTCAACGTCGGGAACCCGCACTCCCTGCAGTTGCTCATGGATTCCCTGCGCTACTGGGTCACCGAGATGCACGTCGACGGCTTCCGCTTCGACCTGGCCTCCGCGCTCGCCCGCGAGTTCTACGAGGTGGACCGGCTTTCGGCCTTCTTCGAACTGGTGCAGCAGGACCCGGTGGTCTCGCAGGTCAAGCTCATCGCCGAGCCCTGGGACGTAGGCCCCGGCGGGTACCAGGTGGGCAACTTCCCGCCGCAGTGGACGGAGTGGAACGGCAAGTACCGCGACACGGTCCGTGACTTCTGGCGCGGGGAGCCCTCCAGCATCGGCGAGTTCGCGGCCCGCCTCACGGGGTCCGCGGACCTCTACGAGCACAGCATGCGGCGTCCCGTCGCGTCCATCAACTTCGTCACCGCCCATGACGGCTTCACCATCCGCGACCTCGTGTCCTACAACGAGAAGCACAACGAGGCCAACGGCGAGGGCAACAACGACGGCGAATCCCACAACCGCTCCTGGAACTGCGGAGTCGAGGGCCCCACCGACGACCCCGAGGTCAACGCTGTGCGCGTCCGCCAGCAGCGCAACTACATCGCCACGCTCCTGCTCTCGCAGGGTGTGCCGATGCTGCTGCACGGCGATGAGCTGGGCCGTACCCAGGAAGGCAACAACAACACCTACTGCCAGGACTCCGAGCTCAGCTGGGTGCACTGGGACAAGGTGGACCAGCCGCTGCTCGAATTCACTGCCGCGGTGAACCGGTTGCGCTCCGAGCACCCGACCTTCCGGCGTCGGCGCTTCTTCGACGGACGCCCGGTGCGCCGCGGCGAGGGTGAGGCGCTGCCGGATATCGTGTGGCTCGACACCTCGGGCGAGCTGATGGCGCCGGAGGACTGGGACAGCGGGTTCGGTCGCTCGATCGGCGTGTTCCTCAACGGGCAGGGGATTCGCGGGCGCGATGCCCGCGGCCAGCGCATCACCGACGCCAACTTCCTCCTGTACTTCAACGCACATGATGAAGCAGTCGATTTCACCATCCCCTCGGACGAGTACGGCCCGTCCTGGGACGAGGTCATCGACACCGCCGGCAAATTCGCCGACACCGCCGCGATCCCCGCAGGGAAGACGATCTCCATCGAAGGTAAATCGATGGTAGTGCTGCGCGCCCACTCCGAAGCCGAGGATCTCGACCACTCGGTAGCGGCGTCGTTGGCGATCCTCGCCAACGAGGTCACGGCCAAGACCGGCACCGCCTAACCACCCCTGCATCCCAGTTCCCAGGAGGACATGCGTGAAGACACCGAAATCGACCTACCGGCTGCAGATTCGAAATGAATTCGACCTGCGGGAAGCCGCGGCACTGGTGCCGTACCTGCATGACCTCGGGGTGGACTGGGTGTACCTGTCGCCCATCCTGACCGCGGAGGAGGGGTCCGGCCACGGCTACGACGTGACCGATCCCTCCACCGTGGACCCCGCGCGGGGCGGCCGCGAAGCCCTCATCGAGCTGAGCACCGCCGCCCGCGGGGCGGGACTGGGGATCCTGGTGGACATCGTGCCCAACCACATGGGCATCGAGACGCCGGCACGCAACGCGTGGTGGTGGCAACTCCTGAAGGAGGGCCGCGGTTCCCGGATGGCCGAAGCCTTCGATGTCGACTGGGACTCAGCCGACGGGCGGATCCGCATTCCGGTGCTGGGCGACGGGGACTCCGAGGAGGACGCACTCGAGGTGGTGGACGGCGAACTCCGCTACTACGACAACCGCTACCCCATCGCCGAGGGCACGTTCTCACCGGGGGACACCGCTGCCGACGTGCACGCGAAACAGCACTACGAGCTCGTGAACTGGCGCCGCGCCGACAGCGAGCTGAACTACCGGCGATTCTTCGGGGTCAACACCTTGGCGGGCCTCCGCGTCGAGGTGCCGTGGGTTTTCGAGGAAAGCCACAGCGAGGTGCGGAGCTGGTTCGACGACGGACTCGTCGACGGCCTGCGCATCGACCACCCCGACGGCCTCGCCGATCCGGTGGGTTACCTCGAGGATCTCCGCGAGCTGACCGGCGGCGCCTACGTCCTCGTGGAGAAGATCCTGGAGCCCGGCGAGGAACTGCCGGGCAACTGGGAGTGCGAAGGGACCACGGGTTATGACGCGCTCGCCGACGTCGACCGCCTCCTCACCGATCCCGCGGGCGAGCACGACCTCACGGCTCTCGTTCCCGTGGAGCCGTTCCACGAGATGATCCACGGCACCAAGCGGGGCATCGCGGATGGCATCCTCCGCTCGGAGGTGCTCCGCCTGACCCGGCTGGTGCCCGAGAGCGCGGGCCTCGACCCGGCTGAGGCGGCCGATGCACTCGCCGAACTCCTGACCTGTTTCCCCGTCTACCGAAGCTACCTGCCCGAGGGCGCGGGATACCTCGCCGACGCCGTTCGCGACGCCCAGGTGCGCCGCCCGGACCTCGGCGCCACTCTCGAGGTCCTCCACCCGCTGCTCAACCCGTTCCTCGAGGGGGAGCCCGACGCCGAGCTGAACGCCCTGGCCCGGCGCTTCCAGCAGACCTCAGGCATGGTGATGGCCAAGGGCGTCGAGGACACGGCGTTCTACCGGTACAGCCGGCTGGTCTCGCTCAACGAGGTGGGAGCGGACCCGTCGATCTTCGCGATCGATCCCCTGGAGATGCACCGCCGCCTCCTGGAGCGGGAGACCAGCAACCCGCTGTCGATGACCACGCTGAGCACCCACGACACCAAGCGCAGCGAGGACACCCGCGCTCGGATCGTAGTGCTGTCCGAGATGCCCGACGAGTGGGCGCGGCTCCTCGCCGAACTCGAAACCCTCGCGCCGATCTCGGACCCCTCCTTCGCGCCGCTGATGTGGCAGTCGCTTCTCGGTGCGTGGCCGCTCAGCCGCGAACGCGCCCACGCGTACGTGGAGAAGGCCTCGCGTGAAGCCGACCTGAGCACCCACTGGACCGCGCCGGACGAGGAGTTCGAAGCGGCCATGCACAGCGCTGTCGATGCCGCGTTCGACAACGCCCGAGTGAACGATCTCGTCAGCGGAATGGCCCAGCGGCTCGAAGGGCACGGCTGGTCCAATTCGATCGCGGCCAAACTGCTCCAGCTCACCATGCCCGGGGTCCCCGATGTGTACCAGGGAACCGAGTTCTGGGACTTCTCCCTCGTGGATCCGGACAACCGCCGCGAGGTGGACTACGCCGCGCGTCGGCAGGCCCTGACCGACCTCAACTTCGGGGCTGTTCCCGCCGTGGGAGAGGACGCCGCAGCGAAACTGCTCGTCGTGTCGCGGGCACTCAAACTGCGCCGCGACCGACCGGAACTCTTCTCCGGCTACCAGGCCGTGCAGGCCGCCGGTTCCGCCGCGAACCACGTCTTCGCGTTCAACCGGGGCGGCGTCGTCGTGCTGGTGACCCGCCTGCCGTACGGCCTCGAGAACCGTGGCGGCTGGGGCGACACCACGGTGCACCTTCCCGACGGTTCCTACACCTGCGCGATCACGGGCACCGCGGTGACCGGCGGCATCGTGCGGGCAGCCGACCTCTTCCCCACTTTCCCGGCAGCACTACTCGTCCAGGAGGACGCATCATGAGCAGCAGTTTCGATGTGTGGGCGCCACGCGCCGAGACCCTTTCCCTCCTCGTCGACGGAACCGCCCGGAAGATGACGCAGGGCGACGGCGGCTGGTGGACCGCCCCCGGCGGCGTCTCCGCCGCCACTGCCACCGGTGACGTCGACTACGGCTACCTGGTCAACGGATCGGAATCGCCGGTACCGGACCCGCGGTCGCGCCGGCAGCCGGAAGGAGTCCACGGTCTTTCACGCACCTTCGATCCGGCCGCGCACGAATGGCAGGATCAGGGCTGGGTCTCGCCCGGCCCGAACGGGGGCGTGATCTACGAGATGCACCTCGGCACCTTCACTCCCGAGGGCACCCTCGACGCCGCCATCGGACGCCTCGACTACCTGGTGGAGCTGGGCATCCAGTACGTGGAGCTCCTCCCCGTGAACGCGTTCAACGGAACGCACAACTGGGGTTACGACGGCGTGCTGTGGTACGCGGTCCAGGAGAACTACGGGGGCCCTGCCGCCTACCAGCGCTTCGTCGACGCCGCGCACCAGAAGGGCCTCGGCGTCATCCAGGACGTGGTCTACAACCACCTGGGGCCGAGCGGCAACTATCTCGGCCAGTTCGGGCCGTACCTCACCGAGGGCAAGTCTAATACCTGGGGTGACTCGCTGAACCTCGACGGCCCGCTCTCCGACGAGGTGCGGCGCTACGTGATCGAGAATGTGCTGATGTGGCTGCGCGACTACCATGTGGACGGCCTGCGGCTCGACGCCGTGCATGCCCTCCACGACGAGCGTGCCGTGCACATCCTCGAGGAATTCGCCGCCGAAACGGACGCCCTGGCAGCCGAACTCGGAAAGCCGCTGTTCCTGATCGCCGAATCCGACCTCAACAACCCGCGCCTGATCCAGGCGCGCGGCGTGAATGGCTACGGACTGGCCGGGCAGTGGAGCGACGACTTCCACCACGCCGTGCACGTCAACCTCACGGGGGAAACCGAGGGGTACTACGCCGACTTCGATTCGGTGGGCGCGTTGGCCAAGGTCCTCGAGAAGGGGTTCTTCCACAACGGCACCTACTCGTCATTCCGCGAGCGCCACCACGGCCGCGAGATCGATGTCGAGCGGGTGACGCCGCTGCAGTTGGTGGTGTGCACGCAGAACCACGACCAGATCGGCAACCGTGCTGCCGGCGACCGCATCAGCGCCACGCTGAACACCGCGCAGCTGGCTCAGGCCGCAGTGCTGAACCTGGCAGGGCCGTTCACGCCCATGCTCTTCATGGGTGAGGAGTACGGAGCCCGGACGCCGTGGCCGTTCTTCACTTCACACCCCGAGCCCGAACTGGGCAAGGCCACCGCCGAGGGCAGGCTCCGGGAGTTCGAGCGCATGGGGTGGAAGCCCGAGGACGTGCCGAACCCGCAGGAACCTTCGACGTTCGAGTCGGCGAAACTCGACTGGTCCGAGCTCGGCAACCAGGAGCAGGGCCGGCTGCTGGAGACATACCGGACGCTGATCCGGCTGCGCCGGGACCGCCCGGAACTGCGGGAGCCGGACTTCGCCGGCATCTCCGTGGAGTACAGCGACGACGAACGGTGGCTCGTCCTTCACCGGGGACGGACCGCCGTCGTCCTCAACCTCAGCGACCAGCTCCGCACCGTGCCGCTGCAAGCGGTCGATGCAGAAGTGCTGCTCTCGACCGTCGACGGCGTCGGCCTGCTGGAGGACACCGTCCAGCTGCCGCCGCATGCGTCACTGATCCTGGCCCTGTAGGAGCAACCCGTGGACACCCCGCACCGCACCACCGACGTCCTGGTGGTCGGTGCGGGACCCACCGGGCTGATGCTGGCGAATTGGCTGCGAAAGCTCGGCGTCGACGCCGTTCTCATCGATGCCAAGGCCGGGCCCACGCGGGAGTCGCGGGCCATCGGCGTGCAGTCCCGCACCCTCGAGATCTTCGACCAGCTCGGCCTTGCCGACCGCGTGCTCGAGGAGGCACAGCACGCCGGCCTGGTGCGGCAGGGGTACGGGAAACGTTCCTATGCGCCGGTTCCGCTCGGCGAGCTGGGGCGTGGCCTCACGCCGTTCCCCGGCCTGTTCTTCCTCGAGCAGAGCCGCAACGAGCAGCTCCTCGCCTCGAACCTCGTCGCTTCAGGTGGTGAGGTGCTGTGGGGTACGCGGCTGGTGGGACTGGAGGATGCGGGCACCGTCTCGGCATCGGTGGAGGGGAGGGACGGACCCACTGTCATCGAGGCGCGGTACTGCGTGGCGTGCGACGGTGGATCCTCGGAAGTCCGCCGCCTGAAGGGGATTCCCTTCGAAGGAGTGACGAACCAGCACACCTTCTACGTGCTGGACGCGCTCGCCGTGGGCGGGCTCGCCGAAGCGTCGGTCAATATCCGTCAGGGCGCCTCCGACTTCCTCCTCGCGTTCCCGATGAAGTCCCCGTCCGGCAGCGACAACGCCTTCCGGTTGATCGGAGTTGTCCCCACAGCCGGGGATGCCGACGTCTCGGAAGAGGTTGCGCAGGCTCGGCTTTCAGCCATCTTCGGTGTCTCCTACGGGACGTCGCGATGGTTCTCGACCTACCGGGTGCACCACCGTCTGGCGGCCCGGTTCCGCGACGGCGCCGTGTTCCTCGCCGGGGATGCCGGGCACCTCCATTCGCCCGTCGGCGCCCAGGGGATGAACACCGGGCTGCAGGATGCCCACAATCTGGCGTTCAAGCTCGCCGATGTTCTTCGGCATTCGGCGTCGCCCGACTATCTCGACCGGTACGACTCCGAACGCCGCCCCGTTGCCCGGCGCCTGGTCCGCTCGACCGACCGGGTGTTCGGGTTCCTCACCTCGAACGCCGTTCCGGCCCGGTTGGCCCGCAGGTTGGTGCCGCGACTGGTGCTGCCCGTCGTCGTGCGGGTGGTGCCGCGCCTGCCTCTCGCCGGTCGGCTTGCCGGCTACCTGGGCCAGCTCCGCATCCACTACTGGATGAGCCCCGGTGCGAAGGAAGCGGCAAATGGCCGTCGCGGCCGTGTGGTGGGACGGCGACTGCCATGGACCGGCGTCAATTTCGACGTCCTGCGGGAGGCGGTGTGGCAGGTCCATACGTATGGCGGGATGGACGACGCCGTGGCTGACGCCGTCGGACGCTCCCTCGGCCTGGCCGTCCACCGGTTTCCTGCGGCACCCGACAAGGGCCTGCAGGAGGGCTTCTTCTACCTCGTGCGGCCGGACGGCTTCGTCGCGGCGGGAGCTCCCGCCTCTTCCGCGGTGTCGGAGCTGCATCGCGCGCTTCCTGTGGTGCCCTGACGCCGGAACTCGCGCATTCCCTGCGGGTGTTCGGCCCGCTGCCCACCACGGGTGCACGACTTCCTGCGCCGTTTCGGCGAGAATGGCTGCATGACGACGAAACCCGGTGTGTGGGTGACCCTCGGGGATGCCCGCACGGCCGCAGAGCTCGAGCACGCCGGCTTCGACTGGCTGGGCCTCGACGCGCAGCATGGCCACTTCGACGACCGCAGCCTTCGGGATTTCTTCGCCCTGCGGCGCGATCGGGAGGCCACCGTGCTGGTGCGGGTGGCAGCGAATGATCCCACGCTCATCGGACGAGCGCTCGACGCCGGAGCCGACGGCGTCATCGTGCCCCTGATCGACACCGCGGAGCACGCCGAGGCGGCCGTGGCAGCTGCCCACTGTCCGCCCAGGGGCAGGCGCAGCTGGGGTCCGCTGCCCGGCACTCCCGCGAGCCGTGGGACCGAAGTGCCCGTGCCCTTCTGTGCAGTGATGGTGGAGACTTCGCTCGCCGTCGAGAACCTCGACGCGATCGCGGCGACGCCTGGCCTCGACATGCTGTTCGTGGGCCCCTTCGATTTGTCCCTCGCGCTCGGGCTCGACGTCGATGACCTTCTGTCCGACCGCTCGGAGCACGCACCGCTTCCCGCCATCGTGCGGGCCTGCCGCACAGCAGGGATACTGGCGGGCGCCTATGCGGGCTCGCTGGACCGCACGAGGGCGCTTCAGGAACAGGGCTTCGCGTGGATCGCGGCGGCCACCGACACCGGAGTCCTCCACCTGGGAAGCGCCGCCGCCCGCGCCGGTCTGTCTGCCGATGATTCCTGACCAGATCGACACGCCGTCGGTGATGATCGACGTCGGTGTGCTCGATGCGAACATTGCACGGATGGCGTCGGCGATGCACACGCGGGGAGTGAGACTGCGGCCCCATGCGAAGACGCACAAGGTCCTCGAGATCGGTGCCAGGCAACTCGCAGCGGGCGCGGTGGGCCTGACCGTGGCCACGATCGGTGAGGCCGAGACCTTCGCGGCAGGCGGGGCCGCGAATCTCTTCATCGCCTACCCGCTGTGGGTCGATGCACGACGGGCACGGCGCCTGCGGGTCCTCAGCGAAGCAGCGGCCATCCGGGTCGGCGTCGACTCGGTGGAGGGCGCCGCGGAGATGGGCCGGAATCTCGGCACCGGAGCCCGGAACGTCAGCGTACTGGTGGAGGTGGACAGCGGGCACCACCGCAGCGGCGCCAGGCCCGCCGACGTCGTGGACATCGCCCGCGCGGCCGCGGATGCAGGACTCCTCGTCGAAGGAGCCTTCACCTTCCCCGGCCACAGCTATGCACCGGGAATGCCCCAGCACGCCCTGCAGGACGAGGACACCGCGCTCAGGGAAGCGTCGTCGCGCCTTCGAGCCGCAGGATTCGACGTCGATGAGCTGAGTGGCGGTTCCACGCCCACAGCCCTTCTCGGCGGAGGAGGCGCGGCCACCGAGCTGCGTCCGGGCGTCTACGTTCTCGGGGACGCGCAGCAGTACGAGCTGCAGCGCTGCGCCCTGGAGGACATTGCGCTGACGGTCGCCGCAACGGTCGTGAGCCGATCCGCTCCGGCACACGCCAGGGGCCGCCGCGTCGTCGTCGACTCCGGAAGCAAGATCCTGGGGAGCGACCGTCCCGCCTGGGCCACCGGCTACGGGAGGCTTCTCGACGAGCCCGCCGCACGCATCGTCGCACTGTCCGAGCACCACGCCACCATCGAATGGCCCGACGGCGCCGCGATGCCGGCGCACGGGCAGCGGCTGCGGATTGTCCCCAACCATGTGTGCCTCACGATGAACCTCGTCGATCGGGTGAGCGTGGTGCGGAACGGCTCGGTCGAGGACGAATGGGAAGTTGCCGCGCGGGGACAGAACAGCTGAACGGTTCCGGAGAGCCGGCGCGGCGATGTCCCCAATAGGATGGGTGGATGACCTACCACCCCGCGGAAGACCGTTACGAAAAGATGAAGTACCGCCGTGTCGGCAAGAGCGGGCTGCAGCTGCCCGCCGTGTCCCTCGGCCTCTGGCACAACTTCGGCGACGACAAATCCTTCGATACCCAGCGCGCCATCCTGCGCCGCGCCTTCGATCTCGGCGTCACGCACTTCGACCTGGCGAACAACTACGGACCGCCCTACGGCAGTGCTGAGACGAACTTCGGGCGCCACTTCGCCGACGACTTCCGGCCCTTCCGCGACGAGCTCGTCATCTCGAGCAAGGCCGGCTACGACATGTGGCCCGGCCCCTACGGCAACTTCGGCTCCCGCAAGTACCTCCTGGCCAGCCTCGACCAGTCGCTGAACCGCATGGGCCTCGACTACGTGGACATCTTCTACAGCCACCGGCCTGACCCCGAGACTCCCCTCGAGGAAACCATGGGCGCGCTGGACACCGCCGTCCGGTCCGGGCGCGCACTCTACGCCGGCATCTCGTCCTACTCGCCCGGAAGGACCATCGAGGCCGCAGCCATCCTGCGCGAGATGGGGACTCCGCTGCTCATCCACCAGCCGTCCTACTCGATGCTCAACCGGTGGGTCGAGAACGGTGAGCCCAACCTGCCGCAGGCGCTCGAGAAGGTGGGCGCCGGGTCCATCGCGTTCTCACCGCTTGCCCAGGGCCTCCTCACTGACCGGTACCTCGACGGCGTTCCTGCGGATTCCCGGGCCGCCGCGGACAAGTCACTCTCGGAAGGCCACCTGTCCGAGGACAACCTGCGGCGCGTGCGGGGCCTCAACGAGATCGCGGGCGGGCGTGGCCAGACGCTGGCCCAGATGGCGATCGCCTGGATCCTGCGGCCGCAGGCCAAGGGGACGCCGATCACCTCGGCGCTCATCGGAGCGTCCAGCGTGAAGCAGCTCGAGAACAGCCTCGCGGCCGTCGGCAACCTCGACTTCACCACCGAGGAGCTTCACGCGATCGATGAGTTCGCCGTCGAATCGGACATCAACCTGTGGGCGGGAGCGCTGAAGGCCTGATGCGCACCCTCCGGAGGGCGGTCCGTAGTGACTGGGCCGCCCTCTGGCGCATCATGGAGCCGGTGGTCAGGGCCGGGGACACCTACTGCTGGGATCCCGCCATGGAGGAGGAGGCAGCGCGGCGGGAGTGGTTTCCCGAGGAACCCCTCGATGCAACGTTGTGCGTCTATGTGGTGGCCGACGACGACGTCGTGGTGGGCACTGCTCAATTGCACGCGAACCGTGGGGGCAACGGCAGCCACGTTGCCAACGCCTCGTTTCTGGTGGCGGCTGACTCCGGCGGGAAAGGATTCGCGCGGTTGCTCGCTGAGCGGGTGATGGAGGAGGCTCGTGGTCAGGGCTACGAATCGATGCAGTTCAACGCCGTGGTGCAGACGAATGAGCGGGCGGTGGCGCTGTGGCAGTCCCTGGGATTCGAGGTGATCGGCACTGTTCCGAACGCCTTCCGGCATCCTGTGCAGGGACTGACCGGCCTCCACATCATGTATCGGGAACTCTAGGGACGCATCCGCGGGAATGCTAGCCGAGGGTGAAGTCCGCCGTCGTCATGTAGGTGTGGCCCAGCCGGATCAACTCCTGAAGCACTTCGGTGTCCACCTCTGCCAGCGACGGGATGTACAGGCACGCAGCGCCGGTCCGATGCCTGCCCAGACGGGCGAGGAGGTCCTCCGCGCCGGGGGCGATCGTGAGTCCGTACAGGGCAAGGGCGTCGCTCCGAGGGGAAAACCCGACGGCGAGGGCGTCCCCTTCGCGACCGGAGGCGTATTTGTAGGAATACTGCCCGAACCCGATCATCGAGGGCCCCCACAGAACGGGGTCGAGCTTCGTGATCGACTGCATCATCCGGAGCACCGCGAAGCCGTCATTGCGGCGTCGTTCGTTGGTGACATCGTTGAGGAAGGCGATCGGGTCGGCCGTACTCGGTCGGGTCTTGTTCGCTGCCACCGCGCCACCTGGCTTCCTGTCGCGGGAAAGGCCCCGGAAGGACCTGTCCTGTGTCAGGTCCTTCCGGCCATCCTAAGCGGTCGGCACCGGCCGTTGCCGGGTCGAGGGACACCGGTGGTCGGGTCGAATGCGGAAGGGAAAAATCTTCCGGCAGATCTGGCACTCTCCCTGCAGGAGTGCTAACCTATTTCCGTAGTTGAGCGAAGGACGCTCAACTACCCGAAACAATGGATCGAGCGTTGCTTCCGAGGGAAGCGGCACACCTGAAGGAGTTGACAACAATGGCTATGAGGTTTGACCCGTTCCGCGAGATCGACCGTGTTGCCGGTGCGCTTCTGAACAGCGGGCCGGGCCTGCGCGGGATGCCGATGGACCTGTACCGCCAGGGAGATCATTACGTCCTGAATGCGGATCTTCCCGGGTTGGATCCAGGATCGGTCGACATCGATGTCGACGGGCAATTGCTGACCATTCGTGCGGAGCGGACACTGCAGGGCGCTGACGGCGTCCAGTGGTTGACCCGTGAGCGCGACAGCGGCTCGTTCCTGCGCCAACTCAACCTGGGACAGGGAATCGACACCGAAAACATTTCCGCACATTACGAGAACGGTGTCCTGAGCGTCACCATCCCTGTGGTCGAGAAGGCGAGGTCCCGCAAGATCGCGGTGACCACCAACCACGATTCCGACGTCGTGGAAGAGGGTACGGATCCACGCAACAGGCAGCAGGCCGTGGAGCCCTAGGACGCCTGTTCAAGAGCGCCGCAAAACGCCGGATCCAACCAACGGTCGGGTCCGGCGTTTCTCGTGGAAGCGATTCGGGACGATTCCCCAGAAGCGAGCTGTAGCAACCCGGAGCGCCCCGACACCACCTGAAGCAACCCGGTTCAATCCGGTGCAACCGGTGCAAGGTCGAGAAAGGGACCGGGGGCGTTGCTGGGGGTGAAGCCCCGGTCTCAAGAGGGCTTGCGGCCCCCGGTCCCATTCGAGGGCAGCCGCCCGATTACCGGCGGTTCTGCCGCTGGCTTTTCTTGAACTGCTGCCTTGACGCAATCATCACGTGCCGTTCTTGGGAAAAGCTTGTGTTCTCTCCCCGACGACCCGGCCCCGTAACAAGGCTTCTCGAACGCTCCGCCGTGTCACGAGGGTCGGTCGGGAACTTCGGACTACGCTTCGCTACAGTGCATCGCTAAAGTGCTCAGTCACCGGGGGAGATTCGATGGGCCGCGTGTCAGCTGCCAGGGGTAAGGCGTGGATCAGCACCACTGGAGGAAACGGACTCCGCCTCGAGTGGGAGCCTTCCTCCCAGGTGGAAGCCGACGACGCCCGGTCCGTCCTGGAAACGAGTACCTTTCTGGCCGGCGGGGAACCGTACGTACTCCTGGTCGACCTGACGATGCTCATCTCCATCAGTACCGAGGCCCGGGACGTCTTCAATGCCTGCGGCGATGTCCTCGCCGCGGCAATGGTGGGGCAGGGTCCCATGGACCGGGTTCTGGCTGCACCTTCGGGGAACGCCGGCCATCCCACGGGATTCTTCACCTCGGAGGCCGATGCGCTCAGCTGGCTCGGAAGAATGAGCTCCGGAGGAAGGAACCCATGAACAATCCGCGAAATCGCACGGGCAGGTTCCTCGCGGTCCGGGAGGACAACGATCTCATCCGCGTCGACTGGGATCGGGGCATCACCATCTCCGACGACGACGCCCGCCAGCTGATCGCCCGGCTTGCTGAACTCTCCCCGCTCGTGTGCGGGCCGATGCTCGTCAACCTCAACGGCATGGTGTCCCTCAGCCGGGGATCCCTCAGCGCCTTCGCCGGGAACCTGGATATCTCGGCGATGGCGCTCGTCGGGCACTCGGCCGTGGACCGGCTCCTGGCGGGATTCTTCATCGGTGTGCATCGCCCGCCGTATCCCACCTGCTACTTCGACTCCGAGGAGGCCGGCGAAGAGTGGCTGCTGGGACGCCGTCATCTCGACCGGGACTGCGTCCTCGAGCCCTCGACATTCGAGCCGGTTGAGCTCTCACTCCCGCCAGAAGCTCCTTAGGCCGGGGAAAACCTCTTCATACCCCTGCAGCACGCGGGCTGCAGCGTGCGCCGAATCGATGAGCGGGTGGAGGGTGAAGGCCTTCAGCGCCGCGTCCCGGTCCGCACGCAAAGCCGCCTGCACGGCCTGCTGCTCAGCCCCCTTGACCGACGCCATCAGACCGAGTTGGGAAACGGTCAGGGGCGAGGCGGGGAGCGGAACAGCCCCGCTGCCGGACACCCGCGCCGGAACCTCGACGACAGCGTCCTCCGGCAGCCCACCGAAGGTTGTGCCGTTGCGGACGTTCAGGATCAGTTCGGCGGGAGTGTCCGTCAGCAGCGCGTGCATCACCTGCAGCGCCACCCTCTCGTACCCGCCTCCGGCGAGGTCGCTCAGTTCCCGTTGCTCGTCGGGGCGGCGCGCCTCCACGAGGTAACCGGACTCCCGCGCCAACCGCGCTTCCTCCCATACCGCGAACGGGTGCGTCGCCTCGAGCAGTCGTGGGTACAGCCCGTGCTGCTGGCTCGCGAGGATCTCGCCGCGGGTCTGCCCGGCGGATGACACAGCACGCAGTGCCTCACGATGGAAGTAGTAGTAGAACAGGTACTCGTTGGGCAGGGCGCCGAGAAGCCGGAGCAGGTCGGGGCCGAACACCCTGCCCTCCTCGAAGGACAGTAACCGTGCAGGATCCCGCAGCAGGGCCGGAAGCCGGTCCTCGCCGTCGTGCATCAATCCCCGCAGCCACCCGAGATGGTTCAGGCCCACATAGTCGACGCCGGTGAGGGACCCGGCAGCCAGCGGGATGCCTGCGGCAGCGCAGGCACGCGTCACGAGGCCCGACGCCGAATCGCAGATGCCGATCACGCGCCCGCCGAGGACAGTCTGGAGCGCCTCGGTCACCATTCCGGCGGGATTGGTGAAGTTGATGAGCCACGCGTCGGGCGCGTGCTCCTGCAGCAGACGCGCCACGTGCATCATGTCGGGAATGGACCGGAGAGCGTAGGAGATCCCACCCGCACCGACGGTTTCCTGACCCAGCAGGCCCGCACCGAGCGCGACACGCTCGTCGAGGACGCGGCCCTCCAGCCCGCCGCTGCGGACGGCTGCGAAGACGACGTCGGCCCCCACCAGCGCAGTACGCAGGTCCGATCGGACCTCCACCTCGGGCCGGTGTCCGGCATCGGGCGCGGAGCCGCCGGCGGCTCCGGAACCGGCGCCCGGAGGCGGCCTCGCCGCGAGCCCCGCATCCCCGGAGAGCGGCATGTCATCGAGCACCCGCCGGATGGCCTCCGCGCGTCCGGCATCGGCATCCACCAGGACCAGCGAGTCGATCAGGCCGGCGAAACGCCCTTGGGACAGCGCGCGGTAGACCAGAGGGACACGGAACCCGCCGCCGCCTACGATCACCAGTTTCATCGGCGTTCCGCTCCCTTCCAGCACGTCGCAGGCCGGCGGTGCAGCCTACGAGTATTGTGCCGTACATGGTTCATCAGCACCGCTTCGACCCCCTGGCCGGCCGGCGGACCAGTGAGGAACCCGAATTCGACCTGCTGGTCGCCGGCCAGGTGTTCTTCGACATCATCTTCACCGGACTCGAGCAACTGCCGTCACCCGGCACCGAAGTGTGGACCGACGGGATGGGTTCGAGCCCGGGAGGGATCGCGAACCAGGCCATCGCTGCGAGCAGACTGGGGCTCCGGACCACGCTGGCGGCCGCGTTCGGTGACGACGGGTACGGGCAGTCCAACTGGAACATCCTCCAGGATCAGGAATACGTCGACCTCTCGCGGTCCCGGGTCTTCGAGAACTGGCACTCGCCCGTCACCGTCTCGTTGTCGGTGCACCGCGACCGCTCCATGGTGACCCATGGCCACCCGTCGCCCCTCTCCGCCTCGACGCTCATCGGAGACCCGCCGCGCTGCCGTGCCGCCGTCGTCGGGGTCGAACTGGAGGTCGAACGCTGGGCGCGTGCGGCGAGCGCCAACGGAACCAAGCTTTTCGGAGATGTGGGGTGGGATCCTGCCGGGAAGTGGGCTCCGGAAACCCTGCGTTCACTCGAGTATTTCCACGCCTTCATGCCCAATGGAGCCGAGGCGATGGCCTATACGCAGACGGACGATCCCTGGGCCGCGCTGTACGCGCTCGCTGACCGCGTCCCCGTGGCGGTGGTGACGGTGGGGCAGCACGGCGCCATGGCCATCGACTCGTTGACGGGCGAGGAGGAGTGGGTGCCGGCGCTTCCCGTTGCTGCCTACGATCCCACCGGCGCCGGTGACTGCTTCAGTGCAGGCTTCGTGGTGACCGATCTCCTGGGGCTGCCGCTGGCCGACCGGCTGAGCTTCGCCAACCTGTGTGCCTCGCTCTCCGTCCAGCATGTGGGGGGATCGCTGGCCGCGCCCGGCTGGGGGGACATCGCCGACTGGTGGCACCGGATGAGCGCCGAGCGCGACGGCGTCCGCAAGCAGTGGCTGCGTCGCTATGCCTTCCTGGAGGACCTGGTGTCGGATGTGCCCCTCGAGGCCGTCCGCCGCGCGTCGGCCACCATCGCGCGGCATTCGGACGCGTAGCCGGGAGTGTCGAGGAAGCGGGTGCAGTGACAGAATGGGCCAGTGAGTTTTCCAAGTCCGGTCCCGGCTGACCGCCGCGCAGAGATAGACCTCGACGCCGTCCGCTCCAATGTCCGCCATATCGCTCGGCTGGTGAGTCCCGCGAGGGTCATGGCCGTAGTGAAGGCCGATGGCTACGGCCACGGCGCGGTGCCCGTGGCCAGGGCGGCGATCGAAGCGGGAGCAGCGTGGCTGGGGGTGGCGCACATCGCGGAGGCCGTCGCGCTCCGGGAAGCAGGAATCGAAGCGCCGCTGCTCGCCTGGCTCCACACTCCCGGCTCCGACTTCGCCGCCGGTATCGAGAATTCTGTGGACCTCGGCGTCTCCGGCTGGGAGCTCGAGCACGTGGTGGCCGCCGCACGGTCCCTCGAACGCCCCGCGCGTGTCCATCTGAAGATCGACACCGGACTCGGCCGGAACGGCTGCCCGCCGGAGCAGTGGGACGCCCTGCTCGGCAAAGCCCTCGAGTACCAGGAGGAGGGCCTCCTGAGGGTGGTGGGAATCTTCTCGCATCTCGCGGTGGCCGACGAACCCGAGCGGCCCGAGACCGACGACCAGTTGCGGCGTTTCCGCGAAGCGGTGGCGGTCGCGGAAGACTGCGGGGTGGACGTGGAGGTGCGCCACCTCGCCAATACCCCGGCAACGCTCTCCCGGCCGGATTGCCACTTCGACCTGGTGAGGGTAGGCCTCGGGATCTACGGGCTGTCCCCGTTCGCCGACCAGACTCCGGAGCATCTCGGCCTGCGCCCCGCGATGACCCTTGCGACGTCGGTTGCCAACTGCAAGGAGGTTCCTGCCGGGCAGGGAGTGTCCTACGGATTCACCTACCGGACGGCGGAACGGACCACCCTCGGCCTGATCCCGGTGGGTTACGGCGACGGCGTTCCGCGGATCGCCACCGGTGCGCCGGTGATGGTGGACGGACGCTGCTACCCCGTGGTCGGCAGGATTGCGATGGACCAGTTGGTGATCGACTTCGGCGCGGACGGCCTCGTCGACTCGGACGAGAGCCCGCTGGGCCACCGGGCCGTTCTCTTCGGCGGGGACGACGCACCGTCGGTCCAGGCCTGGGCGGCGGCGTCGCACTCGATCAACTACGAGGTGGTCACGAGGATCAGCGGCCGGGTACCCCGGATCTACCTCAACGAAACGGCGACCGATGATTAGGCCGGCATGGACCGTTGAGCGCCAGGTGCGGTCGGCGGAGGAACTCAAGGAGCTCGCCCGGCGGCTCGCGGTCGACCTCCTGGCCGGCGATCTGCTCGTCCTGGCCGGTGAGCTCGGCGCCGGCAAGACCACCTTCACGCAGGGCCTCGGCCGCGGGCTCGGCGTCCGGGAGGGAATCATCTCTCCCACTTTCGTCCTCGTGCGCCAGCACCCGAACCTCGGCGACGGGCCGGGCCTGGTCCACGTGGACGCCTACCGGCTGGACTCCGCCGCCGAGATCGACGACCTCGACCTCGAAGCGACGCTGGACACCAGCGTCACAGTCATCGAGTGGGGTGCGGACCGTGTCGAGCACCTCACGGCGAGCCGCCTCGACATCGCCATCACCCGGCCGGTGGGCGGCGGGCTCGTCCCGGGCCCCGGACTCGATCCGGAATCGCCGGTGACGTTCGACGACGACGCCGACGAACTCCGGCACATCAGCATCACCGCCCACGGGCCCCGCTGGTCGGCCGGGCAACCGGCGTCGCTGCTGCTCGATTAGGCTGTACTGGTGCTCATCCTTGCCCTCGACACCTCCGCCGCGGCCAGTGCCGCGCTCCTGAGGGACGGCGGAGTGGCACAGCATTTCCTCGGCACCGACACCCGCGCCCACGCCGAGGTGCTGGCCCCCGCCGTGCAGGACCTCCTTGACGCGGAAGGGGTTGCGGGTCGGGACCTTGACGCCGTCGTCGCCGGGGTGGGGCCGGGACCGTTCACCGGTCTCCGGGCCGGACTGGTGACGGCTCGCACCCTCGCTTTCGTGTGGGAGGTGCCGCTGCACGGCGTGATGAGCCTCGACGCGATTGCTTACGATGCGCGAGCGGACGGCCCCGAGGGCTCCGAATTCCTGGTGGCCACCGACGCGCGCCGCACGGAGGTGTACTGGGCCCGGTATGCCTGGGGAGGCGAAGGGCTTCCCTCCCTGCTGGACGGCCCGCACGTGGGAGCCGCCGCGACCCTGCCGGACCTGCCCGCCTACGGGCGCGGAGCAGGGCTGTATTCGAGCGCCCTGGCGGCCGTGCCCGGGTTTGCCGCCAGAAACCCCGATGCCGCCTCCGTGGGATTGGTTGCGGAGCGAAGCCTCCGGCAGGGGCTTCTCCTCCGCGACACGACGCCGCTGTACCTGCGGGAATCCGACGCGAAAGTCCCCGGGCCGCGAAAGAGGGCAACCCCGTGAGTTTCACCCTGCGAGACCTGACCTTCGAGGACATCGGCACCGTCGGGCGGCTTGAGAACGAGCTCTTCCCGGTCGATGCCTGGCCGCTCCAGATGTTCTACGACGAGTTCTTCCAGCCCGACACCCGGCGGTACGTCGTGGCCGAGGTCGACGGCGCAATGGTCGCCTACGCGGGTCTGATGTGCGTGGATACCACCGCTGACATCCAGACCATCGGAGTGCTTCCCGCGTTCGAAGGCAGGGGTATCGGACGCGCACTGCTCACCGAACTCCTCGCCGAGGCGGCCCGGCGGGGTGCTGACAATGTGATGCTGGAGGTGCGCGCCGACAACCCCCGCGCCCAGCAGCTCTACACCCGCTTCGGCTTCGAGCGCATCCACACCCGCCGGAGGTACTACCGCGACGGCGTCGACGCCTGGATCATGCGGCTGGCACTTCCTTCCCCGGAGGCAGGCCCCCGGAATCCGTCCGGAACCATCCCGGCGGACGGCCGATGAACCGCACCGAACCCCTGGTACTCGGCATCGAATCCTCGTGCGACGAAACAGGCGTGGGGCTGGTGGCAGGTACCCGGCTGCTCGCCAACACGGTGTCCTCGTCCATGGCGGAGCATGTGCGCTTCGGCGGTGTCATCCCCGAGATCGCGTCACGCGCGCACCTCGATGCCTTCGTTCCGGCGCTCCGGCAGGCCCTCGACGACGCCGGCGTCACCCTCGAGGACGTCGACGCCATCGCAGTGACCGCCGGGCCCGGACTCTCCGGCGCCCTCATGGTGGGAGTCTCGGCGGCGAAGGCGCTCGCCGTGGCCACCGGCAAGCCGCTCTTCGCGATCAACCACCTCGTGGCGCACGTGGGCGTCGGAATGCTGGGGGGCACCTTCCCGCAGGGGCTTCCCCCTCGCCTCGGCGCGCTCCTGGTCTCCGGCGGACACACCGAGATCCTGCGGGTGGGCAGCATCGCCGCCGACGTGGAACTGCTCGGGTCGACGATCGACGACGCCGCCGGCGAGGCCTACGACAAGACGGCCCGGATCCTGGGGCTCGGCTACCCCGGCGGTCCCGCGATCGACCGGCTGGCCGCAGGGGGCAACCCCACCGCCATCCGTTATCCCCGCGGGCTCACCCAGCCCAAGTACATGGGCTCCGCGGAACATCCCGGGCCGCACCGGTACGACTGGTCGTTCAGCGGACTGAAGACCGCGGTGGCGCGCAGCGTCGAACACTTCGAAGCCACCGGGCAGCCGGTCCCGGTAGCCGACATCGCGGCGTCGTTCCAGGAGGCAGTGGTGGACGTCATCACCGCCAAGGCCGTCCTCGCCTGTACCGAGAACGGCATCAGCCACCTGTTGCTGGGTGGGGGAGTCGCGGCGAACGCCCGCCTGCGCGGGCTCGCCGCCGAGCGCTGTGCGGCGGCGGGCATCGAGCTCACCGTGCCCCCGCCGTCGTTGTGCACCGACAACGGTGCCATGGTGGCCGCCCTCGGCGCGCAGCTCGTGATGGCCGGCGGCACGCCGAGCGGCATCGGTTTCGCCACCGATTCCTCCCTGCCGGTCACGAGCATCCTGCTCCCACCGCTGAGCTAGGGCAGTTACAGCCGGCAGTTACAGGCCCAGGCTCTCCAGCACCGGAAGTTCAGCCCTCACCCGGGCCCGCGCCTCGTCCGCGGTCGGGGAGCCGACCGCGATCGCCGCGAGTTTCCGGGCGTCCTCGAGGCTGACGCTGCCCAGTACGGCGCCCACCCCCGCCAGTGCGCGGAACGTCATCGACAGCGTCGAGACGCCGAGACCCACCAGCACGACGGCGAGGGCCGGGTCGGCGGCGGCCTCACCGCACACCCCGACCGGCTTGTTGGAACCCTCGGCCGCTGAGCCTTCGACGGTCAGCTGAACGAGGCGAAGCAGGGCCGGCTGCCATGAATTGTTGAGCGCGGCGAGTGACCCGAGCTGGCGGTCGGCGGCCATCGTGTACTGGGTGAGGTCGTTGGTGCCGAGGCTCGCGAATTCGACCTCCGACAGGATCGCTGCGGCGGTCAGTGCCGCCGAGGGCACCTCGACCATCACTCCCGGCGTCTTCAGTCCAGCAGTGGCGCACATGGCGGCGAATGCTGCTGCCTCCTCCGCGGTGGCGATCATGGGCGCCATCACCCAGACCTCCGCGGAGGTCTGGGCGGCGGCGTCGGCGATCGCGGTGAGTTGCCGCTCGAGGACACCGGGCGAGGTGAGATCGGTGCGGTAGCCCCGCACCCCGAGCGCGGGGTTCGGCTCGGTGGAATCGGTCAGGAACGGGAGTGGCTTGTCGGCGCCGGCGTCGAGGGTGCGCACCACCACCTTCTTGCCCGGGAACGCATCGAAGACACCCTTGTAGGCGGCGATCTGCTCGTCCCCGGTGGGCTCGGTGTCCCGCTCGAGGAAGCAGAACTCGGTCCGGAGCAGGCCGACGCCCTGTGCTCCGGCGTCAGCGGCGGCTCTCGCGTCCTTCGCGCCGCCGACGTTCGCGAGGAGCGGTACCTCATGACCGTCGGCCGTGACGCCGGTGCCGTCGAACACCGCGAGCGCCGCCGCCGCCGCCGCATAGGCTTCGGCGGCCGCCGCTTCGTCGTCGCCGGGATCGAGCATGATCCGTCCCGCGGCGCCGTCCACGAAGACGGTGCTGCCGTCGTCGAGCGTTCCGACGCCGTTCGCCGCCACCACTGCGGGAAGGCCGAGGGAACGCGCGATGATGGCGGTGTGGGACTGGGGTCCGCCGCCCGAGGTGACGAGTGCCAGCACGAGCTCAGGGTCGAGGGTCGCCGTGTCGGCGGGCGCGAGGTCTTCCGCCACAAGGATGAAGGGGGTGTCCGACGCCGGAATGCCGGGCGCGGGCAGGCCGCGCAGCTGCGCGACGATGCGGGCGCGGACGTCGAGGACGTCGGCCGTGCGCTCGGCCATGTAGCCGCCGAGATTGTGGAGCATCTCCGCGACGGACGCACCGGCATCCCACACGGCGCGCTCGGGGGAGGACCCGCCCCGGATCAGCTTGCCCGCCGCCTTGAGGAGCATGGGGTCGGCGGCCATGAGCGAGGTGGCCTGGAGGACCGCCTTGCCGTCACCCTTCGCGGCCGCCGCACGGGACTTCAGCTCCTCCTGGACCGACTTCGACGCCGCGCGCAGCAGTTCGATGGCCTCCTCCGCCGCGTCAGGGTCCGCAAGGCGCTCACCGACGGGCGGTTCGCTGATCGACTCCGGCATATGGCGGATGGTGCCGATCACGCGGCCGGGACTTACGCCCACCCCTGAGAAATTCTGCATTGAACGTCCTCGTTTCCTCATCTGTGCTTGCATCTAGAACCATTCTGCAGGGTGAAGCGGACGGTGCAGGGGTTCGGGGAAGAAAGTTTTGTGATGCACTTCATATATCAGCGTTATAGATGCTACGGTAGCAGGCATGAAATCCGCTGGCGAACCTCCTCCCAAAACGAGGCTCCTGAGGGCTGCTGCCTCGCTGTTGGCGGAATCCAACGGGGCGCCGGTGTCCACCCGGCAGGTCACCCAGCTTGCCCGTGTCACCGCCCCCACCCTGTACCACCACTTCGGGGACAAGGAGGGCCTCTTCGACGCCGTCGTCGCCGAGGGCTTCAGTGAATATCTTGAAGGGGAGCGCAACCTGGCGTCCTCAGGCCAGCCCGTCGAGGACCTCCGGCGGCACTGGGACAACCACGTGCAGTTCGGCCTCGACCATCCGCACCTCTACCTCGTGATGTTCGGGAACATCCGCCCGGAGCGCCGCCCCTCGATGGTCGCCAGTGCGGAGGCGTTCCTCGAGGAGGTGCTCGATAAGGCGGCCGCTGCCGCACGGCTGGTCGTCTCTCCGCATGAGGCAGCACGCAGCATGCTCGCCGCCAATATCGGCGTCACGCTCATGCTGATCGCGGAGCCCGCGGCCAAGCGGAACCTCGACCTGTCGGCGATGACGAGGGAGGCGGTTCTCTCCGCCGTCGCGACCGATTCGGAAGCTGATCCGGTGACCGACACCGAGGGTAGCCCCTCGGTGGTGGTGGCGGCCATCGCACTCAACGCCGCGCTGCAGTCGTCCCATCCGGACCAGCTCTCCAGCTCGGAACTCAAACTGTTCCTCGAATGGCTGCAACGCATCTCGGCGAGGACCGGCACCTGATTCACCAGATCGATTCAAATATCCATTCCACCCTGCGATGCTGCAGGGGTAGCGGTTAGGAAAGCATGTGGCAACACAAACAGCAGTGACGCCCCGCCCCAGTGCGCGCGTCCGCGTTCAGAAATTCGGGACATTCCTGTCCGGAATGATCATGCCCAACATCGGGGCCTTCATCGCCTGGGGCCTCGTCACGGCCCTCTTCATCGAAGCGGGGTGGCTCCCTGTTCCGCAGCTCGGCGGATTCGGCGAGACCGACGGCGTGGCCAACGTTGGACTTGTGGGACCGATGATCACCTACCTGCTGCCCCTCCTGATCGCCTACACCGGCGGCCGAATGGTCTATGACGTCCGCGGTGGCGTGGTGGGTTCGATCGCCACCATGGGCGTCATCGTGGGTGCCGGCATCCCGATGTTCATCGGAGCCATGATCATGGGTCCGCTCGGTGGCTGGACCATGAAGAAGATCGACGCGATCTGGGACGGCAAGATCCGGCCGGGCTTCGAGATGCTGGTGAACAACTTCTCCGCCGGGATCTGGGGTGCGCTGCTGGCGCTGATCGGCTTCTACGGCGTCTCCCCGCTGGTGCAGGCCTTCAGCACGGGCGCGGGCAACGTGGTCCAGTTCCTGGTAAACAACGGCCTGCTGCCGCTGACCAGCATCTTCATCGAGCCGGCGAAGGTCCTGTTCCTCAACAACGCCATCAATCACGGGGTCCTGACTCCGCTGGGCGTCCAGCAATCGCTGGACCAGGGCAAGTCGATCCTGTTCCTGCTCGAGGCCAATCCTGGTCCAGGCCTCGGAATCCTGCTCGCCTACATGATCTTCGGTCGCGGCGCCGCCAAGGCATCCGCGTCCGGAGCCGCCATCATCCACTTCGTCGGCGGGATCCACGAGATCTATTTCCCGTACGTGCTGATGCGCCCGCTGCTCATCCTCGCCGCTATCGCCGGCGGCATGACAGGCATTGCCACCCTGAGCATCACGAATGCCGGCCTGGTGGCACCCGCCGCTCCGGGATCCATCATCGCAGTGCTCGCCCAGACCGCCCGTGACAGCTACTTCGGTGTAGCTCTGTCCGTCGTGCTCGCAACGGCCGTGTCCTTCCTCGTCGCTTCCGTCATCCTCAAGACGGGCAAGAACCAGGACGACGGCGACATCGCGGCTGCCGCCACGAAGATGGAAGGCCTCAAGGGGAAGAAGAGCTCCGTGGCCGGCAACTTCCGCTCCTCGGCAGCCACCGACGGACCCATCCGCAACATCGTGTTCGCCTGCGATGCCGGGATGGGCTCCTCCGCGATGGGCGCCTCGGTGCTCCGCAACAAGATCAAGGCGGCCGGGTTCCCGGACGTCAAGGTCACGAACCTCGCCATCGCCAACCTGAAGGACGACTACGACGTCGTCGTGACGCACCAGGATCTCGCCGCCCGCGCCGAGCCCCTGACACAGGGCGCGACGCACGTCGCGGTCGACAATTTCATGAACAGCCCGCGCTATGACGAGATCGTGGAACTGGTCCGTGCCAGCGCGGCAGCCGAGGGTGGGGTCGATCCGAAGAACCCGACGCCTGCCGCGGTGGCATCCGAGGCCGACTCCGGGAGTGCCGCCAACGATGTCCTCGCTGAGGAAAGCGTCGTGCTGGACGGAAGGGCAACCACGCAGGAGGACGCCATCAACGAGGCCGGCCGCCTGCTGGTCGACCGCGGTGCGGTGGATTCCGGGTACGTTGCAGCCATGCACGAGCGCGAGAAGTCCGTCCCGACCTACATGGGCAACTTCCTGGCGATTCCACACGGCACCAATGACGCCAAGGACCTCATCAAGCGTTCGGCGGTGTCCATCATCCGTTACCCCGAGGGCATCGACTGGAACGGCAAGCAGGTCAAGTTCGTGGTGGGAGTGGCAGGCCGGAACAACGAGCACCTGTCCATCCTCTCGGCGATCGCCCGCGTCTTCTCCGACAAGGAACAGGTGGCGCAACTCGAGAATGCGACCACGGTTGATGAAGTGCTTGCGCTCTTCGGGAAGGTCAACGCCTAGTGAAGGCCGTCCATTTCGGAGCCGGGAACATCGGCCGCGGTTTCGTGGGACTGCTCCTCCACGAGGCGGGCTACGAGGTGGTTTTCGCCGACGTCGCCGACGCACTGATCGACCAGCTCGCCTCGACACCGGCTTATGACGTGCACGAGGTGGGGGAGGCGCCGGCTGTCAAGCGGGTGGACAACTACCGTGCGCTGAATTCACGAACACAGGAAGCAGCGGTGGTCGCCGAGATCGCATCGGCGGACATGGTGACCACCGCCGTGGGGCCCAACGTCCTGAAGTTCCTCGCTCCCGTCATCGCTGCGGGGATCGCCGGGCGGTCGGGCGGGCAGGATCCGCTCCAGGTGATGGCCTGCGAGAACGCCATCAACGCGACCGACCTGCTGCGGAAGGAGATCGTCAACGCCTATCCGGGTTCCGAGGGGGACCTGGCGCAACGGGCGGTCTTCGCCAACACGGCAGTCGACCGCATCGTGCCGAACCAGGCCCCCGGCCAGGGGCTGGACGTCACGGTGGAGACCTTCTTCGAGTGGGTCATCGATCGGACGCCGTTCGCCGGCGCCGAACCGGCCATTCCCGGCGCCACCTATGTCGATGATCTGGCTCCGTACATCGAGCGCAAGCTCTTCACCGTGAATACGGGCCACGCTTCCTGCGCCTACTTCGGCTACGCGGCAGGGTTGGAGAAAGTGTCCGACGCGATGGCCGACCCGGAGGTGGCGGGGCAGGTCCGTGCTGTGCTCGACGAGACGAAACAGCTGCTCGTGGACAAGCACGGGTTCGACCCCGGGGAGCAGGAAGCCTACGTGCAGAAGATCCTGCACCGGTTCTCGAACCCGCATCTGCCGGACACCGTGCAGAGGGTAGGCAGGGCGCCGCTGCGCAAGCTGGGCCGCAACGAGCGGTTCGTCGGTCCAGCCGCCGAGCTGGCGGAGCGGGGAACGGTCCCGTCGGGATTGCTGTCGGCCATGCAGGCAGCGCTCGCATTCCGGGACCCCGCTGATCCTGAGGTCGAGGCGCTTGCAGGGATCCTTCGAAGCGAAACGCCCGAGCAGGCCACGACGTCGGTCAGCGGGCTGGAGCCCGGGCATCCGCTGTACGTGCACGTCCTCGAGCTGGTACGCCGGGCGCAGTCGGATTCCGGCGCGGCTTCGGCATAGAGGGCGGCGCGGTGCGGGCGATCAGCCGGTACCGCGCCTTTCGCTTGGCGAACGGAGGATCCCGGCTCGGGTGCCGACCCGCCCACCGGTTGGGTGGATTCCGGGCAAGGAAGCAATGCCTCGTACTTCGCCGACTAGTACTTCGCCAAGATATCGATGAATTCGTCGGCACGGGCAAGGGTCTCGACCATTCGTGCCCGCCGATCCGTCGCCGCGTCCCGGAACGCGGCGAGCCTCCGGCGCAGTTCCAGGGCGCGTGCCGGGTCCTTCTCCTCCTGAAGGGCGTCAAGAACGGTCAGGAGGTCCGTCATCTCCTCGAGCGTGAATCCGAGGGGCTTCATTCGGCGGATCACCATCAGACGCTCGAGGTCGTCCTCGGTGTAGACCCGGAAACCTCCCTCCGTGCGTGCGGTTGCCGGCAGGATCCCCACCTCGTCGTAATGCCGGATGGTCCGCAACGAGAGCCCCGTCCGTTCCGCGAGCTCGCCGATATGCATGGTCCGCCCTTCAGTACTTGAAGGGGTTTTGCTCATGACAGCCAGCTCCTCGGGTTTCGACCAACACTAACATTACGTTAGAGTAGGGTTCAGCTTCGGTCAGGCACAGGAACCAGACTCTTCCTGCACAGCGGCGTGGCCATCCTTTCCGCCCGCCCTGGGCGATGGCACTGAACCTTGTACGACTGCTCGAAGGAACCTGCCGTATGTCTTCATCAACTCTTTCCACGTCCCCTGAACTGACGCCCCTCGAACGGCAGTCCGTCACCCGTACGCTGCGGTCACCGCGCCTGCTGAAAACCGAGGTCCTTGCCGGCCTCGTCGTGGCGCTGGCGCTGATTCCAGAGGCTATAGCGTTCTCCATCATCGCCGGTGTGGACCCGCGCCTCGGCCTGTTCGCCTCCTTCACCATGGCCGTCAGTATCGCCTTCCTCGGCGGACGGCCCGCCATGATCTCCGCCGCGACCGGCGCCGTCGCGCTCGTCATCGCCCCGCTGGTGGACAGCCACGGCGTCGACTACTTCATCGCTGCCGTCATTCTCGGTGGCACCATCCAGGTTCTCCTGGGAGTGGCCGGCGTGGCCAAGGTGATGCGGTTCATCCCCCGCTCGGTGATGGTGGGCTTCGTCAACGCCCTGGCCATCCTGATCTTCCTGTCCCAGGTCCCCGAACTCATCGGTGTCCCGTTCCTCGTGTACCCCATGGCCGCCGTCGGACTGCTCATCGTCTTCGGGCTCCCACGCCTCACCCGCGCCGTGCCCGCACCCCTGGTGGCGATCGTCGTCCTCACCGTCTTCGCAGTCTTCGCCAACGTCCTGGTTCCGACCGTGGGTGACAAGGGGGAGCTTCCTGACAGTCTTCCCTCGCTCTTCCTACCCAACGTCCCGCTGACCCTCGAAACCCTGCAGATCATCGCGCCGTTCTCCCTGGCGCTGGCCGCCGTGGGTCTGCTCGAATCCCTCATGACCGCCAAGCTCGTCGACGACATCACCGACACCCGCTCCCACAAGACCCGCGAATCCTGGGGCCAGGGGGCCGCCAACATCATCACCGGATTCTTCGGCGGCATGGGCGGCTGTGCGATGATCGGCCAGACCATGATCAACGTCAAGGCCTCCGGAGCCCGCACCCGGATCTCCACCTTTCTGGCCGGCATATTCCTGCTCATCCTCGTCGTCGCCCTCGGCGACATCGTCGCACTGATCCCCATGGCGGCGCTGGTCGCGGTGATGATCTTCGTCGCCATCGCCACCTTCGACTGGCACAGCATCCAACCCTCCACGCTGAAGCGGATGCCCAAGAGCGAGACCACGGTCATGCTCGCCACCGTGATCGTGACCGTCTGGACCCATAACCTCGCGATCGGCGTGGGCGTCGGTGTGCTCGTCGCCATGGTGGCGTTCGCCCGCCGGGTCGCCCACTTCGTCACCGTCGAACGCGCCGAGGACATCGTCGACGGGCACCAGCACGCGACCTACACCGTCAACGGTGAGCTCTTCTTCGCGTCCTCCAACGACCTCTACACCCAGTTCGAATACGCCACCGACCCCTCCTCGGTGACCATCGATCTGCACGGCTCGCACCTCTGGGACGCCTCGACCATCGCGTCCCTCGACGCCATCCAGGAGAAGTACCGGCACCACGGGACCGACGTGGAGATCGTCGGCCTCAACGAGGCCTCCACGATGATGCGGGAACGGCTCGGCGGGAGACTCGGAAGCGGCCATTAGGAGCGTACGCTCGGTGCATGACGAGCGATACGAACAATAATTCAACCGGCGACGACAGCACTCCCGACAGCTCCGACGTCGCGGAGATCCAGGAGGACGACTCCCTCAGCCAGGCGGATCAGGTGGACTACATCGCCAACCGGGTGGTGCCGGATGACTCGCCGGCCGTTGAGACGGTTGCCGGGAATCTCGGGCTCGAGGATTCGCCCTCGGACCACCCTTCCGGGGACCAGCTGCGCGGACGCTGAACGCTTCTCAGGGCCGCAGCTGCTGCACCATGTCGAGAACGACGGCGCGCAGGTCGCCGTCGTTCTCCGCCGCCACGCGCCGCTGGCGCTGGTAGCCGGCGCCGCGTGTGAGGATGGTTTCGACGTCGGCGAGCTCCGCGCTGCAGCCCAGCTTCGCCGCCACCGGCTCGAGCCGATTGAGGACCTCGGTGAGGTGCTCGGTGACCAGTTGCTCCCTGCCCGCGGCGTCGAGGATGATGATGGCGTCGAGTCCGTAACGGGCGGCTCGCCATTTGTTCTCCTGGACATGCCAGGGCGGCATGGTGGGGATGGTCCCGCCGTCGTCGAGCGTTGTGGAGAACTCGTCCACGAGGCACTGCGTGAGGGCGGCCACCGCCCCCACGTCCTGGAGGGTGGACAGGCCGTCGCACACCCGCATCTCCACGGTGCCGAGGTTCCCGACGGGCCGGATGTCCCACCGGATCTCACTGACCGTGTCGATCACACCGGTGGTGAACATGTCCTGGACATAGGCCTCGTAGGCGGTCCAGTCCGAGAACTGGAACGGCAGGCCCGCTGTGGGAAGCTGCTGGAACATGAGTGCACGCTGCGATGCGTAGCCGGTGTCCTCACCGCCCCAGAAGGGCGAGGATGCAGAGAGCGCCTGGAAATGCGGAAAGTAGTTGACCAGCCCGTCGACCACCGGCAACGCCTTGTCGCGTGAGTCGAGCCCCACATGGACGTGCACCCCGTAGATCACCATCTGGCGGCCCCACCACTGGGTACGGTCGATCAGCTTGAAGTAGCGTTCCTTGTCGGTGACCTGCTGGGAGCGCGGTGCGCTGAAGGGGTGCGAGCCGGCGCAGAAAAGCTCCACTCCCATCGGGTCGGTGACCTCCCGCACTGCGGCGAGCGAGCGTGCGAGGTCCGCCTTCGCCTCGGACACGGTGGTGCAGACGCCCGTCACCAGTTCAACGGTGTTGAGCAGCAGTTCCTGCTTGATGTGGGGGTGCTCCTCGTCATCCTGCAGTTCGGGATGACGGTCGTTGACCCCGCGGAGTACTTCATCGGCAACCGACACCAGTTCGCCGTTGTACCGGTCAACCAGTGCCAGTTCCCATTCGACGCCGAGCGTCGACTGGGAGGACTTCGCAAAATCGATCTTCAAGGGGTGGCTCCTGACCGTACCGGACTGCAGGTGGATGAATGCCTCGGTAGCGCCATCGCGGAAGAGAACTGACCCAATATTAGTCTGGTCCGCCCGGTCCCCGGCGACACGGCCGGAAGACAGGGGACAATGGCGGGGTGCCAATACTGAACAAGGACATGACCCTGTGTATCTCACTGGCCGCGCGGCCCAGCAACATCGGCACGCGCTTCCACAACTACCTGTATGACGAGCTCGGCCTGAACTATGTCTACAAGGCCTTCACCACCACGGACCTGCCCGCAGCCATCGGGGGTGTGCGGGCGCTGGGGATCCGCGGCTGCGCGATCTCCATGCCCTTCAAGGAGGAGGTCATCGCGCTCGTGGACCGGCTGGACGGCTCCGCGCGTGCCATCGACTCGGTGAACACCATCGTGAACGACGACGGCGTCCTCACCGCCTACAACACCGACTACCTTGCCGTCGCACGGCTCCTGGAGTCCCACGGGGTGCCGGCCAGTTCCACGGTGCTCGTGCGCGGCTCGGGCGGGATGGCGAAGGCGGTTGTCGCGGCCCTCCGGGACGCGGGCTTCGCCGCCGTCACGGTGGTGGCACGCAACGAGACGGCAGGACGGGCGCTCGCCGGTCTGTACGGCTTCGGCTGGCAGGCGGAGGTGGACGGCTCCACGGCCGACCTTCTCATCAACGTCACGCCGCTGGGCATGGCAGGCGCGGACGCCTCAACGGTGTCCTTCCCCGCTGCGACCATCGATGCCGCTCGGGTGGTGTTCGACGTCGTCGCCCTGCCCTCGGAGACCCCGCTCGTCCGGACCGCGCGGGCTGCTGGAAAACCGGTCATCACCGGAGCGGAGGTGGTGGCGCTGCAGGCCGAGGAGCAGTTCGTGCTCTATACCGGACGGCGTCCCACGCCCGACCAGGTGCTGGCTGCGGGAGAATTCTCGCGGCAGGAGCCCTGATCGGCGCGAAAAAAGCTCCGCACCGGCAAAAGACCGGTGCGGAGCTTCGTTCTTCAGCGGAAATGCTACTCGTTGACCGGAATCGACTGGGCCTTCAGGGCGTCGATGGTCTTCTGCTGGCCTTCGGTCAGGGCATCCATGAGGGTGCTTGATCCGCCGATGGCCGCACCGAAACCGTCGGAGACGTCGGTGTAGGTCTGGGTCATGGTCGGTCCCCAGGTGAAGTCGGGGTCGACGTTCGAGGAGGCTTCGGCGAAGACGTCGTAGATTGGCTGTCCACCGTAGAACTCGACGCCGCCCGCGAAGGCCTCGAGCTCCGCAGCCGACTCGGCAGCCGGGTAGAGCCCGCCGAGTTCGTTGGCCAGGGCGAGAGCTTCGGGATCGGTGTTGAGCCAGAGGGCGAATGCCGCCGCTTCGGCCGGGTTCTCGGAGCCCTTGAGGACGGCGGTGGAGGAGCCGCCCCAGTTACCTGCGGACTCTCCGCCGTCTTCCCACTGCGGCATGGGCGCTACAGCCCACTGGCCGGCGGTGTCGGGTGCGGCGTCGGAAAGCGTGGTGGCACCCCAGACCGCCGACACCCAGGTCCACTGCTGTCCCTCGTTGAAGGAGGCGTTCCATTCATCGGAGAAGGACGGCAGGGTGGAGACAAGGTCCTCCGAGAGGAGGTCCTGCCAGTAGGTGGCGACCTGCTCGGATTCCTCGCCCGTGAGGTTGACGTCCCAGGCTTCGCCGTCGTTGGCGAACCACTGACCGCCCGCCTGCCACACCATACCGGCGAACCAGTTCACGTCGGACCTCGGGAAGTTGGTGATGTAGGCGCCCTCGGCCTTGATCTGCTCGGCTGCGGCAGCGTACTCCTCCCAGGTGGTGGGCACCTCGATGCCGGCCGCCTCGAAGAGGTCGGCGCGGTAGTACATCGCCATGGGTCCGCTGTCCTGCGGCACGGCGTAGACGGCGTCGTCCTCGCCGAAGGTGACCTGCCCCCAGGTCCAGTCGACGAACTGGTCCTCGGCGTCGGCTATCCCTTCGCACGCGGCGATGTTCTCGAGGCCGTCCTGCACGCGGAAGTTCGGCAGGGCGTCGTACTCGATCTGGCCGAGGTCCGGCGCGTTGCCGGCCTGCAGCTGGTTGAAGAAGTTCTGGTAGGTTCCGGAGTTGCCGTTCGGCCCGGTCTGGACAGTGACCTGGACATCCGGATTCTCCTCGTTCCACAGTTCGACGACCTGGTCCATGCCCGGAACCCAGGTGGTGAAGGTGAGTTCGACCGGACCTCCCGCTGGTTCGCAGGCCCCGCCGTCGGCACCTGCGTCGGTGCTGCCGCTGTCTCCGCCGGCTGAGCAGCCGGACAGTGTCAGCGCAGAGATCATGGCAAAGGCCGCGGTGACTTTTCCGTAATGCGCGCGCATTTCGTTTCCTATCGGTGGTAGTGCTGCCGGGGCTTTGTCCGGCAGCGGATGGGGGATGGGTTGATTCGGGAGAACACGTCAGGGCGATGACGCACCCTGGGAGCTGCTACTTGACGCCTCCGGCGCCGAGGCCGCTGCTCCAGAAGCGCTGCAGGCCGAGGAACGCGATGATCAGCGGAAGAATGGAGACCAGCGCGCCGACGATCACGAGTGGCCGAAGCTCGGGAATCTGGCTGATTTGGCTGTTCCACGCATACAGGCCCAGGGTGACGGGGAAGAGCGCCTGGTCGCGGAGCATGATCAGGGGCAGGAAGAAGTTGTTCCAGATCGCCACGAACTGGAAGAGGAAGATCGTGACGAGCGCCGGAGCCATCAGCCGCGTCGATACGGTGAAGAACGTTCGCACCTCTCCCGATCCGTCGAGGCGGGCCGCCTCGAGGAGTTCACCCGGTACGCTGGCTGCCGCATAGATCCGCGCCAGGTAGACGCCGAACGGACTGACCAGGCTCGGCAGGAAGACGGCCCACAGGGTGTTGGTGAGATTCACCTCGCTGAAGATCAGGAACAGGGGCAGCGCGAGGGCTGTCGCCGGGACCAGCACGCCGCTGAGCACCACGTTGAAAATGGCCTCGCGCCCCCGGAACTCGTACTTGGCGAGCGCGTAGCCGCACATCGCGGCGATGACGGTGCCGACCAGGGCGCCCAGGCCGGCGTAGATCGCCGAGTTGACGAGCCAGCGGCCGAAAAGGCCGTCGCCGTAGCTGAAGAGGTTCCCGAGGTTGCCGAAGAACGTCGTGAGGGACTCCGCGGTGAACCAGAGGGGCGCGGATCCGGTGATCTCGCTGCCGGTCTTCGTGGAGGAGACGAGCAGCCACCAGATCGGGGTCAGGAAGTACAGGGTGAAGACGCCCATAATGAGCATCGCCGCGCTTCGGGAGAGCATGCTCTGGCGGGGTCCGCGCGAGCGGGGCCCGGCGGCCCGGCTATGGCCGGCATCCCGGGGTTGTTCGGGTGCTGTGGCTGGGGCTGCCGTCATTGGGTGACCTTCCGCTGGGTCGACTTGAGGAAGACGAAGGACAGAGCGAAGGTGGCCAGTGCCAGCACCACCGAGAATGCCGCTGCGAGGTTGTAGTTGGGTACGGATGCCGTGGTGTAGACGGCCAGGTTCGGGGTGAACGAGCTACTGATGGCCGAGCTGAAACTACGAAGCGTCTGTGGTTCGGCAAGCAGCTGCAGGGTACCGATGATCGAGAACACCGCGGTCAGGATGATCGCGGGGATCACGAGCGGGATCTTGATACGCCACGCGATCTGGATGTTGCTGGCGCCATCGAGCCGTGCCGCTTCGTAGATCTCGGTGGGGATCGCCAGCAGGGCGGAGAAGATGATCAGCATGTTGTAGCCCACATACACCCAGGTGACGATGTTCGCGATGGCCCACAGCACAAGCTCCGCGGAAAGGAAGTCGATGCTGGAGGTCACTGCCCCGAACGGCGAGAGGGACGGGGAGTACAGGAACCCCCACATGATGGCGGCGATGACGCCGGGTACGGCGTAGGGGGCGAAGAACGCGAGACGGAAGAACTTCTTGCCCTTGAGTAGCGGCGAATCGAGCAACAGCGCAAAAAGGAGTGCCAGTCCCAGCATGATCGGGACCTGCACCGCGCCGAAGGCCAGCACACGGCCTACTGATTGCCAGAACTCGGTGTCCCGGAAGACCTGCTCATACTGGGTCAGTCCGCCGAACACCTGTCGGGGCGGGCCGAACGTGCCCTCGCGTTCTACGGTCAGCAGTGACTGCACCACCGCGAAGATGATCGGCACCGCATAGAACGCGAGGAACAGGACGGCGAAGGGTGCAATGAAGATGGCGACGGCCCGGCGCTGGGCGCCGGACGATCGGTTCCTCCGCGCGACCGCCGGCGCTTTGGGCGCCGTGGGCGGAGTGCTAGTTGCTGTCACGGTGTGCATCCTTTCGGTCCCGGACGGGTCCGTTCTTCTTCGGGTGGACGGCGGGTGTTGCCGGAAAGCGCATCACGCGCACAGCGCCGGCGGGAACCACGACGACGTCGGCGATGACCTCGTCCGTCAGTAGTTCAGTGCCCGTTCCGCGGTATTTGCGGTCGTCGCTGGAGTGGTTGATAAGGAAGACATAGCTATTGCCGTTGCCGCTGCGCACGATGACCTCCAGCCCGTCCTGTACCTCGGGAACGGCGACTCCCGCCGCGGCTGCGGCGGTGACGAGGAGGTGTTTCAGGGTGTCGGGGTCAAGGACGGTTCCCGTGTACCAGGCCTGGCCTTCGCCGAAGCCGTTCCGGGTGACGGCCGGTACTCCGGCGAGGTGGCCGCCCTCGTAGGCCAGGACCGTTTCGGCGCCTTCCAGTCGCAGCGCTTCGGACCAGAGGGTCGCTGTGCCTCCGTTGTCCAGGGGAAGCGATTCCCGCGGGTGCAGCGGGAAGAACTCCTCACTGCGGATGCCCAGCAGATCGAGGAATGCCCCTGGGTAACCGCCGGGGCGTACGCGCTCGTTCTCGTCGACGATGCCGCTGAAGAAGGTGATGAGCGCATGGCCGCCGTCTTCCACGTATGCCGTCAGTGCTGCAGCATCCGTGTCGCGCACCAGGTAGAGCCCGGGGACCACCACGAATCTGTAGCGGGCGAGGTCAGCTCCCGGCGCGACGACGTCCACGGTGATTCCTGCTTCCCACAGCGCCCGGTAGGACGCGTGCACCTGGTCGAGGTAGCGCACGTCCCCGGAAGGGTGGGAGTCCTGGTCGTGGGCCCACCACGCCTCCCAGCTGAAGACCAGGGCCACCTCGGCCTGGACGGTTGTGCCCGCGACTTCGCCGAGTCGTCGGAGTGACGATCCGAGTTCGAGGACGTCCCGCCAGGTGCGGGAGTCGGTGCCGGCGTGGGGGAGCATGGCCGAATGGAACTTTTCACTGCCCTGCAGCGAGGCGCGCCACTGGAAGAAGCACAGGCCGTCAGCACCGCGCGCAAGGTGGGTCAGCGAATTGCGCAGCAGTTCCCCCGGACCTTTGGCGATGTTGCGTGGCTGCCAGTTGACGGCGCCTGTCGAGTGTTCCATGAGGAGCCAGGGCTCCCCCTGCGCCAGCCCACGGGAGGTATCGGCTGCGAAGGCGAGTTCACTGTCGGGGGAGTCCAGCCGGTGGTCGAGGTAATGGTCATTGGCGATCAGGTCCATGGCGGGAGCCCAGGACCAGTAGTCCTGGTTCCGGATGTGCGCGGACACCATGAAGTTGGTGGTCACGGGAGCTGTGCTGAGGCGTCTCAGGATTGCTGTTTCGGCCGTGTAGTGGGCAAGCAACTCGTCGGAGCTGAACCGCTGGTAGTCCAGCGTCTGGGTGGGATTCGTGGCCGAAAGAGTCAGTCGCGGCGGGAGAATCTGCTCCCAGGCCGAGTAGCGCTGGCTCCAGAACGCCGTGCCCCAGGCGCTGTTCAGGGCACCAAGGGTGGCGTACCGGTCCTGGAGCCAGGTGCGGAAAGAACCGGCGGAGACATCGCAGTAGCACAGCGCATTGTGGCAGCCGAGCTCGTTCGAGACGTGCCAGATCCGAAGGGCTGGGTGGCTGCCGTAGCGCGCCGCCACCTGCTCCACGAGGCGCAGGGCGTGTTCGCGGTATACAGGGGAACTCGGGCACCAGGCCTGGCGTCCGCCGGGCCAGCGTCGGGTTCCATCAATTGCCTGGGGGAGGACCTCGGGGTGCAGGGTGGTGAGCCAGGCCGGCGTCGACGACGTTGCGGTGCCGAGGTTTACTCCGATTCCGTGCTCCGCCAGCAGGTCCAGAACGGCATCCAGGCGGTCGAAGCGGTAGGTACCCTGCGTGGGTTCCAGTTCTGCCCAGCCGAAGATGTTGACTGCCACCAGATTGACGCCGGCCTCCTTCATCAGCAGGACGTCCTCCTGCCAGACTTCGGGGTCCCATTGCTCGGGGTTGTAATCGCAACCGAAAACCAACGATCCGTCGGCGAGTCCTGTTACGGCGGTCCTGCGTGCCAATCGTGCTCCTCACACCTGCGCTGCCCGAATTCTCGAGGGCGCTTTCCTGACCAAAAGGTTTTCTGCGTCCGTCTGGGAACGTTCCCATAAGACAAGTGTGCGGTTTCGCCCTCGACTCTGGGAACGTTCCCAGAGTAATGCGCATCACAGCTGCTTGTCAACGAAACCGTTCAGCGAAGAGCTAGGCGGCTGCGATCCGCGCGACCCGCGCTGACGTGATTCTCACGAGGTCTGCCGGGCTGAGCTCGATCTCGAGTCCGCGTCTTCCTCCCGAAACCAGGACGGTACCGAATCCGAGAGCTGATTCATCGATCACCACGGGGCACGGGTGCCGCTGGCCGAGCGGAGATATCCCGCCGAGTACATACCCGCTTCGCCGTTGGGCCGCGGCCGGGTCTGCCATGGCAGCCCTCCTTGCGCCCAGGGCCGTGGCTAGAGCCTTGGGATCCAACTGGCGGTTCACCGGTACGACGGCGGCCACCATGACGCCGTCGGCCATGGCCATGAGCGTCTTGAAGACGCGCTGCGGATCTTCACCGAGGGCCACGGCCGCCTCGGGCCCGAAAGCACCGCCCGCTGAATCATGCGCATAGGTGCGAAGGAGGAACTCGATCCCTGCGGCTGATGCTGCCGATGCCGCCGGGGTGGGGGCGGCTTTCCTGTCCCTCACCCCGGACGGCCCTCAGCAACGGGGGTGGGTACCGGCCGATCGAGGTGATCAGGGTCGCGGACCGGATAGTTGCACATGATCGAAAGTATGCGCTCCGGGGAGGTCGAGGACCATGTGCGCGCGTGCCGGATCCGGGTCCAGCACACAATGTCCCCGCCTGTCGACTTCGTTACGGCCCACGGGATCTCGGCAGGACTGCTGTTCCAACTCGGTTACGCTCGATGATAAGCAGGCTGATCGTTAGCGGTAGGGCTGTCCTGCGGACTTCCGACTGGAAGGCCATGGCACAAGCAGCCCGGACAACATAATTGGAGTGCCTTGCATGGATGGTCAGACGCAGCAGCAACTCACTCTTGTTGCGGCCACCGACGCGGGGTTGAATCCTGAGGAGATCTGGATCCAGTATTTCGGGTTGGGGGGAACCCTCGCGCAGATCGAGATCGAGGCCTACCTTCGCGGGCTGTTGGACCTGCCGGCGGCGGAAAGGGACACCCTCGCCAGCGCGGTCAATGAGATCCTGGAGGAAACCACGTCAAGCGTTCGGGTGCCCTACAGCGAAAGGCGCGACGAGCAGGATGCGCCGAGCCGGGCGCGCAGGGCGCTGGGGGCCGTCGGCGCTTTCCTGCTGACGCCCGGGGAGGCGGAGGAGGAACGGGTGGACGCCCTTCGGCGGACGAACCTGCTGGACACTCCGGCAGAGGAGAGGTTCGACAGCATCACCCGCCGCGCCAGGGAACAGTTCGGTGTGAGCTCGTCGACGGTCTCCCTGATCGACAGCCACCGGCAGTACCTGAAGTCGGTGGTGGGGCCGGTCGGACAGAACACGCCGCGGGAGCTCTCGTTCTGCAATATCACCATCCGCAACGCAGGACCCCTCATCGTCAATGACGCACTGGCGGATGAGCGGTTCAAGAACAATCCGCTCGTGCGGGGGGAACCGTATATCCGGTTCTACGCGGGTTATCCGCTGCGGGGGTCCAACGGCTGGACCATTGGAACCCTCTGCATCATCGACCAGGAACCCCGGGATTTCTCGGCCGATGACGAGGGAGCCCTCCGGCTGCTGGCCGAGGCCGCGCAGCGCGAACTCGATCTTGACGCAAGGCCGGTTCAGGATGACGAGTCCTGACATCGTTGCCCAGGACTCACTCGGATCCTGCCCCGTCCGGCGTGCCTGATCGGTCCTGGTCCCTTCCGACGGTGTCGCCGAAAGGGTGAGGTCGATCCACACGCTTTCCGTCGTCCGGGAGATCCCCGGTCCGCCGACACACGGCGATCGGCCGGCCGTCCTCGGCTAAGGTACACATATGCCGCCCTCCCGCACCCGCATACGTCGGGCGACCATCAACGACGTCGCCACAGCAGCGGGGCTATCCCGGGGAACGGTCTCCCGGGTGGTCAACGGTGAGCGGTACGTGTCGCCGGAGGCGCGTTCCGCAGTCGAGGATGCGATCGCACAGGTGGGGTATGTGCGCAACTCCGCAGCCCGCAACCTCGTCCTGCAGGAATCCCGAGCCATTGCGCTCATCATCCACGAGCCGCATTCGCTGTTGTTCGAGGATCCCAACATCGGATCGATCCTGCTGGGCGCCAATGAAGTGCTGTCCAAGGCGGACTACCAATTGGTCTCCCTGATCATCGATTCCGAACGTGACAGCCACAGGGTGGCGGAGTACCTGAGCGGTGGGCTGGTCGACGGTGCGGTCATCGTCTCGGCGCGGGCCTCTGATCCTATCGCCTCGGCTGTCCGCGACCTCGGAGTGCCGGCGGCTTTCGTGGGCCATCCGCCGGGAACGCCCGATCTTCCGTACGTGGCCATCGACAACGTGTCCGCTGCCCGGGAGATCACCGAAAGACTCGTCGGTACGGGCCGGAAGCGGATCGGCATGATCGCGAGTGCCCTGGACAGGGACTCAGGACAGGACCGTCTGTCGGGCTTCAGAACTGCCCTCGGGGCCCGCTTCGACCCCGAGCTCGTTGTTCGGTATCCCCTCTACACCTACGGTTACGGGCTTGAGGGCATGCAGGAACTACTGCGTCGCTGCCCCGAGATCGACGGCGTGTTCGCAGCCTCCGACGCGGTGGCCGCCGGGGCGATGACGGCGCTGCAGGAGAGCGGACGCAGGGTGCCCGACGACGTCGGGATCGTGGGCTTCGACGACAGCAGCTGGGCGCTACGCTGTAGGCCGCAGTTGTCGACGATCCGGCAGCCGGCGGACCTGCTGGGGCGTACTGCCGCCGAGCTTGTCCTTGCGCAGATCAGGGGGCTTCCCAGCCCTGTCCGCGTGCTCGACACCACGGTGGTGTGGCGCGATTCCGCCTGAGACAGTCGGCGGATCCGCGGCGCGCAGCGCCGGATTGGTCACAAGGAACCTCGGATCGCCTCATACCTCCCGCTCTTCGCCGAAGCGGTGCAGCGCGCTGTCGTCGAAGGCGGCGAGCAGCCCGGCAACATCCGCATACACCTCGACAGCGCCTGCGTTCCGCAGTTCCGCCTCACTCGTGCCGCCGGACTCCACCGCGATGGTGGGGATGCCGAGTTCCTTCGCTGCGAGGACGTCCCACACGGCGTCGCCCACGAAGACCGTGTTTTCGGCCAGGAGCCCGGCGGTGTCGAGCGCTGCACGCAGGATGTCGGGAGAGGGCTTGCTGTTCTCGGCATCGGATGACGATGTCGCTCCCGCAATCACGTCGTCCGCGTCGATGATCGTCCGCATGACGGCCAGTTCCTGCTTCGAAGCGGACGATGCCAGGACGATGCCCAGGCCGTTTCCGGCGCAGCGCTGCAGCAGTTCGCGTGCGCCCTCGAAGCGGCGTATCGACGGCCAGTAGCTCGAGTAGATCGCACCGTGGGTCGACTCCAGCTCGCCGTCCTGGGACGCGTCCCTGTCGGAGCCGAGGAGATGCCCGATGAGCTTGTCCCCGCCCATGCCGATCGCCCGGTGGATCTCCGCCATCGGGGCATCGTGGCCGAAACGGCGGAACGCCTGCCACCAGGCGATGGTGTGCAGGTAGTTGGTGTCGACAAGGGTGCCGTCCACGTCGAACAGGACGCCGCGTTCCGGGCTGTCAGTCATGGTCCTTCTTCCGTTGGGGATTCTGGTCCGACTCTACGAAGTCCCCCGCGAAGTCGCCAGAATTCCCGAAATCATGAACTCATGGTAGGACCGGCTCCACCACGATAGCCACACGATCCTCGCCGATGCGCGTCAGCACCAGGGTCGCCTTCTTCTTCCCCTTGCCGGAGCCCGCGAGCAGCTGGCGACGCACTTCCTCAGGCGTGACGGCGGTGCCTCGCTTCTTGATGTCCAGCACGCCGATTCCTTCCGTGCGCACCCAGGCCTTGAGGCTTCGGATGTTGTAGGGACGCACCTCAAGAATCCGGTAGGCCCGTGCGAACGGGGTCCCGACCAGTGTGGGCGCACACACGTACGCGATTCTGGGGTCCAGCAGGTGGCCGCGCAGTTGGAGTGCGACGTCGGCCACGAGCCCCGCCCGGATCACGGCGCCGTCGGGCTCGTAGAGATAGCCCTCCACCGGCCCCAGGGGCGCGTCCGGTCCCTCCCCGAACTCGGCGGCGCTCGTCAGCTCGGCTGCACCGTGGACGCTGATGACCAGCGCAGCTCGGCGGATACCCGTGCGCCGAAGCGCATTGAACCAGAGGGACACTTCGGTCACGTCGCCGTCCACCGACACCCACTGGGCCTCACACCCGGACGGCACCGCCTCGTGGGGAATACCGGGACCCATCTTGACTCCCACCGGTGTCCCGCCGTCGGCGAGTTTCTCCACGAAGGACAGCGGTGGTGAGAACGCCTCCGGATCGAAGATCCGGGTGGTGCCTGAGGACGAGGTGCTGCGGCGCGCGGGGTCCAGCCAGACGCCGTCGTACGCCGATGCGTCGATCGACTCGGCGTCCGCGTTGACCACTTTCGCGTTCGCCCAGGGCAGCAGGTTCATCGTCGCCGCAGCGGCCGTGGTCTCATCGAGTTCGACGGCGGTGACCTCGCGGTCGAGCGTGGCCAGGGCCATGCTGTCGGCTCCGAGTCCGCACCCGAGGTCGGCCACCCGCACCAGGGAGGCCTCCACGAAGCGCTGGGCATGCCGGGCTGCCACACTCATGCGCGTGGCCTGCTCCAGCCCTGCGGTAGTGAAGAGCATGCGTTCGGCGAAGGGCCCGAACTTCGCCCGGGCCTTCGCCCGCAGCCGTGACTGCGTGAGGGCTGCGGAGACGACATCGGGGGAGTGCCCCGTCTTCCGCAGCTGCTCACTCAGGCGGAGGCTTTCCACTTCGGAATACGGGCCGAGCGAGTTCAGCAGCTCCCACCCCTCAGGGGCCAGGATCGGGGCGATGTTGTCGGTGGCCATGGGCTCCAGCCTAGGCGACCGAGAGGCTCCGGACCCCCTTCCGGATGCCTGTCGGATCGAGGCGTTTCTTCGCCCGTGCACGTTCGCAAAGGCTAGACTGGTGATACTGAACCGGGCGGATCCGTTCGGATCAGCAGGGTCCAGCAGAGGGCCTCCACCTGCCGGGCACGAGTGCCCGGCTCTCCAAATTGTGAGGCCGTCCGTGGCAACCGAGTCATCCCTCAACGAGATCGAAGTTGTCTTCGGGCGGGTCAAGGGTCTCCTCCTCACCGCGGAGACCGTCAACCATGCAGTCGATCTCCTCGCCGAGGCCGCAAAGGAAGTAATTCCGGGAGCAATCGGTGCCGGGGTCACCCTGGTCCGGAACGGCCAGCGGATCAGTACCGGTTCCACCGATGCCTTGGTCAGCCAGGCGGACGACATGCAGTACGAGCTGGGTGAGGGCCCGTGCCTGAGCGCCTGGGCGACCGGCGAGCCCGTGCGCATCGACGATACCCGTACTGAGCCCCGCTGGCGGAATTGGAACGCTGCGGTTTCCCAGGGGCCCGTGCGGGCCTGCGTCAGTGTCCCGCTCTTGCGCGGGCAGGATCATCTTGGAGCGATCAAAGTGTATTCAGCTGTGCCTTCCGCCTTCGACGCCTCTACCGAGGCCCTGCTCCTCCATTTTGCCGTTCCGGCTGCAGCCCTCCTGGGTCACGTGCAGACCACTGAAACGCCGCAGCAGATCACCGATGAGCTCCTCGCGGCCCTTCGGACACGGGACGTGATCGGTCTGGCCAAGGGAATACTCATGGGCGGACGGGGTATGGCGGAGGAACAGGCGCACACGGAAATCATCGAAAGGGCCAAGCGCTTGAAAATTACGATGGGTGAGGCCGCCCAGCAGCTGGTGGACCACCTGACCGGTCCGGAATCGTAAGGAGTAGGTTCGATGGGTTCCACTGGGGAGGAAGACCAGCGCCTGTTGCTTGCAACGGCCGTGAAACAGGCCGGGTACACGGTCGGCGAACTGTGGCTCCGGTTCTTCGCGATCGGCGGCAGGGTCGGTGAATACGAGGTGGAGGCCTACCTCAGCGGACTGATTCTCCTGCCACCGTTGCAGCGGGACCTCCTCGCCCATGCGGCGAACGAGCTGATCGACGAACTTCCGCCGCCCCTGCGCGCACCCTACAGCGACGACCTCGAAAATGGTATCGAATCCGACGACCAGAAGCGCGGTACCCACAGTACATTTTCCGGGGATCAGCCGAACGGCTCCGAGGAAGCGAACCCGCAGGGACTGGAGTGCGCTGACAGCAACGCCGAGCACGGAAAGACGGACGGCCGCTGACGATCGGCACTTCCCGCCCGCCCACGAGCTGCCGGGGTCCGTCAACTGAAGTGCGTGGTCACCGAGTCCTGTCCGACTGAGGCGAGGACCGCCGCCGCGACATCACGGAGTTTGGTATTACGTGTATTCGAAGCGGCCTTGAGAATGGTCATCGCAGCGTCCTGGCTGCACCGGTTCTGTGCCATGATCACTCCCGCCGCCAGGTCGATGGCGGTTCGCGATTCCATCGCCGCCCTCAGGTTCTCTCCTGAATCGGTCAGGCGGGCGATGCGGATGGCCAGGCGCAGGGAGGCCGACGCCTCGCTTGCGACCCCCTGCGCAGCGGCGACCGCCGAAGTGTCGAAAGCGGAGGCGTTCGGTGAGTAGATGTTCAATGCCGACCGGGTGTCACCTTCCAGCCGAATGGGTACCGCCAGGGCCGAACGGATTCCATGCCCGGCGATGGCCTGGCTGTAGCCGGGAAACCGTTCGTCTTCCCGGAAGTCCTGGACGTGGTAGGTCCTGCCCTCCCGCGCCGCTCGCAGGCACGGGCCGTCGTCGAACCGGTACTGGATCTCGTCCATCTTCCGTGCGTGCTCGCTGCTACTTGCCACCGTGGTCTTCATCCGTGGCCGCAGGAGGGTGACCGCACACAGAACCTCATCGGCGGGTCCTGACAGGGCCCTGCCGGCAACGGTCACCAGTCCGGTCAGGAACTCCTCGACGTCGGCGCTGTCCAGTACCAGGTCCTGAAGCATTCCGGCGAGGCCGAGGTCACTACCCCTGGTGTCGCGGGATTCGGTGGCGTTGTCGGTCATAAGGACCTTTCGGAAACCAAACCCCTGTAGGCCGGCTGTCAGCAGGAAGGGTCGGTTGATAGGGCCGCCCTCTGCTAAGCGACTGCTCCGACTCTACCCGCTGGCACTTCCACCGGGGCCATAAGCCCGGTCCTGTCGATCGGGATGCCCGCTCTCTGGCACTCGCCTTGACCGAGTGCTAACGAATGCATAAAGTCGGGGTTAGCACTCTCAGTAGGAGGGTGCTAACCCCGAGGGAAGCGCCAGCCGGCACCGCGACGACGGTCAGCGCCATCCCGACGGCCACATTCCATTAGTAACGAACGCAAAGGAGAGCCCGAGTGTCGGTCTCTATTAAGCCTCTTGAGGATCGTATTGTTGTCCGCCCACTGGAAGCGGAGCAGACCACTGCTTCCGGTCTGGTCATTCCGGATACCGCCAAGGAGAAGCCCCAGGAGGGCGAAGTCGTAGCAGTTGGACCGGGACGCGTTGACGACAACGGCAACCGCGTTCCCGTCGACGTCGCCGAGGGTGACATCGTCATCTACTCCAAGTACGGCGGAACCGAAGTCAAGCATGCCGGCCAGGAATACCTGGTCCTTTCCGCTCGCGACGTTCTGGCGATCGTCGTTAAGTAGTCCATTTGAGAGGAACCCCGGCCTGGACTGGCCGGGGTTTTTCTCGCTGCACAAGCCTGAAAGGAATCAACAATGGCAAAGCAGTTGGAATTCAACGATGCCGCCCGCCGTGCCCTCGAGGCCGGCGTGGACAAGCTGGCGAACACCGTCAAGGTGACGCTCGGCCCGCGCGGCCGCAACGTTGTGCTGGACAAGAAGTGGGGTGCCCCCACGATCACCAACGATGGTGTGACGATCGCCCGCGAGATCGAACTGGACGATCCGTACGAGAACCTTGGTGCGCAGCTGGCCAAGGAAGTAGCCACCAAGACGAACGACGTCGCCGGTGACGGAACCACCACGGCAACCGTGCTGGCCCAGGCCCTGGTCAAGGAGGGCCTGCGGAACGTTGCTGCGGGTGCAGCTCCCGGCCAGCTCAAGCACGGTATCGAGGTGGCAGTCGAGGCAGTAGCTGCGCGCCTCCTCGAGAACGCCCGGGAAGTCGTCGGTCAGCAGACCGCCAACGTCGCCTCGATCTCCGCGCAGAGCACCGAGGTGGGCGACCTGCTCGCCGAGGCCTTCGAGAAGGTCGGCAAGGACGGCGTCATCACGATCGAGGAGTCATCCTCGACGCAGACCGAGCTCGTCCTCACCGAAGGGATGCAGTTCGACAAGGGCTACCTCTCGCCATACTTCGTCACCGACGCCGAGCGCCAGGAAGCAGTGCTCGAAGATGCGCTGATCCTGATCAACTCGGGCAAGATCTCGTCCCTGCAGGAGTTCCTGCCGTTGCTCGAGAAGGCGCTGCAGGCAGGGAAGCCGCTGTTCATCATCGCCGAGGATATCGATGGCGAAGCGCTCTCGACCCTCGTGGTGAACAAGATCCGCGGCACGCTGAACGTGGTTGCCGTCAAGGCACCCGGCTTCGGCGACCGCCGGAAGGCGATGCTGCAGGACATTGCAACCCTGACGGGCGCGCAGGTCGTGTCTCCGGATCTCGGCCTGAAGCTCGATCAGGTGGGCCTTGAGGTGCTGGGCTCCGCCCGCCGCATCACGGTCACCAAGGACACGACGACCATTGTGGACGGCATCGGCAGCGAATCCGACGTCGCCGACCGCGTCGCCCAGATCCGCGCCGAGGTCGAGCGCACCGATTCCGATTGGGACCGCGAGAAGCTCCAGGAACGTCTGGCGAAGCTCGCCGGCGGAGTGGGAGTCATCAAGGTCGGCGCAGCCACCGAGGTGGAGCTCAAGGAGAAGAAGCATCGTATCGAGGACGCCGTCTCCTCGACCCGTGCGGCTCTCGAGGAGGGCATCGTTGCAGGTGGCGGTTCCGCGCTGGTTCACGCCGGCAAGGCGCTCGACACCGACCCCAACGTCCTTGCACTCGAGGGTGACGCCGCCACGGCCATCGGTCTTGTGCGCCGGGCACTCGCCCAGCCCCTGCGCTGGATCGCGGAGAATGCGGGACACGAGGGCTACGTCGTGGTTGCGCGCGTCACGGACCTCGAGGTCGGCTTCGGTTTCAACGCTGCCACCGGCGAGTACGAAAACCTGGTCGACGCGGGCATCATCGACCCCGTGAAGGTCACCCGTTCGGCGCTGCGCAATGCGGCTTCGATCGCTGCCCTCGTGCTGACCACCGAAACACTGGTGGTCGAGAAGCCCGAGGAAAGCGACAACAATAATTCCGGTCACAGCCACTAGGACCGGAGTTGTAGACCGAACGACGACGCGCGCCGCAGCTGCTTCCGGGCGCCGCAGGCCGTCGTCGTTCAGGAGCACGCAGACGCCCGGCCGGGGTAATCCGGCCGGGCGTCTGCGTGTCCTGGCGGGGTAGCTGCCCGGCTTGTTCAGGCAGGTCCGCCGATGACCGGCGCGTCGAGCGACGACACGCTCCTTCGGCGGCAGAAGATGGGCTGGAAGCTCCGCTGCCCGACGGCAAGGCAGCGCCTGCGCCGGTTCAGGCGCAACGCACAACGGTCGCTGCAGCTTCCGAAGTGTCCGGGTGCTGCAGCGACCGTTGAAGCCCGGGCGGGGCCCGGGAGGTCGGTCTCAGAAGGGGTTATGCGTCGACCACGATGGCCGTGATGACCGGCGTCCTGTTGTAGAAGCGGCGCATCCAGTTCGCGGTCGCCCGCTCGATGATGGTTTCGGGGCTGAGTGACCGCCCGCCCTGCCGGTTCGACGCCGCATCCTTCAGGGCCTTCTCGACGGCGGCGCCGGCCTTGTCGAGGTCCTCGTTCGAGCAGGAGAATCCCTTGGTGAAGAATTCGGGGAGTTCCGCGGTCTGTCCGGTCTCGGCGTCGATGATCGCGAGAACCGTCACCGAACCTTCCTCGGCCAGCCGGCGGCGTTCGCGCAGCGTGTCCTCGGTGATGCCGCCCACGCTGTCGCCGTCCACGAAGATCAGGCCTGCGGGAACCTTGCCCGAGATCGTCGCCCGACCCCGGTGGAGGTCGACCGTGACGCCGTCCTCGGCGATCACGACGTCACGCTGGTCAACGCCCGTGCTGACGGCGATGGCGGCATTCGCGCGAAGGTGGCGCCACTCGCCATGCACCGGCATCACGTTGCGGGGCTTCACGATGTTGTAGCAGTAGGCCAGTTCGCCCGCACTGGCGTGTCCCGAGACATGCACCTTCGCGTTTCCCTTGTGCACCACGTTGGCGCCGATCTCGGTCAGGGCATTGATGATGCTGTAGATCGCACTCTCGTTGCCGGGAATGAGCGAGCTCGCGAGGAGCACTGTATCGCCCTCGTGAATGCGGATGGCGTGATCCTTGTTCGCCATCCGGGACAGCGCCGCCATCGGCTCGCCCTGCGAACCCGTGCAGATGAGAACAACTTTGTGGTCGTCGGTTTTTTCGAGCTTCCGGAAGTCGACGAGGATGCCCTGGGGAATCTTCAGGTATCCGAGATCGCTGGCGATGGTCATGTTGCGCACCATGGAGCGGCCCACGAAGGCGACTTTCCTCTGGTGGCGCTGCGCCGTGTCGATGATCTGTTGGATCCGGTGGATGTGGCTCGCGAAGCTCGAGACGATGATCCTCCGCGGCGCGGTCCGGAAGACCGCGTCGATCGCGGGGGCGAGGTCCTTCTCGGAGGTCGTGAAGCCCGGGACGTCGGCATTGGTCGAGTCGGTGAGGAAGAGGTCCACTCCTTCGGCTCCGAGCCGGGCGAAGGCCCCGAGGTCGGTGATGCGCCGGTCCAGGGGGAACTGGTCCATCTTGAAGTCACCGGTGTGGAGGACCATGCCGGCTGCGGTGCGGATCGCTACGGCGAGGCTGTCCGGAATGGAGTGGTTGACCGCGATGAACTCGAGATCGAATCCGCCCATGGTGCGGCGGTCGCCTTCCTTGACCTGCACGGTCTTGGGAGTGATCCGGTGTTCCTTGAGCTTCGCTTCGATGAAGGCGAGCGTCAGCTGCGAGCCGACCAGCGGAATGTCCGCCCGCTCCTTCAGCAGGTAGGGGACAGCGCCGATGTGGTCCTCATGGCCGTGCGTGAGCACGACCGCGACGACGTCGTCGAGCCGGTCCCGGATGGCGGTGAAGTCCGGCAGGATCACGTTCACGCCGGGGTGGTGGTCCTCGGGGAAGAGGACGCCGCAGTCGACGATGAGGAGCTTGCCGTCGAATTCGAAGACCGTCATATTCCTGCCGATCTCGCCGATACCGCCGAGGGCAACTATGCGCATCGCGCCCTTGGCAAGGTCGCGGGGGGCTTTTAGATTGGCAGGTGCTTTATTCACAGAGGTGGATTCTTTCGTGGTGTTTGTTCGGGAATGCGAGGCGGTCCCCATGCTTCGAAGGGGACGGTGCGGCGGTGCGCCACTGCCAAAGGTCTTGGTATCGAGAATAACGCCGATCCGGCCTCCGGGCCTACCCGGGCGGAGGGATACGCCGCGGACGGGACTCGCCGGCAGGTGAACTGACAGTTTGCACTCGGACCATCGAAGGGATTCTCAGGCGTGACGATGGCCAGGGTTGGCAGGAACGATCGAGTCGTTCCAGCACCGCCGACCCCTGTCGTGTGTATCGATTCCTCCTGCCCCGGCGTCATCGGCAATGTCCGCTTGTACATCGACCGGGACCACCCGAGCAGGACGTACGCGGCGACCACAGTGCCGGTGTTCGACGGAAGGTTCCGGGCCCTGACCGGCTGGTGAGGAGCATCAGGTTCCAGTTGTGTCCAACGGCACCGGTGCCGGAATAGAGCGCAACTTTGATCCGTTCTAGACTTGAGTAACTGCCCGCCGGCCACCCGCAGGCACTCCATCCCCCCGGTGACACCGAAAGAGGCTCAAGTAGTGACCCAGTTGTCCGCGCAGAACGAAGCCCACGACCCCTTCGGCTTCATCGGCCTCACCTATGACGATGTCCTGCTGCTTCCCGGATACACCGACGTCATCCCGTCGGAGGCCGACACGTCGTCGCGCATCTCGCGGCGGATCTCGGTGCGGACTCCGCTGCTGTCCTCCGCCATGGACACCGTCACCGAGGCGCGGATGGCGATCGCGATGGCGCGCCAGGGCGGGCTCGGCGTTATCCACCGCAACCTGTCCATCGCCGACCAGGCCGAGCAGGTGGACCGCGTCAAGCGCAGCGAATCGGGCATGATCACCAACCCGCTCACCATCGGCCCCGGAGCCACCCTGCAGGAACTCGACGAGCTGTGCGGCCGTTACCGCGTCTCGGGCCTCCCCGTGGTCGATGAGCAGGGACGCCTGCTCGGAATCGTCACGAACCGGGACACACGCTTCGTCCTGGAGCGTGATTTCCCGGATCGGCTGGTGCAGGAGGTGATGACCAGGATGCCCCTCATCACCGGTCGGGTGGGCATCAGCGGCGACGACGCCATCAACCTCCTCGCCGTCAACAAGATCGAGAAACTGCCGCTGGTCGACGCCGAAGGCGTGCTCCGCGGCCTCATCACGGTCAAGGATTTCACCAAGGCCGAGCAGTACCCGCTCTCCACCAAGGACGATGACGGGCGCCTGCGGGTAGGCGCGGCCATCGGCTTCTTCGGGGACGGCTGGGACCGCGCCATGGCCCTCGTGGACGCCGGCGTCGACGCCCTGTTCGTGGACACCGCCAACGGCCACAGTGCGGGCGTCCTCGAGATGATCGGGAAGCTCAAGGCAGAGAAGTCGCTGGCGCACGTGGACATCATCGGCGGACAGGCGGCAACCCGCGAGGGTGCGCAGGCGCTGATCGACGCCGGCGCCGACGGCATCAAGGTGGGCGTCGGGCCCGGCTCCATCTGCACCACGCGCGTGGTCGCCGGCGTCGGCGTGCCGCAGATCACCGCCATCTACGAATCCGCGAAGGCTGCCATCCCCGCGGGTGTCCCCGTCATCGCCGACGGCGGCCTGCAGTACTCAGGCGACATCGGCAAGGCGCTCGTGGCCGGCGCCGACACCGTGATGCTGGGGTCGCTGCTCGCCGGCTCCGCGGAGGCGCCCGGTGAACTGGTCTTCGTCAACGGCAAGCAGTACAAGACCTACCGCGGCATGGGGTCCCTCGGTGCGATGCAGACCCGCGGAAAGAACACGTCGTACTCGAAGGACCGTTACTCCCAGGGCGATGTGAGCGGCGATGACAAGCTCATCCCGGAGGGCATCGAGGGCCGCGTCGCCTACCGAGGGCCGCTTGCCTCCGTAGCGCATCAGCTGGTGGGTGGGCTCCGCCAGACCATGTTCTACACGGGCGCACGCACCATTCCGGAGCTCAAAGCCCGGGGCAAGTTCGTCCGGATCACCTCCGCCGGTCTGAAGGAATCACACCCGCACGACATCCAGATGACGGTCGAGGCGCCCAACTACAGCTCCAAATAGCACGATGCGCGGCAATCGCGGTCCCGGCAGGTTGTCCGGCCGCCCCGGTCGGGCGTCCGGATGACGTTGCCCGCAGCGTCACCCGCTCCGCGGCGGGGCATCGCCCTGCGGCCCTACGCGAGTGCCGTGGGTCAGGTCCTGAAGGTCAGCGCGAAGGCCTCGCCGGGCGCCGTCGTCATGAAGGTCCTCGGATCGCTGATCTCCGCCGTCCTGCCGCTGGTCACCACCTACTTCGCGGCGCTGACGACGACGGCCCTCGCCGAGGCGTACACCGGCAATCCCGACGCGGGGCGGCAAGCCGTCATCTACGTCCTGGTCACGGCAGCGCTCGGTCTGCTCTGGGGCGGCTTCACGAGTGTCGACCGCTATATCCAGCAGGTCCTGAGTTTCCGGGTCGGCGCAGTGGTGGGTGACCAGATGTACGAAAAATTTCTCGCCCTCGAGTTCTGGCGTTACGACGACAAGGAGACGGTCGACCTCTACGACCGCGCGAAGCGGTTCTCGGACTCCTATGCCCGGGTCCTCGACCGGATCGCCGCGATCTTCACGCAGCTCACGTCGGTGGTGCTCGCCATCGGCGCACTGCTGTTCGTGAGCTGGTGGGTGGCGCTGATCGTCCTGGTGGCGATCATTCCGAGCGTCTACCTGCAGTTCCGGCTCTCGCGGGAGCAGATGGCGCACTGGAACACGCAGGTGGACTCCCGCAGGCAGCGGCGCATGATCGAAACCAATCTCATGCGGCCACAGCACATCGCCGAGATGCGCCTGTACGGCGTCGTGGGGTACCTGATGGACCTGCGATCCAGGCTGCGCGACGCCGACGAGAAGCGGCGGCTCGAATTCCAGCGTCGCTACATCCCCAAGCAACTGCTGGCCGACACCCTCCAGTACGGGGCGGAAGTGGTGGCGCTTCTCTGGGTGGTGGGCCAGATCATCGCCAGGGCGGAGCCGGTGGGCCAGTTCCTCTACGTACAGCAGATCGTGAGCCGGGCGCTCAGCACCGCCAATTCGCTGGTGACCTCGCTCAGTTCGATCGACGAGGACCTCGCGAACCTCAAGGACTATGAGCAGTTCCTGGATTTCCCGGCGGCCACCTCGCCACGTCGCGAGCTGGCCGCGGCGCCGTCGTCGTTGGAGCTGCAGGATATCCACTTCACCTATGAGGGCGGGAACACCGAGGTCCTGAAGGGCATCTCCCTCACCATCGGGTCGGGGAGCCACATCGCCATCGTGGGGGAGAACGGCGCAGGGAAATCGACGCTGATCCGGGTCCTGGCCGGGCTCTACGAGCCGAGCGCGGGCCGGGTGCTCCTCGACGGCCAGGACCTCCGCTCCCTCGGGGCCGCATCGTGGCACCGTCACCTCGCCGTCATGTCGCAGGACTTCCTCAAGTACGAGTTCGCCACCGCCGCCAACAACATCTACTTCGGCGATGTGGACCAACCGCGTGACGACGAGCGCATCCGACGCGCCGCGGACGACGCCGAGGCAACCGACTTCATCGCGAAGATGCCGAACGGGTTCGACAACTACGTCAGCAACTGGATGGAGGACCCCCGGGGACGCAAGGGCAGCGGCCTCTCCGGAGGGCAGTGGCAACGCCTCGCCATGGCGCGCAACTTCTACCGGAACGCACCCTTCGTGGTGCTGGACGAGCCGACGTCGGCCATCGACGCGCTCGCCGAGCACCGGATCTTCTCGCGCCTCTTCGCCGACCGCTCGCGCACCATCGTGGCCATCAGCCACCGCCTCGCCACCATCGAGAAGGCCGACGTCGTCTACATGCTCGAGGACGGCCGCATCGTGGAAGCCGGAACCCACAGTGAGCTCGTCGCGCTGCGCGGCAGGTACTTCCGGATGTTCGAGAGCCAGCTGTCCGGGGGCCGTCCCATGGACGCGGTACCCCCCGCTGATTAAGCACCTGTGGCTGCCTCCCGGCCGGAATAGCAGCCATAGCCGCTTAATCAGCGGGGGGCGGGGCCCAGGAACGCTGGGATAACCTAGAGCAGTGACTTACGAGATCGAGATCGGCCGAGGCAAGCGTGGACGCAGGGCATACTCCCTGGACGACGTGGCGGTGGTACCTTCGCGGCGCACCCGCGACCCGCTGGACGTATCGGTCAGCTGGCAGATCGACGCCTACCAATTCGAGATGCCAGTGGTCGCAGCCCCCATGGATTCGGCGATGTCGCCCGCCACGGCCATCCAGATGGGCCGGCTCGGTGGCTTGGGGGTGCTGAACCTCGAGGGGCTGTGGACGAGGTACGAGGATCCGCAGGTGGCGCTCGACGAGATCGCCGGCCTCAGTACCGAGAACTTCAGCCCGGCGGCCACGAAGCGCATGCAGGAGATCTACGACGCACCCATTCAGGCGGGGCTCATCACGAGCCGCCTGGCCGAGATCCGGGAGGCCGGTGTCACGGTGGCAGGCTCGCTGACACCGCAGCGCACCCAGCAGTTCTACAAGACGGTGCTGGCCGCCGGCGTCGACATCTTCGTGATCCGCGGCACCACCGTTTCCGCCGAGCACGTCTCGAAGAACGAGGAGCCACTCGACCTCAAGAAATTCATCTACGAGCTCGACGTCCCCGTGATCGTCGGAGGAGCCGCAGGCTACACCCCCGCGCTCCACCTCATGCGCACGGGCGCCGCCGGCGTCCTGGTCGGTTTCGGCGGGGGTGCGACGACGACGACGCGGCGGGCACTCGGCATCCACTCGCCCCTCGCCTCGGCCATTTCCGACGTCGCTGCGGCACGCCGCGACTACATGGATGAATCCGGCGGCCGCTATGTCCATGTCATCGCCGACGGCGGCATGGGGGCAAGTGGCGACATCGTCAAGGCGATCGCCATGGGTGCCGACGCCGTCATGCTCGGCTCGGCCCTCGCCCGCGCAGAGGAAGCGCCCGGCAAGGGGTGGCACTGGGGGCAGGAAGCACACCATGCGGAGCTTCCCCGCGGCGACCGGGTGAGGATCGGCACGGTCGGCTCGCTCAAGGAGGTGCTGTGGGGACCCTCGCACCACACCGACGGAACCTCCAACGTCATCGGTGCCCTGCGGCGGGCTATGGCGACCACCGGGTACTCGGACCTCAAGGAGTTCCAGCGCGTCGAGGTAGTCCTCTCGCCCTATGCCTCGAACGACTGACTCGAACGGCCGTTTGGCCTAGAGTTGGGGGATAGGCAGGGACAGCAGGATCCACCCACTGAAGGGTTACGACCATGGCATCTGGCGCACTCAGTCCGCAGAACCGCGAAGAGGCAATCGCGGCGCTGAAAGCCACGAGCGGGCAGGGCCGGGAACTCGACATCCTGATCGTCGGCGGCGGAGTGGTGGGCGTGGGATCCGCGCTCGACGCCGCGACGCGAGGCCTGACCACGGGAATCGTCGAGGCCCGCGACTGGTCGTCGGGAACGTCGTCGCGCTCGTCGAAGCTGATCCACGGCGGCCTGCGCTACCTGGAGATGCTCGATTTCGCCCTGGTCCAGGAAGCACTGAAGGAACGCGGCCTCCTGATCCAGCGGATTGCCCCGCACCTCGTGCGCCCCGTACCGTTCCTCTATCCCCTGACCAGACGCTTCGTCGAACGTCCCTACGTGGGCGCCGGGATCGCCCTGTACGACGCCATGAGCATGTCCGGCGGGAATTCGCGTGGCGTGCCGTTCCACAAGCACCTGAGCCGGAAGGGAACCCTCCGCGCGGCGCCGAGCCTCAAGGACGACGCCATGGTGGGTTCCATCCGCTACTACGACGCCCAGGTGGATGACGCCCGGTACGTCGTCAATATGGTGCGGACGGCGTCGCACTACGGAGCGAAGGCCGCCAACCGGGTGAGCGTGGTGGACTTCCTCCGTGAAGGAGAGCGGGTTGTCGGTGCGCGGGTTAAGGACCATGAAAGCGGCGAAGAGTTCAGCATACGCGCGAAGCAGGTGGTCAATGCCACAGGGGTCTGGACCGACGAGACGCAGGCCATGGTCACCGACCGGGGCCAGCTGAAGGTCCGGGCATCGAAGGGCATTCACCTGGTCGTGCCGCGGGACCGCTTCCAGTCGACCGTTGGTCTGATCCTCCGGACCGAGAAATCGGTACTTTTCGTGATCCCGTGGGGTCGCCACTGGATCATCGGCACCACGGACACCGACTGGCACCTCGACAAGGCGCACCCGGCCGCCACTTCCAAGGACATCGACTACGTGCTCGAACACGTGAACCGCGTCCTCAAACGGCCGCTCACCCGCGAGGATGTCGAGGGCGTCTACGCGGGACTCCGGCCGCTGCTTGCGGGCGAGAACGACTCCACAGCGAAGCTCTCACGGGAACACGTCGTCGCCCATCCTGTCCCGGGGCTGGTGGTGGTTGCCGGCGGAAAATGGACCACCTACCGTGTCATGGCCAAGGACGCCGTCGACGAGGCGACGCGCGCCCTCGACGAGCGCGTTCCCGACAGCGTCACCGAGTCGGTTCCGCTGCTCGGCGCGGAGGGTTACAAGGCGGCGTGGAATGCGCGCGGCAATATGGCCGACGATGCCGGGGTGCATGTCGCGCGGGTGGAGCACCTGCTGCAGCGCTACGGAACGCAGGCTGCCGACGTCCTGGCCCTCATCAAGGCGGATCCCGCACTGGGGGAGCCGCTGCCCGGCGCGGACGATTACCTCGGCGCAGAGGTGGTCTTCGCCGTCACCCATGAGGGAGCGAGGCACGTTGACGACGTGCTGACGCGGCGGACTCGGATCTCCATCGAAGCCTGGGATCGCGGCGTCTCGGCCGCGCCGGTGGTCGCCGGCCTCATGGCGCCGATCCTGGAATGGAGCGAGCAGCAGGTCGAGCGTGAGGTGAAGCACTACATCGCGCGGGTCGAGGCGGAGCGCCTCAGTCAGGAACAGCCCGATGACGAGTCCGCCGACAGCGCGCGCCTCGGAGTGGCCGACATCGTCCCGCTAAGGTAGGACACTCCAGGTTCCTCCTGAAAACCCGCCGTACCGAGAGGCCAAACGTGAGTGAGCTGTCCCTGGACTTGCATAACGCCGAACTGACCACGCCGGACATGGTGATCCTCGAGATGGTGGCGGCCAGCAGGCAGGACGCCTCGGCGCAGCTGGCCGCCCGCATGCACGCCGGCGGGCGGATCTCCGACCTCGACGCCTTCCTCGACCAGGTCTCTTCCCGCGAACACCAGATGGCCACCGGCCTCCCCGGAGGCGTCGGCCTGCCGCATGCGCGCAGCGAGTACGTCAACCGGACCTCCATCGCGGTGGGCGTCGCGAAATACGGCCACAGCCTGGACTTCGGCGCGATGGACGGCCCCGCCACCCTCGTCCTCCTGATGGCGACGCCGGCCCAATCCTTCTCCGAGCACCTCGAGGTCCTCGCGACCATCGCGCGGAGCCTGTTCAAGGAGAACTTCCGTGAGTCGCTGAGGAGGGCGCACGACGCCGAAGTGATCGCGGAACTCATCAATTCCTCGCTCGTGTTCCACAACCACTGACACGGTCACAGAACGACCACTGACGGGACTCCTGTCACGGTCATCGACGTGTCTCCTGTCACGTCAGTGGCCCGGCGGACCCGGTTCCTATTCGGTGCGCCAGGAACGCCACAGTGACGCGTAGGCGCCGTCGAGCGCGATCAACTCGTCATGGGAGCCGAGCTCGGTGATGCGGCCCCCCTCCACGACAGCCACGCGGTCGGCGTCGTGCGCGGTGTGGAGGCGGTGCGCGATGGCGATCACGGTGCGGCCCTCCAGCACAGCGCTCAGGGAGCGCTCGAGGTCCCGGGCGGCCTGGGGATCGATCAGCGAGGTCGCCTCATCGAGGACGAGCGTGTGCGGATCGGCGAGCACCAGGCGTGCGAGCGCGACTTCCTGCGCCTGCGCGGGAGTGAGTTCGAGCGCGCCCGATCCCACCTCGGTCTCCAGTCCGTCGGGCAGGGCCAGGGCCCAGGCGAGTGCGCCGACGTCGTTCAGTGCCTCCGCCAGTTCCGCTTCGGTGGCTGACGCACGGCCGAGGCGGACGTTGTCGGCAAGCGATCCCACGAAGACGTGGTGCTCCTGCGTCACCAGGGCGACCTCGCGGCGCAGCTGATCCAGCGGACGGTCCACCAGAGGGACCCCGCCGACGGTGACCGAGCCGGTGGTGGGCGGGTGGATGCCCGCGATCAGCCGGCCGAGGGTCGATTTGCCGGCTCCCGACGGTCCCACCACGGCGAGGCGCTCGCCGCGCCGCAGGGACAGGTCGATGCCGTGCAGGACGTCCTGGCCCGGACGGTAGGCGTAGGTCACGTTGGAGACGAGGATGTCCTCATTGGTCGGCACGGCGTCCGTCGCCTCGCGGTCCGGAGCCACGTCCTGAACCCCGATGATGCGCGCGAGCGACGCCGCACCGACCTGGATCTCATCGGTCCACATGATCAGCAGATCCACGGGGTCGATCAACCGCACGGCAAAGAGCGCGACGGCGGCTACCGCGCCGGGGGTGACGACGTCGTTCGAGGCAAGCCAGCCGCCCCACAGCAGGACCGCCGCGACGGGGAGCCAGAAGGCCAGGTCGGCTGCGGGAAACAGGACGGAGCGCAGCCACAGGGTGTAGCGCTCCACGCCGTAACTGACCCCCAGCGCATCGTCCATGCCCTGGCGCCGGATTCCTCCGAGGCTGAGGGCGTCGACGGTCCGCGCGCCCTCGATGCTCTCGGTGATCGTGCCATTCACCACGGCGTACGATTCCCGTTCCCGCTGGTAGCCGTCAGAACTGCGCCTGAGGTACCAGCGGGTCACCGGGTAGAGCAGCGGGATGCCGACCAGGAGGGCCGCCGACAGCACCGGGGAGGTGAGAACCGCGACGGCCAGGGTCAGTACGATCGTCACCGCCGAGACCACCACCTGCGGCACGCCGAAGCGCACGGTGTGCGACACCGCGTCGATGTCGTTGGTGGTGCGGGCCACCAGGTCACCCGTGCCCGCCTTCTCGACGGTGGACAGCGGCAGGGCAGTGACCTGCTCCAGAAAATCCTCACGGAGTTCGGCGAACACCCGTTCGCCGAAGACCATTCCGGAGCGTACGGCGAAGCGCCGCAGCACCGACTGCACCGTGAGGAAGCCCAGCATGGCAAGCGACACCGTAGCCACATAGCCGCTGGTGGTGCCGCCGGCGACGGCGTCCACCAGCGCCCCGAGAAGCAGCGGTCCGGCTAGTCCCGCCACGGCCGATCCGACGTACAGTGCGATCACGCCCGTCAGGCTCCTGCGGTGCCGGCGGATGAGGCGCCTGGCTTCAGCGCGTACAGTGGCCGGCGAGGCGACCGGCAGCTTGCCCTCGCCCGGTGCGGCCCTGCCCCTGGTCACCGGGGCTGTCGCCTCCGCTGTCTCCGTCGCTGCTTCACTCACTGCGAATCACCACATTCCGGTACGCGCTGTTGCCTGCCACAAGTTCTGCATGCGTGCCCTCGGCCTGGACACGGCCCTCGTCGAGGAACACCACGGAGTCCATGACCCCGAGCAGAAGCGGGCTGGCCGTGACCACCACCGTGGTTCGGTCCTTCCGCCCCCTCGCGTCCCGGAGCCGCGCGGCGATGCGCGCTTCGGTGTGGGCGTCGACGGCGCTCGTGGGCTCGACCAGTATCAGGGTCTCCGCCTCGGTCAGGAACGCCCGGGCCAGCACCAGCCGTTGGCGCTGCCCTCCCGAGAAGCCGCGGCCACGTTCGGTGACCTCATGGTCGAGGCCGTCGTCGATTCCCTCGAGGATGTCGAGCGCGCTCGCTGCATCGAGGGCGCGGAGCACGGCGGCGTCGTCGTGCCTTCCGTGAGGGTCGAGCTGGGAGCGCAGCGAACCGGTGAAGAGCTGCGGACCGGCCTCACTGACCACGATCCTGCTCCGGATCTCCTGCAGCGCCACGCGGCGCAGGTCGGCGGCACCCCACCGCACCCGTGCTTCCTCGAGGACACGATCCTCGAACCGGCCAAGGCGGCTCGCCACCTCAGCCGCTGCCCCCGACTCCGATACCAGCGCGGTGAGACGCCCGGGCCGGACGGTCAGGCCGGTGCGCTCGTCGAACAGGGCGGAGCCCGACGGCGGAGCGGGGGCCGGAGGCCCGTCGTCGGAGACATTCGGCTCGACCCGCAGGACCGCGATGATCTTCCGGGCTCCCACGGAGGCCCGGATGAAGCGGGCGACCGCGTCGGCCGCCGCGCGGATGGGGGTCATGAGAAACACCGAGAACCCATAGAGTGCCACCAGCTCGCCGGGGCTGATGACGCCGTCGAGCACGAGGTTCGCTCCGACCCAGGTGAAGACCACGCTGAACGCACCGGCAATGAACACCTGGGACGCCTCGAGGTCCGCCAGGGAGCGGGCCACCCGTATTCCCGAATCGCGGGTTGCGGCCGACTTCGCACGGTAGCGGTCGACGAAGATGTGCTCACCGCCGATCCCGCGCAGAACCCGCAGGCCGGCCACGGTGTCGGCGCCGACCGCCGTCATCCTGCCCGATGCCTCGCGCTGCTCCCGCTGCCGGGCCTGCATGGGCTTCACCACGAACAGCAGCAGGGCGCAGCAGACGGGCACTCCGACGAGCACCAGCACGGCCAGCATCTCCGAGGTCTGCCAGATCAGGACGGTGACCACCAGCCAGGCAGCGACGGCTCCCGCGAGGCGCGACAGTACTTCGAAGACCTCGCCCAGCCGGAAGGCATCCGAGGCTGCGGTGGACACCACCTCGCCCGTCGACAGCGAACTGGGCAGGGCGTCGCCGGTCCTCGTGATCTTGTGGCCGACAAGCTGCGCGGAGCGGAAGGCGGCCTGCATCCAGTTGCTGACGGCCGCCCGGTGGCTCGCCGTATCCGCCGCTGCCTGGACCACCATGAGGACGAGCAGACCGGAGACCCACTGGACGAGCGCGGTCGGATCACCGGCGATGATCCCGCCGTCGATGGCCCGTCCCAGGAAAAAGGGCATGGCGGCCTGTGCCGCCATCAGCACGGCACCGAAAAAGATCCCTGCGCACAGGGTCCCTTTCTGCTTCGAGGCAAGCCATGCGAGGTACCTGGTGGGCGAGGCGATGTTGGGAGGGCCGGTATCGGGGTAGGGGAAGACGCGCACGAGAGCCAATCCTAGACGCGATCCCGCCAAAGCGATAGAGGTTTCCCAATCACTTGGGAACAGCTGCCCACGGCTGAATCATTCGTTGTTCTACACGCGCACGAAGTACCTTTAACAAGTGTTGAAGACCGCGCTCAAACCCCGATGGATCCTTCTGCTGATCCTCGCGATGGTGATCGCCTCGGTCTTCGTGTTGCTCAGTCAGTGGCAGTTGTCCTCGTCACGCAGTGACGGCCCGCCGGCTCCCTCCGTCACCGAGTCGGTTCAACCCCTGATCGACGTCCTCCAGCCCGGTGCGCCGTTGACCACTGCCGCGGCCGACCGGCTCGTGTCCTTCGACGGGAGCTTCGTGCCGGGCACGCAGATTTTCGTTCAGGACAGGGTCCGCGGGGAGGACACCGGACTGTGGGTGGTCAGCGCCTTCGAGGTCGAGGGTGCACGGATGGAGGACGAGCCCGCAGGTGCGGGGGACGACGCGGCACCCGTGATCCCCGTGGTGCTCGGTTGGGTCCGGACCGCCGATGCCTTCGACGCCGTGAGCGTCCCTGAAGGGCCGGCGCGGGTGGAGGGGAGGCTCCTCCCCGGGGAAGGTCCGGTGGCCCAGCGCACGGTGGAGAACCAGGTTCCGACGCTCGCGTCGGCCGAACTGACGAATATCTGGGATCGCCCGACCTATTCGGGATTCGTGGTGTCCAACGAGATTCGGCAGGCCGATGACGTCGTGCCCGTCCAGGCGCCGCTCGAAACCGTGGAAGTCGGCCCGCAGCCGCAGGACACCCCCGTCAACTGGCTGAACATCTTCTACGCCATCGAGTGGTTCGTCTTCGCGGGCTTTGCCTTCTTCATCTGGTGGCGCCTGGTGGCGGACGACTACCGCAGGAGCCTCGAGGACGAGGCAGACGAAATTCCGAACGATGCGGAGCCGGACCAGCCGGCACTGACCGCAGCGGACCCGAGCACATCGACATCAGGAAGTGGAACCAAGAGTGAGTGACCCGGTTACCGAAGGAAAAGCCGACCGCCGGCCAGCAGGCGGGGCCGCGACCAAGGCCGCGAAGAAGCGCAGATTCGGAGGCACGCACGCCCAGATCCGGTCCGCCCTGAGCTTCTATCGTGTGCTGGCCTATGCCACGGGCGTCATGTTGCTCCTCGTGGTCGTCGAAATGATCGCGAAGTACGGATTCGGCTCGGAGATCGTTGCCGGGGGAGGCTCGGCACTGCAGCTTCTTCCGGAGGCAGAGGCGGAGCTTTCTTCGGGATTCAACCTCTCCACCGCGGTCCTGATCGTGCACGGCTGGCTCTACGTGGTGTACCTGATCGCCGATTTTCGTCTGTGGCAGTTCCTGCGGTGGCCGTTCACCCGCTTCCTGCTCATCGCACTCGGCGGGGTGGTGCCCCTGCTCTCGTTCATCGTCGAGAAGCGAATCCACCGGCAGGCGGAAGCCGACCTCGCATCCCACCCCGAGGCGGCCCAGCGGTACTGACCCGGCGTGCCGGTTCCAGCGCGGAACAAGGTGCGGCGCGCCGGCCCTTCCGACTATTGTTGACGGGTGACTACCCCCGCCCCCACCCCTGAACACCGCCCGGTCCTCGTTGTCGATTATGGTGCTCAGTACGCCCAGCTGATCGCGCGGAGGGTGCGCGAGGCCGACGTCTACTCCGAGATCGTGCCCCATACCCTGAGCGCGGAACAGATCCTCGCCAAGAATCCGGTGGCGATCATCCTGTCCGGCGGGCCGTCGAGCGTGTACGCCGACGGTGCGCCCCGCGTGGAGCCTGAACTGTTCGACGCCGGTGTTCCTGTCCTCGGCATCTGCTACGGCTTCCAGGCCATGGCCGCCGCCCTCGGCGGCACGGTGGCGAAGACGGGCCTGCGCGAGTACGGCTCCACCGATGTCTCCTCCTCCGGGAACGCCCGCTCCATCCTCGAGGGAACGCCCGAGCATCAGAACGCCTGGATGAGCCATGGCGACAGCGTTCAGGCCGCACCTGAGGGATTCGACGTCCTGGCCAGCACGGCAGGTGCCCCGGTAGCGGCGTTCGCGCATGAGGGCAGGGGCCTGTACGGGGTCCAGTGGCACCCCGAGGTGAAGCATTCCCGGCATGGCCAGCAGGTCCTCGAGAACTTCCTGTTCAAGGGTGCCCGGCTCCATCCGAACTGGACCACCCGCGACATCCTCGAGGAGCAGGTCGACCGCATCCGCGAGCAGATCGGGGACGCGCGGGTCATCTGCGGCCTGTCGGGCGGAGTGGATTCCGCCGTCGCCGCCGCACTCGTGCAGCGTGCGGTGGGGGACCAGCTCACCTGCGTCTTCGTGGACCACGGGCTGCTGCGCGAGGGCGAAGCCGAGCAGGTGGAGCGTGACTTCGTTGCCGCCACCGGAGTGAAGCTCTACGTCGCGAACGAGCAGGAACGCTTCCTCGACGCGCTCGCGGGCGTCTCTGATCCGGAGACCAAGCGGAAAATCATCGGTCGTGAATTCATCCGCGCCTTCGAAGAGGCCGAGCGGGCCATCATCTCCGAGGCCGAAGCCCACGGCGAGAAGATCCGGTTCCTGGTCCAGGGGACCCTCTACCCTGACGTCGTCGAGTCGGGCGGCGGAGAGGGGGCCGCGAACATCAAGAGCCACCACAACGTGGGAGGGCTTCCGGAGGACCTGCAGTTCGAACTCGTCGAGCCGCTGCGCACCCTGTTCAAGGATGAGGTGCGGGCTGTGGGTGCGCAGCTCGGGCTGCCCCCGGAGATCGTCGGGCGCCAGCCGTTCCCGGGTCCGGGGCTCGGCATCCGGATCGTCGGTGACGTGACGCAGGAACGGCTGGAGCTGCTCCGGAAGGCCGACGCCATCGCCAGGGCGGAACTCACCGCCGCGGGGCTCGATTCCGAGGTCTGGCAGATGCCAGTGGTGCTCCTTGCCGACGTCCGCAGTGTCGGCGTGCAGGGCGACGGGCGGACCTACGGCCACCCGATCGTGCTGCGTCCCGTCTCCAGTGAGGACGCGATGACCGCCGACTGGTCGCGGTTGCCCTACGACCTCCTCGCCAGGATCTCGAACCGGATCACCAATGAGGTCGACGGCGTCAACCGGGTGGTGCTCGATGTCACGAGCAAGCCTCCGGGAACCATCGAGTGGGAATGAGCTGCTCCTGACGGGGGCAAAACCGGTGGCGGTATCACGCGTTGCTATCCGACGCCGCCGTCCCTTGATCGGATAGCTTGGAGGATGGCCGATCCGGCCGAAATCAGTGTGTAACCATGCAGGGAAGAGGACAGCTGTGCCGGAGCAGGACCGTGGGGATGCGGCGGAGGATTTCCTGCTGCCGTGGCTTAATTCGATGGGCCCGCAGGCAACCGGTGACACGCTGCTGCATTTCCGTCCGTCGGCCGGCACGAGCATCGACCTCACGCACGCGCATCCCTCGGGGCTCGCCCAATTGCTCGCTGGGCGGCGCACCCGCCTTTCGACACTGCTTCGTGATCCGGTGCAGTACAACGCCGCGAAAGCCGCTGCCCGCGCGCTCCGGGCCAAGATCTTCGAGCTCGGCACCGAGCGGGGCATCGACGTCGGGAACCTCGCTGCCGGAACGGCGTCCTGGCGCTCCGTCGATGGCGCCGGACGGTCCGAAACGCTCAACGCTCCGGTGCTGCTGACCGCTGTCTCACTCACCGTGCACTCGTCCCAGGACGACTACGAACTGCAGATCACCGAACAGGCCCGGCTCAATCCGGCCCTCGTCCGGCACCTGCGGACCGTCCAGCACATCGACGTCGACGCCAAAGGGCTGGCGAGGCTCGCCTACGGCACGGCCCGGCTCGACCCCTATCCCGTACTGGAGCGTCTCCGCCAGCTGACCGACGGCGTGCGAGGGATGTCGGTGGAGCACAGGATCCTCGTGTCCACCTTCGCCGACCTGGCGAAGACTGCCGATGACCCGGCGGTGCACCCCGGCCACCCAGCCCTTGCCGCTCTCGTAGCCGCAGCGAGGGAAGGCGACAGAACAAGCGGGGCGACACCCGCTTTTTCCGCGGCGGAGGGCTTCCCTCCCTTCGACGAGCGGTCCCCCGGGGACGAACTGCTCATCCTCGACGCCGACAGCGCCCAGCAGGAAGTGCTCGACCAGATCGGCGCCGGCACCTCGCTCGTGGTCTCGACGCCGCCCGGGACGGGCCAGACCCAGACGGCACTGAACGCCGCCGCACTCCTGGCCTCACAGGGCAAGCAGGTGCTGGTCGTGGCCGAGCGGCGCGGAACGCTCAACGAATTCGTTCAGGACCTCGACGCCCTCGGGCTCGGTTCCCTGGCGCTCCAGGTCGGCGAGAACATGCCGACCGGGCAGCTGAAGGACGCCGTGGTCCGCGCGATCGTCCGCAATGAGAAGGCGACGGAGCCGTCGCTGGAGAGCCTGCACCAGACACTCGTTGGGCACCGCCACCAACTCCTCGAGCACGTGCAGTCCCTGCATAACATCCGCAGCCGCTGGGCTTGCTCGCCGTACCAGGCGATGCAGTCCCTCGCCGGACTGACGGCGCTCGACCCCGCGCCGTCCACCACGGTCCGCCTCAAACGCAGTGTCCTCGACAGCATCCCCGACCGGGCCGAACTGACCTCGAGACTGCAACGGGCCGCGGAACTCGGCAGCTTCAGTAAAGCCGCCACCAGGAGTCCCTGGTATGGCGCCCAGTTGTTCAACCGCAGCGAGACCGAGCATGCCTACGAGCTTTCGGCAGGGCTCGCGAAGGACATTCCGGAGCTTCGGGCGAGGATGCTGCACGTCGCGGAGTACTCCCATATCGCCCTCGGAAAGACCTTCACGGCGTGGGGGGAGCAGCTCGATCTCCTGGTCGCGGTCCGGGCCAGCCTCGACAAGTTCACGCCCGACATCTTCGACCGCCCGGTGACGGACCTCATCTCGGCCACCGCGCCGTCGTCCTGGCGGCGCGAGCACAGCATCGAGATGAGTTCGATGACCCGCTCGCGGTTACGCCGGGTGGCCAAGGAATATGTCCGGCCGGGTGTGCACATCGCCGACCTCCACTCATCCCTGGTCGACGTCCAGCAGCAGCACACCCTCTGGACGCAGTATGCGACGACGGAGCAGCACCCCTCGGTGCCCACCGGCCTCGCGGAACTCAACAGTTCCTATCAGGCCGTGCGGTCGCGTCTTTCAGAGCTGACCGGCATCCTGAAGACCACGCAGACCAGCCCCGACCTGCCTGCCTGCGGGCTCGACGACCTCGAGCGTATCCTCGCGGAACTGGTCGCCGACAAGGGAACGCTCCAGACCCTCCCGGAACGCACGCTGCTGCTGAAGGAGATGCGTGAGCGTGGGTTGGGGGACCTGCTCGACGACCTCGCGGAACGGGAAGTGGACGGAGCGGAGGTGGGGCCCGAGCTCGAGCTGGCCTGGTGGCAGTCCGCGCTCGAGGCGATGATCAGCGGAGACGATTACCTCGCGATGTCCGACGGCGACAGCCTCCGCAGGCTTGAGCGCGAGTACCGGTTGGCGGACAGCGCGCATATCGCGTCGGGGGCGTCCCGGCTGCGCTGGAACCAGGCGCAGCTCTGGAGAGACGGCATCGCCGCTCACCCGGAGGACGCCGGGCGGCTTCGCAGTTCGCTCCGGGAAGAGCTCCTCACCCTCGGGACCCTCGCGGACCTTCCCCCGACGCTGGTGTCGGCCCTGCTGCCGGTCTGGGCCGTGAGCCCGCTGTTGGCTCCGGCGGTGCTGCCTGCGGGAATGGTCTTCGACGCAGTCCTGGTGCTCGACGGTGAGTCGGTTTCGCTGCAGAGCGCTGTGTCCTCCATCGCACGTGCCCGCCAGGTGGTCGTCTTCGGTGACGAGCAGGTCGCAGCACCAAGCCGGTTCAGCATCGAGATCGAGTCGTCGAGCCGGCCGGGAGCATCCGAGCCGCTGCCCAGCGCGTTCGGTGCCTTTCGCGACATCCTGCCGGCGCGGGCCCTCACGGAGGTGTACCGGGCCGTGGACCGGAGCCTCGGTGACTCCCTGAGCGAATCGTTCTACGACGGACAGCTCGCCCGGTTGCCGCAGGCCTCCGAAATCTCCGGACTCGACCGCGGGCTCATCGTCGAGTACCTGCCGAACGGGACCGGCATGCCGAGGTCCGACGACGACGGCGTGGAAAGCGTGGCGGTGGAAGTGAACCGCGCGGTGGACCTGGTCTTCGAGCACATCCGGCAGCGCCCGGACTCCACGCTCGCCGTGGTGACGGCCAGCACACGCCACGCAGCCCGTGTCGGTGAGGCGATCCGCCTCCAGATGGCGGACTATCCCTGGGCTGCCGGGTTCTTCGCTCCCGGACGTGAGTCCTTCAGGGTGGTTCCCGTGGATCGCGCTGCAGGCCTGGTCCGTGACGACATCATCTTCTCACTGGGATTCGGGCGCACTCCGCACGGCCGGGCGCTGCACGGCTTCGGCCCGCTCTCGGCTCCTGACGGCCGGCAGCACTTCGTGATGGCCATGACCCGCGCCCGACGCCGGCTGCACGTCCTTACCTGCTTCCAGCCCTCCGATCTCGATCCCACACGCCTGGCTGCCGGCGCCCTGGACTTCTTCGAGCTTCTCCAGCGCGAGCTGGGGGAGCCGGCAGAACAACGGACGTCGCCGTCGAGCCCCTCCAACGCGGATCCGCTCGTCGCCGACCTCGTGGACCGGTTGCGCTCCCGGGGAGCCGAGGTGTGGGACCACTACGACGGCGTCCTCGATATTGCAGCGGTGAAGCCGGCCGGGGGAACCCGGCCGGGCGGCCGGTCCAGTACCCAGGCGGCCAGGGTTCCCCTCGCCGTCGAATCGGACGGCACCTCGCGTTACGGCACCAGGACGGTGCGTGAACGGAGCCGGTTGCGGCCCCAGCTGCTGGAGCGTATGGGGTGGAACTACATGCCGCTGTGGACCATCGAGGTCTTCACCGATCCGGACGGTTGTGCCCAGCGGGCAGCCGAGGTCCTCGCCCTCGAGCCCGTCGAGGCCCAGGACTCCCCGCGGAACGGCCGTTTCCCACGGCCCGAAGCACCAGAGGAAGTACTCCTGCCTGCCCTCGCCGCCGAGGACGACGCGCGGCAGTGGGGCGACCGCACGGAAGATCGGGACAGCTGGTTGAGGGAGCAGCGTCCGCCGCACTGGGACTAGGGCACGTGCCTAGCCTCCGCCAGTGAGCACCAGGTAAACCTCGCCGGAGCTTGCCGAACCCGCAAGGGCCGCGGCATCCTCCGGCGGCGCAGCCACCACCACCAGCCCGGCCTGCGGGTCGGCACCGGGCCAGGCCTGCTCCTCGCCCGCCACGGATCTCCACAGCACAGGCAGCCCGCTGGCGAGGACGGTGGTGTCGGCAGCCACATCGTAACCGTTGCCGGTGGTGAGCACTACGTCGACCAGCTGTCCCGGCGCCAATAGCTGGACCGTCGATTCGTCAGCCGGACGGAGCGGTACCGCGACCGTTCCCGGAGGGGTTCCTGCGAGGAGCCCGGCACCGAGGAGTGCCGTATCGGTCAGGATGTCGCCCTTGCGTAGTGGAGTGGCGATCCGCTGGCCGACCAGGGGCTCGGCGGCAACGAAAGCCGTGCCGGGCACTACCTCGGGAGGCAGGTGCCGCGTCACCAGATGGTCCTGCGTGAGGACGGTGCCGACGGGAACGTCCATTGCAGCTGCCATGACAGGCGTCGTGCCGTTCGAATCCTGCAGGAGCGCCTCGACGCATACCCCGGCCGCCGCACACAGCAGCAGCGCGGCAACCAGGCGCCGGTGCCGAAGGACCAGGCGCCGGAAAGGCAGGCCCCTGGTGGTGCGGCGATCTGATGTTCCGGCGGTGCGCATGAGCCAACGCTAGGACCGCTCGGCATCGAAGGGTGTTTCCTTCGCGGCTATGTGGACAGAGCGGACGAGTGGACGTCGCTGCTGTGTGAACAGAGCGGCTGGGCGGACGGAGTAGAGAAACTTCCGGAACGCCTAGGAGGCTTGCTGTCCTGCAGGAACGGACGTCTTCGACTCCGGGCGGGCGGCGGGCGCCGGAGCGGGCTTGGTGCCATTCCCCGTTGCGGGCGAGGACGCGGTCGAATCCTTCCCCGCTCCCTTCGAGTCGGCGGAACTGGCGGAAGCCGGTGCGGCTCCTGCTTCCGAGGACGACTTCGTGTCCCGGGAATCATTGCGGTAGAACCCGGAGCCCTTGAAGACGACGCCGACACTGTTGAACTTCTTCCGCAGGGTTCCCGAGCACTCCGGGCATACCGTCAGGGAGTTGTCGGAGAAGGACTGCTGGATGTCGAAGGCGTGGATGCAATCCTTGCAGGCGTAGGCATATGTGGGCATGGGTCCTCCTGGGCATTCATTCGGGCGGCCTGTGCGTCTCCCGGATCCGCTGGATCGGAAAGCAGTTTAGCACTCTGCACGGGTGAGTGCTAAGTCTACACCTCCCCGGCTGCACCCTCCGGCGGTCGGAGATTCGTAAAGCCCGACGGGGTGAACACAGCAGGAAGGGGTACATCGAACGGTTCCACCGGAAAGGAGCCCTCAGGCAACAGTTCGTGGTCGTGAACCACTCCTACGAGTTCTGCCGCCGGGTTGGCTGCACGCAGTCCCGCGAGCATGCGGTCGTAGTAACCCCCGCCCTGACCGATCCGGTTGCCGAGGCGGTCGATGGCCAGGGCGGGGACCAGGACGAATCGCAGTTCCGGCAGGGCTTCCACCGGCCAACGCGGTCCGAGGGGCTCCAGGAGGGGGCCGAAGCGCGATTTCGCCAGGGGCACACCGGGGAACCAGTCCACCCAGGTGAGTTGGCGCTCCGCCTCGCACACCGGAACCACGATCGGATGGCCGGCCGCATGCAGCTGGAACAGCAGGTCCATCACCGGAGGCTCGGGCGGAAGGTCGAGGTAACCCGCCACCAGCACCTTCCCTGTCGAGGCGGCAGTACCCTCGAGATACTCCAGGACCGTGGCGGCAAGATTGTGGGCGACTGTTGCGCGCTCCGAGGCGGGCAGTGCCAGACGGCGGGCGCGGAGGGCGGTGCGGGCTGCGGGTTTGCTGTCCCAAATCTCGTTCTCGAAGCTCATTTCTCCATTGTGTGCGCCGCTGATGAATTTACCGCACCGTTATGTAGTGTGGATGCCATGACCTCGCGAACCCCAGTAACCAAGGCCGTCATTCCAGCGGCAGGTCTTGGCACCCGCTTCCTCCCGGCAACGAAGGCGATGCCCAAGGAGATGCTTCCAGTCGTCGACAAACCGGCCATCCAGTACGTGGTGCAGGAAGCCGTCGACGCCGGCCTGTCGGACGTCCTGATGATCACCGGACGGAACAAGCGCGCTCTTGAGGATCATTTCGACCGCGTTCCCTTCATCGAGCAGACCCTGGAAGCCAAAGGCGATCACGAAAAGCTTGCTGCAGTCCGTCGGCCCTCCGAGCTCGGGGACATCCACTACCTCAGGCAGGGCGATCCCAAGGGACTGGGGCATGCAGTGCTGCGTGCCAAGCTCCACGTGGGCAACGAACCCTTCGCTGTGCTCCTTGGCGACGACCTCATCGATGAACGGGATCCGCTCCTCGAGACGATGATCGCGGTCCAGGCGAGGACCGGCGGATCGGTGATCGCGCTCATCGAGGTCGATCCCGCGCAGATCAGCGCCTATGGATGTGCCGATATCACCGAGCTGGAGGGTGAGGAGTACGTCCGGGTCAATCAGCTGGTCGAGAAGCCCGCAGTGGATGAAGCGCCGTCGAACCTCGCCGTGATCGGTCGTTATGTGCTGCACCCGCGCGTCTTCGACGTCCTCGAGACGACCGGTCCCGGGCGGGGTGGGGAGATCCAACTGACGGATGCGCTTCAGACGCTGGCAGCCGCTGACGGTGAGGGTTCAGGAGTGTACGGCGTCGTTTTCCGCGGCCGCCGGTACGACACCGGAGACAAGCTGAGCTACCTGAAGGCAGTGGTGACCCTTGCCTCTGAACGCGAGGACCTGGGCCCTGACCTCTGCGCATGGATCAAGGAATTCAGCGCCGGCATGTCCAAGTAGCCAGCGATGTGGTCGGCAGGGAGCTGGCCGGTGACGCTGGCCGCAGGGGACATCGGACTGCGGCCCATCCGGCATCGTGACCGCAGCGAGTGGACAGCAGTCCGGCAACAGAACGTGCAATGGCTGGCGCCCTGGGAAGCATCGAACCCTGATCCCGGAGGCTATCTCCCCACCTACCACGAGATGGTTCGTGCGCTCTCCCGGCAGGCGCGGACCGGGGTGGCCCTTCCCTTCGTGATCACGCGGAAAGTGCAGGATTCCGCACCGCAACTTGTGGGGCAGCTGACCGTCTCCGGGATCCTCTACGGTTCGGCCAGGACGGCAACACTCGGATATTGGGTCGATTCCCGCTGTGCGGGCCGGGGAATCGCACCGACCGCCGTGGCACTGGTGACCGACTACTGTTTCTGGAACCTCGGACTGCACCGCATGGAAATCAATATCCGGCCGGAGAATGCCGCAAGCCTGCGCGTCGTGGAAAAACTTGGTTTCCGGGACGAAGGACTTCGGCCACGCTATCTTCACATCGCCGGCCAGTGGGCCGATCACCGAAGTTTCGCGCTGACGACCGAGGATATTCCGCAGGGCCTGTTGAAGGCATGGTTGGAGCGACAGGCCCGTCGGTCCTGAGCCACCCTTCGGGCAGGAGGGCCCTTCAACGTCCTGCCGACACGCCCGGCGTAATGCTGGCGGGAGTTCCGTTCTTCTCCTAGCGTTCTATAGGTGGACTTCTCTCTGGATAGCTCGGTTGTACTGGCGGCGGTCGTCGGTCTCTGGCTGATCTGGGTGGCGCCTTTTCTCCTGCGACGTGCCAGATATGCAGGAAGCCTTGTCGCAGTTCGCCGCAGGTCAGCACGGCCTGCCCATTCCGACCCTCTCGCCGGGAACACCACTGACCGAGGGCGCAGCCAGGAGAGCACCATGGAAATGACGGGCACAGACCAGAGCAGCAGCGAACCCTTCGGGCGCCGCTCCCCGGAGGGCAGCACCGCGTTTTCCGGACATCGGCCGGCTGCAGAGACGGCGACCGCACACGAACTGCCGGCGACGAAACCTCCTGGAACCCGACCGTCACTTCCGGCACTGAACGTCCGCCACGGAAGGGTTGCCCTGGCGCTTGCCGGAATCCTCGGTCTGCTGGGCGCCGTCATTACTTTTCCCTTCGCAGTGTTCGGCGTCGTCCCGGCAGCCTGGCCCGTGCTCCTGGGGGTGCTTGCGGTGTCGGCGATCGTCCTTCTTCGGATACTGGCGGTGAGGGACAGGCACGCACGCGTGAACCGGGCATTCGCCGAAGCGATGTGGCCGGAACACGCCAGTGACACGACCCACGAGACCATAGCGGCCGGCCCGCCGCGGGAACTTCCACGGGTCGGCCGCAAGCCCGACGTCGCGCTCTTCGACGGAGAACAGCCCATGCCGCCCGCACCGCCTGAAACCGGACCCCCGCTCGCCGGTCCTGCTGATCCCGACACCGGTACGGGCTCTCCCCGAGAGCGGCGTGACGAGGAATCGCTGCGCAATGAACCGGACCCGGATCCGGAGCGGAACAGCGGCACCTTCGCCGGCGTGCGGAGTTCCACCTGGCAGCCGATCGATGTTCCCCGTCCCACCTATGTTGATGCCGCCAAGGCCGAGCGCTCCGCCCCGGTGCCGCTGGAACTGCCGGATGCCCCGAAACCGACCGGCCGGACCTCCTTCAAGGAGAGTGCAGCAGCACTGGCCCCGGGGAGGCCCTCCAGCGCAGCCGATGAACCGGCGAATCCTTCTCCGGTGGGCAAGATCAACCTTGACGACATCCTTCAGCGGCGCCGGGCCTGATCGTCCGGACCAGGCGGCACGGCCACAGCAGGAACCCCCGGAGAGCGGGCGGCAGACCCGTGAGCGGAACGATCGTGAACTGCTGGAGACGGCGGTGGCGCAGGCACTCCTGACCGCTGCGCTGGCGTCCATGGGATATCTCCTGCACAGCTGGTCCCTCCTGCAGGTTTCCCACCGTCCCGGTGCAGGAGTCACGGGGATCTACGCGGTCGAGGCCGGAACAGGCACCCCCGCCCCTGCTCCTGCCCCTGCCCCCAGATTTCTCTGCATGACGACGGCGGTGGTGCCGGTCGGGGCGCCCGGGGTCGTTTCGCTCTCCGGCCCCCAACGGCAGACGTTGTCCGTCTGGGCTCACCCCCGGGACCCGCTCCTGCCCGGTCTCGCCTGGGCAACGGACCCCCACGCGGTTTCCGCAGCGCTCTTTCCGCCGCCGGACGGCTGCGCAATCGACCGCCGCCCTGCGGGCCTTCGGACCACGAGCTACCGGCCACTACGCCGGGCGGTTCTCGTTGCAGAGCACGACGGTGAACGGCGGTACCTCAAGGTGTTGCGCCGCGGACAGGCCGGAGCAATGGGGAACAGGCACCGACTCCTGCGCGACGCCGGCGTGCCCGCACCCGAGCTGGTCGATGTGCCCGGTGAAGACGTGGTGGCGATGCATGCAGCGGCCGGCCGGCCGCTTGCTGAGTTGCTGATGAGGGACGGTGCGGCGGAAGTGGATCCGCAGGTGCTGGTGAACCTCCTCCGGGACCTGCCGGCGTCGGTCCTGGACCTGCCTCGGCGCCTCCCGTGGAGTGCGCGGGTGCGCACCTACGGTGAGGGCGCAGCCGCAGTGCTTCCGTCCTCCGCGGGACGCATCCATGAACTGTCGGCGGCCATCGACGATCTGGTCCGCCGGACCGACCCCGGGCCGGTGGTGCCCTCGCACGGAGATTTCTATGAGGCGAACCTGGTGATGGCGGAAGGGCGGGTCTCGGGACTGCTCGACGTCGACGCGCTGGGCCCCGGACATCTGGTGGATGACCTTGCCTGCTTCCTCGGGCACCTTGCGGTACTCCCGGCAGTCAATCGACGGTATGTGCACGCCCCGGCCGCACTCGAGCGCTTCGGGGGTGCCTTTGAACGCTACGTGGATCCGGCAGGACTGCACGCCCGGGCCGCCGCTGTGGCCCTCACCCTTGTTGCGGGGGCGAAGCGCCGAACCACCGACGGGAGAGAGGCTCACGGCTGGGCCGAAGATGCACGTGCACGGCTCGATGCCGCGGCAGCACTTGAGGCGGAGGCCCGCCGGCTGCTGCGCTGAACTCACGGATCACTGCAGCTAGGGCTGGGAGACCAGCCGGTAACCCATGCCCCGGACCGTCGCGAAACGTTCAGCACCGAGTTTGTTCCGCAGGTACCGGACGTACACGTCGACCACGTTGGAGCCGGGATCGAAGTCATAGCCCCATACCCGTGAAAGGAGCTGTTCCCTGCTGAGAACCTGCCCCGGATTCCTCAGGAACGCTTCGGCGAGCGCGAATTCCCGTGCGGAAAGGTCTATCTCCCGGCCGTCCACGAGGGCCCGCCGGGTGCGGAGATCCAACTGCAGGTCGTGGTGCGAGAGCACGCCGGTGGGAGACGAGCCGTTGTCCTGGCGCAAGCGCAGGCGCACCCTGGCCAACAGTTCCTCGAAACGGAAAGGTTTGGCCATGTAGTCGTCCGCCCCGCCCTCGAGTCCCGCCACGGTATCGTCCACCGAACTGCGCGCCGAGAGGATGATGACGGGGATGTCGTTCTTCGACTCCCGGAGCCGGCGCAGGACGGTGAAACCGTCCTGGTCCGGAAGGCCGAGGCCAAGAATGATGAGCTCGAATTCGCCGGTCTGCCCCAGGTGGTAGCCGTCCCTGCCGCTGATGGCCACGGTGGGCGCATACCCCGCGGCTTTCAGTCCCTTGGCGACGAAGGAACTGATGCGGTCCTCGTCCTCGATGATCAGAATCCGGCTCATGTGTCCTCTTTCGGCTGTGCTGCTACCGGGGTATGGGGAAAGCTCAGGGTGAAGGTCGATCCGCTGCCGGGAGCCGACTCCAGCTCCACGATGCCACCATGGGCGCGGACGATCGCGTCGACGATCGTAAGCCCGAGTCCCGAACCCTCCGCGCGCTTGCTGTTCGCTCCGCGGGTGAACCGTTCGAAGATCCGCTGCTGGTCGGCCTTCGGAATGCCGACCCCTTCATCGCGTAGCCACAAGCGGAGACCTTCGGGCTCGAGACGGGAACCGAGGGTCACCGTGGAGCCTTCGGCGGAGAACTTCACGGCGTTCGCGGCGAGTTGCAACCAGGCCTGGGTGATCCGGCGCTCATCGATCCGGAAGAATCCCTCGGCGCGGGAATCGACCGCCCACCTACGGTGCCCGAGCCCCCGGGCCTTGTCGAGGACCTCGTCCGTCAATCGCCCGATGTCGGAGGACTCAGCGCGGACGAAATCCGGGCGGGAACTCCCCGCGAGGGTCACGAGGTCGTCGACGAGGAAGCGCATGCGTCCAAGCTCGTCGAGCGCCACTCCCCGGACCGCGTCGACGTCCGCGCGATCGGACGAGTCCTGCAGTTCGAGGTGGCCCTGGACGATGGTGATGGGGGTTCGCAGTTCGTGGCCGACGTCGTCGAGCAGTTGCCTTTGGGAGGTGAAGGATCCCTCCAGTCGGTCGAGCATGGCGTTGAAGGTGCGGCTGAGGTCGGAGAGGTCGTCGTTGCCGGTGACGGCGATCCGCTGGGACAGGTCCGAGTCGCTGATCTGGCGTGCGGTGTCCCGCAGGCGCCGGACCGGCTGCAGCAGGTTGCCCACCAGGAGCCACCCGACGACGCCGATGAGCAGCAGCGTGCCGAGGCTGATGAGGGCGAAGGTGCCGAACGTCTGGTTGAGCTGGGACCTTTCGGCCTGCGTGTCGAAGGCCAGCACGAACACCGTGGGTTGCGGATCCTGCGCCAGTTGCACAGGAACGGTGACCGCGCGGTAGGTGGCGCTCGACGTCGTGAAGGTGCTGATCCGCACAGTAGGTGAGTCCGCCTCGCCGGCGACGGCACTGACCAGTTCGGGGTCGTTCTCGAGGCGGACGTTCACTGATTCGTTCGCCACGAGGATGGCCTGGCCGTCCCGCACGCCCATCATGCCCTCGTTCGGTGCGGGTAGGGTCCGCTGCATCACGAGGTACACCAGCTGCTCCGCCTCGACGAAGCCGGCGCCGGTTTCGGGGTCTATCCCGGTATCGAGGAGTGTTCCGAGTTCGCCGAAGCTGCGCGACAGGGAACCGTCCATCTCGGCGTTCAGATTGGCCCGCTCCAGGGCATACGCGGCTGTTCCCGCCACGAGGAGGCCGAGCGTCGACAGCAGCAGGACGGCGCCGAGAACACGTGAACGTACCGTCCACTGGCCGGCCAGGCGGAGAATCGACCGGCCGATTCCACGGCGTGGACCCTCGCCGGCGGATCCGGAATCCGGGGCGGAGGACCGCGAGGAATCGGGGATGTGCGGAGCCGGGGTTTGAGCTGCGGGGCTTTGCGGTGCGGCAGCGTGCGGTGAAGCGGACGGGGAACCGGCCGCCTGCGTCGTCGAAGCCTGCGGCAGGAAGGACGGCGCGGATCCGGTGAGCGGGGGCGGCACCGGTGGTCGGGACGGCGGTGCTGCCGGAGGAGTCGCCCGCCGGTGCAGCGCACCCGCACCGACAAGGGGGAGGGGTTGCGTCCTTTCAGTCATCGTCGTCGTCGGAGTCGCTGCCCGAATCGCCGAAGTCGTCATCGAAGTCGTCATCCTCGTCGTCGTCGAGCAAGGGAGGCTGTGCCGGGACGACGACGGGCGGCGCCGGCGCCGGCGCCGGCGCGGGCGCGGGCGCGGGCGCGGGCGCGGGCGCGGGCGCGGGCGCGATGGAGGGAGCGGGCTTCGGCAACGGTTCCGGCGGCGCCGGAGGCGCAGGGGGTTCCGGAGGGACCGGCGGCGCAGTGGGTTCCGGAGGGACCGGAGGCACCTGGGATGCCGATGTGTCGGGTGGGGCGGAGGCGGACGGCCACGGGGCGGGTGGGGTGGTAGACGGCAGGGCCGGCTCGGGATCCGTGCCGGTCATCACGACGGCGGGGCCGAGATCCTGCACCGGCGGCTCGCCGGCGGCACTGAGAACTGTTGCCCCGCACGCCACGGGCAGGCCGACGGCGAGAGCTCCGATGAGCCACTTGTTTCCCGGGAATGACCTCATGACGTCCAGTATGTCCGCCCTTCATGAGATGGAGATGAGAGTTACGGCGAGACGGTGGCCGTGGTGTCCATCCTCAGGACGGGTGTGCCGTCGGCGTCGTGAATACTGAGGTCCACGTGGATCCGGGCGAATTCCGCGAGGGATCGGGCATGCGTGCCGCCGCACGGGATGCTCACCACTCCGTCCGGCAGGCCGCATTCCCAGTGCCGGCGGTCAGTGAGCAGATTGCCGTCGTGCCGAACGGTGATCGGGCCGCCGGACTCCACCCACTGTCCGAGCAGTCGGTTGACCCACCCACCGACTGCATCAAGGTCGAGGTCCTCGCCGACGAATCCCTTGCGCCGAAGGGAGCGGCCCAGACGGTAGGTGTCGGTCGAGGAGTGCTCCCCGATGCGGGAACTGTCGATGGCGACGGCGTCGAAGTTGGGGGAGCCGAGCGCGTCGGCGGGAATGTCCTTCTTCCATCGGTCCGCGACGGCTGCGTTGAGGGCGAGTGAGGCGAGATGGCATGCGGTGTGCCCCGCGGACACAGCGCGGCGGTAGGTTTCATCCACTTCCACCGAGGCCGGAGCACCCTCGTGGGGTGGTTCGCCGGCAATCAGGTGCGCCACCACGAAGGACCAGCCGTCCGTTCCCTTCCGGACCGGCACGTCGGATCCCAGGAACAGCGCCGTCCCGTCGGTTGCACCGACCACGCAATCCTCGATGGCCATCCTGCGCCCCCCGGAGACCATCACGGCGCGGTCCGCACCCTGGTCGGGCCAGGCGGCGTCGACCGGGTGGCAGGCTGTTTCGGCCAGGAGCACGGCCGACCTGCCGTCGGCGAGTTCCTCGACATGGAGGACGGTCGACGACGACGCCACGGCTCCTGCCGCGTAGGTCACTGTGGTGTCGACTGCGGGAAGGGTCATGGCGTTCCTTGGGTGAGTACGAGTTTCTCGAGAAGCGGCTGGGTGCGGTAGGGAATGTGTTCATGCAGGGCGAGCACCGTCTCCGTGCGGATCACACCCTTGATGCGCAGGACCGAGCGCAGCGCGGACTGCAGGTGATGGGTATCGGAGGCCGCGAGCCTGCACCAGACGTCGCCCCGGCCGGAAATCTCGTGGACCTCGAGCACCTGGTCGAGCTTCCGCAGCGAGCCGATCACCCCGTCGAGTTCGCGGTGCAGGACCTCGATGGTCACGAAGGCCACCACGTCGTAGCCGAGGGCCTCCAGATCCAGTTCCCGGCCGTTGTCCCGAAGGATCCCGGCCCGCATGAGGCGCCGGACACGGCTTTGAGCGGTGTTCCTCGCAATACCGAGGAGGTCGGCGAGTTCGCTGATCTGGATCCTGGGGTCCCGGACGAGCTCCAGCAGCAGCCGGGTGTCGAGGTGGTCCAGATTGCTCATGAAGCTCACTTTCCGGGAAATGCCTGCTCTTAAGTTGCGGTAAATGCTCATTCCAATCATAGGGGTGCGCCGTCGAACGGTTGGAAGCCCCATGCTGGGAAGGCAGGTGCAGCCTGCACGATACGGCGGTCCTCCCGCATGCCCGGCGTCTGAGCCTGAACCGGGCAGGCCCTCCAGAACGAGTTCGAAGGAAAACGGATGAGCGTCCTGCACGAACTGAGAATGCAGCCCTCCATCGCCGGACGTTGGAGCTGGGACGCCTCCCTTGCCGCCCGCCTCGCGCTCGCCGTCGTCGTCATTTCCACCCTGCTCATCGGCGCCAACCTCGCCACGCCGCTTTATCCCCTCATCCAGGCCGATCTCGGTCTCTCCCCGTTCGCCGTGACCGTGGCCTTCTCCTCGTACGTGGTGACCCTGGTGGTCGGGCTTCTGCTCGCGGGCCACTGGTCGGACCATATCGGACGGCGCGCAGCGCTGGTCCTTGCCGTCCTGCTGGGCCTGGCAGGTGCTGCGGTCTTCGCCGGGGCTTCGTCCCTCGGGGCGCTCGCGCTCGGGCGTGCGCTGCAGGGCGCGGCCGTCGCCCTCGCCACCGGGGCCAGTTCGGCCGCGCTGCGGGACCTGCTGCCTCACCGCCCCGACTGGGCATCGCGCTTCACCCTGCTGGCCTCCAGCGGGGGAGTGGCGGCGGGCCCGGTCATCGGCGGGTTGATGTCACTCCTGCCGGCGCCGACACGCACACCCTTCCTTCTCTACCTCGTTGTCCTTGCCTGCCTCCTGGTGCCCCTGTTGATCCTGCGCGCACGGCCCGCCATCAAACCCGCCGCGGAGGCCCGGCCACTGGCGGCTCTGCGCCCGATGCGGCCGGCCGTCTCCCGGGCGGCCCGGCAGGCCTTCTGGACGGCCTCGTCGGTGGGATTCCTGAGCTTCGCCGTGTTCGGTTTTACCCTGAGCCTTGCACCGACGTGGTTCGCGGGGATCGCCGGAACAACTTCACGGCCCGTCATCGGACTCCTGGCGGCCCTGGTGCTCGCCTCCTCCGCAGCGATCCAGCTGGTGTCGCCCCGGGGCCGGTTCGTGGTGCCCCTCGGCCTGGCCGCGATGGCAGGGGGAGTTGCGCTGTTGCCGGTCGCCGAGGCGCTCGGAAGCCTGCCCCTCCTGGTCGCCTGCTGCGTGGTGGCCGGCGCGGGACAGGGCATGGCATTCCGCGTGGTCTTCAACGAGGTGGCGCTCAAGGTGGAGCCCTCGCTCCACGCGCAGGTCATCAGCACCGTGTACGTTCTCACCTACCTCGGCAGCGCAGTGCCCGTCCTCGGGCTCGGAGCCGCAGTGGGGGTGTGGGGGCTCGACGCATCCGTCGGTGGGTTCGCCGCTCTCATCGCCGTGGCGAGCGCGGGCCTGGCCGGAGCCTCCCTGTTCGCGCGCACCCGCAAGGCAACGGAACCGTAGGCTGGTGCCATGACTTCACCTTCCGGCCCGTCGCACACGGGCGTCGTCGTCGGGCTCGACATCGGCGGGTCCAAGACCCACGGCGTGCTGTGGCGGGACGGTGGGAAGGCGGCGGAGGCAACATCGGGCAGTGCGAACGTCCAGAACGTCACGCCGGTCGAGGCTGCCGCGAATCTGCTGTCGCTGTTCACCGCACTCGGGGACCCGGCGGTTTCCCGGGTGGTCGCAGGTTCCGGCGGAGTGGACACCCCCGACGACGTCGAACGGCTTCGCGCCCTGATCGCGCCGCACGCGCCGGGGGCGAGGATCGAGATCCTCCACGACACCCGCCTGATCCTGGCGGCGGGACGTGCCGTCGAAGGAATCGCGGTGATCGCCGGAACCGGATCGGTGGCGTGGGGTGTCGCGGAGGGGAACGAAGCCCGTTCCGGCGGCTGGGGCTACCTCCTGGGGGACGAGGGCAGCGGGTACTGGGTGGCACGTGAGGCAGCCCGCGCCACGCTGCACCGCGCCGACCTGGGCCTGGAGCCGGACGAACTCGGGCGCCTCGTCCTGGAACGCAATGCACTCGCGTCCCCCACGGGACTGATCGGGCTCTTCCACTCGAGCGCAGGGCGCGGCCACTGGGCCTCGCAGTCCTCCCTGGTGTTCCAGGCCGCAGACCTCGGCACGCCGGCGGCCGTCGGCATCATCGGGCGCGCGGCCGATGCGCTCGCCTCGCTCGTCCTCGATGTCGCATCGGTGATCGGGAGCAAGGGGCCCGTCATCATCGGAGGCGGCCTCGCCGTGAATCAGCCCCTCCTGCAGGAGGCACTTCGCGGGACGCTCCGCGGGCACGGTTTCGACGACGTCGTGTTCCTGACCCAGGACCCGGTGATGGGCGTCGAATTCCTCCTCCAACGGTGACTGGGCCTCCACCCGGATTGGCTGAATACCCGGTCACACCACCAATACCCGGCCCTGATCGCGCCGAACTGGGGGTTAGACTCGAACAACTGATCGGTTCCACTGACCGCTGCCGCGAAAGCCAGCACCGCTGACCATCAGGCCGACCCTCCCCGTGCGGGAACCGGCCGCGGACCCGCCCGTCAAGCTCCTGCCACGAAAGGCAAGGCTTTCATGACTTCCTCCTCCCGTACCGGTGATCCTGGCGCTCCACGGACCGATGCACCGCGGGACCCGGTCCATGATCCGATGATCCAGTTCCGCGGCGTCACCAAGACCTACGCGGGCACGCAGCCCGCCGTCGACAATCTCAGCATTGCCATCGACCGGGGAGCCATCACCGTCTTCGTCGGCCCGTCCGGCTGCGGCAAGACCACCTCGCTGAGGATGATCAATCGCATGGTCGAGCCCACTTCGGGCACCATCCTGCTGGACGGCGCGGATGTGCAGGGGCGGAAGGCCGCAGAGCTCCGCAGGTCCATGGGGTACGTGATGCAGTCCTCCGGCCTGCTGCCGCACCGCTCCGTCCTCGACAACATCGCCACCGTGCCGCGGCTGAACGGCGTCCCTCGACCCGAGGCGCGGGCGCGGGCCGCGGAACTGCTCGACGTCGTCGGACTCGCTTCGGTGCTCGGAAAACGTTACCCGGGCGAGCTTTCCGGCGGGCAGCAGCAACGGGTCGGTGTCGCTCGGGCCCTTGCCGCGGATCCACCGGTACTGCTCATGGACGAGCCGTTCAGCGCCGTCGATCCGGTGGTGCGCGGTGAGCTGCAGCAGGAGCTCCTGCGGCTGCAACGCGACCTCGCCAAGACCATCGTCTTCGTCACCCACGACATCGACGAGGCAACGGTCCTCGGGGACAAGGTGGCTGTCTTCGCCGTGGGCGGGCGCCTCGCCCAGTACGCCACCCCCGAGGAAATCCTCCGGGCCCCCGTCGACAACTTCGTGGCGGGTTTCGTCGGGCGCGACAGGGGCTTCCGCCACCTCTCCTTCCAGGACGGCACCGGCGTTCCGATCCACCCCATCGAAACGATCGAGGTGGAGCGGCTCGGCGATCCCACCGTCAGCGTGCGCTCGCCGTGGACTCTTGCCGTGGACAGCGAAGGACGCCCACATGGCTGGGTTCCCCAGGCCCGGCGCGCCGACGTCACATCCCAGGCCGAGGCGGTTCCCGGTGGATCCCTCTACTCCCGCGGGGACACGCTGCGGCGCGCCCTCGATGCCGCATTGTCGTCGCCGTCGGGCCTCGGCGTGACGGTGGACGACGACGGCCGCGTGGTCGGCGTCGTCCGGGCGGGCGAGGTGTTCGAGCTCATCGAGCAGGCCCGGCTCGACCGCGGCCGCGCCGACCACAACACGGCGGTGTAGCCATGGACTGGTTCCTCGCAAATCTCGACTTCATCTGGCGACTGACCGGCCTGCACCTGTTCCAGGCAATCCTGCCGATCGTGCTCGGGGTGCTCTTCGCCGTGCCGCTGGCGCAGCTGGTCCGCCTCAACCGGACCGCGGGAGCCGTGCTGCTGACGGTGTCATCGATCCTCTACACCATCCCGTCACTTGCCATGTTCGTGTTCCTTCCCGTGATCCTCGGGACGCGGTCCATCAGCATGGTCAACGTGGTGGTGGCGCTGACCATCTACGCGTTCGCCCTGCTCATCCGCTCCACCCTCGACGCACTCAATTCCATCGACGACGGCGTCCGGCAGGCCGCGATCGCCATGGGCTTCACGCCCCTCCGGAGATTCCTCAGCGTCGACCTTCCCCTGTCCATCCCGGTGCTGATCGCCGGCGTCCGGGTCATCTCGGTCACCAACATCTCACTGGTCAGCGTGGGCGCACTGATCGGTGTCCAAAGCCTCGGCACGCTCTTCACCGATGGGCTGTTCCGCTCGTTCCCCACCGAGATAGCGGTCGGAATTCTCATCACGCTGCTCCTCGCGCTGGTCATGGACCTGGTGCTCGTGGGCCTTGAACGGCTGCTGACGCCCTGGGCCCGACGGGCGAAGGCCGGCGGTCCGGTGGCTGAACCGGCTCCCGAGCCGGCTGCCCCTGGTATTCACGGGGCGGTTGCCTGATGGACTACTCGAGCGACAACCTCTTCGTCCAGATGGGGGAGTGGCTGACGTCGCCGGACAACTGGTCCGGCCCCGCCGGCATCCCCACCCGGATCGCCGAGCATCTCGGGTACACCGCCCTGACCCTGCTGATCGCCCTGGCCATCGCCGTGCCGATCGGCCTGTTCGTCGGGCATACCGGCCGGGGACGGGTGCTGATCGTCTCCGGCGTCGGCATCCTCCGCGCACTTCCGACGCTCGGCATCGTCTTCCTCTTCGTGCTGCTCGCCGGCCGGGGGTTGATGCCTCCCATCTGGGCCCTCGTGCTCCTCGCCGTTCCCCCGCTGCTCGGCGGCGTCTACGCAGGGATCTCCTCGGTCAGCCGCTCAGTGGTCGACGCCGCCCGGAGCATGGGCATGACCGAGTGGCAGATCCTCACCCGCGTGGAGGTGCCCAACGGAATGCTGGTCATCCTGGGTGGTGTGCGGGCGGCGGCGCTCCAGGTGGTGGCGACCGCTACGGTGGTGGCGTTCGTCAAGGCCGTGGGGCTCGGCGTGTTCCTGGTGGAGGGCACCCAGCTCGCCGACTACGGCCGGCTGTTCGGCGGCGCGGTGGTCATCGGCGCCGTCGCCATCGCCGTCGACGCCGTCATGGCACTATTGCAAAGATTTGCCGTCTCGCCGGGCCTGCGCACATCGCGGAGTCCGGTACGACCCCAAGAATCTGGCCGGCAAGAGGCCGTCGCCAGTGCACAAGGAGGAACAACATGACAAACCTGTCACCAAACCGCGCCCGACGGCGCGCCTTGATGGGACTGGCTGGCGGCCTGACGGCCGCGCTGGCGTTGACTGCCTGCGGTGCCAACAGCGACCCCCAGGGGGAACCGGAAGACACGGCCGCCGCAAGCGGCTCGGTCGTTGTCGGTTCAGCTGATTTTCCGGAGAGCCAGGTCGTCGCCGAGATCTACGCGGGTGCCCTCAATGCCGCCGGCGTCGAGGCCACCACACGGCTGGGAATCGGATCCCGTGAGATCTACTACACCGCTGTCGAAGAGGGGTCGATCGATATCATTCCCGACTACAGCGGAAACCTGCTGCTGTTCGCGGATCCCGAGGCCACCGCAGCCTCCGCCGGGGACATCATCAGTGCGCTGCCCGAGGCGCTCGCAGCGAGGTCACCGGAAAGCAATCTCGGGGTGCTCGAGCCCTCGGAGGCTGAGAACAAGGACTCGCTCGTCGTCACTGCCGCCACGGCTGAACAGTACGGTCTCGAGTCGATCGCCGACCTCGCCGAGGTGTGCGGGGAAATCACGATCGGCGCCCCGAGCACGTTCCAAGAACGCGCGTACGGCCTGCCCGGCCTTGCGGAGAAGTACGACTGCGTGCCCGGCAGCTTCGAGGCCATCAACGACGGCGGCGGTGAGCTGACGCTGCAGGCGCTGCTCAACGACAACGTCCAGGCGGCCGACATCTACACCACCACGCCGTCCATCCAGGACAACGACCTCGTGGTGCTCGAGGATCCGGAGAACAACTTCATCGCACAGCAGGTACTTCCCCTGGTCAACCTCGACACAGTGGGGGACGAGGCTCGGGAAGTACTCAACAATGTCTCGGCCGAACTGACCACCGAGGATCTGCTGAGCCTGAACCGCGAGGTCAGCGGCGATGAGAAGCGCAATCCCGCCGACGCTGCCGCCGACTGGCTGGCGGAGAAGGGCCTCGCCGGCTAGGCAGGGCCCACAATGCCCTTCTTCGGAGGGGCAGGAAGCCCCGGTGCGTGGCATGCATCACAATCCCGCGTACCGGGGCTTCGCTATGGCATCCTGATCAGATGGTCAAATTCAAGCAGTCGGATAAACTCCATAACGTCCTCTACGACATCCGGGGTCCGCTGCTGGAAGAGGCGATGCGCATGGAGGCCCAGGGCCACCGCATCCTCAAACTCAACATCGGCAACCCCGCCCCGTTCGGCTTCGAAGCTCCCGACGCCATCCTCGTCGACATGATTCGGAACCTGCCCAGATCCCAGGGGTACAGCGACTCCCGCGGAATCTTCTCCGCGCGCACCGCCGTCGTGCAGTACTACCAGAGCCGGGGAATCAACTCCATCGATGTCGACGATGTCTATCTCGGCAACGGGGTCAGCGAACTGATCACGCTCTCCCTCCAGGCGCTCCTGAACAACGGCGACGAGATCCTGGTACCCACGCCGGACTATCCGCTGTGGACAGCGTCCGCGAGCCTAGCCGGCGGAACCGCCGTGCATTACCTCTGCGACGAGGAAAACCACTGGTACCCCGACCTCGAGGACATGGCGGAGAAGATCACCCCGCGTACCAAGGGAATTGTTCTCATCAATCCCAACAATCCCACCGGCTCGGTCTATCCCCGCCCCATCCTCGAGGGCGTGGTCAAGCTCGCACGTGAGCACGGGTTGATCATCTTCGCCGACGAGATCTACGAAAAAATCCTCTATGACGACGCCGTCCACATCAACGCAGCGTCCGTCTGCGGGGACGACGTCCTCTGCCTGACGTTCAGCGGACTGTCCAAGGCGTACCGGATCGCCGGGTTCCGCAGCGGATGGATGGCCATTTCCGGCCCGAAGCACGACGCCGCGGACTACATCGAGGGCATTAACCTCCTCGCCAACATGCGGTTGTGCGCCAACGTCCCGGCGCAACATGCCATCCAGACGGCACTGGGCGGCCATCAAAGCATCAACGACCTCATCCTGCCGGGAGGGCGCCTCAAGCAGCAGCGGGACAAGGCCGCCCAGTTGCTGAACGGGATCGACGGCGTGAGCTGCGAGATCGCCAAGGGTGCCCTGTACCTCTTTCCCCGACTGGATCCCGAGGTCTACCCGATCAAGGACGACGAGAAGTTCGCGCTCGACCTCCTCAAGCAGCAGCGGATCCTCGTGTCCCATGGAAGCGCCTTCAACTGGATCGCGACGGACCACTTCCGGATGGTGACGCTCCCGAGTGTCGAGGTGATCGAGGACGCCATCGGGCGGTTGGCCGACTTCCTGTCCTCCTACAAACCCTGATCCCCAGCGCGTCCGGTCCGGGGTGGCCCGCCCCGCCGGTTCCAGGTACCCCCAGGAGGATTCATGGCACACCGACGACGATTCGATGCTGATCCCCGCAAGCTGTTGCTCGCGGGTCCTGATTTCCGACTGGACGCGATCGATCCGAGGTCCACTCCCGGTTTCGGTTCCGGAAAAGCTGCAGGCAAGGCGGCGTTGGGTGAGGGTTCCCGGGTGTTGTCGGAACTGCAGGAGAAACTGTTCGCCGAAAGCCGCCACGCCAGCGAGATCTCAGTCCTGCTGATCCTCCAGGCGATGGACACGGCGGGGAAAGGCGGCATCGTCCGTCACGTCGTGGGTACTGTTGATCCGCAGGGCGTCCAGCATCACGCGTTCAAGGCTCCCACTGCTGCGGAGCAGCGGCACGACTTCCTGTGGCGAATCGGGAAGCAACTTCCAGGACCGGGCATGATCGGTGTGTTCGACCGTTCGCACTACGAGGATGTGCTGATCCACAAGGTGCGGGGCTTGTCGGCGACGAGCGAGATCGAACGGCGCTATGGGGCGATCACCGCCTTCGAAGCGGACGCCGTGGCCGCAGGAACCCGCGTCGTGAAGGTGATGCTGCACATCAGCAAGGGGGAACAGAAGCTTCGCCTCGCGGAGCGGTTGGACCGCAGGGACAAGTTCTGGAAGTACGCACCGCAGGACATTGAGGAGCGCGCGCTGTGGAGTGAGTACCAGGCAGCCTACGAAACGGCCATCGAACGGACGACGACGCCGGACGCCCCCTGGTACGTGGTCCCGGCCGACCGCAAATGGTATGCGCGGCTTGCCGTCCAGCAGGTGCTCATCGGAGCCCTTGAAGACATGCAGCTCGGCTGGCCGCCGGCCCACTTCGACGTCAAGGCCGAGAAGCAGCGCCTCGCCGCGTCCTGAACCTACAGCACAGGCGTGCCGGCCCCGGAGCTGGTTCGGGGTCGAGTTGCCCCGCCCGATCGAGCTGCTTCGGCTTCAGCCCTCGTTCTCGGCCCTGGTCCGCGCTGCCGCGAGCCGTTTCTTGGCGCCTTCGAGCCAGGACTCACAGTGATCCGCGAGGGCTTCGCCCCGCTCCCAGAGGGTCAGTGACTGTTCGAGGCTGACTCCGCCCGCTTCGAGTTGGGTGACGACGGACAGCAACTCTTCGCGGGCCTGCTCGTAGGAGAGGGCAGCGACCGCGTCCTTGACCGGGGAGGGAGCGTTCTGGCTCATTCGGATCTTTCCTTCGCTGGTGATTTGGTGCGCGGGGTCCCGCTGATGGGGCTAGTCAAAGTAGTCATCGCCCGGATCGTCACCGCCCATGGTGACTTCGGCGGAGAACGCGCCCTCGGCGACCCGGATCTGGACCTGATCTCCTGGTTCGACCGAGGTGGCTTCACGTACCACGGTGCCGTCATGAAGCTGGACCACCGCATAGCCGCGGTCCAGAGTCTTTTGCGGGGAGAGCGCCCGCACCTGGGCACGCAGGTGGCGGATGCCGTCCGACTGGCGGCTCACCGCAGAGGCAGCGGACCGGTGCGCACGCTCCCTGAGCCGTTCGACGTCGGCCTCCCGCACATCGATCATGCCCTCCGGTCGAGCGAGGGAGGGCCGAGACCGCAGCTGGGCGAGGCGCTCCGCCTCCCGGCCCACCAGGGTGCTGACCGCCCGCTCCAGGGACGACCGCGCCTGACGGATGCGCTGGAGTTCCTCGGCGACATCGGGTACCACTCGCTTCGCCGCATCGGTAGGGGTGGATGCACGGAGGTCTGCCACCTCGTCGAGCAACGGCCGGTCGGCCTCGTGGCCGATGGCGCTCACCACCGGCGTGGTAGCTGCGGCCACGGCGCGCACCAGTTCCTCGCTGCTGAACGGCAGCAGGTCCTCGAGCGCCCCACCGCCGCGGGCGATGATGATGACGTCCACCTCCTCGAGAGCATCGAGCTCTGCGAGGGCGGCCGAGACCTGCGCTACGCAGCTCCCGCCCTGCACCGCCACCTCCCGGATCTCGAACTCAACGGCGGGCCAGCGGCGGGAGGCGTTCTGCAGGACGTCCTTCATGGCGTCGGAATCGCGGCCGGTGATGAGGCCGATGCGGTGTGGCAGGAGTGGCAGCGCTCGTTTGCGTTGGAGGGAGAAGAGCCCTTCCCCGGCGAGGAGCCGGCGCAGGCGTTCGATCCGGGCGAGCAGGTCGCCGAGACCGACAGGCCGGATATCGCGAGTCTGCATGGACAGCCGGCCGGTTTTGACCCAGAAATCCGGTTTCAGCTGCGCCACTACCCGCGAGCCGCGCTCCAGTGGCATCGACAGCCGGTCGAGCACTGTGGAGAAAACCGTCAGTGACAGTGACACTTCGGCGTTCACATCCCGCAGTGTGAGGAAGCACATGTTCGAGCGCCGGTTGAGCTCGATCACCTGCCCTTCGATCCATGCCGCGGGCGCCCGCTCGATATGGGCTTTCAGCTTTTCGGAGAGTACGTGCAGGGGCCACGGCGACTCTGCGGACGTCTCCGCAGCCGTCAAGGGCAGGGTCGATGGCTGGGCCTTCGCCTGGGCGACGCTCCCGTCCGGCCCGGAAGGTGACAGGCGGAGGCTTCCCTCGGTCGGGTTCCCGTTCGTCATCCGCGTCTGCTCCTTCCGTGGTCATGGCAGCGAATCGTCGAATCCATGTCTATCAGCCTGCGCCGACAATCCTGTGCATCGGTTCGCTATGTGCGGAACCGTCCGGGGTAGCTCATCGACGGGCTCCAGCCCCTCGAACAGGCATAATCGTAGGCCCAGCTAGTTCCCGATCCAAGGACTGCATGCGTACCCTTGCCTCAGCCGTCTTCGCCCTGCTCGCACTTGTACTCACCGCCGGCGCGCTCTCGGCGGTGTGGGTCGACAGAAACCTTGTACAGGAGCAGGGTTTCGTGGCCCTGGCTGCACCCCTCGGCGACGACCCCCGGTTCCAGGCCGCCCTGTCGGAGTCACTGGCGGCCGAGGTGGTGGGAAGCGCCGGCCTGCCGGAACAGATTGCCGATGTCGTCGAGCCGATCATCACCGACGCGGCGTCGTCGGTCACCCGGTCGCCGGGCTACCCGATGGCATGGGACGAAACGCTTCGCCTTTCCCATGCCATCACCTTCGCGGGAGTGCCGGAGAGCCCCGGCGACCCGACACCCGGCGCGCTGTCCCTCGACCTCGGGCCTGTGGCGCGCCTCGTTGCCGATACCGCGGGCTCGAGCCTCGGCATCGACGTGCCGGTTCCGCCGGACACCACAGTGGACATCGGGTCCTTCGAGGGCGGGGCGCTCGTCCGGGCAGTTGCGGAAACGGCCGGGAACTGGCAGCTCATCGCCCTGGCAGCCGGGATCTGCGCTCTCCTGTCCCTGCTGACAGCCCGGCGGCGAGGCACCACGCTCGCCCTCCTGGGGTGCGGGGCGATGCTCATCGGTCTCGCTGGATGGGTGGTGGCCGGGTTCGTGCCCGATGCGGCCGTCGCAGCGGTCGGCTCAAGTGGCCTTGCGCAGGTCTTTGCCGAGGGTTTGGCCGGCAGGATCGGGCTCAACCTTGCCGCGTTCTCCCTGCCGGTCATCGTGGCAGGCGGAATCGCAGTGGGAATCGGCGTGGTGCTGAGGCTCACGCTCGACCGAAGGGTGCGGAATTAGCCCTGCGCGAAGAACGGGCCGGGGCAGGCAATGGCCGGCAGCGAACCGTTAGCATTGAAGGATGACCAGCACTGCAGTCCAGGTCCCCATGCCCACCATTCCACGGCGTCGCCGTTCGCCTGAGGAAGTGCAGGCCGCTTCGCCGGTCGAAGCGAGCCGGCGGGTTCTCCTTGCCGCACCGCGGGGGTACTGTGCGGGTGTCGATCGTGCCGTGATCGCAGTGGAAAAGGCGATCGAGCACTATGGCCCCCCCGTGTACGTGCGCAAGCAGATCGTTCACAACCTGCATGTGGTCTCGACGCTCGAATCCAAAGGCGCCATCTTCGTCGATGAAACCGACGAGGTTCCCGAGGGGGCGCTCGTGGTGTTCTCCGCGCACGGGGTTTCTCCTGCCGTCGTGCAGTCGGCCGCGGACCGCGGACTGCGCACGATCGATGCCACCTGCCCGCTGGTGACCAAGGTGCACCGCGAGGCACAGCGTTTCGCCCGGGATGATTTCGACATCCTCCTCATCGGCCACGAGGGCCACGAGGAGGTTGAGGGAACAGCAGGCGAGGCGCCGGAGCACATCCAGATCGTGAACGGACCCGAGGACGTCGACAAGGTCCAGGTACGCGATCCCGAACGGCTCATCTGGCTGTCACAGACCACGCTGAGCGTTGACGAGACGATGCTCACCGTGGGTCTTCTGAAGGAACGGTTTCCGACCCTCCAGGACCCGCCGAGCGACGACATCTGCTATGCAACCTCGAACCGACAGGCGGCCATCAAGAAGATAGCACCCGAGTCGGACCTCGTGATCGTCGTCGGATCCGCCAACTCATCGAACTCGGTCCGTCTCGTGGAGGTCGCGCTCGAGTACGGCGCGAAGGCTTCCTACCGCGTCGACTTCGCGAACCAGGTGGATGAGTCCTGGTTCGAGGGCGTTTCCACGATCGGTGTCTCGTCGGGCGCATCGGTACCGGAAAACCTGGTCCAGGATGTGCTGCGGCTCCTTGCGGACTACGGCTACGGCGACGTCGAGGAAGTTGTCACAGCGCAGGAGGACATCATCTTCTCACTGCCGAAGGAAATCCGGTCAGCGCTGAAGGCGATGGGGGACACCTCCTCGAACCGCGGAGGAAACCTCAAGCGCAACGTGCAGGGAAACTTCAACTAGTTCAGGCCGTTCCGTACTGCCTTTCAGGCGCTTCGACGGTCTCGTCGAGGTTGTCGACGAGTTCCGGCGCACTCAGCGCACGGGGCGTCGCGTCGATCGCGGTAGCCCCACCGAGTCCGTCGCTTCCCGTCGACGCGAGGGACGCCGCATCGAAAGCACCGATTCGGCGTGCCGTGGGCAGGACGCGGGCCTCAAGGGTTCCGACGAACGAGTTGTATTTCTCCACGGACGTCTTCAGGGACGAGCCGAGGCGTGCCACGTGGTTTCCCATGGTTCCCAGCCGCTCGTACAGCTGGCGTGAAAGATCGAAGAGTTCCCGGGCGTTCTCCGTCAGCACGTCCTGCCGCCAACTGAAGGCGGCGCCCTTGAAAATACCGAGGAGGGAGACAGGCGAGGCAAGCGCCACATTGCGGCTGAAGGCATAGTCCAGCAGTTCCGGGTCGGCACGGAGCGCCGCGGACAAGACCGATTCCACCGGGATGAAGCAGATGACCAACTCGGGGGAATTGCTCGTGCCCTCCCAGTATTTCTTCTTCGCGAGTGCGTCGACGTGCGCTCGTAGCGCTTTGGCGTGCTGCTTCAGCAGTTCGTTCCGCTGGGACGTCTCGGGCGAGGACTCGTCGCCGCCCGGGAGTTCCTGCGCGCGGAGGAACGCCGACAGCGGAACTTTCGCGTCGATCACCAGTTGCTTGTTCCCCGGGAGCTTCACCACCATGTCGGGCCGTGCGATGGTTGCGGGCGCGTCGACTGCGTGCAGGCCTCCGGAGCCTGTCGGGAACGACGCCTGCTCGATGAAATCGACGCGGTCCAGCATTCCTGCGGCCTCGACCACACGGCGCAACTGGACCTCGCCCCACTGCCCCCGGGCACTGTTGCTGCGAAGGGCGGCAGCCAGCGAATGCGTGGTGCTCAGCAGACGCGCATCGGCCTCGCGAGCCTCCTGCAGTTGCCTCGTCAGCTGCCCGTACTGTTCCACGCGGTCACGCTCCAGCAGTCCCACTTGCTGCTGGACCTGTGTGAGCTTTTCCGCCACCGGAGCAAGGGCCATCAGGACCTCCGCCTCTTCCGAGGACCGCCCTGTCAGCTCGCGGTTATGGCGTGTCAGCAGATCGCGTTCAGCGGTGGCCGCGGCGAGGGCCGAGGTTGCGCTCCCTACCCGGCCCACGGCGTCGTCGAGCTCGATTCTCAGCGCATCAGCGTGCCGGCGCAGCAGCAGGGCGACAACGATCCCTCCTCCTACGCAACCCAGCAGGAACGCAAGGAGAACCAGAACAACCGCGAAAGCATCCATGACTCCACTGTCCCAGTAGGCGGCGACATTTCTGCCGGGCCGCTCCGGCGAAGGTGCAGGGTGCCCACAGGCACGTGCTCCGCAGCCCGGTAGACTGTATTCCCGTGGCTCTTACTATCGGCATCGTCGGCCTGCCCAACGTCGGCAAATCAACTCTTTTCAACGCGCTGACCCGCAACAACGTTCTCGCCGCGAACTATCCGTTCGCCACCATCGAACCGAATGTCGGCATGGTCAGCCTTCCCGATCCGCGTCTTGCGCAGCTCGCCGAGGTCTTCGGGTCCAAGCAGATCCTGCCGGCGACCGTTTCCTTCGTGGACATCGCGGGTATCGTCAAGGGCGCTTCGGAGGGCGAGGGCCTCGGAAACCAGTTCCTTGCGAACATCCGCGAGGCAGAGGCAATCGCTCAGGTCATCCGCGTGTTCGACGACCCCGATGTGGTCCACGTGGACGGCAAGGTCGATCCCCGGTCGGACATGGAGACCATCAACACCGAGCTGATCCTTGCCGACCTGCAGACCCTCGAGAAGGCGATCCCGCGTGTCGAGAAGGAAGTCAAGATCAAGAAGCGCGAGGCAGCGCAGCTCACCGCGATGCAGGCGGCACAGGCCGTCCTGGAACGCGGCGACACCATCTTCTCCTCGGTGAGGAGCGACAAGCTGGAAATGGAGCACCTGCGCGAGCTGAGTCTCCTCACCGCGAAGCCCTTCATCTATGTGTTCAACGTGGACGACGCCGTCCTCGGGAGCCCGGAGCGCCAAGCGGAGCTGCGTGCCCTCGTCGCCCCCGCCGACTCCATCTTCCTCGACGCCAAGCTCGAGGCCGACCTCGTTGAGCTGGACGAGGCCGAGGCCCGCGAGATGCTCGAAATGAACGGTCAAGAGGAATCGGGGCTGGATCAGCTGGCGCGCGTCGGTTTCCACACCCTCGGACTGCAGACCTACCTCACCGCAGGCCCCAAGGAAACCCGCGCGTGGACCATCAAGAAGGGTGCCACCGCGCCGGAGGCCGCAGGGGTCATCCACTCCGACTTCCAGCGGGGATTCATCAAGGCCGAGGTCGTTCACTTCGAGGACCTCATGGAGGCCCGGACCATGGGTGAAGCCAAGTCCCGAGGCAAGGTGCGTATCGAAGGCAAGGAATACGTGATGTCCGACGGCGACGTGGTGGAGTTCCGCTTCAATGTCTGACCGGTAGGTCGGCTGACGAAAGATACGCGGCCGGCTTCCCAGCGTGTTAGCGCCACGGGAAACCTGCAATCTCCGGACTCGAGCACGGCTGGGTCCGCGTCCTCAGGGTGACGCGGCCTGTTAGCCTCTCTTCATGCGCAAGACATCGGCACGAGCTCCCGACACCGCGGGAAGGGAGCGCGTACTGATCCTGTCCGCAGGGGTGGGAGCGGGCCACAACAGCGCCGCGGCTGCGGTGCAGCAGGCGTGCGCCGCGCGCCCGGACATCGCCGAGGTACAGGTGCTGGACGTGCTGCAGGTGAGTAGCGTGCTTTACCGCGCACTGCTGGCAAAAGGTTATTTCGTGCTGGTCGAGGGCCTGCCCTGGCTGGTCGAGTGGGGCTACGACGCCAGCGACCCGCCGTTCCGCCGACGCGGCCCGATCGATCCCTGGACACGGGCGAACGCTGTTCCGGTCATCGGTGCGATCAAGCGGTTCCGGCCGACCGCCATCGTGTGCACGCACTTCCTGCCGGCCCAGCTCCTGGCGTCGCTGCTCCTTCGCGGTGTCACTGACGCGAGAACCGCTGTCGTGACCACGGACTACGACTTCCAGGGCCTGTGGCTTCCGGGTGCGTTCCACGCGCTCTTCGTGGCCAGGGAGGAGGGGAAGGTGGAGCTGATGGCGCTCGGCCTTCCTCCCGACCGCGTCGCGGCCACGGGCATCCCGATCGCCGAACAGCCCGATGTCGCTTCCACGCGCGACCCCAACGAGCTCCCGATGCTACTGATCTCGGCGGGCGCGACCGGTGGCGACTATGCGGTGTCGGTGGTGCGGCAGACGATGCACATGCGCTCGCCGTTCACGGCCACGATCGTGTGCGGACGCAACGAAGCGCTGCGGCAGCGCATCGAGCGGCTGGTGGCGCCCGCCGGTGACCGCTACCGGGTGCTCGGCTTCACGGCGGAGATGCCGCAGCTGCTGCGCGGCGCCGACCTGTTCGTGGGCAAGCCGGGCGGCCTGTCGGCGTCGGAGTGCATGGCTGCAGGGCTTCCGATGGTGCTCGTGAACCCCATTCCGGGGCAGGAGGTTCGCAACGGCGACTACCTGATGGAGCAGGGGGCGGCCGTCCGCTGCAACACCGCCGCGACGATCGGCTGGAAGATCGACGAGGTGCTGCGCGAGCCGGGCCGCCTGCAGCGGATGCAGGCGGCGGCGCGGAGAATCGGTCGCCCGGACGCCGCGGCGGACGTGCTGACCGGCCTGCTGGACGGGCCGGCACGTCCGCTGGTCGTGACCCGCGCGGCGCAGAAGACCATTCTGGCCGCGAGCGAGCAACGCACCGTCGCGACCGATCTGACGGGACCCTCCGCGCTGGTCCGCCTGATCGACTCGGCTGCGGGAAGCACGGTCGCGCTGCTGCAAGCCGAGGAGCTGGGGGACCTGCAGAAGCGGTACGCGACTCCGGACGGGGGCCTGGTGCTGCGGCGCGGACAGGCGCCCGTGTCGCTCCGGTGGGAGGCGCGGCGGTTGCTCCGCGCTCTGCTGCGCGACGACGGTGAGGTGCCTGTCCGCGTCGAGGAGCTCTCGGCACCCCTGGCGTTCTTCCCGGGTGACCGGCTCCCCGGGTGACCGGCGGGACGCGACCTGTACCAACCTTAGCCCGGCCGACCGTCCGGGACACCGTCCGTGCCGATCGGTCCCTCAGGGCGTCGCAACCGGGCCGCCTCCGCCCAGTCGGCCGGGCTGTGCTGGGCGGCGAGTAAAGCCCAGTCGCCCGCGCGGGGGGACCAGCGCCGTGTGGCCGGATCGCGCTGCAGGGTGGGCCCCGCCTCAAGGAGAACCCGCACTGTCGTCTCCGCACCGGGCTGCAGCATCACCTTCCGAAAGCCCAGGAGCTGGGCCACCGGCCTGCGCAGGGACACGTCCGCAGCGTAGACCTGAACGACGGTCGAGCCCTCGCGGTCGCCGGTGTTCGTCACGAGCACGTCCGCGGTGCCGCCGGTGTCGTCGAACCGGTGGTCGAGAAGCCGGTGCTCGATCGTCGTGTAGCTTAAGCCGAATCCGAACGGGAACGCAGCCTCGTGTCCCTCGCGGTCGAGCCCGCGTTGACCCCACGTGTCGTCGTAGACGACGGACTTCGCCGCGCGGTCGAACGACGGCAGATGCACAGCGTCCGTCGGCAGCACGAACGGCAGCCGTCCGCCGGGCTCCGCACTGCCGGTCAGCACGCTCGCCAGCGCGCGGCCACCCTCCATACCGCCGTACCAGGCGAGGAGAATCACCGGCACGCGGTTCCGCCACGCCTCCATGAGGATCGCGCTGCCGCCGATCAGTACGACGACGGTCCGCGGGTTAGCGGCGACGACGGCGTGGATGAGGCGCACGTCGGAGGGGCGCAGGTCGAGCGAGCTGCGGTCGCCGCCTCGGACGAAGCGCGACGCGAGGTGTGCGAGACCGATGAGCAATCGACGGAGGGGACCCGAGCCGAAGGCCCGACCGAGCACGCCGACGTCCACGCCGCCAGTCACCACGGACTCACCCTCGTCGTGCTGGTCCAGGCCGACGACGACGATCGCCACCTCCGCGGCGGCTGCCAGCGCGGCCGCGGCGCGCTCGTTCCTCCCGGAGGTGGTCGTGATCTGCACTCGGGGAAGTGCCTCGCGCAGCCCCTGCAACGGCGAGACTGTGGAAGGAGGCCGAACGCGTGATGAGCCATGATCGCCGAGGTTCGCCCGTGCCGCGAGTCGGCCGATCACCGCGAGATGCCGGATGGCGGGAGCCAACGGCAGCAGCGGCGCCGCACCGGTGGTTTCGTTCTTCAGCAGGACGATCGCCTCCGTGGCGGCCCGGCGGGCAAGCGCGCGGTGCGCCGGCGATGCGATGAAGTCGGGGTTCGGGCTCGTCACTTCCCGGGTCGCGGCATGCAGCACGCACGTGCGCAGGATGCGGCGCGCGGACCGCAGCACCGTCGCGCGGTCCAGGTCACCACTCCGTAGCGCGGCCGGCAGATCTCGGGCGCGCAACAGTCGCAACGGCATCTCCACGTCCATCCCCGCCTCCAGGCTGACGACCGCGTCGTGGATGCCGAACACCCAGTCGCTCGTCACGAACCCCGAAAAACCCCACTCGTGCCGCAGCACATCCGTGAGCAGGACGCGATTGACGTCCATGTACTCGCCCCGCACCCGGTTGTAGGAACTCATCACGGAGTCGGCGCCGCTTTCCACGATGGCCTTGAAGTGCGGCAGGTACACCTCGTGCAGGGCGTGTTCGTCGACCGACACGTCCACCTCGAAGCGCTCGTCCTCCATCGAGTTGAGCGCGAAGTGCTTCACGCACGCCATCACGTGCACGCGTACACCTCGGGTGAGAGCCGATCCCATCCGGCCGGTGAGCACCGGATCCTCCCCGTAGCACTCCTGCGCCCGGCCCCACGCAGGGTGGCGAAGCAGGTTGACGCAGACGGAGGCGGAGTAATTAGCTCCCCGCGCCCTGGTCTCCAGACCGATCACGAGCCCGACCCGTTCCTCCAGCGACGGATCCCAGGTGGCGGCCCGTGCAATCGTCACAGGGAAGGCGGTGGAGGAGCCGATCACGACGCCGCGGCCACCGTCGCTGAACCGGATGCCCGGGATGCCGAGCCGTGGAACCGCCCCGGCCACGAACGGCCGCCGACCGAGCAGCATCGGGATGAACGGGAGCAGCCGCCGGGGAGAGTCGCCATCGAGCAGTCCGAGGATTTCCCCATCCGTCATCCGGTCGATCAGTTGCTCCGCAGCCTCGTCCGCACCGAACTCGCCCGCCCGGACCGCCCGGACCGCCTCGCCGTACGCGCTGCCCTCCGCTGTCGCCGCGTCCGTCGATGCCGACTCTTGCGCTCGCTCTACCCGACGCCTTGCAGCCACCTTCATGCACTAAAGTCTGCACCCTGCGTGTGCGTGAGCGCGGAAGCACAGTGCGGAAGCACAGTATTGCGGCTCAACGCGCGGTGCGGGTGGGCGCCGAGCGGCTAGATCCGGTTACCGGTGGCGTATCGAGAGGTTCCGAAGCGTGACACGACTCTTGATCATGACCTGCGAACCCTTTCGTCGAATCTCGCTGCGGTACCTCGGTGCAGCGATACTTTTCGCGCGAAGCGATCCCTCTATCGTTAGGGCATGAGCTCCGGCCCGCATGTGCGCCTCGTCCTGCCGCATCAACTCTTCGACCAGCATCTCGACGCCGCTGGCGACACCGTATTCGTGCTCATCGAGCATGACCTTCTCTTTCGCCAGTACGCGTTCCATTCCCACAAGCTGGTGCTGCACCGCGCGTCGATGACCCGATTCGCCCGTCGCCTCAGCGAGCACGGCTACGACGTCGAAGTCCTCGGAAGCGATGCCGAGCATAGCTCCTCCGATCAGCTCGCCGGGTTCGTCCGGAACCGGAACCCGGTGCAGGTGACCTGGTTCGACGTGGTCGATGACTGGCTCGAGCGGGATCTGATCGCGGCGCTCGACGACGGCGGCTACCGGATGCGCCGGGAGGACGTGTTCGAAACACCGAACTTCCTCACCGACCGGAAGCAAATCGATGACTGGTTCTCCCACAATGACTCCCGGATGCAGAACTTCTACGTGTGGCAGCGCCGTCGACTCGGCATTCTGCTCGACGACGGGGGACCCCTCGGCGGGAGGTGGTCCTTCGACGCCGACAACCGCAAGAAGCTTCCCCGCGGCTACACCCCCCACGTCGTGGGCCGCTTCGCGCACCATCCCGTCCATCGACGCGAAGGGACCCTGGACATCGAAGCGCTGATGGGGGACGAGGTCGGTGGCGGGATGCATCACGAGGTGGACCTCGCGATCGCCTGGGTCAGTGCGGAGTTCCCGGACGCCCCGGGTGATCCCCACCTGTTCGCCTGGCCCACCAGCGGCGACGAAGCGCGTCAGCACCTGCAGGAGTTCGTCCGCGAACGGCTCAATGAGTTCGGGCCCTACGAGGACGCGATTTCCACCACGCATCCGTTCATCGCCCACGGCCTGCTGACGGCAGCGCTGAACATCGGGCTGCTGGACCCGCGGGACCTCGTACGGACGGTACTCGAAGGAGCCGATTCCAATACCCCCCTCGCCTCCGTGGAGGGGTTCGTGCGGCAGGTGATCGGCTGGCGGGAATACATGCGGGCCACCTACCGGACCAGCGGCCGCCGAATGCGTACCTCGAACCACCTCGACCACCAGAACGCACTCGGGGCTGGGTGGTGGAACGCGAGCACCGGACTGGCCCCCGTCGACATGGTCGTCTCCCGCGTACTCGCCACCGGGTATGCCCACCACATCGAGCGGCTGATGGTGCTCGGCAACGCGATGTCCCTGCTGCGGATCCATCCTGATCGGGTATACGAGTGGTTCATGGAGCTGTTCATCGACGCGTACGACTGGGTGATGGTCCCCAATGTCTATGCGATGAGCCAGTTCGCCGCGGGGGAGGAGATCACCACGAAACCCTATGTGTCGGGCAGCAACTACCTGCGAAAGATGTCAGACCTTCCCGTAGGTGAATGGATGGCCGATTGGGATGGTCTGTACTGGATGTTCGTCGAGGATCACCGCGCGGTCCTGGGAACGAACCCCCGCACGCGGATGGTCGTCTCCCTGCTTGAGAACATGGACCCGAACATTTTGAACGAGCATCGACGCCGTGCCGCGGCCTTCCTCGACGGCGGGCACGAAACGGCACTGCTGAGACGGCACTGCTGAGAACGACGCCGACGCGCGGCACCGCCCGTCGATCGTGAACGTGCCCGGGACGGCCGAGCCCGTGGAATTCGTCGGACCGAGGTCTTCGTGCCGTATGCAGAAACCCGGCAGGGGGACCCTTCGCCGTTTCCGGCTCTGGAGTATTGCGTTCCGCAAACTCCGGTGATGGTGTGCCTGCTGCGTGCCCGATTAAGGGGCAGGTCAGCCGTCATCCGGCCTTCTCACCTGCGCCGTACTGCGGGTTGAACGTCTCCAGGTACTGCTGGATGGCACTCTCGCTAACGCGGTACGAGCGACCGAAGCGAATCCCGTCGAGCGCCCCGGACTGCAGTAACCGGTACACGGTCATCTTCGACACCCGCATCACCTCTGCCACCTCCGCGACTGTAAGGAGGTCTCTCGGAAGTTCAGTACTAAGCATTTCTCATCCATCCGATCTTTCGGGGCGTCGTCAGGGACCCGGTCGGTATCACCGGGCCGGAAGGCATTACCAGCCCTCTATTCTAGCCAATAGGAAGCCAGCTTATTATCATTTCGTGTTCCTGCTCACACTGCACCAATCCGGGGCGGAGCCCTGGCGGATAGGACGGGTTTGGTTGCTTTTCGATAACAACAATGCCCGCCCTCCCGATTCGTTACCTGCCGGTAACACCGCGCGGTTAGGATTCTGCTCATGTGAGGCACGCCACTTCCATGAAGTGCGTGTCCACCGTCATGTAACACGACATGAAGTGAAGCTGGTTCCACACCACGGAACAAGGAATAGGAGGCGGAATGCGTTTCGGACGTACTTCCAAAGCTGTGGGGGTTGCTGCTGTTGCAGCACTCGCACTGAGCGCCTGCGCTGCCAATACCGGTACTGAAACTACCGAAGGCGACGAGGCTGAAGCGACCGGCGGAGAAGTTCGCGTGGTCGAGGTGAACGCATTCAGTTCATTCAACTCGGGTACCTCAGAGGGCAACGTTGATATCAACGGCAAGATCGCCTATGCGACCCACTCGGGGTTCAACTACATCAACAATGACCTCGAAGTAGTACCGAATGAAGACTTCGGCACCTACGAGGTTCTTTCGGAAGACCCGCTGAGTGTGAAGTACACAGTGAACGAGGGCGTGAACTGGTCCGACGGCGAACCGGTTGACGCAGGCGATCTCCTCCTTGCGTGGGCAATCGGCTCAGGGCACTTCAACGACGCAACCACCGACGACGCCGGGGAAGTCACCTCCGGCACCACCTACTTCGACACCGCCGCGGACACCAGCGGTCTTGGCCTCACCGCTCTCCCCGAGGTGGGTGATGACGGTCGGTCGATCACTCTCGAGTACTCCGAGCCCTTCGCTGACTACGAAGTAGCGTTCGGCACGATGACCGAAGGCGGCATCGGCATGCCGGCGCACGTCGTCGCCACCAACGGTGGCCTGGCCGACGAGGACGCGCTGGTCCAACTCATCCAGACGGCTCCCGAGGGCGACCCCGCTGCTCCCGAGGAACGCCCTGAACTGCAGGCAGTTGCCGATTTCTGGAACGCCGGGTTCGACACCAAGTCGCTGCCGACCGATCCGTCGCTCTACCTCTCCAACGGCCCGTACATCGTTTCCGCCATCACGCCTGACCAGTCGATGACGCTTACACGCAACGAGGACTACGACTGGGGACCCATGCCCAGCGTCGACGAAATCACCATCCGCTACATCGGTGAGGCGCCGGCCCAGGTGCAGGCACTGCAGAACGGCGAAGTGGACATCATCGCCCCGCAGGCGTCCGCAGACACCGTCGAGCAGCTCGAAGCACTCGAGGGCATCACCGTAGAGCGCGGAAACCAGCTGTCCTATGACCACCTCGACCTCAACTTCTCCGGCGTCTTCGCTGAGGAAAGCGTGCGTGAGGCGTTCATGAAGACGGTTCCCCGCCAGCAGATCGTCGACTCGATCATCAAGAAGCTCAATCCTGACGCCGCGCCGCTCGACTCGCAGCTCTTCCTGTCCGACCAGGAAGGCTACGAGGAAACCGCGGAGAACAACGGCTCGGCGGAATACGCCGAGGCCGACATCGAGGGCGCACGTGAACTCCTCGCCGGAGCCACTCCCGATGTCCGCATCATGTACAACCGGGACAACCCCAACCGCCTCGATGCCTACACGCTGATCGCGGAGTCTGCATCGCAGGCCGGTTTCAATGTCATCGACGGAGGCCTCGGAGCATCCGACTGGGGCGCAGCGCTCGGTAACGGTACCTATGACGCAACCATCTTCGGCTGGATCAACTCGGGCGTCGGAGTCTCCGGTGTTCCGCAGATCTTCAAGACCGCGAACGGCTCGAACTTCAACGGGTTCTCGAGCCCCGAAGCCGATGCGCTCATGGACCAGTTGATCGTCGAAACCGACCCGGAGGAGCAGAAGCGCCTCCAGATCGAGATCGACAAACTCATCTGGGACTCGAACTACGGATTGCCGCTGTTTCAGGTTCCTGGTGTCGATGCCTACAGTGACACCGTCACCGGCGTCGCCTACATGCCGAACCAGACAGGCGTGTGGTGGAACTTTTGGGACTGGGAAGTAGTCCAGTAACCATCAGCACGAGTTAGTCGGTCAAACGGGAGGCGCCGGACCCAGTAGTCACTGGTTCCGGCGCCTTTCGGCGTGAACCGATCTGGTGAAGGCGTCTACCAGAGTGAATCAAGTGATTGGGAAGTGTTGGATTCCGCCCTTCAGTGACCTGCATTACACTGGCGCGGTGGGACGCTGACTCCCATGGGACCTACTTTGAGGCAAAGAAAATATGGTGACTTACATCGTGCGGCGTCTGGTGACTGCCGTTCTGATCCTGTTCGGGGCATCGTTCCTCGTGTACCTCCTGACAGCGGCGTCAGGCGATCCCCTGGAAGACCTGCGAGCCAGCAGCGCCCCTAACCGTGACCAGCTGATCCAGGCCCGATCGGAGCTCCTGAATCTGGACACACCAGCGCCCCTGCGCTACTTCGGCTGGCTGTCGGGCGCCCTCAAGTGCGTGGTGCCGTTCATCGGCTCCTGCGACCTCGGGCGAAGCATCCAGGGGGAAGCGGTGGTCGATGCTCTCGCCCGCGCAATGGGCAACACGATCCTCCTCGTCACCACGGCCACGATCCTTGCCATCATCATCGGTGTATCGCTCGGGATCATCACCGCCCTGCGCCAGTACAGCGGGCTGGACTACGGCGTCACCTTCATGGCATTCCTTTTCTTCTCCCTGCCGATCTTCTGGCTGGCGGTGCTCCTCAAGGAATTCGGGGCAATCGGCTTCAACAACTTCCTGGCGGACCCGGAGATACCCTTGACCACACTCCTGGTGGTTGCCTTCGCCAGCGGTGTCATCTGGGCGGTCTTCGCCGGCGGCTCCGCAAAGCGGAAAGGTCTCGCCTTCCTGCTGGGCGCTGTCCTTGCGGGCGGACTGCTGGCCGTGCTCGACGCGGTCGGGTGGTTCGTGGAGCCGGGCCTCGGTCCCGTCGTCATCGTCGTATCGGGAGTGGCGATCGCCTATGGAGTCACCCTGCTCACCGCAGGCCTGAAGAACCGTCGTGCGCTCGGTTCCGCCCTCATCATGGTTGCCCTGGGTCTGGTGGCCTACTACGTGGTGAACCCCCTGCTCGCCGGAGCAACCATCTGGCTGATCATCCTCCTCGCCGCGGTCACCATGCTGGTCGGCCTCGTGGTGGGTTACTTCATGGGCGGGTACGACCGCGGGCAGAGCATGCGCTCGGCCGCGCTCACCGGACTCCTCATGGGCGGACTGATCGTCCTCGACCGCTTCATGGTCACCTGGCCGCTGTACACCGGCAACTCCCGTGTCCGGGGCAGGCCCATCGCCACGATCGGAGCATCGACCCCGGGTTTGGAGGGTGACTTCTGGATCTCGGGCCTCGATTCGTTCACGCACCTCCTGCTGCCGACCCTCGCACTGCTGCTGGCATCCCTGGCGAGCTACAGCCGGTACTCCCGTGCCTCGATGCTCGAGATCATGAGCATGGACTACATCCGCACGGCACGGGCGAAAGGCCTTTCCGAGCGGACCGTCGTCATGAGGCATGCTTTCCGGAACGCCCTGATTCCGCTCGCCACGCTGGTCGCCTTCGATATCGGTGCGCTGATAGGGGGCGCCGTCATCACCGAGCAGGTGTTTGCCTTCGCCGGCATGGGCCAGCTCTTCATCTCGGCACTGGCGCGGACCGATCCGAATCCCATCATGGGGTTCTTCCTCGTAGTCGGCATCCTCGCCCTCGTCTTCAACCTCATCGCCGACCTCGTCTATTCGTTCCTCGACCCACGCGTAAGGGTGAAAGCATGACCATTCAGCGCTCCTCGAAGTCCCCGGGTGACGAGCCCGGGCCCTCGCCCCTGGCAGGAGGGGCGGCACCCGAGGCGGATCCGGTGGGCCTCTCCCAGGGCCAGATCGTCCGCAAGCGGTTCTTCGACAACACAGCGGCGATCATCAGCCTCGTGATTTTTGCGCTCGTCCTGATCCTCTCCTTCTCGTCGCTGGGTTTCGCGGGCATTCCGGGTTGGTGGAAGTACAACCACACGGAGTTCCTGCCCGTCGTCAATGGGGGCGCACCCACCTTCAGCAATATCTTCAGCTGGGGTGATCACCCCTTCGGGCAGGACGCCATCGGGCGTGACTACTTCGCGATGACGATGCGGGGGGCGCAGAACTCGATCATCATCATGTTCCTGATCGGGGCGATCTCGGGGATCGTCGGCGTCGTCATCGGCGCGTGCGCCGGCTACTTCCGCGGCATGACGGAGGCCGTGCTCATGCGGTTCACCGACATCATCATCATCATTCCCCTGATCGTGCTCGCGGCGGTTCTGGGACGCAACGTCGGCGCATCACTCGGCGAGGGTGTCCGCGTGTACTTCCTCGGGATCTTCCTCGGGCTCATCGCCTGGACCGGCATGGCGCGCCTGGTGCGGGGAGAGTTCCTGTCCCTGCGCGAACGCGAGTTCGTCGACGCGGCGAAAATCGCCGGCGCTTCGAACCGGCGGATCATCTTCAAGCACATCCTGCCGAATGCGGTAGGCGTGATCATCGTCAACACCACTCTCCTGATGGCTGCAGCGATCCTGCTCGAGACCGGCCTGAGCTACATCGGGTTCGGCGTGCAGGCGCCCGATGTGTCCTTGGGACTGAACATCAGCCAGAATGAGCAGGCTTTCCAGACGCGGCCATGGCTGTTCTGGTTCCCGGGACTGTTCATCGTGCTGATCTGCCTCACCATCAACTTCATCGGTGACGGGCTGCGGGACGCCTTCGACCCGCGGCAGAAGAAGTTCAACGCCCGCAAGGCGGGAACCGCAACGTGAGCCCGTTCGACGGTCCCGCCTCAGGCGGCGCCCTGTGCGCCGACGCTCGCCGCGAGAAGGACCAGGGCCGGAAGAATGAGGATCCAGTTCACACGGCGGTCGACGGGCGCGGAATCCGTCTGGTCGACGTCGAGCTCCCCGTTGTCGATCATCGTTTCCCAGCGGGACCGCACGAGGAACGCCGCGTAGCCGGAGTCGGTGTGTTTGAGGTCGCCCGGCCGAACCGACGCCCCGGGTCCGTAGCTCGATGCCGGCAGGTTGGTCAGGTGCTCCACCTTGCCGGCGTGCGTTCCCCACACTCCAGGCGCGGGCGCCGCCCAGGCGGAGTAGGCCCGGCGGGGAGTGACCAGCTTCAGGGCGTACTTCGTGTCCACATGGACGAGCGCGGCCCAGGGAACGCTGATCGTCACCAGCGGATTCCGCAGGGTGACGGCGGCGCGGTCCACGACGACGGTGGGGTACCAGAACAGCCACCACGCCCAGTAGGCCACCGTGAGCAGGGGCCATGCTCCCAGCAGCCCTGCCGGACCGTCGGTCGCGACCAGCGACACCAGACCCGTCCCGACCAGGACGAAGGCGATAAGGGTGAACCATTTGCTGGTCCGCGGTTTGAACACCGTGGTACCGGTGGCGGGTGTGCTCATAGCCCTATAGTTTCAGGATTTTCGGCCGACCGGGGGCAGCATGCCGTTCCCGCGCGCTCTGGCCGGCCACCAGCGGAAGGAAGCAAACCATGACTCCGGACCTCATCGGCAGTGCCGACGACTCACGAGTTGTCCCTTCGAGCGGACAGGGGCCGGTCCTCGAGGTCCGGAACCTGTCGGTGCATTTCGGCGTGGAGAAGAAGTGGGTACCGGCAGCGGTCAACCTCAACTATTACGTCAATGCCGGCGAAGTGCTCGCGATCGTCGGTGAGTCAGGATCGGGCAAGAGCGCCAGCTCCATGTCCCTGCTGGGCCTGCTGCCGTCCAACAGCCGCGTGACGGGCCAGGTTCTGCTCAACGGCAGATCGGTTCTCGACCTGTCTCCCGCCAAGTTGCGCCAGGTGCGCGGCAACGACGTCGCGGTGATCTTCCAGGAGCCCATGACCGCGCTGAACCCCGTGTACACCGTGGGGTTCCAGATCGTCGAGACACTTCGGCTCCACAACGAGATCTCGCCGGACGAAGCCAAGCAGCGTGCCCTGCGCCTGCTCGCGCTCGTCGAACTCCCCGACCCCGAGAAGGCCTACAAGTCCTACCCCCACCAGCTCTCCGGCGGTCAACGGCAGCGGGCGATGATCGCGCAGTCCCTCTCCTGTGACCCGAAACTCCTGATCGCCGACGAACCGACCACCGCCCTCGATGTGACGGTCCAGGCGGAAATCCTCGATCTCATGAGGAACCTGCGCAACAAGCTCAACAGTGCGATCGTGCTCATCACCCATGACATGGGAGTAGTGGCGGATCTCGCGGACCGGATCGCCGTCATGCGACGGGGGGAGATCGTCGAGACGGGAACCGTCTCCGAGATCTTCGGCAATCCCCAGCACGAGTACACGCGGGCTCTGCTGGCTGCGGTTCCGCACCTCGGCCAGGGCGGGGGACAGGGCGACGACGTCGACATCGACGCCGCGCTGGCCGCAGCCACCCACACCGAACTGACCGGTGTCGACGCCGACGAGCTGGAACGCCGCGAGCGGAACGTACTGGCAGGCCTGGGGGAGGATCCGTCCGCCGACACGATCACCGCGGATCCGGTTCTCGAGCTCGTCGACGTCGCCATCGAATATCCGAAGCAGGGAAGGGTTCCTGCCTTCCGCGCGGTGGAGGGCGCCAACCTCACGATCTACCCGGGCCAGGTCATCGGACTCGTGGGTGAATCCGGATCGGGCAAGACGACCATCGGCCGCGCTGCCGTCGGGTTGCTGCCGGTCGCCGAGGGATCCCTCAAAGTGGTCGGAACCGATATCTCCGGCTTCAAACCGACCTCCAAGGAGCTTGCAGCGGTCCGTCGGCACGTGGGAATGGTGTTCCAGGACCCGGCGTCGTCCCTGAATCCGCGACTGCCGATCGGCGAGAGCATCGGCGAGCCGATGTTCCTTGCAGGAGAGGCGAAGGGTGCCGCCCTGCAGAAGCGGATCGAAACCCTGCTCGACCAGGTGGAGCTGCCGCGGTCCTACCGGAACCGCTACCCCCACGAACTGTCCGGCGGGCAGAAGCAGCGCGTCGGCATCGCCCGCGCCCTCTCGCTCAAGCCGAAGCTGATGGTCGCGGATGAGCCGACGTCGGCCCTTGATGTTTCAGTGCAGGCGCGGGTGCTCGAGCTTTTCCAGAACCTGCAGCGGGAATTAGGCTTCGCGTGCCTCTTCGTCACCCACGACCTCGCCGTCGTGGACGTGCTGGCCGACCATATCTGCGTCATGAAACGCGGGAAGATCGTTGAACAGGGAACCCGTGACCAGATCCTCCGCAGCCCCCAGAACCCCTACACCCAGCGGCTCCTGGCCGCGGTTCCGTTGCCCGACCCGGAGAAGCAGCGCGAACGGCGTGAACTGAGGGCGAAGCTCCTCGCGTCCTCCGACTAGGTCTGCGCCGGCGCAGGGTTGAGCCCGGTCAGGAGACCGGGGCAGGGATCGCTCGGGAATTGTACTCTTCGCCACGGGCATCGCCAGAAGTTCACAGGGAACTCGAAGGCAGAGGAATTGCTGAGATGCTACGCCTCCGGGCGTAGGCTGAAAGGCATGTCTACTTCCATCGAACGTTCCGAAGAGCCACCCGGAGGCAGCATGCGGCATCCTCCTTCTTCACCCGTGCCGGATGCAACCGACCGGACGGACCGCACCTCCGTCGATAAGCCGGTGCTTTTCATCTCGCTGGCGGTCGTGCTGGCGCTGCTGCTGATCGGTGTGCTTTTCCCCGCCGGGTTCTCCACGGTGACGACCAGCATCCTGGGCGGAATCGTGACCAACTTCGGCTGGGCGTTCGTCCTGTCGGCCACCGGATTCGTCATCTTCGCGCTGTTCCTCGCCTTCAGCAAATATGGCAGGATCACGCTCGGCAAGGATGGCGAGAAGCCCGAATACTCGACGATCTCCTGGATCGCGATGATGTTCAGTGCCGGCATGGGCATCGGACTCATGTTCTACGGGGTCACCGAGCCGATCACGCACTACCTGACTCCGCCGATTGCGGGGATCGAGCCGGGTTCGGAAGCGGCAGCCCGCGAGTCCATGAACTACACGCTCTTCCACTGGGCCATCCATCCCTGGGCGATCTATGCCGTCGTCGGTCTTGCCCTCGCCTATTCGGCCTACCGCAAGGGCAGGGGATCAGGCTTCAGTGAAGCATTCACACCCTTGTTCCGAGGGCGTCCGACACCCAAGGGATTGCGCGCGATCGACGTCTTCGCAATCTTCGCCACACTCTTCGGCTCAGCGACCTCGCTCGGCCTGGGAGTGCTCCAGATCAACGGAGGCCTCAGCGAGGTCTTCGGAATGGGCAACAGCCTCGGGATCCAGATCGGGATCATCGCCGTCCTGACCCTCTGCTTCGTGATCTCTGCAGTGAGCGGCATCAGCCGGGGCATCAAATGGTTGTCCAACGGCAACATGATCCTGGCCCTCGCGCTCCTGTTCTTCCTCTTCGTCGTCGGCCCAACCGTCTTCATCCTCGAGCTGATCCCGGCATCGGCCGGAAGTTACCTCGTCAACCTCCCCCAGATGGCAACGAGGACCGGAGCCTTCGGCGGACATGAATGGCTCGCCGCGTGGACGATCTTCTACTGGGCCTGGTGGGTCTCCTGGACCCCGTTCGTCGGATCCTTCCTCGCGAAGATCTCCCGCGGAAGAACTATCCGCGAGTTCGTGATCGGAGTTGTCGCCGTCCCCAGCGTCATCAGCGTCATCTGGTTCAGCGTCTGGGGAGGCTCGGCCCTGACCGCCCAGAACTCGGGGACGGATATCGCGGCAGCGAACGCCGAAAGCCAGGAATCCGCCATGTTCGCACTCCTTGCAGAGCATCCGCTGGCGGCAGTCACCTCGGTCCTGGTGGTGATCCTTGTTGCCGTGTTCTTCATCTCGGGCGCGGATGCCGCATCGATCGTGCTCGGTTCGCTGTCCTCGTTCGGAGCAGCCGTTCCGAAGAAGTGGCTGACCATCCTGTGGGGGACCCTGACCGGTGCGGTCGCAGCTGTGCTGTTGTCGGTAGGTAGCCTGGGCGCGCTCCAGACCGTGACGATCATCGCTGCGGCCCCGTTCGTCCTGATCATGATCGGGCTGTGTATCGCCCTGATGATCGACCTGGCACGTGATCCGGCAGTGGCCGGTCCCGGGTCCCGGAAGGCCTCCCGGAGGAAGGAACCGGTTGGCATCGAGTCCGGCCCGTAGCCCCAGCGGGACCGTCCCGGGCCATCACTGATCGAGCAACATCGCGGAAGGGAACTCCATCGGGGTTCCCTTTCTCGCCTCTTCCCATCGACCGGCCGGCCGATGCGGACAACTGCTGCGCGGATGCCCGCTCATGTTCCGGCGGTGCATTAGGTCTGTTTTTGCCTAGCGCTTAGACTGGTAGAGGGTGCGCATTGTAGCCGCCGTCATTTCCCCGCAGAAGATACTGAATTGAGTCCTTACGCATGTCTGAAACCACAGGCAACACCGCTGTCCGCAGCGATCTCCGCAATGTAGCCATCGTGGCTCACGTTGACCACGGAAAAACCACACTGGTCGACGCCATGCTCAAGCAGACCAACTCCTTCGCTGCCCACGGCGACGTGGCGGACCGGGTCATGGACTCCGGCGACCTCGAGCGCGAGAAGGGCATCACCATCCTGGCCAAGAACACCACGGTGTTCTACGACGGTCCCTCCGCCAAGGGCGAGACCATCACGATCAACGTGATCGACACCCCCGGCCACGCCGACTTCGGCGGCGAAGTAGAGCGCGGACTCTCCATGGTCGACGGCGTCGTCCTTCTCGTGGACGCCTCCGAGGGACCGCTTCCCCAGACCCGCTTCGTGCTGCGCAAGGCGCTTGCCGCCAAACTTCCCGTCATCCTCCTGGTCAACAAGACCGACCGCCCCGACTCCCGTATCGAAGAGGTCGTCAGCGAGTCGATGGACCTGCTCCTCGGCCTCGCCTCCGACCTCGCGGACGAGGTTCCCGACCTCGACCTGGATTCGATCCTCAACGTCCCGGTGGTCTACGCCGCTGCCCGTGCAGGAGCCGCGTCGCTCGAGCAGCCCGCCGATGGCACCATCCCCTCGAACGACAATCTGGAGCCGCTGTTCCAGACCATCATCGAGCACATCCCCGCCCCCCGTTACAACCCCAACGGTGTGCTCCAGGCACACGTGACCAACCTCGACGCGTCGCCGTTCCTCGGGCGCCTCGCACTGCTGCGTATCTTCAACGGAACGCTCCGCAAGGGCCAGACCGTGGCCTGGGCGCGCCAGAACGGTGAACTGAAGACGGTGAAGATCACCGAACTCCTTGCTACCAAGGCGCTGGACCGTGTTCCCACCGACTCCGCGGGCCCGGGCGAGATCGTCGCCGTCGCCGGTATCGAGGGCATCACGATCGGCGAGACCCTGACCGACGTCGACAACCCCCAGCCGCTTCCACTGATCACCGTCGACGATCCCGCCATCTCGGTGACGATCGGTATCAACACCTCGCCGCTGGCCGGCCGGGTCAAGGGCGCGAAGGTCACGGCGCGCCAGGTGAAGGACCGCCTGGACAAGGAGCTCGTCGGCAACGTCTCCCTGCGTGTCCTGCCGACCGCGCGTCCCGACGCCTGGGAGGTTCAGGGCCGCGGCGAGCTTGCCCTCGCCATCCTGGTCGAGCAGATGCGCCGTGAGGGGTTCGAGCTCACCGTGGGCAAGCCGCAGGTGGTCACCAAGACCGTCGACGGCAAGATCCACGAGCCCATGGAGCACATGACCATCGACGTCCCCGAGGAGTACCTCGGCGGCGTCACCCAGCTCATGGCCGCCCGCAAGGGCCGCATGACCAACATGGCCAACCACGGAACCGGCTGGGTCCGCATGGAATTCATCGTTCCTGCACGCGGCCTCATCGGGTTCCGCACCCGGTTCCTCACCGACACACGCGGTGCGGGAATCGCAGCGTCCATCTCCGAGGGCTACGAGCCGTGGGCAGGGGACATCGAGTACCGCACCAATGGCTCCATGATCGCCGACCGCTCCGGCGTCGTCACCCCGTTCGCGATGATCAACCTGCAGGAACGCGGCTCGTTCTTCGTCCAGGCCACCTCCGAGGTGTACGAGGGCATGATCGTCGGGGAGAACTCACGCGCCGATGACATGGACGTGAACATCACCAAGGAGAAGAAGCTCACCAACATGCGTGCGGCGTCGTCCGACACCTTCGAGAACCTGACGCCGCCTCGCAACCTGACACTCGAGGAATCCCTCGAGTTCGCCCGCGAGGATGAATGCGTCGAGGTCACCCCGGAATCGATCCGGATCCGCAAGGTGATCCTCGACGCCAATGAGCGCATGCGCGCCTCACGCTCACGCGCACGGGCATAACAGCACCCATGCAGCTGAACGACGCCGGCCCCCCGGTCTCAGTGGAGGGCCGGCGTCGGCCGTTAACGCGAGTACCCTCCCGTCCACGCAGTCCTTCGCGGCGCCTCCCGACTGCGTCCCGAGGACGCCCCGGAACACCGCAGCCGGTGTCGCGGTGGGAAGGGATGGGGGCGGCTCTGGTCGGCGGCCTGCTTTCGGCTGTCCTCGGCACCGCACTGCACGGGCACGTCATCCATGTCGGAGACGCAGCGCTGCCGGTCGGCGCCGTGGCTGCGCTGCTCCTGACAGGGGCGGTCCTGGTCTGGTGCGGCCTATGGGCCCGGAACATCATCGCCGCCGCACTGTGCGGAGGAACCGCCTACGTCGTCGTGGCGGCACTCTCCAGCTCGTCGGAAACCCTCATTCTCACCGGCACCGGCGGCGGTCCGGCCCTTCCAGCTGCGGTCGCGGGAAACCTCTGGCTGTTCGGGCTCGCGCTGGCGAGCGTTCTCGGTGTGGCGGTGTGCGCCGTCGTGCTCCGGAAGTCCGCTTCAGCGGCCCGGACCAGGGTTGGTTAGTCCGCGCTCCGGTCCAGGTGGTGCGCCAGCATGATCGACGTGGCAGTACCGTCTTCGTCGGCATCGCCCGACGCGTACTCCTCGAAGATTTCGCGTACCCGGCCCATCATCTTCGTCCGGTTTTCCTCGTTGAGGCGGACCCCGAGCCGCCAGACGTCGATTTCGGACGGGCGCAGGCCCTCGATCTCCTGAAGGAAGGTCTCGACCAGGACCGGCGCCGCATTCGGCATACTGGTTCGCCAGGACAAGCCCGTCGCGCGGTAGGGAATTTCCTTTGCGCCGCGATTACCGGTCCGTGCCTCCTCCGCGCGAAGGTAACCGGTTGACAGCAGGGTGCGCACATGGTGGAGCGCCGTTGCCGGGTTCAACTCCAGTGCCTCGGCGATTTCCTTGTTGGTCCTGCCCTTGTGAAGGCACAGGCGGAGGATCCGGAGCCGGAGGGGGGAGCTGAGCGCCCTTCCCCGCGCCTGGAACTCGTCATCGTTTTCCATGCCTGAATCATACGCGAAAAGACGTGACCGATTGATATTAGCCAATCGGTGATCCGACCGAACAGCCCGTCAACGCCGGGGGCGGCGCGGCGGGGGAGGGGGTACGGTTTTTGCCGCGAAAACAGCTGACAGGCGGACCACGTCGTCCCCTCGCCGGGTACGAACAGTGCATTCGTGATCGTCGACGGCAAGAAGGTCGCCGAGGGAATCGGTGTACCCCTCGTCCAGGCGATGTCGCACCACCACCCGGGTGCCGGGTGCAAGGGAGCGGAGCAATGCAACGGCCGGATCCATATCAGCAATGCTAGCGGCGGGTCCGATCTTCGATGAGGGCTGGCAGTGCGCAGGAATGCGGGGCGGCGGGCCGGGTTGCGTTAAGCTGGGGAAAGGACCAAGGTGCTCACCCCAGCACACCAGCTTCGAGGAAAGGCGTGGGACGTGACCTACGTAATCGCGCAGCCCTGCGTGGATGTCAAGGACAAGGCCTGTATTGAAGAATGCCCCGTCGACTGCATCTATGAGGGCGAGCGATCGCTGTACATCCATCCGGACGAGTGCGTCGACTGCGGGGCCTGCGAGCCGGTCTGCCCCGTCGAAGCCATCTACTACGAGGACGACACCCCGGACCAGTGGGCCGAGTACTACAAGGCGAACGTCGAGTTCTTCGACGACCTCGGTTCGCCCGGCGGCGCGGCCAAGCTCGGGAACACGGGTAGGGACCATCCGATCATTTCCGTCCTTCCACCTCAGAACCAGCCCGCGTGACGGATTCCGGGCAGGCACGTAGCTTCGGACTCCGTCTGCCCGACTACCCCTGGGACGCGATGCGGCCCTACGTCGAGAAAGCCGCGCAGCACCCGGACGGAGCAGTCAACCTGTCGATCGGCACGCCCGTCGACCCCGTCCCGGACGTCATCCGGGACGCGCTCACAGCGGCGTCGGATGCTCCCGGCTACCCGACCACCCATGGCACTCCGGCCCTGCGCGAAGCGATCAGCGCCTGGTTCGCGCGCCGCCGAGGTGTTCCCGGGCTCGATTCCGAAAGCATTCTCCCCACTATCGGTTCGAAGGAGCTCGTTGCCTGGCTGCCCACCCTTCTGGGGCTGGGGGAGGGGGACATCGTCGTGCGTCCCCGCGTCGCGTATCCAACCTACGACGTCGGTGCCCTGCTTGCCGGGGCTACTCCCGTTGCCGCCGGTTCCCTGGCCGAGCTTGCGCCCGAAGTGAGGCATAGGGTCCGTCTCGTGTGGCTCAACAGCCCGGCGAACCCCACCGGGGAGGTCCTCGACGCCGGAGCGATGAGGGCCGTCGTCGATGAGGCACGCAGCCTCGGTGCGGTGGTCGCCTCGGACGAGTGCTACGCCGAGCTGGGCTGGGGGCGCTGGGATCCGGAGCGAGGAGGGGAGCCGGTGCCGAGTGTGCTCGACCCGCGCATCGCCGGCAGCAGTTCAGATCTCCTACTGTCCATCTACTCCCTGAGCAAGCAGTCGAACGTCGCCGGTTACCGTGCCGCCTTCGTGGCCGGTGACGGGGCGATCGTCGCGAACCTCGTGAACTCGCGAAAGCACGCCGGCATGATCGTGCCTTTTCCCGTCCAGGAGGCCATGCGGGTAGCGCTCGGCGATGACGGGCACGTCCAGCGGCAGAAGGACCTGTACCGGAGCCGGCGCGAACGGCTCGTGCCCGCGCTCGGATCCTTCGGTATGACGATCAGCGGTTCCGATGCGGGCCTCTATCTGTGGGCTTCCGACGGCGGTGCAACCTGGGACACCGTCGACAGGTTCGCAAGGGAGGGCATTGTCGTCGGGCCCGGCACTTTCTATGGTGGGGCGGGTAACGGTTTCGTGCGGGTGGCCCTCACCGGCACCGACGAGCGTATCGATGCCGCTGTCAAGAGGCTCGCCCGCTGAGTAGCAGCGCTGCCGCCACCTTGTGACGGCATAACCACCCGGGCCCGATTAGTGATCGGAGCGCTGATACCGGTAGCGTTTCAGGTGAATATGCCAACCTGCGGATGCAGTCGGGCAAGCGTTGCGAGAATTTCACTCCAGCTCCTGAAGGAGAGTCAATGACTGAGCAGAACAATGCCTCGCTGCACTACAACGGTGGCGAACTGAACCTTCCGACAGTGCCGGCAGTCGAGGGCAACAACGGCTACGACGTCTCGAAACTGTTGAAGCAGACAGGGAACGTCACTTTCGACCCCGGCTTCATGAACACGGCAGCGACGACGTCAGCCATCACCTACATCGACGGCGACGCCGGGATCCTGCGCTACCGCGGCTACCCCATCGAGCAGTTGGCGCAGAACTCGAGTTTCCTCGAGGTTTCCTACCTGCTGATCTACGGGAACCTGCCCACTCCCGAGCAGCTTTCAGCGTTCGACGGCCGGATCCGGCGCCACACGCTGCTGCACGAGGAACTCAAGGGATTCTTCGGCGGCTTCCCGCGCGACGCGCACCCCATGCCGGTGTTGTCCTCAGCGGTCTCCGCGCTCTCCACGTTCTACCAGGACTCCCTGGACCCGTTCGATGACGAACAGGTGGAACTGTCCACGTTCCGCCTGATGGCGAAGCTTCCGGTCATCGCCGCGTACGCGCACAAGAAGTCCATCGGCCAGCCGATGCTCTACCCGGACAACTCCATGAACCTGGTGGAGAACTTCCTGCGCCTTTCCTTCGGGCTGCCGGCCGAGCCCTATGATCTCGACCCGATGATGGTCAAGGCGCTCGACCTGCTGCTCATCCTCCACGCGGACCACGAGCAGAACTGCTCTACGTCGACCGTCCGCCTCGTGGGCAGCTCCAACGCCAACATGTTCGCCTCGGTCTCCGCGGGCATCAACGCGCTCTTCGGCCCGCTGCACGGCGGCGCGAACGAGGCAGTGCTCAACATGCTGCGGGACATCAAGGCCAAGGGCATGCAGCCCGAGGACTTCATGGAGAAGGTCAAGAACAAGGAAGACGGGGTGAAGCTCATGGGCTTCGGGCACCGCGTCTACAAGAACTACGACCCGCGGGCCAAGATCGTCAAGGCCACTGCGCATGACATCCTGGGCAAGCTCGGCGGTAACGACGAACTGCTGGAGATCGCCATGCGGATCGAGGAGAAGGCGCTGGCCGATGACTACTTCATCGAGCGCAAGCTGTACCCGAACGTCGACTTCTACACGGGCCTCATCTACAAAGCGATGGGCTTCCCGGAGAAGATGTTCACCGTGCTCTTCGCCATCGGCCGCCTCCCGGGCTGGATCGCGCAGTGGCGCGAGATGATGCAGGACCCGCAGACGAAGATCGGGCGCCCCCGCCAGCTCTACACGGGAGAGCCCGAGCGGAACTACCCCGCGCGCTGATCCGCGTCCGGTGATAGGTTGCCGGTATGGCTTCTTCATTGGTGCGTCCCCGGAACGGCAAGATCATCGGCGGCGTCTGCGCCGCCCTCGCTGCACGCTTCGGTATCTCGAAGACACTCGTCCGCCTCGGGTTCGTGATCTTCGGCCTGGTGGGAATCGGGGAGCTGGTCTACATCGTGTTGTGGATCACCATCCCCAAGGCCTGATACCGGCCGCACCGTAAAACGACGGGCGCACGGATTTCATCCCTGCGCCCGTCGTTACCCACCGGAGCGCCCTGCCGAACGCTCCTGCCGAGTGACCCCGGCGCCATCCCGCATTCCGCCCCGGCGTAGCTAGGCCCCCGGTGCGTAGCCCTGCGGGTTGCTCTTCTGCCAGCGCCAGTGGTCCTCGCACATCTCGTCGAGCGTGCGGGTGGCCGACCATCCGAGGTCCGCCAGCGCCGAGGACGGGTCCGCGTAGCTGACGGCGGCATCGCCCGGTCGCCGGGGAGCGAATTCATAGGGCACGTCCGAACCTGCCGCGGCTGAGAACGCGGCGAGGACCTCGAGCACCGACGATCCGTTTCCGGTTCCCAGGTTCCAGCGGTGCACACCGCTGTGCCGGGCAAGGTATTCGAGTGCTGCGAGGTGGCCTGCGGCGAGGTCCACCACATGGATGTAGTCGCGGATGCCGGTCCCGTCGGGTGTGGGATAGTCGTTTCCGAAGACCATCACCTTCTCGCGGCGTCCCACGGCGACCTGCGCGACGAACGGGAGGAGATTGTTGGGCGTTCCGGTGGGGTCCTCGCCGATCCTTCCCGACGGGTGTGCTCCCACGGGATTGAAGTACCTCAACAGGGCAACATTCCAGCGCGGGTCGGCAGCTCCCACGTCGGACAGGATGTCCTCGATCTGCTCCTTGGTACGGCCGTACGGATTGACCGCGTCCAACGGCATCTTCTCGATGAGAGGTACTTCCTCGGACGCGCCGTACACGGTGGCGGAGGAGCTGAAGACCATCGTCCGCACGTCGTGCGCGTCCATCACCCGCAGGAGGCTGATCGTGCCTCCCACGTTGTTGTGGTAGTAGTACAGCGGTTTGTCGACGGACTCGCCGACGGCCTTCAACCCGGCGAAGTGGATCACGGCATCCACCTGCTCCTGCTCGAAGACCGCGCCCATCCCCTTCTCGTCGAGAAGATCGACCTGATGGAAGGCCAATCGACGCCCTGCGAGTTCCTCGACGCGTTCCAGGGACGTTTTCGTGGAATTCGTGAGGTTGTCGACCACGACGACGTCGTGTCCGGCTTCCAGCAGTGCCAGCGAGGTGTGTGAGCCGATGTAGCCGCTGCCGCCGGTAACGAGAATTTTCATGCTGTCCAGTCTAGTTGTCCTCCATCGCCGAAGCCGACGGCACCGCAGCGACGGAGATGGTGAGCCCGTCCCCGGTCTCCGCCGGCAGCCACTCGCCCTGATCGCGTGTCCACTGCGAGCCGGAGAACGACACCGAATCGAGGGAAAGGGCATTTGCGTTGGCGACCGCCCAGTGCGCCTCGGCCCAACCCTGCGTTCCCTCGACCTCCCTGGTGAGTGAACCCCCGTCGACGGATCCGGTCCGCTCACCGAACAGGTTCGCCAGCTGGGACACCACCGCTTCAACTGTTCCGGGTTGCTGGGAGTCCCGCAGCACGCAGGTGAGGGATGCAGCGGACTCACCGGTCAGGGCGGAGGCGAACGCCCGGCCCTCCGGCTCATGATCCGCATAGGCGTCGGGGAAAGCACTGCGCTGCACGGTTTGAGCCGCCTCGGTGATGGGAAGGCTTTCGTAGCCCGGAACCCGCACCAGGGCGTCATAGAAGGCGTTGGTGGCATACAGCGGATCCATGATCTGTTCCTCGGTGCCCCAGCCCTGCGACGGCCGCTGCTGGAACAGGCCGCGGGAGTCGGGGCCGGCGTCGTCTCCGTAGTCGATATTCTCGAGCCCGGACTCCTGGATGGCCGTAGCGATCGCGATGGAAGCAGCCCGGGCGGGCAGGCCCCTGGCCACTGCCACACCCGCGATCAGTGCGGCGTTCCGCGTTTGCGATGGCCGGAGCTCGTAGCTGTCGGGACCGACCGCCGCAGAGCACCGCTCGCGGACCAGTACCTGGGTCTCGTTCACCCGGGTCGCAGCAAGGTAGACGGCACCCGCTACCAGGCTGAGGAGCACCACCAGCACGACGGCGGCGCGCGCCCGGCGTCGTCGTCGCGGGGCGGCACCGCTGGAACGGTAGGGGGCGGGCACGCGCTATTGGTTCGCGTGCAGTGCAGGGTTGAGTGCAATCCCGTTGCCCCGGCGCTGGCGGGCTTCGACTACTCCCGTGGAGGAGTTCCGCAGGTAGAGCACTCCTGATTCGCCGGAGAAGTCGGATGCCTTGACCACGGTGCCGTCCTGCAGGGTGAGTTTCGTTCCTGCGGTGATGTAGAGCCCGGCCTCCACCACGCAGTCGTCGCCGAGGGAAATTCCCACCCCTGCCTCGGCGCCGAGGAGGCACCGCTCACCGATGGTGATCGTTTCCTTTCCACCGCCCGAGAGAGTGCCCATGATCGAGGCGCCGCCACCGATGTCGGACCCGTCGCCCACCACGACTCCGGCCGAGATACGGCCCTCGACCATGGAGTGGCCGAGTGTTCCGGCGTTGAAGTTCACGAAGCCCTCATGCATGACCGTGGTTCCCTCGGCCAGATGGGCGCCGAGCCGCACGCGGTCGGCGTCGGCGATCCGCACACCGGCCGGCAGCACGTAGTCGACCATCCGCGGGAATTTGTCCACGGCGAAGACGGTGACCGGCCCACGGGCACGGAGCGCGAGGCGCACTGCATCGAAGCCCCTGGCGGCGCACGGCCCGTGGTTCGTCCACACCACGTTGGCGAGCAGCCCGAACACGCCGTCGAGGTTGATGCTGTTGGGCGCCGCGAGACGGGAGGACAGCAGGTGGAGGCGAAGATAGGCGTCAGCGGCATCGACCGGAGCCGCGTCGAGCTCCGACGTCGTCTCCACTACCGTGGATGTGGTCCGCCGCAGCGCATCCGGGCCTGCGGCGGCAAGGCCTGCCAGGTTTTCGCGCAGTGCGCCATCGGCCTGCGCATCCGCTGCGCCGAGGCGGGGAGCGGGATACCAGACGTCGAGAACGTTGCCGTCGTCGTCGAGGGTGGCGAGGCCCAGGCCGCTGGCCGTCCTCGGGCTGTCGGCAGTGCGGGAGGCAGTCGGTGCGATCTGGGTCATGGCCACCAGTCTACCGAGGGATAATGTTGGACCATGACTGAGCCCCACGCCCCTGCCCTTGACCTCACGTCGGATGTGGCGCTCCTGACAGCCCGGCTGATCGACCTCGAAAGCGTTTCCGGCAACGAGCTTGCCCTCGCTGACTGCGTGGAAGCCGCGCTGCGGGCGCTCGACCACCTTGAAGTCGTCCGGGACGGTGACTCGGTGATGGCGCGCACCACTCTCGGACGCGACGAGCGGGTCATTCTTGCCGGGCACCTGGACACGGTTCCCCTTCCCTCGGCGCCGGGCGCGCGGGGAACCGTCCCCGCTTCCTGGGACGGTGGCGTGCTGTACGGAAGGGGGGCCACCGACATGAAGGGCGGGGTCGCGGTGCAGCTCGCCCTGGCTGCTGCCCTGACCGACCCCGCCCGGGACATCACCTTCATCTTCTACGACCACGAGGAGGTCGAGGCGTCGCTGAGCGGCCTCGGCCGGCTGGCGGACGCCTATCCCTCCTGGCTGGAGGCGGACTTCGCCGTCCTGCTCGAGCCGACCGACGGAACCGTCGAGGGCGGGTGCAACGGCACCGCGCGCTTTTCCGTCACCACTACGGGTAGGGCCGCGCACTCCGCCCGGGCGTGGATGGGCGAGAACGCCATCCACGCGGCCGCCGAGGTGCTTGTACGGCTCCGCGACCACTCCCCGGCCACGGTGACGGTGGACGGGTTGGACTACCGCGAAAGCCTCAACGCCGTGAAGATCGTCGGGGGGACTGCGGGAAACGTGATTCCCGACGCCACGGTCCTCGAGGTGAATTACCGCTTCGCACCGGACAAGACGCCCGACCAGGCCGAGCAGTACGTTCGGGAGCTCCTCGAAGGGTTCGACGTCGAGCGCACGGATGCCGCCGCCGGGGCCCGCCCGGGACTGCAGCACCCGGCGGCCGCCGACTTCGTCGCCGCTGTGGGCGCCGAGCCGAAGCCCAAGTACGGCTGGACCGACGTGGCGAGGTTCAGCGCCCTGGGCGTCCCCGCAGTCAACTTCGGACCCGGCGATGCGCTCCTGGCGCACACCGACGACGAACATGTGCATGCCGAGGCGATCCGGGAGTGCCTGCGGGCACTTCGGACGTGGCTCTCGTCCTGAGCCGGGGCCTCAGACCCGGGCGGTGAAACTCAGGTACTCGCCGCATCCATGGCTATTACGCCGTCCTGCTTCGTCGTCTTCGCTTTGCCCTTGGTCCTGAAGCTCAGCAGCGTGGAGAGCCGGGAGGCGATCGAGGAGACGGCGAAGTTGATGATGATGAAGATCACCGCCGAGATGAGCAGGGCCTGCAGGAGGTTCCCTTCACCGACCCCGAGCCGCCGGGCGTTCTGCAGCAGTTCGGAGTAGCCGATGATGTAGCCCAGCGCCGAGTCCTTGAGGATGACGACGAACTGGCTGACCAGCGCGGGGAGCATCGCGATCAGGGCCTGGGGAACCTCGATGCTGCGCAGCGACTGGAGCGGCGTCATACCGATGGCCATGCCCGCTTCGCGCTGGCCCTTGGGAAGACCCTGAACGCCAGACCGAATGAGTTCGGCGATCACGGAGCCGTTGTAGAGCGTCAGCGCCACGACGACGGCGAGGAACGCGGGGTCGGTGACGGCATCGATCCGGCCGAAGCCCAGCCAGAGGAAGATCATCATGAGCAGCACGGGAATGGCGCGCAGGAACTCGACGATCACGCCGGCCACCGCCCGGATCGGCAGGAAGTGCGACAACCGCCCCATGCCGAAGACCAGGCCGAAGAGGATCGAGGTCACGACCGCGATGGCCGCCGCCTTCAGGGTGTTCAGCAACCCCGGAAGGATGAAGAACTCCCATGTTCGGCCTTCGAGGAATGGTGTCCATTTGTCGGCTGCCAATTGGCCTTTCCCCCCCAGGAGAAAGACGACGTAGGCAACGAGTGCCAGGATCAGGGCTATCCCGAGGATATTGCCCAGGAGTATATTGCGCCGCGCTCTGGGCCCGGGAGCGTCGAAGAGGACCTGCTGCACGCTCATCGAGCCACCGCCAATTTCCTGGATGCCCAGGTTGTGAGAAGGCCTACGGGGATCACGATGATCACGAATCCGAGGGCGAAAGTGAGGAAGATCGGAATCACGAGGTCTCCACGGAATTCGATCATCGTTTTCATCAGGCTCGACGCTTCAATGGCCACCGAGCCCGCCGCAGCCACCGTCGAGTTCTTGATGAGGGCGATGAGGACGTTGCCCAGCGGGGCGATGGCTCCGCGGAACGCCTGGGGGAGGATGACGAGCCGGGCGGCCGGCAGGAAGCTCAGGCCGATGGCGCGCGCCGCCTCCGCCTGGCCGAGGGGGACGGTGTTCACGCCACTTCGGATCGCCTCGCAGACGAACGCCGCGTGGTAGAGGGACAGGCCGAGGATCGCGAGCCGGAAGAAATTGAGGTTGAAGTCCTCGGTGAGTGAAACCTGGAGCTGGCCGAACAGGCCGAGGACCCCGAAGGCGATGATGATGGTGAGCGGTGTGTTCCGGAAGATGTTCACGTACGCTGCACCGACGAACTGCAGGCTGGCGATAGGGGAGATCCGGAACAGGGCCAGGAGGGTGCCGAGCAGCGTCGCCCAGATGGCCGCCCAGAAGGTCAGCTGGATGTTGGCCCAGAAGGCCGCGGGCACGTCATAGGTTTCGAACAGCGTGAGATAGTTCTCCACGGTCCACCTCTTCTCGAGTGTTGAACATGCGTCGGTGGGGTGGTCCAGAAAGGACCACCCCACCGACAGAGGTAGGTGCTACGCGCAGTCGTCCGGCGTCGGCGGGTTCAGCTCGTCGTTGAACGTGTAGTCGGCGCCCTCGGTGTTGGCCGTGATCGCTTCCTCCCACGCGCCTTCGTCGATCATCTTGGTGATGGCTTCGTTGATGGCTTCACAGGTGGTGTTGTCCTGGGGAAGGCCCACGCCGTAGTTCTCCTCCGAGAACGGCGCACCGACAACCTTGAACTGTCCTGCATTCGATTCCTGCGCGGCAAGGCCGGCGAGGATGATGTCATCGGTGGTGGCGGCATCGATTCCGCCGCCGGCCATCAGGCTCACGCACTCCGCGTAGCCGGGCTGCTCCACGAGGTTGACCCCGGGGTAGGTGTCCTTGATCTTCTGCGCCGAGGTGGAACCGGTGACGGAGCAGAGGTTCTTGCCCTCGAGGTCCTCGGGGCCGCTGATCGAATCGTCATCGGCACGGACCAGGAGGTCCTGCCCGGCGACGAAATACGGACCGGCGAAGGCGACGGTCTCCTTGCGCGCGTCCGTGATGGAGTAGGTCGCGAAGATCATGTCCACCTGGCCGTTGCTCAGCAGGTTCTCGCGGTTGGCCGAGGGAGCCTCGCTGAATTCGATCTGGTCCTCGGAGTAGCCGAGCTCGTTGGCGACGTATTTGGCGACGTCGACGTCGAAGCCCGAGTACGAGCCTCCCTCGTCGAAGCCTAGACCCGGCTGGTCGAACTTGATGCCGATGCGGATGGTCTCTCCGGAGCCCTCGGCTTCGCCGGTGGCCTCAGCGCCACCGCTGTCGCCTCCGCCACAGGCCGAAAGGGTGAGTGCTGCTGCGGCAGCGATGGCAGCCGCAGCGTAACGGGTCTTGCGCATTGATTTCTCCTTGAATTGTGGCCCTGAGGGCCTGGACGGGTGATGAAAGCTTCTGGTCCTGCGGTGAAAGAATCAGTGGGCGAGGATTTTACCCAGGAAGTCCTTCGCCCGGTCGCTCTTGGGATTGGTGAAGAACTCCTCCGGCGTCGCCTGCTCGACGATCTGGCCGTCGGCCATGAAGATCACGCGATCGGCGGCCTTCCGGGCGAACCCCATCTCGTGGGTGACCACGATCATGGTCATCCCTTCCTTTGCAAGCGACACCATCGCGTCGAGGACCTCGTTGATCATCTCGGGATCAAGCGCCGAGGTGGGCTCGTCGAACAGCATGACCTTCGGCTGCATGGCGAGGGCCCGGGCAATGGCCACGCGCTGCTGCTGGCCGCCCGAAAGCTGGGCAGGCAGCTTCTGAGCCTGGTTGTCGACACCCACCCGCTTCAGGAGGGACATCGCCAGGTCCTTGGCTTCGCCGCTCTTCATCCCCTTGACCTTCACGGGTCCGAGCGTCACGTTCTCGAGAATCGACTTGTGCGCGAACAGGTTGAAGGACTGGAACACCATTCCGACGTCGGCACGCAGTTTCGCCAGGGCTTTGCCCTCGGCGGGGAGCACCTTGCCGTCCACCCGGATTTCGCCGTCGTCGATCGTTTCGAGCCGGTTGATGGCACGGCACAGCGTTGATTTTCCGGAACCCGACGGTCCGATCACCACAACTACTTCTCCGCGGGCGACTTCCAGGTTGATGTCCTGCAGGACATGGAGGTCGCCGAAGTGTTTGTTGACGTGCTTCAGCGAGACCAGCGGCTCTCCCGAGGGCACGGATGTAGACGGTTGCGGTTCACTTGTCATGGATAGAATCTAGCGAACTATCGCCCGTTGGCAATCCACCTGCGCCCAAAGCGGGTAATCGTGATTCAAGAGCAACCAAAGCCGGTGTCGCAATTGGAATCGCATAGCCTTGGGGAATGCCTCACATTCATACCTCGAACGACGACGAGAACGCAGGCCGGGCCGCCCGGGCGGACGAGCCCCGACGGCGCGGGCAGGTCGAGTTGCGGCGGAGCCAGGCGGCGGTGCCCCAATCGGACAGCTACCTGCTCGACGCCGATGACTCGGCCCCCTTCACCAAGACCGATCCGTGGCGGGTGCTCCGCATCCAGAGCGAATTCGTCGAGGGATTCGGAACCCTCTCCGAGCTGGGACCGGCAATCAGCGTGTTCGGTTCGGCCCGCACCTCGCGGGATTCGCCGTTCTACGCCATCGGAGAGGAAGTGGGCCGGCGGCTCGTGGGGGCCGGTTACGCGGTCATCACCGGGGGAGGCCCGGGCGCCATGGAGGCCGCCAACAAGGGTGCGTGCCAAGCCGGCGGGATGTCGGTGGGGCTCGGAATCGAGTTGCCGTTCGAACAGGGGATGAACGAGTGGGTCGATCTCGGGATCAATTTCCGGTACTTCTTCGCGCGGAAGACCATGTTCGTGAAGTATGCGCGGGGATTCGTCGTGCTGCCCGGCGGATTCGGGACGCTGGATGAACTGTTCGAGGCCATGACGCTCGTGCAGACCAAGAAGGTCACGTCCTTCCCCATCGTCCTGGTCGGGGTGGCCTACTGGACGCCGCTGCTTGACTGGGTCAGGGACACGCTCCTGGTAGAGGGGACGGTGTCGCAGGCCGACATCGACCTGGTTCACCTTGTCGACAGCGCGGAGGAGGCCGTGCGCTTCGTGGTCGCGGACACGGGAGGGGCAGCAGCGCGGTGAGCCGGCACTCTGGCACGATTACCCAGTGACCACCTTCCTCGTCTTCCTGTCCGTGGCACTGCTGGGATTGACCGCCGTGCTGGCCTCCGGTTACCGGCCGTTCTCCCGGTGGACGGGCAGGGATGACGTCGATGGAGAGGGCAGTGGCGTGCGGCTCGCGGAGATGGGGCTGGTGGAACCGGTGGCGTCCCTGCCTCCTGTCCTCCTGCCTGACCAGCCGACGTCCGCCGACGTCGACCGCGTGGTGTTCAGCCTCGGGCTGCGCGGCTACCGGATGGACCAGGTTGACCAGGTCCTCGACCGGCTGGCGGCCGCCCTCGCGGAGCGTGATGCCGTCATCGAGCAGCTGACGTCGGGAATCAGCGAAACGGAGGATTCCCGTCCATGAGCGGAGCCGTGCGTGGATCGGACGGACGGTTGAGGTGCGCGTGGGCCGTAGCGAGTAGTGACTACGAGCTTTACCATGACCTCGAGTGGGGCCGCCCGGTGGTGGGGGAGCCCGCACTGTTCGAACGGCTCAGCCTTGAGGCCTTCCAGTCCGGCTTGAGCTGGATCACCATCCTGCGCAAGCGGGAATCCTTCCGCACGGCGTTCGCCGGGTTCGATCCTGCGGCGGTGGCGCAGTTCGGGAACGACGACGTCGCGAGGCTCATGGCCGACGCCGGGATCGTCCGGAACCGCGCCAAAATAGTCGCCACGGTCGCGAATGCGCGGGCATTGCTGGCGCTGGCCGACGGCGTCACCCTCGCAGGCATCCTCGCTGCTCACCGCAAGCCCGATGGTCCCGCGCCGGCCACCATGGACGCTGTGCCGGCAATCACGCCCGAGAGCACCGCATTGGCCAGGGAACTCCGTGCGCGCGGCTTCCGGTTCGTGGGGCCCACCACGGCCTACGCCATGATGCAGGCTACCGGATTCGTGAACGACCATGTGGCGGACTGCTGGGTGAGGACTGACGATCTGCAGGATCCGGGCCAGTGCCGGCCTTGAGCGGCAGCCGGTCGATCAGCCGGGCCGGACCGGCCCGCTGGCACTGGGCGGTCCAGGTGCTGGCCATCTTCGCCCTGGGCCGAGCGATCTCCCTGGGAATCCTCGTCTGGGCGGCGGGAGCGCAAGGCCCGAGCCCGTGGGGAGGAGCCGCCCCCGGCTATGGCGCCTTCATCAATTACTGGGACAGCGGGTGGTACCAGCAGGTTTTCGACGACGGCTACCCGGAAGTGCTTCCCCGGAACGCGGATGGGGTGGTGGTGCCGAACCAATGGGCCTTCTATCCGCTCTTCCCCGGGCTGGTGCGGCTGATCGACCAGATCTCAGGGATCGGTTGGGGCGCGGCGGCCCCGTTGGTCGCCGTCGTCTCGGGGTTCGCGGCCTCGCTCGTGGTCTACAGGCTTTTTCGGCTTCGGGCGGGCCACCAGGACGCGCTCTGGGGCGTGGGGCTGATCGCGGTCTCCCCGGTCTCCCCGATCCTCCAGATCCCCTACGCCGAGTCCCTTCACCTTCTCCTGCTCGCGTCGTCGCTCTATCTCGTCGCGAGACGGCGCTACCTCACCGCAATACCAGTGGTGCTGGCCATGTGCTTCTCACGTCCGGCAGGAGTTCCCTTTGCCGTCCTCCTCGCAGGCCTGCTCGTCTTCGAGTTCCTGCGAGGACGAGGGAAAGGGACGCGGTGGTTCGGGGATGTAGCGACGATGCCGGGCACCATCCGGTTGGCGGTACTCACCGCGAGTACCGGAATCGGTGCGCTCGCCTGGCCCATTGCCGCATGGGTGTCCACGGGTCAATTCTCGGCGTACGTCGAAACCGAGACGGCGTGGCGTGAGGAGGAGCTGTCACCCTTCACGCCCTGGCTGGCCGCGGCGTCGTACTATTTCGGGACGGTGCTGGGAACCGTCGCGGTGGCCGTGCTGGCCGTTGGATGCATACTCCTGCTGCGGGCCCCTGCCGTCCGGCAACTAGGCGCGGCGATGCAGCTCTGGTGTGCGGCCTACCTGCTGTATCTTGCCGCCTTCTGGAATCCGCAGACCAGCACCTTTCGCATTCTGCTTCCGTTGTTTCCCCTGGCGCTTTCCGCGATCCTCATCTCCCGGAACCGGCGGTATCGATGGACTCTGGCCGTCGTCTCGGTGCTCCTGCAGGTGGTGTGGGTCGCCTGGTTGTGGACCTGGTCGCCGATCACGCCCGAGGGGGACTACCCGCCCTAGGCCGGCGCCACGCCCGTCGCCACGCCCGTCGGTGAAGGCCGGCGCCCACGCCGCGAGGCGGCATGGTGACCAACCCGTCGGTGCGCATGGTGTGACCCACGCCCCAGGGGAATTAGTCCGGCGGCAGATTGTGCTGAATAATGTTTTGATGACGCGCACCGCGGAGATGAATTGTTTTTCTCCGGATCAGGTGCACCGCTTACCGTCGCGTTGCCGGATACCCGACACGCATTGTTGAAAGGGACACTCCTTATGGCTGCCATGAAACCGCGAACCGGCGATGGGCCGATGGAAGTCACCAAAGAGGGCCGTAGCCTGATCATGCGGGTTCCGATCGATGGCGGAGGCCGACTCGTCGTGGAACTGAACGCCGAGGAGGCAGGGAAACTGAAGGACTGCCTCCTGACGGTGACCGGCTGACCGGACAGATCACCCGACCGGTCACGCCACGGGCCGCTGGCCTGACAACCGGCTAGGATCGCCGCTTCACTGCGAGGAGTAGACCCGTCCCGGTCGGCAGCACAGTGGACAGCAGTTGATCGTTGTCCCGTACCACCCGTCCTACCTGGCGAAGCACGTTCGTCGAGGAATCGCGGACTGCGGGGTCGGAAACGCGGTCCTCGTCGAGTGCGTCGTTGACGATCAGCATTCCGCCCGGCTTGAGCAGGCGGACGGCCTGGTCCACATAAAGGGGCAGCCCGGATTTGTCCGCGTCAAGAAAGACGAGGTCATATGCCGCGTCGGTCAACCTGGGGAGGACGTCGGCGGCGCGGCCGGAGATCGTGCGCGTGCGGTTGCTCGGCACACCCGCTTCTGCGTAGGCTTCGCGGGCCGTACGGAGGTGGTCGACGTCGGAATCGATCGTGGTCAGCACCGACTGCGGCCCGAGTCCTCGGAGAAGACACACGCCGGAAACTCCTGCTCCTGCACCGACCTCGACGGCCGTCTGTGCCTTCGAGCCCGCTGCAAGGACGGTCAGGGCAGCCCCGACTCCCTGCGAAACAGGGGTGACTCCCAATTCGTGGGACCTGTCCCTGGCCCGGAGGAGCACGTCATCCTCAGCCGGCAGGCTTTCGGTATAGGACCAGCTGCTTAGTTTGTCGGCGGCCATGGCGTCCATTCTGTCGATGTCCTGGAGAAAATACCGGCGGAATCTGGTATCCCGGGCGCAAGCCCGCTGATAAGACTACTGGGTGGGCGGGTCCCCCGGATCTTTCCAGCTACTTCACAGCTTCCTGCGAAAGAATTTTTCCTCGGGACATCCGTGTCGAAGGCGGCCACGAATCCTTGGTAACCACATAAGTTGTTGGTCGCGGGCCGTTCGACGGCCCCGGCAGCCCAGGATTCCTGGCGAGAAGGGGAAGATGATGTCTACCGTGAACACGGCAGCAGCAACGACGGTCCCGGCACCCGATTCGGCATTGCCCGTCAGCGGCGAGGAGACTCCTTGGGTGGCGCCATCGTGGGAAGAAGTGGTGGTCGACTATTCACCGAAGGTGTACCGGCTTGCCTATCGGCTCACGGGCAACAAGTACGACGCCGAGGACCTCACCCAGGAAGTCTTCGTCCGTGTCTTCCGGTCACTGGCGAACTTCAGGCCCGGCACCCTCGACGGCTGGCTGCACCGCATCACCACCAACCTGTTCCTGGACCAGGCACGCCGGAAAACACGCATCCGCTTCGACGGCCTTACTGATGAAGCCGAAAGCCGTCTCCCGAGCAAACACCCCGGCCCCGAGCGGAGCTTCGAGTTCAACAACCTGGACATCGACGTGCAATCAGCGTTGGAAGAGCTCCCCCCGGATTTCCGGGCCGCTGTTGTCCTGTGCGATCTCGAGGGTCTCGCCTATGACGAGGTGGCCCGGGTTCTTGACGTCAAACTCGGGACCGTAAGGTCGCGAATCCACCGCGGCAGGACCATGTTGCGGGAAAAGCTTGCCCATCGGGATCCACGTAAGCCCAGCAGCAATGGAGCGGCTCTTTCGATGCCGCGAGTGGCAGGTGTGGGCTAGGCCGCGATGCGTCACCCCAAGCGATTCCTGCAGGACTTTGCTGATGAGGAGCTCGAGCCGAGGAAGCGGGCCGCTGTTGCTGAACACCTTCTTCGCTGCTCCCACTGTGCCCGGCTGATCGACGAGCACCGACGGCTCCGTGTTCTTCTTGCCCGCACCGATGCCCCGGAGCTTCCCGTGGATCTTTCCGGCCGCATATTCGACAGGACAAGCAGTTCCTCCAGCGGGTCATCGGCCGCGGGTGCGTCGGCCACCGAACTGCCCCGCGGGGCGCGGAGGACAGTGCCCTCGGCCCGCCGGACCCCATTGGTGGCAGTCGGCGGCCTCGCGGCTGCGTCCGCAGCAATACTCGCGGGTGCCTATGTGGTGGGGGTGGAGGGCGGCGGGGTGCCCGTGGCGGGAGCGGATGCGGCGAGTGCCCTCCGAACCGGTTGGGAATCGGTCGCGCCGGAAACACCCGCTGTCCTTGGCGCCGTGCAGCTGGATCGACTGAGGGAGAACGGGTGGTACTGCCCCGAACTTGAAGCGATGGGATTCGCGCTCAGGAGTGCCGAGGGAAGAACCGTGGGTGGGCGCCCTACGCTGGAGCTGGTGTTGAGCAACGGCACGGACCTGATCACCGTCTATGAACAACGCCGCATGGATTCTGCAGGGGATCCGGACACGCCGCCGGTCAACGCGGTGACCGGCAATCCGGTGACGGTGGACGGGTTCGAGCACATCGGTGGAACCGAGCGGGATATGTGGGTCCATCCGGGGGAGCCGTGGCAGGTGGTGCTCGATTCACCGTCCGTGACCTACACGGTGGTCTCGACCATGGCGGCAGCGGCGATGCCGCAGACTCTGAATCAACTCGTTGCAACGGAGCATGCACAGTTGGCGCCCCCGCCCCACGGCCCTGACAATTCAACGATGACTCGAATCCTCCGTGGATTGAGCGTTCTGGCCGACCCTGGTCAAGCGCAGTAGGAACCGCGGAGGCGGTCCTGGCTTTCGCCGGAAATAGCCGGGCGCTTGGGGTGAAAGGTAGGCTGTCCCCGTGGTGGGAATCAACGGTATCGAGTTTGTTGTCCTGGCGATCCTTGCGGTTTTCATCCTTGGACCCGAGCGCCTTCCGGAGTATGCCTCCCAGCTCGCCCGGCTCGTCAAGGGGCTCCGCCGCATGGCCTCCGGCGCGCGGGAGCAGCTCCGCGAGGAGGTAGGCCCGGAACTTGATGAAGTGGATTGGCGGAAGCTCGATCCGCGCCAGTATGATCCGCGGCGCATCATCAAGGAAGCCCTTCTCGAGGACGTCGAGGATGTCTTCAAGCCGGTGAGCAGTGGGGCTCCGGTTGCCGGAGCACCTTCCCCCCGGACCGGCGCTGCTGCCCTCTCGCTGACCTCTGCAGGCGCGGTCTCCGCGCGGCTCGCCGTGGGGCAGCGGGCGCCCTACGACGTCGAGGCGACCTAGCGGCACGACCTTCTGGGCTACGGGCCACGCAGCGAACTGCAAGCGAATCATCGATTCTTTCAGTGCTGGCCCGCTTGCCCGCTGGGTGCTCCAGGTCGAGGAAGTTCCTGCTACTCAGGCCATGCTGTTCGCGCCAGGAGCCGGAACCGTGCACAGCCTCGGGCATACGCCGGATGCACTCGTACCGGCGCGGCTGCAAGCTCCCCGTACCGGCCCGCACGCCCGTGGGACGACCGGTTCCAGTTCGGGGTGGGGCTCGTGGCCGCTCTCCCCATCGCTGCCAGGAAGAAGGCGGATTCCGAACAGGGTTTCAAGGGCCGCGGTGTATTCGTCCTGGCGCCCCGCCGTCGCCAGTTGCCGGGCGCGGACGGTCGGGACATGGAGCAGCTGCCGGATCATCCTTCGCAGCGCGGCATTCACTTCCTCGGTTGAGGCCGTACAGCCGTGCTGTTGGGTGACCCGCTCCATTTCGGTGTCGAGAATCTCGTGGATGTGCTGGCGCAGCGCGACGATGGCGGCGTCGACGACGCGGATTCTTTCCTGCTCCGCGAAACGGTGCGCTGCCCGCCGGACAAGGGTCTGGGCGAGGCACAGTGTCTCCGCGTCCGCTTTTGGGGCAGCGCGACGCACCGACTCCAGGGTGATGAGTTCGATGCCGGGTAGTTCCTCGACGGAGGAGTCGAAATCACGGCTGGGCACGAGATCAATGACGGTGAGGGGATGGTGCCCTTTCCGTTCGGCAGGCATGATCTCCGATGCACTGACACGGGCTCCAGCGCCGCTGCAGCCGATCAGGAGGTCCGCCCCGGCGGCAGCTGCCGGCAGGTCTTCCAGGGCCGCCACGGTTCCCTGCCGGGCCGTGGCGAACGCCTGTGCCCGGCCCGACCGGGAGAAAACCAGGACATTCGAACATCCCCTGCTCTTGAGGATGTCCAGGACGCACCCGGCGTAGGCTCCCGTGCCGAAGAGAATGACTGATGCGCCCGATAGGGACGATGAATTGCCTCCAGCGGTGGCGAGATCGAGGGCTACAGCGGCAATCGACCTACCGGCAGCGCTGAGCGTCGTGCGCATTCCCACCTCCTTGGCAGTGCGGGAGGCACCCTCGAAGAGGCGGATCAGGCGTCCGCTGGCAGTGCCCGCCCGCTGCGCTTCGGAAAGAGCGCGGCGAACCTGACCTGCGATCTCCCGCTCACCCGTGACGATCGACTCGAGGCCGGTCCCGACGGAGAAGAGATGTTCCGCGACGGACGGTCCATCGATGTGCTCGAAGAGTGTGGTCAGTTGGAGGAGGGGCACGCCGGAGCAGTGGCTGACAGCTTCGAGTGCGGCGGCGCGGACAGCGTCGACATCCCAGGTGGGTCCGATCTCACAGTAGATCTCGAAGCGGTTGCACGTGGACAGGACCACCGATCCTGCAACGGCAGGACTGTTTGCGGTGAGATGCGGAGCTATCCGGGAGGCAACGACGGAGAGTCGAGCTGCGGATTCGAGGTCCAGCTCCCGGTATCGCGCGACGAGCACCAGCAATACCGGGTCCTCCGCCTGGTGGGTATCGGGTTCCGTCACACGCAGTAGTTGAGACAATTTCGATTCCCCCAGTGGGCGTATCGTCGAGTTCGAGCCGCAACCTTTGCGTCTACGGTCAAGAGTTCTACAGACACCTTCGGGAATCCTTGGGCCGGACCGTGCTCCTGGTGATGGTGTGCAACGTCCGACCGGAGGTTTCCCTGAAGTTTCGGTGCTACCGCACCGAAACGGGCAGTTTCTTCCCATCGAGCCCGCGTGGTCGCCGGGCGAGTCCGCGCGCGATCGAGCGAAGTTCCTCAGCAGCTGCGGACGTGGAATCGCTGAGGACCAGGGGAGTTCCCGCGTCGCCGCCCTGCCGCAATGCGACGTCCACCGGAACGCTTCCCAGGAGAGGGATGGAGGTGCCGAGGGTGTGCGTCAGGCGCTCGGCCAGTATCTGACCACCGCCCGCGCCGAACAGCTCGAGCCGTTCCCCGTCGGGGAGCTCCAGCCAGGACATGTTCTCGACAACGCCTACCACCCGCTGGCCCGTCTGCACCGCCATGGCGCCCGCCCGCTCGGCGACGTCGGCGGCTGCGCTCTGCGGAGTGGTGACCACCAGGAGTTCGGAATCAGGGAGGAGTTGGGCCACGGAGATCGCGATATCCCCGGTGCCGGGCGGAAGGTCGAGGAACAGTGCGTCAAGATCGCCGAAATACACGTCCGTCAGGAACTGCTCGAGGGCACGGTGCAGCATCGGGCCCCGCCACGCGACGGGCTGATTCGTCTTGACGAACATTCCGATCGAGATAACCTTCACGCCGAAGGCGACGGGAGGGAGGATCATCTCGTCAACGCGCGTGGGAGCCTGGGTGATGCCCATCAGGGCGGGCACCGAGAAGCCGTACACATCGGCGTCCACTATGCCCACCCGCAGCCCCTCGGCTGCCATTGCTGTCGCCAGGTTCACTGTGACACTCGACTTGCCGACGCCACCCTTGCCACTGGCGACCGCGTAGATCCGGGTGAGGGAACCTTCCGCGGTGAAGGGGTTGCCGCGCTGCCCTGCACCACCGCGCAGCAGGTCCTTCAGCGCGTTCCGCTGCTGCTCGTTCATGACGCCAAGCTGCACCTCCACCACGCCGACGCCGTCGAGCGCTCCCACTGCATGCTCGACGTCGGCGGTGATGGTCTCCCGCAGGGGGCACCCCTGGATGGTGAGGAGGACGCCGACCTGGACCACACCGTTCGCCCCGACGACGATGGATTCCACCATGCCCAGCTCGGTGATCGGCCGCCGAAGCTCGGGGTCGATGACGGCGGCCAAGGCGGCGCGAACCCTCTCCTCAGGGATCACGGACCGGTGGTCCTTCCGCCCTGCTGGGCCCGTGGCAGGGAAGCCGTGTTCTCAGGTGCTTTCTTGCGGGTCTTCTTCTGCAGGGCCGGGTCCTGTCCGTCCGAAGCCTCGAGGAGCTCTTCGAGGACCGAGCGCAGTTCGGAGCGCACGTAGTCGCGGGTGGCCACCTCACGAATGGCGATGCGCAGCTCGGCGATCTCGCGTGTCAGGTACTCGGTGTCGGAGAGGTTCCGCTCGGCGCGATGGCGATCCTCCCGCATGGAGACGCGGTCGCGGTCGTCCTGCCGGTTCTGCGCGAGCAGCAGCAGGGGAGCAGCATAGGAGGCCTGCAGGGACAGCATGAGGGTCAGCGCGGTGAAGCCGAGCGCCGCGCTGTCGAACCGCAGGTTGTCCGGAGCGATGGTGTTCCACGTCAGCCAGACCACGACGAAAACCGTCATGTAGAAGAGGAACTGCGGGGTACCCATGAAACGGGCGATATTCTCCGTGCCGCTGCCGAAGCGGTCCGGATTCGGCCGCAGGCGCGGGAGGATGCGATTGCGCGCCTCACGCGGCGTATCGAGTCCACTTGAATTCGACCTGATCTTCTCAACCACGGCGGTCACCTCGCTTCAGTCCATGTGTGTCGTCCTGTGCCCGCCAGTCGTCCGGGAGCAGGTGGTCAAGGACGTCGTCCACGGTGACCGCACCCACCAGGCGGCCCTCGGTATTCACGACCGGCAGCGAGTTCAGGTTGTAGGTGGCGAGGATCCGGGACACCTCGCTCACGTTCGCCTGGTCACCCACGGCCTCGAGGTCCGTGTCGATGATATTTCCCAGGGGCTCGGGAGGAGGATACCTGAGCAGCTGCTGGATATGGACCACGCCCAGGTACTTCCCCGTGGGGGTCTCGAGCGGTGGGCGGCAGACGAAGATCGACGACGCAAGGGCCGGTGTCAGCTCCTCCCGCCGGACATGCGCCAGCGCTTCGGCAACGGTCGCCTCGGGGGGAAGGATGACGGGAACCGTCGTCATCAGTGAGCCGGCGGTATCCTCCTCGTACTCGAGCAGGCGGCGGACGTCCTCGGCGTCGTCGGGCTCCATCAGCTGCAGGAGCTCCTCCTTCTGATCCTCGGGCAGCTCATTGAGGAGGTCCGCGGCGTCATCCGGGTCCATTTCTTCAAGGACATCGGCAGCACGCTCCCGCGAGAGGGAGGAGAGGATCTGGACCTGGTCGTCGTCGGGCAGTTCCTGCAGCACGTCAGCCAGGCGGTCGTCCTGCAGTTCGAGGGCCACCTCGATGCGGCGTTTGTCATTCATCTCGTGGAGGGCTTCGGCGAAGTCGGCTGCCTTGAGGTCCTCATGCTGCGCCACGAACTGGGTGGCGCCCTGCGGCTCATCCACCGCGCCGTGAAAGGCGTCCAGCCAGTCGATGATGAGGCGCTCGCCCCCGCGCCGCAGTCCGCGCAGCGCGGAGCTCTGTCCTCCGCGCCGGATGAACAGCTGCGAAACGTGCCAGTCGCCGGCCCGGTTCTTCTCCATGGCGATATCTTCGATGGTCGCGCTGCCGCTGCCGTCGCGGAGGGTGACGCGCCGGTCGAACAGTTCCGCGACGACGAGCGTCTCCGCGCCGCGCTGATCGAACCGGCGGAGGTTCACGAGGCCGGTGCAGATGATCTGCGATGGGTCCATGGAAGTGACGCGGGTCATGGGGACGAAGATCCGCTTCTTGCCTGGCACCTCCACCACGAGGCCCACCACCTGGGGGACGCGGGCCGGCCCGCGGTCGAGCACGACGACGTCGCGCAGCCGCCCCAGGCGGTCGCCCAAAGGGTCGAACACATCGAGGCCCAGAAGGCGCGCGACGAAGACGCGTGTTGGATTGGTACTCACCTGCCTAGGCTACTTCGGCAACTCGGCTATCGACGCATTCGTGGCCCGCCCTGTAACCGAACCCGCGGGTATTACGTTTCACTGCCAGCGATACACCACCCCGCCCTCGCTGATCTGGGGAACAATGGCACTATGCCGACACAACTGGGCCGCACGGCCTCCCGCGATGAAAGCCGAACCCTCCCCAAAGGCGAGGCGGTGGGGCGGTACACCGCCTACCTCGAGGCACAGAAGGCGGTCGACTACCTGGCCGACAACAAGTTCCCCGTCGAGAAGGTTTCGATCATCGGCAACGACCTGAAGACGGTGGAGCGGGTGACAGGTCGGCTCAGTTACCCGAGGGTTGCCCTGGCCAGCGCAGCCACCGGTGCCTGGTTCGGTTTCTTCGTCGGCCTCATCCTCACCCTTTTCGGCGGAAGTGAGGCGGTCAGCACCGTCGTTTCGTCGATGGCACTCGGTGCGGTGTTCTGGCTGCTCTTCGGTGTCATCACCTACGCATTCCAGCGGGGGAAGAGGGACTTCACCTCGACCAGCCAGGTGATCGCCACCAGCTATGACGTCATCGTCGACCCGGAGGTTTCCGCCGATGCCCGACGTCAGCTCCAGCAGCTGCCCATGAACGGGCAGAGTCAGCACCCGGGTTCCCCTTCAGCAGGGTGGGGCCAGCCGGGTGGTGCATCGAACGGCGGGCCACAGGGACCGCCGGCGCGACCGCAGGCCTGGAACGATCCCTCCGTTGGTCAGGGAAGCCAGGGCGCCCCGACGAGTGTTCAGGATGCTCCGGCGGGTGAGGCCCCGCAAACGGCGCCCGGAAACGGCGAGACCGCTGTTCCCGGCTACGAGGGGCCACGGCGGGGCCAGTTCCCCGACCTCCCGGACGGACGCCCGCAGTACGGCGAACGGCTCGACACTCCCGTGGACGTCGTGCCTGACCAGAGCGAGAGCCCCGCGCACGGCAACGGCTCGACGCAGGTTCCGGACTCCGGGACGCCACCGCATCCCCGGTAGGAGACCACTTTCCTCTCGAACGGGGTGTACCCGAATCAGCGAAAGACCCGGACCCCTTCCAAGGGGTCCGGGTCTTTCGCTGTCAAGGGTGATGCGTACCTATTGGCCGGTGGTGCTGTAGATCCCGGCCATCCAGGTTTCGACGTCGTCCGCCGCGCGGGGCAGCGCGGCGCTCAGGTTCACCGGGCCGTCCGCGGTCATCAGGATGTCATCCTCGATCCGCACCCCGATGCCCCGGTACTCTTCGGGAACGGCGAGGTCCTCTTCCTTGAAGTAGAGGCCCGGTTCGATGGTGAAGACCATGCCCTCGGTCAGAATGCCGTCGAGGTAGAGATCTCGGCGGGCCTGCGCGCAGTCGTGGACGTCCATTCCGAGGTGATGACTCGTGCCGTGCGGCATCCAGCGGCGGTGGTGCTGGCCCTCGGGCGAAAGCACCTCGTCGAGCGGTGCGGGAAGAAGTCCCCATTCCCCGAGGCGCTCGGCGAGCACGGTGACGGCTGCAAGGTGGACGTCCCGGAACTTCCGGCCCGGCTGGGCTGCGGCGAAGCCGGCGTCGGCGGCGTCGAGGACGGCTTCATAGATGCGCCGCTGGATCGGGGTGAAGGCCCCGTTCACCGGAAGGGTTCGTGTGATGTCGGCGGTGTAGAGGCTGTCGGCCTCGACGCCGGCATCGAGGAGCAGGAGGTCGCCGGCTGAGACCGTGCCGTTGTTGCGGATCCAGTGGAGCACCGTCGCATTGCTGCCGGAAGCCGCAATGGTGTCGTAGCCGAGGTCGTTTCCCTCCTCACGTGCACGCGTGAAGAACGCTCCCTCGACCACGCGCTCCCCGCGCGGGTGGGAGATTGCCCGGGGAAGCTGGCGTACCACCTCATGGAAGCCGTTGACCGTGGCCGCTACAGCGGCCTCGAGCTGTTTGACTTCCCATGAATCCTTCAGGAGGCGAAGTTCCGAGAGGACCTCCGCAAGGACGGCGTCAAGGGCATCGGCCTTCTCGAGGTCGACCCCGGTGTTCATCCGGGATGTATCGACGAGTGCATCGGCGTTCAGGTCGACTTCCCGCAGCAGCCGGATACCCATCCCACCGATCTCGCGCACGCCGGCATCCTTGGTGATCGCTACTTCCAGTTCAGCGAGATCCGCCGTCTCGAGGTCCAGCAGGGCATTCAGTTGCGCCCTGGAAAGGCGGGACCCGATCCAGAACTCGCCATAGCGCGCGTTCGCGTAGAACTCGGCGCTGTCCCTGCCGGCGAGTTCACGGAAGTAGAGCGTGGCGGTGTGGTTCCCGCCGTCGTCGCCGGTTCCCTTCTCCACGGGCTCCAGGACCAGGACGGCGTCGGGCTCATGGTCGAGCCCGAGACCCGTCAGGTGCGCGAAGCCGGAGTGGGGCCGGAAGCGGTAGTCGGTGTCGTTCGAGCGGACCTTGAACGGACCGGCCGGGATGACCAGGCGCTCGCCGGGGAACCGTTCGGACACAACCCTGCGCCGTTGCGCGGCGAAGGAAGCAACTTCAGCCTTCGCCGGCAACCCGGCATCCTCGGGGGCCCAGTTGCTGGCCATGAAGGCCTTGAAAGCATCGGAATCCGGACGCTGGGACCGGTTCTCATTGCGGTCGGACAGGGGCTGGCCACCGATGGTGGCCGGAGAAATCCCGGATTCGGGAAGGGACGCGGAGATCAGATCATCAGTACTCACGTGTTTATCGTCTCACCGGCATTCCGGACAGCCAAACATCAGCTCGAGGTGAGAATCTGGGCGGACGGCGCGGGGCGTAGATTTGGTGGAGTGAGAATCGACATGCACGCGCACTCGAACGTATCCGACGGCACAGAGACCCCGGAGGTGCTCGTCGAGTCCGCTGCGGCCGCGGGGCTCGACGCCGTTGCGCTCACTGACCACGATTCGACGGCGGGCTGGGAGAGGGCGGAACACGCCGCGACCCGGCTCGGAGTGGTCTTCATCCCCGGCATGGAGGTTTCGTGCCGAACCGATGCGGGCATCAGCGTTCATGTCCTGTCCTACCTCCATGATCCGGCCCACCCGGGGCTGCTCGAGGAGATCGAGAAGTCGCGGAGCGCGAGGTTGTCGCGCGCGCAGCGCATGGTGGAGTTGATGTCGGACGACTTCCCCATCTCCTGGCCCCTGGTTCAGCAGTTCGTCACCGAGGGTGCAACTGTCGGTCGGCCGCACATCGCCGATGCACTGGTAGCTCTGGGAATCGTCGGAACGCGCAGCGAGGCTTTCGAACGGATCCTCACGGCCCGTTCTCCCTATTGGGTGAGCCATTACGCGCCGCATCCGGCAGCCGCCGTCGCGCTGATCCGCGAGGCCGGTGGAGTGCCTGTGTTCGCGCACCCTTCGGCATTCAACCGTGGACGCGTGGTCGGGGGTGCGGTCATCAACGAGATGATCGACGCCGGTCTCCTGGGGTTGGAGGTCGACCACCGCGACAATCCCGAGCAGGCGCGGGAGGAACTCCGCCGGCTGGCACACGAGCACGACCTCCTCGTCACGGGATCCAGCGATTACCACGGAAGCGGTAAACCGAACCTCCTGGGGGAGAACGTGACCTCGCAGGAGACTCTGGAGCGCATTCTGCAGTCGGCGACGGGAACCCCGGTCCGAGGCGCCCTATCCTGATCCGGAGGTGGTCGCCGCGGGCAGACTCACGGCGCAGGTCGAGGCGATCGCGTTCGACGGCGGTCCAGGGATCGCCAAGATTCGGGCATCCTCGATTCCGGAGCCCCGCGTTGGAGGCCTGACCGGTGTCAGTGACGATTCGTTCTTCCAGCCGGACGACGCTTCCGGGCGGTGGCGTCCGGGCTCACACTCGCACGTCGCAGAAGGGGGCAAGGCGCTTCGACATGACGTCGATTGCCTGAGGGTTCTCGTCCACGCACACGAACCTTCGCCCAAGTTTCCCGGCCACCGCTCCCAGCGTTCCGGATCCGGCGAAGAAGTCGAGGACCCAGTCGCCCTCGCGGCTGCTGGCGGCGACGGCCCGCCGGAGCAGGCCCTCCGGCTTCTGCGTGGGATAGCCGGTTTTTTCCTTCCCGGTCGGTGACACGATGGTGTGCCACCAGACGTCGGTAGGCAGTTTCCCTAGTGCAACCTTCTCGGGAGTGACAAGTCCCGGCGCCATATACGGCTCACGGTCCACCTCCGCGCTGTTGAAGTAGTAGCGCGAGGGATTCTTGACATACACGAGGATGTTGTCGTGCTTGGCGGGCCACTTCCGCTTGGATCGGGCGCCGTAGTCGTACGCCCAGATGATCTCGTTGAGGAAGCATTCGCGGCCGAACAGGGCGTCGAGCATCACCTTGGCGTAGTGCACCTCGCGGTAGTCGAGGTGCAGGTACAGGGTGCCGTCGTCGGTGAGGAGACGCCATGCCTCGGTGAGCCGGGGGGCCAGGAAATCCCAGTAGTCCTCGAAGGCGTCGTCGTAGCTGGCCAGCATGCCCTTGACCGTCGAGTAGCTCATCCCCTTGAAGCCGACACGATCACCTGCTCCGACGGCGCTGCGCACCATGGTGGTCTGCTGCCGGCGTTGGACCCGCCCCGTGTTGAAGGGCGGGTCCACATAGATCATGGTGAACGATTCATCCGGCAGGGTGGCCAGGTACTGGGCGTTCTCCGCGTGGACCACGAGATTGGCGCCACTCGGGGTCCAGGCAGGAAAACTCACGGAATCCTAGTCCTCGGAGCCACCGGCAGGCTTCGCAATGACCTCGCCGTTCCGGCGTCGCGTGCGGCTCCGGCGCGGGCGGTCCGAAGCCGGGGTCCCGGCTCCGGCGTCAGCGGACGAGTCAGTGGCCGGACGGCGACGGCGGCTGGGGGCGCTGTCGGACTGGCTGGAGCTCTCACGCGTTCCGGTGTCCGGGCCGGTGCTGCCTGCGGCTGGCCTGTCAGACCGGCCGCCACGGCTGCTCCGCCCTCCGCCCGAGGGGCCGGCCTGGCTCCGTCCACCGGCATTGCGGCCCCGTCCGGCGTCGTCCGACCCGCTGCGGCCCTTCTTGCCTGTCTCGCCGAGGTCCTCAAGGGTTTCCGCGCCGATCCCCGCGAGTTTACGGGCGTTGCGGGGGAGGCGGCCCTTGGTGCCTTCGGGGATGTCGAGTTCCGTGAACAGGTGGGGCGACGAGGAGTACGTCTCCACCGGCTCGGGGGAATCGAGGCCGAGGGCCTTGTTGATGAGGCCCCAACGCGGTACGTCGTCCCAGTCCACGAACGTGACGGCAGTACCCTTCTTGCCGGCGCGCCCGGTGCGGCCCACACGGTGCAGGTAGGCTTTTTCGTCCTCGGGGCACTGATAGTTGATGACGTGGGTGATGTCCTCGACGTCGATGCCGCGCGCGGCGACCTCCGTCGCTACGAGGACGTCGATCTTGTCGCCGCGGAAGGCACGCAGCGCCTGCTCGCGGGCGCCCTGGCCGAGGTCGCCGTGAATTGCTCCAGCCGCGAAACCCCGGTCGATCAGCTCCTCGGACAGCTTCGCGGCGGTGCGCTTGGTCTTGCAGAAGATGATGGTGCGGCCGCGGTTCCTCGACTGCAGGATCCGCGCGACGACCTCCGCTTTGTCGAGGTTGTGGGCGCGGTAGATCACCTGGCGGATGTCTTTCTTGGTGATGCCCTCGTCCTCGGGATCCGCTGCCCGGATGTGCGTGGGCTGCGTCATGTAGCGCCGCGCCATGGCAATGACCGGACCGGGCATGGTGGCGGAGAACAGCAGCGTCTGGCGAACCGGAGGTGTCGCTGCGATCAGGGTCTCGACGTCAGGGAGGAACCCGAGGTCCAGCATCTCGTCAGCCTCGTCGAGGACCACGATCTTGACGTTCTTGAGCACGAGGAGCTTCTGGCGGTACAGGTCGATGAGGCGACCGGGCGTGCCGACCACGATCTCGACGCCGCGCTGCAGGGCTTCGATCTGCGGCTCGTAGGCCCGGCCGCCGTAGATGGTGACGATCCGCGCGTTGCGCTTCTTGGCCGCCGTCGTGAGGTCGCCGGCCACCTGGACGGCGAGCTCGCGGGTCGGGACGATCACGAGGGCCTGGGGGGCGCCGGGTACGGGCAGCTTGTCATACCCCGAGTCGTCGGGGCCGACCACACGCTGGATGGCGGGGATGCCGAACCCAAGGGTCTTGCCGGTGCCGGTCTTCGCCTGGCCGATGATGTCGTGACCGCCGAGGGCGATCGACAGCGTCATGGCCTGGATAGGGAAAGGGTGGATGATCCCGGCGTCGGCCAGGGACTCGACGATGTCGGGCCGAACCTTGAAGTCGGCGAACGTCTCGGGAACCTCGGCGTGGGGCTCCTCGGTGGTGACGAGGGTCGTCTCGACGTCGATGGCGTCGTCGCTGTTGTCCGCCTTCAGGTGGTGCAGGTCTGCAGTCGTATTCTCAGTGTTCAATTAAGTACCGTTCAGTTAGGCAAGGCTGCCGCCGAGGCTCAACGGGTGGCCGGGGAGAAATCCGGCTCGGAGCACATCGGAGGCGCAAAGCGTCCAGTGGAAGCCGATCGCGGGCTTGCAACTGCGGAGGCTGGAACCTAGGAGTTCAGCGCGGAAAACTCGGGATCGAGTAAGTACTGCGGGTCATCGGGACTGTCGATAACGACCGGGCATCCATTACTACCACTCAAGTCTACCCCGCTGCGCCCGGGGTTCCGGCATTCGCCGGACTGGAGTGGCGGGAGGCGGAATCGACGGTGTGAGGTACCTCGAAGCGCACCCTGCGGTGTTCGATGTCGGCCTCCACGAGCGTGACCCTCACGGTTGAGCCAACGACAAGTTCGCCGTCGCACTGGGCTTCGACCGGCGGATCGAAGAGCTGCACTGTTCCCGACGGACGCTGCGGGGGTTCGGAGCCGTTGCTCCGGGAGGAACCCTGAAGGACGACAGCCTCGAATTCTTCACCCACGCGGCTGCTCAACAGGGCGGCCTGAACCGCCTCCAGGGCGCCGGACTCCATCCGGGACGCTAGCTGGTTCGATGCGTTCATCAAGCCGTTCAGCGTGGGCAATGCATCCCGAACCCACTGCGGTACTGCCTCGCCGGCACAGAGCGCCTCGCAGATGACCAGGACGAAGCGGTCGACCAGCCTGCGCAGCGGCGCCGTTGTGTGGGCATACGGCGCGGCGATGGCGGACTGCTCGACGTCGTCGGGAACCTCGCCGTCGAACGCCGTGTATCCCGCACCGCGGAACAGGAACGCGGCCGCGTGCATCAGGGCGAGCTGGCGGGGCGACGCGGTGTCGAGCGTCCGAAGGAAGGCACCGTAGGAAAGGTCATCCGGCCACGGTGTCCCCAACACCTCTGCCTGGCGGCGGAATTTGGCGAGCGCGCCCTCATCGGGACCCGGCATGGTCCGCAGGATGCCGATTCCTCCATCGATCATCATCCGGCCGGCGGCCATGCCGGTCATCAGCGAGATCTGGGCATTCCAGTCCTCGGAGGGGAGCGACGGCTCGGTCTGGATGAGGTACTGCCTGCCGTCATGGAAAATCTCCTGGCGCGGCAGGTCGAGACTCGATCCTCCGCGCAGCACCTCCTGCTGGACGCGTTTGGCCCCCACCTCGCGCAGCAGGCGAAGGCTTCCGTTCAGCCAGGGAAGGTCGGGTGGCTGTGTCTCATCGAGGATTTCCTCGACCTGCTGGTAGGTGAGCTGGATCCTGCTGCGTATCCTGGCGCGCCGCACGGTGACCACGCTCACCGAAGCGTCGGGCGTGAGAGCGAATTCCCAGACGTATGCCGGGCGTTCGACGCCCGGGAGGAGGCTCGCGGCGGCGTCGGAAATGGACTCGGGATAGAGGGACACCCGGCCGTCGGGAGCGTAGATGGTCTGGCCCCTGCGACGTGCTTCGGAGTCCACTGCGCCACCCGGCTCGACGAAGCCGGGAACATCGGCGATTGCGTACCATACGCGGTACCCGGATCCAGAGCGCTCCAGGCAGATGGCCTGGTCGAGATCCGTGGAATCCGGCGGGTCGATCGTGAGGAAGTCGAGATGTGTGAGGTTCTCCTGCGGAGGAACATGCGCTGAGATCGACTGCTCGGCTTCGGTGAGGACAGCCGCCGAGAAGGTTTCGACGAGATCAAGTTCCTGCCGGAGCGCATGCAGGGCCGCTGCGAGCAGATCCTGTGACTCCCGGTTCCTGGCATCCAGCTGCTTCGACGGCACAAGCTCACCGTAGTACACGCGGCCCTCCTCCGGATGATCCTGGAAAAGCCCCTACCTGCGGTGCATGCCCAAGGACTGGGTATAGGACCGCAGGGCGCCGCAGCGCAAGTTGCCGACCGCCCTGCATTGCGTACTCTTAGCAGAATGGAAAACCGCCTACCTGACAGCGTCCCGCCGAGGAACGAGCATCTGCACCGGGAGTTGGATTCCGCAGGAGAAGCCCCCGAGGTCGGCGGAAGCGACCCGCTCCCGGTTTCCCCGGGCCACAGCGATCCACGGTATCTGCGCTTCATCGTGGACCTGTTCGGTGTCATCGCCTACGGCGAGCTGTCCGGGTTCGAGCGGCTTTCCTCCGACGCGCGGTTCTCGCCGAGCCTGGCGGACCGGGCAGGGCTCGGGCGGCTCGCGGTCCTCGAATTCGAACACTTCGAAATGGTCAGCAGCCATCTTTCCGGGTTGGGCGTCGACGTCGAGGAAGCGATGGCGCCGTTCCAGGCGTCCGTGGATTCGTTCCATGAGCGCACCCGCCCGGGGGACTGGTACGAATCGCTGATGAAGGCCTATGTGATCGATGCCATCTCGGGCGACTTCTATCGGGCGCTGGCCGACCGGCTGGACCCGGACACGCGGTCCCTGATCGGCAGTATCGAGTCCGGGGAAGGGTCTCCCCTGCTGTACCGGCGGCTGAAGGAAGCACTCGCGGACGACCCCCGGCTGGCCTCGCGCCTGGCACTGTGGGGGAGGCGGCTCGTGGGGGAGGCCCTGACCCAGGCACAGCGCATCGGCATCGAACGGGAGTTCCTTGGAGGCCTGCTGTTCGCCGACGCGTCGGACCACGCGGAGCATACGACGGCGTTGTTCTCGCAGCTCACACGCAACCACTCACGGCGGATGGGGGCGCTCGGCCTCACCGCATAGGCGAAAGTGCCGGCGCTCCCATCCCGCCCGCTGGACCTAGAGAGCCCCGAAACCGACCCGGCGCTGTTCCTCGGCACCGATTTCCACGTAGCCGAGGACCGACGCCGGCACGATGACCTGCCGTCCCTTGCTGTCTGTGAGCCGTAGTTCGGCGCCCCCCGTAATGGCCTTCGACACGACCTCGGCGAGTGCCTCCGCCGTTTCCGAGGATTCCAGAACGATCTCCCGGTTGACGTTCTGGATACCGATTTTTACTTCCACGGCGGGTGCCTCCTGTGTAGTGAACCTATGAACCTCTTGGAAACCTACTCTAGATTTCTTTGGGGAAACGACTAATTCCGCGCCAAGCTAAACGGTAGATAAGTTCGCTGGCGGAGTCGATGTCGAGGCTGCCGTCCGTCTCGAGCCAGTAGCGAGCGCTGACCTGCGCCATCCCTGCGAGGCCCCGCCCGAGCAGAGTGGCCTCGACCAGGGACAGCTGGGTATCTTCGGCGATGATTCCGGCAATCGAGTTGGCGAAATGGGCGTTGAACTCCTCGAGCCTGCCGCTGACGTCGGGGTCGTTGCTGACATCCGATTCGAAGACGAGGCGGTGCGCCTGGCTGTCCTGCGCGATGAACTGGAAGTAGGCGCGCATCGTCGCGTGCACACGCAGTTTGTTGTCCTCGGTGGAGCGCATCGCGTCGACGAGCAGGGCAGTCAGTGCCGCGAGGTGGCTTTCAAGAAGTGCCAGGTAGAGTTCGCGTTTGCCGGGAAAATGCTGGTACAGAACGGGTTTGCTGACCTTGGCTGCCTCGGCGATGTCGTCCATGGCCGCTCCGTGATAGCCATGCACCACGAACACCTCGTGTGCTGCGTTCAGCAACTGGCGCCGGCGTTCGTCCCTGGGGAGCCGGAGTGCCTTGCCTCCCGGTGCTGCTTCTGCGCCCACGTGCCGCACCCTTTGCTCGCAGTAGTTGTCCGCCCCAGTTTACCCATCAGGCAGCGACAGCCACGTCCGGGTGGGCCGAAAGTTGTCCGGAGGAATAGATTGGGGCATGAGCGTTTTCAGCCCTTCCGAGCGAACCCCCGCGCTGCCCCCGCTGGCCGAGCCGGCTGGTGAGCTCAGCCGCGAGGAGGCGCTCCGCTATTCCCGCCACCTCATCATTCCCGAATTCGGGATGACGGCCCAGAAGCGCCTCAAGAACGCCCGGGTGCTCGTGATCGGGGCGGGCGGACTCGGCTCGCCGGTGCTGCTGTACCTGGCGGCAGCCGGAGTGGGGACACTAGGGATCGTCGACGACGACGTCGTCGAGGTGTCGAACCTGCAGCGCCAGGTGATCCATGGGGTCGGCAACCTCGGTGAGGAGAAGGCGGCATCTGCGCGGCAGAGCATCGCGGAGGTCAATCCGCTCGTGCAGGTGCACCTTTTTCCGGTCCGCCTTAACGCGGACAACGCGCTGGACATCTTCGCCGACTATGACCTCGTGGTGGATGGCACCGACAATTTCGCTACCCGCTACCTCGTCAACGACGCCGCCGCCATCCTCGGCATGCCCTACGTCTGGGGGTCGATCCTGCGCTTCGACGGCCAGGTGAGCGTGTTCTGGGAGAAGTATGGGCCGGGCTACCGCGACCTGTACCCGGAAGCCCCGCCTCCCGGGTCGGTACCCTCGTGCGCCGAAGGAGGGGTGCTGGGCGTGCTGTGCGCGCAGATCGGGTCGGTGATGGCCAACGAGGCCATCAAGCTCATCACGGGGATCGGGCGGACGCTGCTGGGCCGGGTGCTGGTGTTCAACGCACTCGAGATGACCTGGCGCGAGGTTCGGGTGCGGAGGGACTCGGAGGCGCTGCCCATCACCGAACTGGTGGACTATGAAGCCTTCTGCGGGCTGCCCGCTGCAGGCGGAACAGCAGAGGCGGTCCCGACCGTCACGGTGGCCGAACTCTCCGGGCTGCTCAGGCAGCGCGCAGCCGGGGAAGCAGACTTCGACCTGCTCGACGTGCGGGAGCCGGGTGAGCACGACGTGGTGAGGATCGATGGTGCGGAGCTGGTCCCCAAGGATCGCATCCTCGGAGGCGAGTATCTTCCGGCGGACGACCGCCCGGTGTATGTGCACTGCAAGGCCGGCAGCCGGTCAGCCGATGTGGTCCGATACCTAACAGAGCAGGGCTACGAGCAGGCGTTCTCGGTGGAGGGCGGCATCCTGGAGTGGGTTCGTCGGATCGAACCGCACAAGCCCGTGTATTGAGCCGGCTGGGATGAGCGGTGGGCCGGTGCTTACGCCGACTCCACGGCAGGCAGCTCGTGGACGGGGCAGCGGGCGGCGTTCCGTTCGGGAGCGTCCGATGCGGTGGCGGCGTTGTCGGCGCCTGCTCCGGCGGCCCGCGCCGTCGTGCTGGCCGAAGGTGCTACGTCGATCCCGTACAGTGCCTCCAGCGCAGCCAGGTAATCGTCCTGGCGGCCCTCGGCTGCAAGCTCACGTGCGCGGACAGTGGGAACGTGGAGCAACTGCCGCACCATGCGACGGAGAGCGAATTCCACCTCTTCGGCCGCTGCGCTGCAGCCGTGCTGCGCACGTACGCGTTCCATCTCCGAGTCCAGCGCTTCCTGGGTGTGCTTCCGGAGGGCGACGATGGCGGAGTTCATGGCACGGCTGTTCTGCTGCTCCTCGAAACTGCGTGCGGCGTCCTTCACCAGGCGTCCCGCCTGCTGGAGGGCATCAGCCTGCTCCTCGGGCGCGGCGAGCCGGACCGACTCGAGGGTGATGAGTTCGACGTCGTCCAGGTTCGCCACCGCGGGATCGAAGTCATGGCTCAGGGCGAGGTCGATGATGACGAGCGGCTGTGCTGAACCTTGCCGAACCCGTTCGAGGTCAGCCGCTTCGATCCTCGCGTCACTTCCGCTGCAGCCGATGACGACGTCGGCCTGACGAAGGGCGGCAGGCAGCTCCTCCGCCGTGAGCGCGGTGCCTCCCCGCGTCGAGACGAAGGTTTGCGCGCGGCCGGAGGAGGAGAAGACCGAGACTCGGCTGCACTTCTTCTCCTTCAGCAGCGCCATGGTGGCGCCGGCGTAGGCGCCGGTTCCGAAGAGGACCACTGACTTGGTGGTCCAGTCCGCGTCCCCGGACACGTCCCCCGCAAGCTCGAGGGCAACCGAGACGATCGAGCGGCCCTGGCTGCCGAGAACGGTCTGTGCGCCGACATCCTTCGCGGTGCGCGAAGCGGTCTGGAACAGACGGACCAGGCCGGGACTGGCAGCTCCGGTTGCCTGGGCGTCGATCAGGGCCCGACGAACCTGGCCGGCAATCTCCCGCTCACCCACGACGGCGGAGTCCAGGCCCGCGCTGACGGCGAAGAGGTGCTCCGCTACCGCTTCGCCGGTGTTGGTGACGAAGGAGGAGGACACCGAGGCGGCGGGAATGCCGGAGTAGTCACTGATGGTGGAGACAATGGCCGAACGGGCAGCTTCGATGTCAGCTTCGGAGGGGGCTTCGCTGTAGATTTCGAAGCGGTTGCAGGTGGCCAGGACGACGGCGCCTGATACTGCGCGTCCATCGGCGAGCACGGCCGAGGGGACCTGGGGCGCCCCGACGCTGAGCCGGGCAACGGTTTCCAGGTCTACATTCGAGTGCGTCGCAACAAGGGATAGTAGAACCACAACCCCTCAAGCATAACGAGGGGGCGTCCGCCGGCAGTAATAGGTTTGCCTTACCCGGAGCTTGCCTTCCCATACTTTCGCGGAAAATGGGGGTGCGGCGTGCACGTGAGATTGGACACCAGCCGCTTCGGACGTGGCACGGAGGTTAACGATCTCCGGCGATCAACGGCAGAATCAGGGTATGAACCTTGGAGCAGCACACCCGCTGATGGACGGCCGCACGGCTGAATCAGCCCTCATCTCCGCTTACCGCGGGCTTCCGCCACGCCGTCGTCCGGTGTGGTTCATGCGTCAGGCCGGGCGGTCACTGCCCGAGTACCGGGCACTCCGTGAGGGCACCAACATGCTCGAATCGTGCCTCGACCCCGAGCTGGCCTCCGAGATCACCCTCCAGCCGGTGCGCCGGCACGATGTCGATGCCGCCATCTTCTTCTCCGATATCGTCATCCCGCTCAAGCTGGCAGGCGTGGACGTCGACATCGTGCCCGGCGTCGGGCCCGTGCTCGGCACACCCATCCGCAGCGCCGCCGACGTAGCCGCCCTGCCGGTTCTTACCGACGCCGCCCTGGAGCCGATTCGACAGGCGGTCGCCCGCACCGTTGCCCAGCTGGGTTCCACTCCGCTGATCGGATTCGCGGGCGCCCCCTTCACCCTCGCGGCGTACATGGTCGAGGGCAAGCCGTCCCGCGACCATCTCGGTCCCCGCACGATGATGCACGCCGACCCCGACACCTGGCGGGCCCTCACCGAGTGGGCCGCGGACGCATCGGGCCGCTTCCTCCGCGCTCAACTTGAAGCTGGAGCATCAGCCGCGCAGCTCTTCGACTCCTGGGCGGGTTCGCTCGGCCTCGATGATTACGTGCGGCACGTCGCGCCGGCCTCCTCCCGTGCCCTTGACCACGTCCGCGGGTCGGGCGCTCCGCTGGTCCACTTCGGCACCGGCACCTCGGAGCTGCTCGTGGCCATGTACGACGTCGGCGTGGACGTGGTGGGCGTGGACTACCGCCTTCCGCTGGCCGAGGCCAACCGGCGCCTGGGCGGCAGGGTCCCGCTGCAGGGCAACATCGACCCGGCCCTGCTCAGCGCGCCCTGGGCCGTGCTGGAACAGCATGTCCGGGAAGTACTCGACTCGGGTTCGGCGGCGCCCGGGCACGTGGTCAATCTGGGTCATGGGGTGCCACCGGAAACCGACCCGGAAGTACTGACCCGGGTGGTGGAACTGATCCATTCGGTGGCCCCATCCGCATGAGCGGACCAGCCAGAAGCGGAACCGGGCCGACCTCCGGCTCATCAGGCACGGGCGGTCATGCGCCGGTCGTCGTCGTGGGCGGGGGAATGGCGGGACTCGTCGCCGCACGGACCCTCGCCCGGCGCGGGCTGCAAGTGACGATCCTTGAGGAATCGGGGCGTTTCGGCGGCAGTGTGGATTCGCGCGAGCTCGGCGGGCTCCGGCTCGACAGCGGGGCTGAATCCTTCTCCACCCGCTCCGCCACGGTTCCCGGGCTCGCCGCCGAGCTCGGACTCGATGCCGAACTGGTGGTACCCGAAGCGGCAGGCGCGTGGGTCCAGCTTCCGGGGAAGGACCTGCAGCGAAGTGCTCAACCCCTGCCCAATTCGGGCGTGCTCGGCATTCCGGCGGACCCGACCGACGCGGGGACGGCGGCGGCGATCGGCCGAACGGGTGTGCTCCGTGCATCCCTGGACCGGGTGCTGCCACTTGGATCCCTCGCCACCCGCCCCGGCGTCAGCCTCGGCGAGCTCGTCCGGAAGCGGATGGGGGAAGAGGTCCTGGACCGCCTTGTCGCCCCTGTTGCGGGCGGGGTGTTCTCGGCCGACCCGGACACCCTCGACGTCGATGCGGTGGCGCCCGGCCTGCGGGCGGCCATGGCCCGGCTGGGCTCGCTCGGTGCCGCAGCCGGTTCGCTGAGGAAAGCCGCCCCGGCCGGGTCGGCTGTCGGCGGGCTCCGCGGCGGCATGGCCCGGCTCCGGGATGCACTCGTGGCGGAGTTGACGGCCGCGGGTGTGGATCTGCGAACCGGGGAGACGGTTCGTGGAATCCACCGTTCGCGGAGCGGCTGGCGGGTAGTGACCGAGCGCTCCACCCTGGAGCGGAGGCTGCCGGCCCGCGCCGTCCTCGTGGCCACCGGTGGGCCCGACGCCGTCGACCTCCTTGCCCCCGTCCTCCCGGAACTGGCCGTCGAGCGACCGGCGCCGGTGCCTGGGGTTGCCCTCGTCACCCTCGTGGTCGAGCTGCCCGGCCTTGACGCGCACCCGCGCGGGACGGGAGTGCTGGTGGCCCGGGGGGTCGAGGGAGTATCGGCCAAGGCGCTCACCCATTCCACTGCCAAATGGAAGTGGCTGCGTGACCAGGCTGCGCCGGGCGTGCACGTGCTGCGGCTGTCGTACGGACGGGTTGGGGATACCGCACGAAACCTCGGGCCGTCGACCGGGGACGACACGCTGTTCGCTGCCGCCCTCGCTGATGCGTCGGCCCTGCTCGGGGTGCGCATCGACGGCGCCGCCGTACTCGATTGGGACGTGGTCCGCTGGGCCGGCGCCCTGCCACATGCTGCTGTGGGGCATCGCGACAGGGTGGCGAGGATCCGGGCCGTCACGTCGGCGGCCGGAACACTCGACGTCACCGGGGCGTGGCTCGCCGGCACGGGACTCGTCGCGGTGATCGATGACGCGCGGGCGCGGGCCACCGCACTCGCCGACCGGCTCGATACCGAGGGTCAGGAACCCGTCCAGCGTGACATCAATTACTTCTACGAGTTGTAGAAGAACAGGATTTCGGATTGCTTCGGCGCAGGGGCAGACTAATACCATGAGTGAGCTAACCGGCAAGAACGCTTTCCACAATCCTTCCACCGAGCCCTCGAATCAACCATCCCCGGACGTCGCTGCCGATGCCGAGGGAGAGCTGTTCTTCACGCTGTGGACCGTTTTCAAGCGCGACGGAAAATTCGCGGGATCCGCGGCTCCGGCCGGCGGCCTCGGGGACGTGCTGGGTTCGATCGAGGGGACCGGCGTCGTCGTCCGGGGTTTCTACGATGTCTCAGCGATGCGCGAGGACGCCGACGTGATGGTCTGGCTCCATGGCCCGCGCGCCGAGGACCTCCAGTCGGCGATCCGTCACATCCGGCGCACCGGCACGTTCTCCGGAACCAGCATCGCCTGGTCCGCCATGGGCGTGCACCGCAACGCGGAGTTCTCGAAGAGCCACAGCCCGGCGTTCTCCCGGGGCGTTGCTCCTGCCGAATGGGTGTGCGTCTACCCCTTCGTGCGCTCCTACGAGTGGTACATCCTTCCCAGCGAGGAACGCCGTGGGATGCTGTACGACCACGGGATGAAGGGCCGCGAGTACCCGCAGGTCCTCTCCAACACCGTGTCCTCCTTCGCGCTCGGCGACTGGGAATGGATCCTTGCCCTCGAGGCCCCCGAGCTGGTGGACCTCGTCGACCTCATGCGGCATCTCCGGGAGACCGAAGCGCGGCGCCACGTGCGCGAGGAAATACCCTTCTACACGGGCCGCAGGATCAGCCCCGACGAGATTGCAGAGGTGCTCCAGTGACCGCACAGGCCTTCAACCCCCTTGACGGAGTCGACGACGCAGGGCGCATGGCGCCCAAGAACTACGACGCCGTCGTCCTTGCGTCTTTCGGCGGCCCCGAGGGGCAGGACGACGTCATTCCGTTCCTGCGCAATGTGACACGCGGCCGGGGCATCCCCGACGAACGGCTTGAGGAAGTCTCCCACCACTACCGTGCCTTCGGAGGCATCAGCCCCATCAACGGCCAGAACCGCGCACTCCGTGCAGCTCTCGAGGCAGAGCTCCGGCGCCGCGGCATAGACCTTCCGGTGTACTGGGGCAACCGGAACTGGGCGCCGTTCATCGCCGACACCCTGCAGGAGGCGTACGACGCCGGACACCGCCGCGTCCTCGCCCTGACCACCAGCGCGTACTCGAGCTACTCGAGCTGTCGGCAGTACCGCGAGGACCTCGGGATGGCCCTCGTCAAGACGGGGCTCGAGGGCAGACTCGAGGTCGACAAGGTCCGCCAGTATTTCGACCACCCGGGATTCGTGGAGCCCTTCGTCGAGGGGGTCACCGACGGACTCGCCAGGGTGCGGGCCGGTCTGAAGGAGCGAGGGGAGGACGGCGCCCCCGTGCACGTCATGTTCGCCACCCACTCGATTCCCATCGGTGACGCCGAGGCGTCAGGACCCCGCAACGCCGAGGGTGGGCCTGCCCACGAAGAGGGTGCCTACGTTGCACAGCACCTTGCCACGGCGCAGGCCGTCCTGGACCGCGTGCCCGAGGCCGCGGGCGTCGATTGGTCGCTGGTCTACCAGTCCCGCTCGGGCGCGCCGCACATCCCCTGGCTCGAGCCCGATATCAGCGATGCACTGCGGGAACGAGCCGGTACTGGGGTCAGGGGAGTGGTAATCGTGCCGCTCGGCTTCGTGAGTGACCACATGGAAGTCGTCTGGGATCTTGACACGGAGGCCCTCGAGACTTGTGCCGAGCTTGATATCGTCGCAGACCGCGTGCCGACCCCAGCCACCCACGAGAAATTCGTGGCGGGACTGGTCGACCTCATCTCCGAGCGCACCGTCGAGAACAACATCGGCGAGCGGCCGTCCACCACCGACCTCGGCCCCTGGTACGACGTCTGCCGTCCCAACTGCTGCGCCAACCGGCGGGGCGAAAAACCCACCATTGCGGCGGTCGACGCGACGGTGGGGACTCCGCTTCCGAATCCCGGGTCCTGATGCCGCAGGCAATCCGCGTCGGAACCCGGGGCAGCGCCCTCGCCCTGACCCAGACCACCACCGTTGCCGAGAACATCGCCGGGCTCTCAGGGCGGCCATACGAGCTGGTGCGCGTTCGAACGGAGGGCGACATCCTGAAGGGATCGCTGTCGCAGATCGGCGGCACGGGGGTCTTCGTAGCCGCCCTGCGCGATGCGCTGCTGGAGAGCCGCTGTGAACTGGCAGTGCACTCACTCAAGGACCTCCCGACGCTCCCGGCGCCCGGACTGACCGTCGCTTCGGTACCGGCACGGGCCGATGTCCGCGATGCACTGTGTGCCAGGGACGGTCTCACCCTCGCGACCCTGCCCGACGGTGCGACCGTGGGCACCGGATCGCCGCGCCGCGCCGCGCAGCTGCGATCGGCCCGCCCTGGTCTGAACGTCGTGGATATCCGCGGCAACGTGGATACGCGCCTCGGCCGGGTCACCGGACTCGTGGACGGGGCACCAGGGGACCTCGACGCCGTCGTCCTCGCCGCGGCAGGGCTGCTCCGGCTCGGACGCCAAGCCGCAATCACCGAGTACATCGATCCCGCTGTCATGCTGCCCGCTCCGGGGCAGGGCGCGCTCGCCGTGGAATGCCGGATCGACGATGCCGATGCCTCCCTCCGGAAAGCCCTTGAGTCCTACGACGACGCGGAGACGCGGCTGGCCGTGACTGCGGAACGCGCCGTCCTGCTCCAGCTCGAGGCGGGCTGCGCCGCCCCCATCGGGGCGTTCGCTTCGGTGGCGGGAGGTAGCCTGACCCTGGAGGCGGTGGTCTGCAGCCTCGACGGGCGAACGATGATCCGCAGGACGCACTCCGCCGGTACCGTCGACAATGTCGGCGCTGCTGAGCTGGGCATGGCGCTCGCTGAGGAACTCCTCGCCGCGGGAGCTGCTGGGATAGCTCCCTTGAAGAGCTGACGGAACCCGCTCTGATGGAAGCTGCCCCCCTTCCGCTGGCAGGGGTGTCCGTGGTGCTCCTGCGCAGCCCCGAGCGGTCTGCCGCCATGGCCCGTGAGGTGCAACGGCTCGGAGGAGAGCCGCTTGTGATGCCCCTCATCGACTTCGAGCAGGCACCTGAATCCGAAGATCTACGGCGGGCGCTGGTCCGTCTGGCCGAGGGCCGTTACCAGTGGGTCGTGTTTCCGAGCGTCACCGCCGTGGCTTCACTCCAGCTGCACGCCGGCACCGCCGGCCGGGACCTGGCGGGGATGCTCCACTCGGGACCGCGCATCGCCGCGGTGGGCAGCATCACCGGGAAGTATCTGGCGAGCACCGGCGTCGTGGCCCACCTGGTTCCGGAGGGCAGCCAGTCCGCGCGGGGACTCCTCCATGAGATCCCTGCCGGGCCGGGGTCGATCCTCCTGCCGCAGGCCGACATCGCCGACCCCGCCCTTGCCGAGGGCCTCACCGCCGCGGGATGGTCCGTCGACCGCGTGACGGCGTACTGCACGGTCGACTATCCGGCAGCTGCCTCGCGCCGCCTCGTGATTCCGGTACCCGCCGGTGACGGAAGGATTCCCGGATCGATCGATCCCCGGCACTTCCGCCGTCTCGCCGCAGGGGAGGCACCGGTGGTGGCGGTCCTTACCTCCCCGAGCAACGTGTTCCGGTTCCATGCCATGCTGGAGAAGGAGGCACCGATGGGCTTCGGTTCCGCCCCGTTGGTCGTCGCGATCGGACCAAGCACCGCAACTGCAGCGGCGGGCGCAGGGCTTCGCGTCGACGCCGTTGCCTCCCGGCCTACCCCGGAGGGGATCGCCGAGGCCGCCGTCCGCGCCGTCACCGGCAGAAGCACAATACCGAGAGATGGAGTTTTCCAATGAGTTTCCCCCAGCACCGGCCCCGCCGGCTGAGGTCCACACCCGCCCTCCGGCGGCTGACGGCCGAACACCGCGTTCGCCCCTCGGAGCTGATCCTCCCCGCCTTCATCCGGGAGGGACTGACCGAGCCCGCGCCCATCAGCTCGATGCCCGGGGTGGTGCAGCACAGTACCGACTCCCTCAGGAGGGCTGCCGCGGAAGCCGTGGAACGGGGCGTCGGCGGGATCATGCTGTTCGGTATTCCCCTGTCCAGGGACGCGACCGGCAGCGCCGGCATCGATCCCGACGGCGTGCTGAACCGGGCCATCGCCGATGTGCGCTCCGAAGTGGGGGACGCGCTCGTCGTGATGAGTGATGTGTGCCTCGACGAGTTCACCGACCACGGCCACTGCGGGGTGCTCGCCGAGGACGGCAGTGTCGACAACGACACCACGCTGGCGCTCTACGCGCAGATGGCCGTCGAGCAGGCGAACGCGGGAGCCCACGTGGTGGGCCCGTCGGGCATGATGGACGGGCAGGTCGCCGTGATCCGGCAGGCTCTCGACGACGCTGGCCATCAAGACACCGTAGTGCTCGCCTACGCCGCGAAGTATGCCTCGGCGTTCTACGGACCGTTCCGTGAGGCCGTCGATTCGCAGCTGAAGGGAGACCGCCGCACCTACCAGATGGACGCGGCGAACCGGCGGGAGGCACTGCTCGAGGTGGAGCTCGACATCGAGGAGGGCGCCGACCTGGTCATGGTGAAGCCTGCCATGAGCTACCTCGACGTGCTGGCCGACGTCGCGGCGATGTCCCCCGTCCCGGTGGCTGCCTACCAGATCTCGGGGGAGTACGCGATGATCGAGGCCGCCGCGGCGAACGGCTGGATAGACCGCCGCCGGGCGATCGAGGAATCGGTCCTCAGCATCAAACGGGCCGGCGCGCAGATGATTTTGACCTACTGGGCCGCGGAGCTTGCGCTCTGGCTCGACGACAACCACAGCTGAGGACACCATGGCCACTTCCGAAGAACTGTACGAGCGCGCGCGTTCCCTGATGCCAGGCGGGGTGAATTCACCCGTCCGGGCCTTCGGCTCGGTGGGGGGCACCCCGAGATTCCTCGTCGATGCCCAGGGCGCGTATGTAACCGATGCCGACGGCACGACCTACGTGGACCTCGTCGGATCGTGGGGACCGGCGCTGCTCGGCCACTCGCATCCGGACGTTCTCGCGGCGGTGCACCGCGCCGTCGACCATGGACTGACCTTCGGAGCGTCGACGCCGGCGGAAGCCGACCTCGCCGAGATCGTCATGAACAGGGTTCCCGCCGTCGAGCTCCTGAGGATGGTGTCGACCGGGACCGAGGCCACCATGACCGCGGTACGGCTGGCCCGCGGCTTCACCAACCGCAACCTGATCATCAAGTTCGCAGGCTGCTACCACGGCCATGTGGACAGCCTCCTGGCAGCCGCCGGCTCCGGCGTCGCCACGCTGGCACTTCCCGGTTCCGCAGGAGTGACCGAGGCGACGACGGCGGAGACCCTCGTGCTGCCGTACAACGATGTCGCAGCGGTTGAGCAGGCGTTCGCCGAGCACGGCCCGCGCATTGCGGCAGTCATCACCGAGGCAGCACCGGCCAACATGGGTGTCGTCACGCCGCAGGAGGGCTTCAACGCCTTCCTCTCCCGCGTGACCACCGAGCATGGTGCCCTCTTCATCGTGGACGAGGTCATGACGGGGTTCCGGACTGCTCCAGGAGGCTACTGGGGCCTGACCGGAGGGGCACCGGACTCTACGGATCCGTGGACTCCCGACCTCCTCACGTTCGGGAAGGTGATCGGTGGCGGTATCCCCGCTGCGGCTCTGGGCGGCCGCGCGGACATCATGAACTACCTCGCCCCGATCGGGCCCGTCTACCAGGCCGGGACCCTCTCCGGAAACCCCCTCGCGATGGCGGCCGGCGTTGCCACACTCACCGCCGCCACCGACGACGTGTATCGCCACGTCGATGCCCGCTCACTCGAGCTTTCCACTGCGCTCTCCGACGAGCTTGGACGTGCGGGGGTTGACCACTCCATCCAGCGAGCCGGCAGCCTCTTCAGTGTCGCCTTCGGTACCTCCGCCAAGGGCGTGCACAATTACGCGGATGCCCAAGGGCAGGAAACGTATCGCTACGGGCCCTTCTTCCATTCGATGCTGAATTCAGGCGTCTACCTCCCGCCGTCGGTCTTCGAGGCCTGGTTCCTTTCGGCGGCCCACGACGCCGCCGCCATGGAGAAGATCTTCGCGGCCCTTCCTGCGGCGGCGACGGCGGCTGCCCAGGCCCAGCCGCTCTGACGCCCTCGCTCCTTGGCTTGGATGAACCTGGCACACCCTGCACCTGCACCCGCCGCCGTCCGCGGCACTGGAGTCAGGCATTGAGAAGTGCCGGCGTGGCGACGATGGCTACCGTCGGAGGTTGCGCCTCTTCCGACGATCCCGCCGGAAGAACGGGCCAGGCGCATTCGATCACGGCGGTCGGATCGGTGCGCCTCAGGTACTCCTGGAAACTCGCGGCCTGTCGTTCAGCCCAGACGAGCTGGGCATCGTGGAGCTCCTCGGCTGGGCGGGCCAGCAGTGGGAAGCGGTGCGCGAGAACCGCGGCCACGCGGAGTGTGGCAAGGACATCCGCCGCGGACGTGTGCGCGTTCTCGAATTCGATTCCGTAGTGGGCGCACATCGCGGTAAGCGTCCTTTTGCCTCTGCGGTACCGATCAACTTGCTTGTCCATGATGAACGGGTCAAGGACCGGGCGCGGGCTGGGTGTGGAAACGCCGTGGCGCTCGCCCTCGCGCTCCAGAACGGTGAAATCGTACCGGGCGTTGAAGGCGAGCACGGGAACTCCGTCATCGAACAAGCGTGCGAGGACAGCAGCCACTTCCAGCACCACCTTCGCCGGGGGCTGTCCATGGGTGCGGGCGTGCTCGGTGGAGACCCCGTGGATGGCGGCGGCCTCGTCAGGGATGGGTATTCCCGGGTCCGCGAGCCACTCGTGGTGCTCCAGCGGCGAGCCGTCGCGATCCACCAGCAGGATCGACGCTGTGACGACGCGGGCTTCCCGGGGGTCCCGTCCCGTGGTCTCGAGATCGAAAGCGGCCCGTGGTAATTCCTGCCAGCTGGTCATGCGCCAAGGCTAGCGCGACGAACCGACCTTTCCGGGCAGGGCGCCGCGGTTACGCTGGAGTGCATGAGTAGGGAAACCGCCGGCGCTTTCTCCTCCGAGGATGCCGAGCAGTGCGACGTCAGCGACCGCTGGGGATTTCGCCGCCTCGAATACAGCGACGCCGTCCTTGAGGTCGCACGGCTGGTGCCGGCCGGCTGTGTCGTGACCTACGGAGATGTCGCGGAGCTCCTTGAAGCAGGCGGGCCGCGCCAGGTAGGAGCAGCAATGAGCCGCGGCGGGGACGACATTCCCTGGTGGCGTGTCCTGCGGGCAGGTGGACTGCCTCCGCGCGGACTCGCGGAGCGTGCCCTCGAACACTACCTGCGTGAAGGGACGCCGCTCAGGTCTCCGGTCGGGTCTCCGTCCCGGAGTCCGGAACCACCGAACCGGACGTTCAGCGTGGACCTGACCATCGCCCGTTGGGCGCCGGGAGAGATCGAATTCGAGTCGGTGGAGGATGTGCGTGCAGGTTTGAGGGGCTGCCCGACCACGAACCCCGCAGGTGATCGGAACGGAAATGTCAGTGCGAAGTGATGGGCTTGATTCATGACCACGATCCTTGACGGCGCTGACACGCTGGACACGCCGCCCGCTGGTCAGGAGACCCGGGACCCAGCAGGAGCGGACGTTGCTCCTGCCACTGCCGAGGAGATCGCTGCGCTGTCCGGCCCCGTGCTTGTCCTCGGCGGTCCAGGTACCGGCAAGTCGACGCTCCTGGTCGACGTCGCTGTCCACCGGATCCGCGCCGGCACGATCGAGGCCTCCGAGGTCCTCCTGCTCGCGCCCACCCGGGCGGCTGCGGCGCGCCTACGTGATGAACTGACGGAAAAACTCGACCGCAGCCTCAGCAGCGCACCGGCAAGGACCTGGGCCGCCTATGCATTCGATCTGATTCGGCGTGCAAAGGCGGAGGGACGGATGCCTGAACTCCGCCGCGCGCCGCGTCTCCTCTCGGGTGCCGAGCAGGACCTGATCATCAAGGAGTTGCTTGCAGGCCACGGCGAGGACGGCGCACCGGCCATCGACTGGCCGCAGAACCTCGCACTTGCCCTTCCCACCCGGGGATTCCGGCAGGAGATCCGTCAACTCTTCGACCGCGTCAGCGAATACGGGGCCTCGGCCGGGCAGCTTGGCCAGTGGGGCTACCGCTTCGACCGCCCTGACTGGGTTGCCGCTGCAGCGCTCTACGGCGAATACCGGGACGTCCTGGACCTCCGGATGCCGGAGGCCTTCGACCCTGCCGGAATACTCACGGCAGCCCGTTCCCTGCTGGAACTGGATGAGGAGTTCCTGGCGCAGGAGCGTCAACGCGTGAAGCTGGTCCTGGTGGACGACTACCAGGAAGCCAACCCGGCAATCCATGCGCTCCTCGGTCTCCTTGCCAGCGGCAGGGACGCCGTCGTCGCTTCCTGCCCGGATACCGCGGTCCAGGGTTTCCGCGGCGCCAGGCCTGAACTCACCGGGCAGCTCGAACAACTGCTGTCACCGGAGACCGGTCTCACCTCGGTCGTGCTTGCTGAATCCCATACCCTGACGGCACCGCTGGCCGAGGCATGGCGCAACGTCGTCTCCCGTATCTCGACCGCCGGAGTACCCTCCGGCTACAGGGCGCTGGCCCCGCGGGCTGGAAATCCACTCGGGCCTCGTCCAACGGCTGCGCCTACGGTGAAACTTCAGGAGAACCGGTCCGGTGCCGGCGAACCGGCACCTCCCTCGGCTCCCGTGAAAACGACACCTTCCGTCGCCTCCCATCTCGTCGACTCGGTCTTCCACGAGCAGCGCTACATCGTGCAGCGCATCCTCGAGGCACACCTGTTCGGCGGCCGGACCTTCGACGACGTCGCCGTGATCGTCCGGAACGGCGCGCAGGTCGCCACTGTTCAGCGCTTCCTTGCCGCCCAGGGAATTCCGGTCAACGTGCCCGCCTCCGAGACTGCCCTCCGGGACGAACCGGCTGTCCGACCGCTGCTGGACATCTTCTCCGTAGTGGTGGGAGAACGGGGTATCGACCCTGAGTTGGGTGTATCGCTCCTGACCTCCCGCATCGGGGGCGCAGGAACTCTCGAGCTCCGCCGGCTCCGCCAGGTCCTTCGCAGGCGGGAGTTGCAGGACGGCGGCGGGCGCACGAGTGATGAGTTGCTGGTGGATCTGCTGACATCGCCCCTGGCAATCGAGGGACTCGGCAGTGAGGCCGGTCCTGCGCGCCGCATCGAGAGGATGATCCGAGCCGGGAAGGACGCCCTCACCGCACCTTCCGCCGATCCGGAAACCGTACTGTGGGAGCTCTGGTCCGCCAGCGGTCTTTCCAACAAGTGGTCTACTGCGGCCCTGAGCGAAGGCCAGGGCTCGGTTCGGGCCGACCGCGACCTCGATGCCATGCTGGCCCTCTTCCAGACCGCTGAACGGTTCGTCGACCAGATGCCCGGTGCCGCACCGCGACTGTTCCTCGAATATCTACTGAGCCAGGAACTTCCCATGGATACGCTTGCTGCACGGGCGCGACGGCACGCGTCGGTCTCGGTACTTACCCCGGCCAGTGCCGCGGGACGTCACTGGCCCTTTGTGATCGTCGCCGGACTCCAGGAGGGCATCTGGCCGAACCTGCGCCTGCGCGGTGAACTCCTCGGCTCGGGTGAACTCCAGGCGCTCCTTGACCACGGAGCATCGTTCCGGCAGCATCGCCAACCGCTCAGTCTTCTCCAGGACATCCGGTTCGATGAGCTGAGAACGTTCTCGACGGCTATATCCCGTGCAAGCGAAGAGCTCATCTGCTGTGCCGTGTCCTCGCAGGACGATCAACCGTCGCAGTTCCTCGACCTCGTCGACCCATTGTCCCCGGGCACGACCGAACGGCCGAAAACGGAAGTGCTGCGGCCGCTCACGCTTCGCGCGCTCGTCGCCGAACTGAGAAAATTCGCGCAGGACCCGGGCAACCCGGGCCTGGCGACCGAAGCAGTGGCGCATTTGGGGCGAATGGCGGCCAGAACGCCGGAGATACCGGGGGCTGACCCAGCGCAGTGGTGGGGTCTGCTGAACCTCAGCACCACGCAGCCCATTCTGCCCGCCGACACACCGGTTCCGGTGTCACCCTCGAAAGTCGACTCAGTACTGACGTCCCCGTTGAGCTGGTTCGTATCGGCAGCCGGTGGTGAGAAAACCACCGACTTCGCCCGCTCAATCGGAACCCTCGTCCACTCGATAGCACAGGATATGCCCGAAGCGACCGGCAACGAGTATGTAGCCGAACTCGAGCGGCGATGGCCGACGCTCGGCATGAAGGACACCTGGGAAGGGAAAGCGGATCTCCGCAGGGCGGAGGGTATGGTCAGGAAACTCGCCGCGTACGTCATTTCGGCACGGCAATCGGGCCGCAGGCTGCTGGCAACCGAGGTCGACTTCGAAGTGGACCTTCCGTTCGAGGAAGAAGGCCATCAGCGGACTGCACGCCTGCGGGGACAGATCGACAGGCTCGAAGAGGATGCGAAAGGACGGCCTGTCATCGTCGATCTCAAGACGGGCAAGTCCGCGCCCGCGAAGAAGGAAATCGAGGGTCATCCGCAGCTCGCCTCCTACCAGGTTGCCGTCAACGAGGGAGGACTTTCGGACCGGGCAACGGCCCAGGAATCGGGAGGCGCGGCGCTTGTTCATCTGGGAACGAAGAACAAGGAGGCATCCGTCCAGGAGCAGCACCCCCTGGATCCATCCGAGGATTGGGCGCGCACCATGATCCAGGAAGCCGCACGCCTGATGTCGGCCGCGTCCTTCGAAACGGTGCACGACCCGCGGCGCTCGGGGTTCGGAGGAAGCGGTTGCCGCCTTCCCGAAGTGTGCCCACTCTGCGCAGAAGGCCGTCAGGTGACCCAGTGATGATTCCGCCGGCACCGGAAACCACCGCTGGGCGGGACTTGAAGCAGACTGTCCGTTATTCGGCACGCGAACTTGCGGAGTTGCTTCATTCCGACCCGAACTCGCCCGTGCAATACCCCACCGATGACCAGGTGCTGGTCATCGAGGCGCCGCTGCAGCCGCAACTGGTTGTTGCCGGCGCAGGTTCGGGCAAGACCAGGACCATGGCCGACCGCGTTGTATGGCTCGTTGCCAATTCCCTGGTACAGCCCGAGCAGATCCTGGGTGTCACGTTCACGCGCAAGGCGGCGGCGGAGCTCGGCACCCGCATCCGGCAGCGTTTGGCGGCACTTCACCAGGCACTGGGGCAGGAAACAGACGGCACAGGTACTGGCAGACCGGGCGACCTGGATCCGGCCGTGTCCACCTACCACTCGTTCGCCAACTCGATCGTCCAGGACTATGGCCTGAGGATCGGCGTCGAACGCGATTCCGTTCTGCTCGGAACCGCCCAGGCCTGGCAACTCGCCCACTCCGTTGTGGAAGCGTACCAGGGTGAGTGGGCCCACTTCACCGCTGCTAAATCCACGCTCGTCAAGGGTGTTCTGGACATGGCTGGCGAATGCGCGGAGCATCTGGTGGCGCCGTTCCAGGTGCGCGCCGCGCTACGCCACCAGATCGACGCGGTACAACGATGGGAGTATGTCGCCGGGACTCCCCGCAAACCGGCGCTGGGCGTCGAGACCCTCCTCAACAAGCTGCGTACCCGCGTGAGTGTCACCGAGCTGGTCGAGCAGTACGCGGAGGCGAAGTTGGCGCGCCGGCAACTCGATTTCGGTGACCTCGTCGCCCTGGCGGCGCGTATCGCCGAGGAAATTCCTGAAGCTGTCGCACTCGAACGGGAAAAGTACAAAGTTGTCCTGTTGGATGAGTTCCAGGACACGTCGCACGCACAGATGGTCCTGTTTTCGAGGCTGTTCGCCGACGGCCGGGCAGTAACGGCAGTCGGAGATCCCCACCAATCGATCTACGGCTTCCGTGGCGCCTCGGCGGGCCAGCTCGGTACCTTCCGGACAGCTTTTCCGACCGCTGTTCCAAGCGGTGGCTGGACGCCCGCTCCTGTGGCCAACCTGTCGGTCGCGTGGCGGAACGCGACGGCGATCCTTGCTGCGGCGAACACGATTTCCTCTCCCCTCGGGGTACCTGCGCCCTGGTTGCGGACCACCCGATCCCTTTCGGTACCCGACCTCGAGCCGAAGCCGGGGGCTCCGGTAGGGGAAGTCATCCTCGGGCGGTTCCTCTCGGACGCGCGCGTCGCTTCGGGTGGGATCAAGGAGCCCCTGTTCGCCGGCAGCCCGGACGGCAGGACTCCTGGACCGAGTGAAGCCGAAGCTCTCGCGGCGCAGATCATCCACCAGTCACGGCGGACTTTCGAACGGGACGAACAGGGAACGCGGCTCCGCCCGACGCTCGCGGTTCTTTGCCGCAGCCGAAAACAGTTCGAACCCATCCGCAGCGAGTTGGAGCGCCAGGGCATCCCTGTGCAGATCGTCGGTCTTGGAGGATTGCTCAGGACGCCGGAGATCGTCGAGATGTTGGCGGTGCTCCGGGTCCTCGGCGACCCCGACCGCTCCGATTCCATGCTTCGGCTGCTCTCCGGTGCCCGGTGGCGCATCGGTCCGGCGGATCTGATGGGGCTGGCCGACTGGTCGCGACAATTGGCCCGGTCCCGTGAGGCAGGAGGACGCCCGAAGGCCGGCGCGGACACCGAAGCGCCTGTCGCTGGAACGGAGTCGGAAACGGTCGTGCAGTATGACCTTGCGGAGGCCGGAAGCCTCGTCGAGGCGGTCGACCACCTCCCGCCGTCGGGCTGGGTATCGGCCTCGGGCCGCGAGCTCAGCGTCGAAGGACGCACGCGGCTCGGGGTGTTGAAACGTGAGCTCCGCAACCTGAGGCATTTCGTCGGAGATGACCTAGGAACCATTGTCGGAGAGGTGGAGCGGACCATCCTGCTGGACATCGAAGTGGCGGCGAAGCCCGAAATGGGGATCCACGACGCGCGCCGGAACCTCGACGCATTCTCGGAAGCGGTCGCCGGTTTCACTGCCTCGGCTGAGCGCGTGGACCTACCCGCTTTCCTGGCATGGCTCGAAGCCGCCGACGCGGAGGAGGACGGTCTTCCTGTGACGCAGTTGGAGGCCAGCAGGGATGCCGTCCAGCTCCTGACAGTTCACGCGTCCAAGGGTCTTGAATGGGACGTCGTGATGGTTCCGGGGCTGAACGGAGGCGCTTTCCCCAGCGGCACGGATTCGCGGTGGAGTTCAGGTGACTCCGCTATACCCTGGGGCCTTCGTGGTGACGCGGCGGAGCTTCCGCAATGGGATTGGGAGCAGCCGGACCAAAAGGGGTGGCTGGAGAGCGAGAAGGGTTTTGCAGGTGAGGCCAAGGCGCACACGGAACGTGAGGAGAGGCGTCTCGCCTATGTTGCCTTCACCCGCGCCAAACATGTCCTGGTGTGTACCTCGTCCGCCTGGGGCGGGGGCAGGACCAATGCTTCCCCTCCGTCCGGCTACATTCTTGACCTGTTGGAACGTGCAGGGAAGTCCCAGCCCGGCTTTTCGCTGATCCAGTGGCTCGCCGAGGAGGACGAGGGAACCAGCAACCCCGCCAATGCGGTGCCGCACAGGGCGCTCTGGCCCTTTGATCCGCTCGGGATCCGAAGGTCCGCCCTCGAATCGGCAGCGGCGGCGGTCACGAAAATCGCCGAGCAATCCGGCTCCGGCGCGGGGCATGCTCCACTTACCGAAGGACGGTGGGTGCGGGAGGTCGATCTGGCACTCGCCCGCCAGTCCGAGGACCTTCGTCCGCTTCCGGTGAAGCTGCCCGCCCACATTTCTGCCTCGACCCTTGTGGAACTCGGCGAGGATCCGGCGGCGGTAATGACCCAACTTCGTCGGCCCGTACCGCGCAAGCCAGGTTCCGCAGCGCGGAAAGGGACGGCCTTCCATGCCTGGATCGAGGAATTCTACGGAACCAGCGGCATGCTCGATCTCGGCGAATACCCTGGTGCCGCGGATGAGTACATCGATCAGGCGCTGGGTCTTTCCGACATGGCGGAAATTTTCAAGCGCTCCGAATGGTCAGCCAGGACGCCGGCCGGAATCGAGGTCCCCATTGAAACAAGGGTGGGTGGGGTGGTGGTGCGCGGCCGCATCGACGCGGTCTTCCGGGACGCCGACGGAGGCTGGGATCTGATCGACTGGAAAACCGGGCGTCCACCGAGCGGAACACGGCGCGGCACGAAGGCGGTGCAGCTCGCGCTGTACAGGCTTGCGTGGTCGCGGTTGAACGAGGTGCCGCTGGAGCAGGTTCGTGCGGCCTTTTTCTACATTGCGGACAACAAGCTGGTGCGCCCGCATGACCTTGCCGACGAGGAAGACCTGGAGAGGATCGTTGCCTCGGTCGAGGAGCCTAGCGGCGGGAGGAAATAATGGGCAAGGCCGAGGTCTCGACGTCGTTCCTATTCATCGAAACCGCGGAATCATCGTCCGGCCGAAGCCGCGTCACCTTGGCGGACGCCGCGCCCGCGTGATGATTCAGCCGAGCACGCCCGTACGGGTCGCTCTCGGAATGTGCCTCGTTGTGGAACTGGCCCGGCCGGTTCCCGGGATACGCGGAACTACCGTTAGCCGGAGAATGTTGAGGCGTGCCTGCGGGCTCGACAGCGGAAGTCCCCGATGCCGCCGGGTCCTCGGGGTCGGAGCCGTCTTCGGGTCCGTGGGCTGTGACCGGTGCCCCCGAGTCCTCGGGGTCGGAGCTGTCTTCGGGTCCGTGGGCTGTGACCGGTGCCGCCGGGTCCTCGTCGTCGTCGTGCCCGTGCCGGCTGATGTCGTCGTCGTGCCCGTGCCGGCTGTCGAGGTCGTCGTCGGAGAGGCTCGACCCGTCCGCCTGCGCCGTGCCCGCTTCGGGCTCCCCGGAACCGATGGAATGGAAGCTCGTCGACGCAGTGCGACCGGAAAAGGGCGCTGCCAGCTCGGTGGCTTCCACATCGGCCTGCAGGGTTGCCAGCATTTCCTCAGCCTCCAACACCATGGAGGGGTCCTCGAGGGAGATTCCGCGCACCAGCCACTGGGCCAGTGCGAACTCCGCTGCCAGCGCCGCCCTGCGTTCGATGTGCGGATCGACCGGCACGTCGGAAGCCGCGGCATACGCCGCATAGACACCGTCGACGAAGGAGTGGTCCATCGCGGCGGCAAGCCATGCGAAGTCGTCCGCCGGGTCGCCGATGCGAAGGTCGGTCCAACCTGTTACGGCCGCTACCCTGCCTGCCGAGATCAGGAGGTGGTCCTCGTGCAGGTCACCGTGGACCACTGACGGGCTGAACCGCCACAGGGCCACATCTTCGAGGGCATGCTCCCAACGGCGCAGCAGAACCGCAGGAATGCGGCCCGTGGTAGCCGCCTGATCCAGTTCATTGAGCTTGCGCTGCCGAAATTCGTTGGCTCCGTAGCTCGGCAGGTCAGCCTGTTCAACGAGCAGTTGGGGGAGCTGATGGATTGCTGCGATGGTTTTCCCGAGCTCTGCTGCCATTCCGGCTCCGGCCGACGTCAGGGCATCCAAGGTCCTGGTGTTGCCTTCGAGATGTGAGTAGACGAAAGTGCTGATGTTTCCCTGCCGGACACTGCCCGCGATGTGCGGTATCAGGAACGGCAGTTCTGCCTTGACTGCAGGAGTGAACGCCCGGAGGGCCTTCAACTCGGTTTCCAGCCTCATGCTTGCTTCCACGTGTTTGGGTGAACGGACGCGCCACTGTTTCCCGGAGTCGTCGACCAGGAGCGCCGAGTCGAAGTCCGCGGTGTCGTCCGGAGCGCCCGCCACTCCTGTCGGGGCAAGCCCCGGCACAGCGGCGCTGGCAATTGCAGCGAGTTCCATGGGGGTCCGTTTCACAAGTTCAACGGTAGGGGCTTGCGGAGGTTCAGGAGTAATCGGTGTGCGGCGAGTCGCGAGGTGGGTAGCACTCTTCCTCCACGGAGGCTCATTCGAAATGTCTTTTGGGGGTGCGAGAAAGTACCTTTGAGTTATGACTGAACCCCTCCGGACCCTGGTTCTCCCACCGCTGGGGTCGTTACCGCTGTCGCGGTCCGAGACCGACCGGGACGGAGTCTTGCGGCTAGCTCCCGACCTGTTCGACACCCTGTGGGCGTCCCCGGAAACACTGGTCCTGGTGCTGGCCGGGGGACTTGCTCCCGTCATAGGCTCCAGGCTGAAGCTTTTCCCGGCGGGTGATATCCCGCAACCGGCCCAGCCCGTCTACCTCGGGCGGGTACTCCCGGGGGCCGTCGATGCAGGGAAGCAGGTAGTCCTTGTCGTCCTTGACGAACCGGATTTCGATCTTGCTGCAGAAGGAGAATGGATCGGACTGCGCGAGGTCGCGGCCTCGCTCGACCCCCGGGACGCAGGCCTTTTCGTCGCAGGTGCCGCAGTGGCCAACTGGCACGCGACCCACACCCACTGCCCGCGCTGTGGAAGCCCCACCATTCCCGTCGACGGCGGATGGGTGCGGCGATGCCCGCGGGACGGCTCCCAGCACTTTCCGCGCACCGACCCGGCAATCATCGTCTCCGTGGTGGATGAGGATGACAGGCTGCTGCTCGGGTCAGCAGTCACCTGGCCGGAGAACCGATTTTCGACCCTCGCCGGTTTCGTCGAGCCCGGAGAATCACTCGAAGCTGCAGTGGTGCGGGAAATTGCCGAGGAGTCGGGTGTCGAAGTCCACTCACCCCAGTACCTCGGTTCGCAGCCCTGGCCCTTTCCCGCCTCCATCATGCTTGGTTTCACGGCGGTGGCGTCGGGAACCGACCTGGTGCCCGACGGCGTCGAGATCAAGACTGTCCGGTGGTTCAGCCGCCGCGAACTTTTCGAGGCGGTGCGCGACGGCGACATCACCATTGCAGGAAGCGTTTCCATAGCGCGAGCACTGATCGAACGCTGGTATGGGGGGCCGCTCGACGAGGAGCCGGCCGAGGTACGCCCGTAGTGTCCGAACAGCCTTTCGAAGAACGAATTCTCGACGGCCTGGACAACGAGCAGCGGAGCGTCGCGAGTTCGCTCTCGGGACCGTTGTGCGTGCTGGCCGGGGCCGGAACCGGAAAGACGCGGGCCATCACGCACCGCATCGCCTACGGCGTACACACCGGTGTGTACAAACCGCAGCAGGTACTTGCTGTGACCTTCACCGCGCGGGCCGCGGCGGAAATGCGGACACGCCTCCGCGACCTCGGCGCCGGAGGCGTGCAGGCCCGTACCTTCCACGCCGCCGCGCTGCGGCAACTCCAGTATTTCTGGCCCTCCGCCGTCGGCGGTCCGATGCCGGCGCTCGTGGACCACAAGGCGCAACTCATCGCGGAGTCGGCGAGGCGCCTCAGGCTATCGACGGACCGGGCAGCGATCCGTGATGTCGCAGCAGAGATCGAGTGGGCGAAGGTGTCGATGCTGACGCCGGACAACTACACAGCGGCAGCAGCCGGCCGGGCCGAGCCGGCCGGGATGGACCTGACCACTGTGGCCCGGATCTTCACCGCCTATGAGGACCTGAAAATCGACCGCAACCTGATTGATTTCGAGGACGTGCTGCTCACGACTGTGGGCATCCTCCAGGAGGACGAGAAGGTCGCCGCCACCGTGCGGAGCCAGTACAGGCACTTCGTCGTGGACGAGTACCAGGACGTTTCCCCGTTGCAGCAGAGACTGCTTGACCTGTGGCTGGGCGAGCGCCGTGAACTGTGCGTGGTCGGTGACGCCAGCCAGACCATCTATTCCTTCACAGGGGCCACCTCGCGCCACCTCCTCGAGTTCACCAAACGGTACGAGGGCGCCCAGGTGGTGAAGCTGGTCCGCGATTACCGTTCCACGCCGCAGGTGGTGCGGATCGCCAATGCCCTGCTCGCCGCCCGTAACTCGGAAGCGGACAAGCGGGCCGTCGACACGTTCTGGTCCAAGCCGCTCGAACTGATCGCTCAGCGGGCCGCCGGGCCGGAGCCCGTGTTCACCGAGTGCAGCGACGACGAAGCGGAGGCCGCCGAGGTGGCCCGCCGGATCGGCCAGCTCCGGGAGTCCGGAGTGGCGGCGAGCGAAATCGCCATCCTGTACAGGACCAACGGTCAGTCCGAGGCTTACGAGCAGGCGCTAACCAGTGCCGGCATCGGGTACCAACTGCGGGGAGGCGAGCGTTTCTTCGCCCGACGTGAGGTCCGTGACGCCCTGCTCCAGCTGCGTGCCGCCGCCAGGGCCCAGGGGAACGACGACGTTCCCCAGCAGGTGAGGGACGTTCTCGCATCCCTCGGCTACACCTCCACCGCGCCGCAGAACTCCGGAGCCGTCCGCGAGAAGTGGGAGTCCCTGGCAGCCCTTGTGGGCCTCGCCGACGAGATCAACGCTGCGCGGGGAGCCGACGGGTTCACCCTCCAAAGTTTCGTCGCCGAGCTCGAAGAACGGGCAGCGGCCCAGCACGCACCTACGGTCCAGGGCGTCACCCTTGCCTCGCTCCACTCCGCGAAGGGCCTGGAGTGGGACGCCGTGTTCCTGGTGGGCCTCAGCGAAGGACTCATGCCCATCTCCTTTGCCGATACGCAGGAGGGCATCGACGAAGAACGCCGGTTGCTGTACGTCGGGATCACCAGGGCGCGTGCCCACCTCTACCTGTCGTGGTCTACCTCCCGGTCCCCCGGGGGACGCGCCAGCAGGAAGCCCTCACGTTTCCTGGACGTCCTTCGTCCTGCGGGATCCGGCGCCCAGGCTTTCCGCCAGCCCAAGGCACGGCAACCGAGGAAAGCCGCGGCGCCTGCGGTATGCCGGGGGTGCCGCCGTCCACTCAGTACCGGCTCGGAGCGGAAGATGGGCCGGTGCGGAGAGTGTCCGGCAACGTACGAGGAACACACGTTCGAGGCACTGCGCAGCTGGCGCCTTGAAGAGGCGAGGGAGAAGGACGTCCCGGCCTTCGTCGTGTTCACCGACGCAACCCTCATCGCTATCGCTGAGGCCCGGCCCCAAACCCTCGACGAACTGGGGGACCTCGCCGGGGTCGGCTCCGCCAAGCTCGAAAGGTACGGCGAGTCGGTCCTCAATATCATCGGGGACAGTTGACATGACGATCGACGGGACACGGGACCTGGTTGCCGTCACCGAAGGAACGAGGCCTGGGACGCTTTCTGCAACGGCAGGGCGTCCCGTCGTCGTCCGCCGTTCAACCCGGCGGAAGCGCACCGTCAGCGCCGACCTTCGGGACGGAAGCATCATCGTGTCGATTCCCGCCCATTTCTCGCGGCTCCAGGAGGACGAGTGGGTCGCGCGGATGGTGCGGCGCATGGGGGAGAAGTACCCGCCCCGGCTTTCACCCGGTTCGGATACTCCGCCCGAGGAGCTGCTGGCCCGGGCACAGGACCTCGCCGGGAAGTTCCTCGCCGGCCGGGGGATACCTGACACGATCGGCTGGGTGACGAACCAGAATTCACGGTGGGCGTCGGCAACCCCTGCGCGGAGATCGATCCGGCTGTCCACGAAACTGCAGGGCATGCCGGTCTGGGTGGTGGACTACGTAATTCTTCACGAGATGGCCCATTTGATCGAACCGTCACACAACGCACGGTTCTGGAACCTGCTCACGGCCTACCCACGCACCGAGACCGCGAAGGCGTTCCTCTCCGGGGTGTCATTCGCGCTGGGACGCGGACTCGACGGAGAATGACCCTTCGCTCGAGTGCTCCCGGCCGGAGAAGCCGCCGTCGGCTTCCCCGAATCCGCTAGGAGGGATTCTCCGGCTTGCCGTCGCCGCTGTCTGCAGCGCCGTCGTCGGCGCCTTCATCGCCGTCAGCCTCCCCGGTGGACCCCGACTCCGAAGTGCCGGGTGCACCTGCCGGCGGCGCGTCGAAGCCACCCGAAAGCAGCCTCTCGAGCGCGGCATCGACGTCGGCCTCCGATGACTCGACCAGTCTGCGCCGCTGGGAGAAGCCCGCGGGGTCATCGAGATCCTCGGCAGTCGGCAGGAGATCGGGGTGCTCCCAGATCGCGTCACGGCCCTGGATGCCCCGCTCTTCGAACAAGCGCGACCAGAGCGATGCGGCGTCACGGAGCCGGCGCGGCCGGAGCTCGAGCCCCACCAGGGATGCGAAAGCGTGTTCAGCAGGTCCGCCGGTCGCCCGGCGCCGCCTCACCATCTCCCGCAGGGCGGACGACGACGGCAGGTTGGCCGTTGCCGCAGCCGTCAGCTCGTCTACCCACCCCTCGACGAGGGCCAGCACGGTTTCGAGGCGCTCGAGCGCCGCGTCCTGCTCCGGCGTGCGTTCCGGCATGAAGACGCCCTGGGACAGAGCGGACTGCATACTCTCCGGATTCGTCGGATCGATGTCCCGGGCCGCCTCCTCGATCTTGGACATATCGATGTGGATGCCGCGCGCATAGCGCTCGATCGTCCCCAGGAGATGTCCGGTCAGCCAGGGCACCTGCGTGAAAAGGCGCGCGTGCGCCGCCTCGCGGACCGCCAGGAACAACAGGACCTCCTGTTCGGGAACATCGAGGCCCTTGCCGAAAGCCGCAACGTTCGAGGGCAGCAAGGCCATGTGTTCGTCGGACAGCGGGACACCGATGTCGGTGGATCCGACGACGTCCTTGGAGAGGGCGCCCACCGCCTGGCCGAGCTGCATCCCGAACATGGCGCCGCCGATGTTCTGCAGCATGGAGGAGGGCCCGCCCATCATGCCCATCATCGACTTCATTTCCTCGGGAAGCTGTTCGCTGATGGTTTCCGACAGTGCCTTCGCGATGCTCGTCGCCACCGGTTCGGTGAGGCGGCGCCAGGTTCCCATGGTCGCCTCGACCCATTCAGCGCGGGACCACGCGCGGCCGAGCTGGCCGGTACTCGGAAAATCCGTGACCGGATCCAGCCACATCTCGGCCAGTCTCAGTGCCTCGTCGACGCCGCGGCGCTGCGCGGTCGAGACCGTCGGGTCGCCGTCGGTCGCAGCAACACGCCGGGCGTGGTCGTGGGCGAGCTGCCAGTTGACGGGCCCCTCGCTGGGCGTGGAGAACATCGCCTGGACCTGCTGCATCATCATCATCATCGCCTGCGGGTCGGAGGGGAGGCCCGCGGCCCGCGCAATCTCCTGCGGATCAAACCCCTGCGCGTCGCCACCCATCATTCGCGCGATCATCTCGGAGAGCGGATTCTTTGGCGCGTCGTCGTCGCTGGAGGGATTGGAAGGGTTGGTCACTGATACCACCGGTCCTGGGATAGCGTGTGTTGCCCGCGCAACCCGGCGAAGAATCAGCCGGCGCGGTTGTCTGCCCCACGGTACCGGGCGTTCCATGGCGTTGTCCCGGAAAGCGGGTACCCGTTCGCTGTCGGCAAAGAGCTCCGCTCGGGAAAGGCGGCCCTCCGCGGGCAGGGACAGGCGGCAGCAGTGCGCGTGCCCTGGAAGCAACGCTTAGGCTGATGATGGAAGGCTCATAGTTGAAGGATGTCGCGTCGGCGGTTACTGCTGTTCAGGGCAGGTCCGAGGAAAAGGAAGAACCACCATTGACACACCCACCGCAGTTCAACACGCCCGACGCCGCTGGGGCGCGGACGAGGGACCCCCGTTTTTCGGCAATGGTGGTGTCCGGAGCGCTGGCAGTGGTGCTCGGTGGCATTTCCCTCCTGGTTCCCGCGCCCTACGTCGTCGAATCACCGGGCCCTACGTTCAACACGATCGGTGAAGTCGATGACCAGCCCCTGATCGAAGTGTCCGGCGCGCAGAGCTATCCGGCGGAGGGCGAGTTGAGCCTGACAACGGTCTTCGTCCAGGGCGGACCGAATGGGCAGGTGAGCATTTTCGATGCGTTCGGCGGTTGGGTCGATCCGCACCGCGATGTCCTTCCGGAGGAGATCGTCTACCCGCCGGGTACCACGCAGTCCGAGCTCCGCGAGCAGAACTCGGTCGCGATGACGTCGTCGCAGGAATCCGCTATCGCCGCTGCTCTCGCACAGCTCGACATCGATTTCGACGAGTCCTTGACGGTGGCAGGCCTGGCTCCGGACTCGGCGTCGGCGGACATCCTGCAGGAAGGGGACATCCTCGAAACCATCGACGGCACCGACGTGGTCAACATCGGCACGATCCGCACTGCGCTCGACGACGCGGCAGGGGATCCGGTCGCGCTCACGGTGGAGCGGGACGGGGCGCCGGCACAGGAGACAGTGGCGCCGAAGCAGTCCGAGGAAGGCGACTACCAGCTGGGCGTGCTGCTCAACTCCACGTTCCAGTTCCCCTTCAATATCACCATCCAGCTCGATAACGTCGGCGGGCCGTCCGCGGGGATGATGTTCGCACTCGGCATCATCGACACCCTGACCGAAGGCAGCCTCACCGGGGGGCGTTCCTTCGCCGGTACCGGGACCATCGACTCCGCTGGGAACGTCGGTCCCATCGGCGGCATCGCCCAGAAGCTGGTCGGTGCGCGCTCGGACGGCGCGGAAGTCTTCCTCGCTCCCGCGGAGAACTGCAACGAGGTGATCGACAACATTCCGGACGGACTGGCGGTGGTGAGTGTCGAGACGCTCGACGACGCCGTCGAGGCGGTCGAGGTACTGGGGAACGGCGGAGACGCGGCATCCCTGCCATCGTGCAGCTGAACACTGAAGGACACGGTTCGATTAAGGTCGGCGGCGATTCCCGTTCCCGGGGAACTGGATTGGGCGGCCCATGCGTGGACAGGGCAGAATGAAACCACGAAGACGGTGGCTGCACGCTGTTTCAGGTCCGCTCCTACCGGGCTCACTGATGGTGGTCCAGTCAAGGTCGTCGTGATCCGCAGCAGCCAACGATGAGGTAGATGTGACATCCGGACCAGACCGGCCATTCGGCAGCAGGCCGAGCCCAGCAAGATCCACCACCCGACGACGCAGTCCGCTGATCCCCACGATTATCGTGGTCGCTGTCATCGTCATCGCCTTCGTCTACCTCTCGCAGGTGTACGCCGATGTCCTCTGGTATGACCAGCTGGGCTTCCTCGAAGTGTTCATCACGGAGAACCTCTCGCGTATCGCGCTCTTCCTGGCAGCGTTCCTGATCATGGCAAGCGCTGTGTACTTCAGCCTCCGGATCGCCTACCGCAGCCGGCCGATCTACGCTCCTGACAGCGCGGTCCAGGACAACCTCAACCGGTACCAGGCCCAGCTCGAGCCGATTCGACGGCTCCTCATGCTCGGCATACCGCTGGTGCTCGGTGCGTTTGCCGGCACCGCGGCGTCCTCACAGTGGCAGCAGGTCCTGCTCTTCATCAACCAGGAACCGTTCGGCAGGGAAGATCCGGAGTTCGGGATCGACTACGCGTTCTACATGTTCTCGTTGCCGTTCTTCGGTTTCGTCACGGGATTCCTGCTCAGCGTCGTCATCATCAGCGCGATCGCGTCGATCCTGACCCACTATCTCTACGGCGGCATCCGTCTGGAGGAGAAGGGCGTGTTCACGACCAAGGCCGCCCGGGTCCAGATCGCCGTCGTCGCCGCCCTGTTCCTCCTTCTGCAGGGCGTAAATTACTGGCTTGACCGCTATGCCACCCTGCAGAACCAGGGAAAGTGGGCGGGTGCGCTGTACACCGACGTCAATGCTGTCATCCCCACCAAGGCGATCCTCGCCGTGGCCGCCGTCATCGTTGCCGTCCTGTTCATCGTCTCGGTCGTTCTGGGCAGATGGCGGCTGCCGGTGATCGGTACCGCGATGCTCATCATCACCGCTTTGCTCGCCGGCGGGGTGTACCCGTGGGTCGTCCAGCGTTTCCAGGTGGTTCCTTCGGAGCTGACCCTCGAAAGCGAATATATCGACCGCAATATCGCCCTCACCCGCGAGGCCTACGGCCTCGACGAAGTGGAGGTATCGGCGTACAACCCCACGGACGTGCCGCAGGCCGGAGCACTGGGCGACGACGGCGAGACGACGGCGAATATCCGCCTTCTGGATCCGAACCTCGTGTCGGATGCCTTCAGCCAGCTGCAGCAGTTCCGGCAGTACTACCAGTTCCCCGAGACCCTCAACGTCGACCGGTACGAGATCGACGGCGAGATCCAGGACACCGTCATCGCGGTCCGGGAACTCAACACCAGCGGCGTCCCGGCCGGTTGGGTCAATGAACACGTCTTCTATACGCACGGCTACGGCGTTGTCGCTGCGGCCGGGTCCACCGTGCAGCCCGACGGGCGCCCGGAATTCCTGCAGTCGGGAATCCCCTCCACGGGTGTGCTGGGCGACGAATCGACCTACGAGCCACGCATCTACTTCGGCGAGGAATCTCCGCTGTACTCGGTGGTGGGAGCGCCCGAAGGAACAGCTCCCAGTGAGATCGACCGGCCCCAGAGCGAGGAGTCCGACAACGAGTCACGCAGCACCTTCGAGGGGAACGGCGGACCGATGGTCGGCAATGCCTTCAACCGGTTGGTCTACGCCCTCAAATTCCAGTCCACCGATCTCCTGCTCTCAGACCAGGTCAACAGCGAGTCGCAGATCCTTTACGACCGCGATCCCGTGGAGCGCGTTGAGAAGGTCGCTCCCTACCTGACCCTGGACGGCAACAGCTATCCGGCGATCGTGGACGGCCGTGTGAAGTGGATCATCGACGGCTACACGACCAGCGCCGACTTCCCCTACTCGACGCAGCAGGAGCTGGAGTCGGCCACGGAGGATTCACAGACGGCAGAAGGGTTCACCACGGCGCTTCCGGCGGAGCGGGTCAACTACATCCGCAACGCGGTCAAAGCGACGGTCGACGCCTACGACGGCTCCGTCGAGCTGTACGCATGGGATGACCAGGATCCCATTCTGAAGGCCTGGCAGAACGTCTACCCGTCCTCCATCACGCCCTACAGCGAGATGTCAGCGGACCTCATGGCGCATATCCGTTACCCGGAGGACCTTTTCAAGGTCCAGCGCGAGCTCCTGGCCCGGTACCACGTCACCGAGACCGAGCCTTTCTACAGCAACAACGAGGCGTGGAGCGTTCCCGGGGATCCGACCCTGGGCTCCGAATCGACGGTCCGGCAGCCGCCGTTCTACCTGACGCTTCAGATGCCTGACCAGGACGCCGCGGCGTTCTCCCTGACGACGCCCTTCATCCCGTTCGTCCCGGTCGGCCAGGAGCCACGCAACGTCCTCTACGGGTTCCTTGCAGCCAACGGCGATGCCGGCACAGGCGAGGACGGCGTCAAGAGTGAGGACTACGGCAGGCTCACCCTGCTCGATTCCTCGGGCCAGGATTCGACCGTCGGCCCGGGCCAGGCACAGAACCTGTTCAACTCCGACACCACGGTGTCGCAGGACCTCAACCTCCTGCGCCAGGGAGCGTCGGAGGTCATCAACGGAAACCTGCTGACCCTGCCGATCGGTGGCGGGATCGCGTACGTCCAGCCGGTGTACGTGCAGTCCTCGGGAAGCTCATCCTTCCCGGTCCTGCGGAGGGTGCTGGTGAGCTTCGGGGACAACGTCGGTTTCGCACCGACGCTCGATGAGGCCCTCGATCAGGTGTTCGGGGGAGACTCCGGGGCGACCACGGGCGACAGCGAGAATGTCGGCGAGACTCCCGATGATCCGGCAGCGCCGCCCGCCGAGGGCGACGGCGGCACAGAGGTCGAGGGAGACGCCGGCGTGCCGCCTGTGGCTCCCGGAGGCACCACCGACGATCCGTCCGCCGACCTGAGGTCGGCACTCGATGACGCGAGCGCCGCGATCGAGGAGGGCAACGCAGCACTGGCCGAGGGTGACTTCTCCGCTTACGGCGACGCCCAGGACAGGTTGAACGAGGCACTCCAGCGGGCACTTGCAGCTGAGGAGCGGGTCTCAGCGGGCGCCGGCGGCTGAGGCACGGCCTCGATTTGCTAGTTCGCCCCGCGGCCGGTAACGTTAGTTATACGCCGCGGGGTGGAGCAGTTCGGTAGCTCGCTGGGCTCATAACCCAGAGGTCACAGGTTCAAATCCTGTCCCCGCAACCGAGAAAAAGTCTGGCCGACAGGAATGTCGGCCAGACTTTTTTGTTGCCTGATTAGTTGCGGGAACGGGGTCAGGTTCCGCGCAGCGCCTGGAACGCCGCGAGTGCCCGCTCCCGGCTTTCCTTCAGGTCGACGACCGGGGCCGGGTATCCCTCAGAGCGACCCTTCCACGGTTCGTGGATGTTCTCGGCGTCGGCGAGCTCCGGCACGTACCGCAGCAGGTACTTCCCCTCAGGGTCGAATTTCCTGCTCTGGGTCACTGGATTGAAGACGCGGAAGTACGGGCTCGCATCGGCGCCTGATCCAGCAACCCACTGCCAGTTCGCTGCGTTGCTGGCGGTATCGGCGTCAACGAGGCGGTCCCAGAACCATCGCTCGCCCACCCTCCAGTCCACCAGGAGGTTCTTGATCAGGAAGGAGCCGGTGACCATGCGGACGCGGTTGTGCATCCATCCCGTCTCCTCCATCTGCCGCATGCCGGCATCCACGAGGGGATACCCGGTCCTGCCTTTCTGCCACGCATGCAGCTCCGCTCCGGTCGAGCTCTCCCAGGCGAAGGCGTCGAACTCGGGGCGGTAGTTCTTCGTCGCCAGTTCTGGGTTGAAATACAGGAGTTGCCAGCAGAACTCCCGCCACCCGAGCTCGGAACCGAACACCCGGATGTCCTCGCTGACGGCAGCATCCCGGCGCTCCCGGGCCGCATGCCAGATCTGGAAGGGACTGATCTCCCCGAAGCGAAGGTGCGGGGAGAGCCTGCTCGTGCCTTCCGTGGCCGGGAGGTCCCGGTTGGTCCGGTAGCCCTCCACCCGGCTGTCCAGGAAATCATCGAGCCGCTGGTGGGCGCTACCCTCTCCGGGAGTCCAGGTGTTCCGCAGGCCCTGTGCCCAGTCGGGCGTCGTCGGCAGAAGCGCCCAGTACTCGAGCTCGTCCGAAACCGGGGGAGGGCCGCCCCGAAGCGAAGAGGGAGCTTCGAGCGGGGCTCTCGGGGACTGCCGATCCATGCAGGCCCGCCAGAAAGGGGTGAACACCCTGTAGGGCTCTCCGGACCCGGAGGTCACGGCCCAGGGTTCGAAAAGCAGGTTCGCCTGGAAACTGTTGGCCCTGATCCCGTGCTCACCGCACCAGACCTTGATGCCGGCGTCGACGTTGCGCTCGGCCAAGCCGTAGCGGCGGTTCCACAGCAGGGTGTCGGCTCGGGTCTCTTCAAGTAGCGCGGGTATCACCGACGCTGCAGCACCACGCCGCAGGGTGAGGTGCACGCCGAGTTCGGCGAGGTCCCTGCCCAGCGAGGCGAGCGAGTGGTGGAGCCACCAGCGGGACGCGCCGCCGAGCGGTCGGATACCGGGGCTCTCCTCGTCCAGGAGGTAACACACGACGACGTCGTCCCCGCTTCGTGCCGCCTCGGAGAGGGCGGGGTTGTCGGAAAGGCGAAGGTCATCGCGAAGCCACACCACAGTTCCAGCCATGCGACCAACTTACCCGTCCCAGGGGCACGTTGACGCGGGACTTGAACGCACTACGCCGCAGCGTTGCCGCTACGGCGTAGTGTCTGGGTGGACAGCGGTGCTAGTACTTCGGTGTTTCCGTTCCCTGCTCGAGTGCCGAGGGCGAGGATGACGCGCTGCCGGACTTCAGTGCTGCGAGGCGGGCCTCGATCTCCGTCTGCTCGCCGAGATCCTCAAGGCTCTCGAACTGGGCGTCCAGGCTGGAGCTGGCCAACTCCTGCTGCCCGCGGACCTTTGCTTCTTCCCGGCGGATCTTCTCTTCGAAGCGTCCCACCTCACTGGTGGGGTCGAGGAAGTCGATGCTCTTGACGGCGTCGTGGACCTGCTGCTGCGCCTGGGCTGTGCGGGAGCGCGCGATCAACTGATCACGCTTGCTCGTGAGCTCGTTGAGCTTGCCCTTCATCTGGGTCAGGCCGTTCTTGAGCTTGCCGACGATCTCCTCTTGCGACGCGATCGTGGGCTCTGCGCCCTTCGCCTCGGTCTCGGCGGTGATCTGGCGCTGGATCGCAACCTTCGCGAGGTTGTCGAACTTCTCGGCGTCCACCGGATCACCCGCGGCGCGGTAGTCGTCGGCTTTTTTCGACGCCGCGAGAGCCTTGTTCCCCCAGCTGCGTGCGTTGTCGAGGTCCTCCTGGTAGTCGTCCTGGATCATCCGGAGGTTACCGATGGTCTGGGCGACGGCGCTCTCCGCCTCGGCGATGCTGTTCGTGTAGTCCCGGACCATCTGGTCCAGCATTTTCTGCGGGTCTTCCGCCTGATCGATCACCGAGTTGATATTGGCCTTGGCCAGTTGTGCGATTCGTCCGAAAATTGACTGCTTTACCATGTTTTTTCCTTTCATCGTCTGACTGAATATGGACTGCATGCCGGAAGCGCAGAAGCGCTCGGGAAGTGCCTAGAAGCCGCCACCGCCGCCGTCGAAGCCACCGAAACCGCCGCCGCCGCCGTCGAAGCCGCCGAAGCCGCCGCCGCCGAAGACGTCACCACCACCCCCGCCGCCCCCGCCGAAGAAGCCTCCGCCACCGCCGTTGAGGAGTCCGCCGAGGAGGATTCCGCCGAGGAGGGCGCCTCCCATGCCGTCACCGCGTCCGCCGCCATACCCGCCGTAGCCGGCCATCCCGCGTCCGCCGAAACCATTGACGTCATGCTCGGCGAGCTGCGCGGCCTGGTCGGCGAGCTGCGCGGCCTGCTGGGCGTGGGTGAGTGCTGACACCGGGTCCGAGCCCTGGATCTCGATGGCGTACTCGAGATTCCGCTCGGCCTCGGCCAGCCGCGTGCGGGCTTCGCTGCCCACGCCGCCTCGCCGTGCCCGAATGTAGTCCTCGGTACCCGAGATGCGCGACTGGGCAGCCATCAGGGCGTGGTGCAGGGAGTCCTTCGCGCGGCGCGATTGTTCCGCCTGGTCCCGGACTCCACCCAGCGCGTTGTCGAGCTGCAGGTGGGCTGCCTCAACGCGCTCCAGCAGCGACACCGGATCGATCGGTCCAGCTTGCCGTTTGGACCGGACTGTCTGCAGTGCGGCTTCCGCTGCTGCAACCGGGCCGGCAAGATCCTGGTGCATCCCGGTGCCGACCATGGCCTTCGCCTGCGCGAGATCCTCAGCGGTATCGGACGCTGCGCGTTCCAGTTCCAGCTGTGCTGCCTCGAGCTCCGATGCCCGCTTGTCGATCGCGTCGAGCAGGAGGTTCGCCTGGTGCACTCCCTCTTCGGTAGCCCGGACCGCCACGACTGCGGGCCCGGTGTCCCCGGCGTCGAGCTTCTGCCGGGCCTCGGCCGATGCGCTCTCGACGAAGGCGAGGCGCTCCCGTGCCTGTTCCACGTTGTCCTGCACCTGGCTCGTTGCCGAGTCGGCATATCGCTGGCGGAGGTGCGACAGCTTGCGTTCCGCCTCGGCGAAGCGCGTTCCCGCTGCGTTTCCTGCCTCGCGCGCCGATTGCAGGGCCTGGGGAGCGTTCCGCTCGAGTTCCCGAAGCGAATCGAAGTCGGCTTTGTGCTGCTGGAGCGATTCGTTGACCGCCTCGCAGCGCCGGATGATGTCCCCGAGCCAGGAGCGCTGTTCCTGTTCAGTGTCCGGGATGTGGTCGTCAAGCTGCTGCTGGAGCTTGAACGATTCGCCCATGTGGGCCTTCGCCGCGGCGATGTCAGCGGTGAAGGTACTCACGGATGCGACACCGTATTGCGCCTCGGCGAAACCGACTTCCTGTTCGCTCGACTTGATGGCGTCGTCGGCGGCGATCAGCAGGCTTCCCGCCCGTTTCCTCAGCTCCTCGACGCTGAGCGCAGCGAGCGGATCGACGAGTTCAGCAGGCTGATTCCGGCCGTCACCGGTGGGATAGCCGTACTCGTTGACGCCGTCGGCACTCCTTTTCTGCTTCTTCCGCGAGCGGAGGTAGGCGTACCCGCCGGCTCCCGCAAGAGCCAGGGCGCCGCCCACGAGGGCGATCGCGCCCAGACCGCCGGGATCGGCGGCCGCGCCGGTTCCAGCAGCTGTGCCCCCGTCGGCGAGGACTGTCTCGGTGCCTTCGACGGCGGCAATGCCTGCCTCGGCCCAGTTCTGCTGCGCGAGTTGCGGCTCGATCTGCTGCGCGAAGATGTCCTGGGTGCTGGCTTCGACATCGCTGCCGCCAATGAACCGGGCCTGCTGCGAGTCGACGGCGACGGCCAGCAAGGCCTGGTCCCCGGCGATATTGCTGACTTCTGCTGTCTGCTGGGCCCACGCCAGTGGATCCGACGGGCTGGTGAAACTGTCGACGAAGACCACGTTGACGGTGAAGCCGTACTCGCTCTCAAGATCGGCGACCGCGCTTTCGATGTCGGCTTCATCGGCTGCCGTCAGCACTCCCGCGTCATCGAAGACAGGATCACCCGCGGGGAAATCGACGGGTTCGGTGGCGAAGGCCTGGGGTAGCCCGAGAACTGGCAGTGTCATCAGCGCGCACAAGGCCGCGGCGGCACCCATCCGCCTGGGAAGTGATCGCATTCATAACCCTTCAGCATGTTCCCCCGATCACAACCGAAATCAGGAATGAGAGCGGACGACGCCGGGGGTCCCTGGTTTCCGATTCTATGGCGGGTACCGGTAACCGTCCACTGACGACCATATGCCCCTAGCGAAACCGGGTCCCCCGCCGGTGGAGGCCATACTTGAAACAGAGCAGAGCCGCGGTTCGACATCCAGTGAACTCCCAGCCGACACCCAGCTGCCTTACCCGGCGCCGTCAGGGAGTGTTGGCACAGTGGAGGAGAACTTAGACGAGAGGAAGTCGCATGACTGAGCAGTATGGCGGTTCCGCCGGGCCAGAACGGCCCATGCCCCCGCGCCCCGGAAATCCTCCGGCGTGGGGAACGCAGGAGACACCGGGGAATGGGGGGGCCTACGGCCAGCACGCTGCCTACAACGGCCATCAGCCGTATGACGCCCACCAGCCGTATGAGGCCCAGCACGGGACGTTCGGGCAGCCGGTGCCGTCCAACGAATCTCCAGCCGAGGGGAAGAGCCGGAGACGGGTGGGCATGGGAACGTTCGCCGCCGGAGTCCTGGTCGCCGGGCTGATCGGTGGCGGTGTAGCGGCAGCGGGAAGTGAACTGCTCGACGATGGAGCCCCGGCCTCGAACGCGCCCGTCGGAGCCAGCGAGTCGATCGTGGTCAACAACACCGACAGCGTCAACGAGATCACCGGCGCAGCGGTCACCGCGTCCCCCAGCGTGGTGGAGATCGCCGTGAGCGGCGCCGGGTCGGGCGGATCCGGTTCGGGAATCATCCTCGACGACGAAGGGCACATCCTGACGAATACCCACGTCGTCACGCTCGGCGGCCAGGTTGCCGATCCGAGGGTGGAGGTGCAGTTGGATGACGGGCGGGTCTTCCCCGCCGAGGTAGTGGGTACCGACCCGCTCTCCGACCTTGCGGTGATCAAGGTCGATGCTCCTGATCTCACCCCTGCCACTCTCGGCAACTCGGATGAACTGAACGTGGGAGACACCGCAATCGCCATCGGCGCCCCGCTCGGTCTCAGTGGAACCGTGACGGACGGCATCGTCTCCACGCTCAACCGAACCATCAGCGTCGCCTCCTCCGCCGTGCCCGAAGATCAGGCCGACTCACCCGAAGACAGCGGGGACGGCTTCAACTTCCTGCCGCCCGAGGGGTCCCCGGAGCAGGAGCCGCAGTCCCAGGGTTCCATCTACCTGAACGTGATCCAGACGGACGCGGCCATCAACCAGGGCAACTCCGGCGGTGCGTTGATCGACGCGCAGGGACGGATCATCGGCGTCAATGTCGCCATCGCCTCGGCCGGCTCGGGGGAGAGCTCGGGAAACATCGGCGTCGGGTTCTCGATACCCATCAACTACGCGGAACGGGTGGCCAGGGAAATCATCGAGGACGGCGCTGCGACCCACGGCTTCCTCGGCGTGAGCGTACAGGAAACCCCTCCCAGCGATTCCGGCCAGGGCTCGACGTTCTCGGTCGGCGCCCGGGTGGCCACCGTGGAACCCGGATCACCGGCGGCGGAGGCTGAACTGCGGGAGGGCGACGTCATCACGAAGCTCGGCGACTACGAGATCAACGATCCCACGGAGCTGACCGCGGCGGTACGGATGCAGCCAGTCGGCCAGGAGGTTCCGGTCGAGCTGACTCGGGACGGCCGCTCCATCACCATCGATGTGGCCCTCGCAGCGGTTCCAGCGCCCTGACCCTCCAGGTGGGGAGCTTCGCGAAGCGCCAGTATGGTTAGCTTGGTTTCGGGAAGATCCCCACTTAAGGAAGGTCACCAATGGACGAGGCCCCAGCGACGGGACTGAACATTGCGGTGCTGGTCAAGCACGTGCCCGACGCGCAGTTCGACCGGCATATCAATGGTGAGCACAAGACCACCCAGCGCAGTGAGAGTATCCTCTCGGAGCTCGATGAATACGCGCTCGAAGCCGCGCTCCAACTCACTGAGAAGCTTGGAGGCGACGCCGCAGGCCACCGGATCACGGCAGTGACCATGGGACCCCCCGCGGCCGTGAGCGCGGTGAAAAAAGCCCTTCAGATCGGTGCCCATCAGGGCGTGCACCTCACGGATGACGCCCTCCTCGGGTCCGATGCGTCGGCCACCTCCCTTGCCCTGTCAGCGCTCCTGACCCACCTGGGCGGTTTCGACCTGGTGCTTACCGGCATGGCGTCGACCGACGGCGAGACTTCCCTCGTTCCGGCGCAGCTCGCCGAGCGGCTGCAGCTTCCTCAGGTCACGTTCGCGGCAACCCTCGACGTGACAAAAGAGTCCGGCGGATGGTTGGTGACGGCACGGCGCGACGGTGACACCTACTCGGAGACCCTCGAGTCGCCCCTGCCCGCGATCGTTTCCGTGACAGATCAGATCAACGAGCCCCGGTACCCCAATTTCAAGGGGATCATGGCGGCGAAGAAGAAACCGGTGCAGACGCTGTCCCTCGGAGACATCGGCATCACCGGCGACCAGGTGGGATTGAAAGGATCCTGGACCCGCGTCCAGGATGCCGAGCCGAGGCCGCCGCGGGCCCAGGGAACAGTGATCACCGACGAGGGCGATGCCGGCATCCGGCTCGTGGACTTCCTCGCCGGCCAAAAGCTGCTCTGACCCGATCCATTCCAAACCCCACGCAAGGAGGCCGCGGCATGGCCACGGTACTGGTCTTTCTGGATAATCCGGGGGCAACCCTGAACAAGAGCGAGCGGGAACTGCTCTCGCTCGCGGCGAGCCTCGGTGAGGGAACCGCAGCACTGGCCTCGGAAGCGGGTCAGGCATATCTCGACGGCGTCGGGTCCTATGGTGTGGCCGCCTGCCATGTTCCGGCCGATGCGGACCTCGGCACCTACCTGGTTGCAGGAAAAGCGGCGTTCCTTGCCGAGGCCGTCCGCCTGTCCGGGGCGCAGGTGGTGCTGCTCGGAAACTCCTACGAGGAGAAGGAGATCGCCGCCCGGGTCGGCGTCCGCCTCAACGCGGGAGTGATCACCGACGTCGTCGGCCTGGATCCGGATCTCACCGCGACGAAGTCCGATTTCGCAGGGTCCTACACGGTCACGTGCAGGGCGACCACCGGGATCGCAGTGTTCACGGTCAAGCCGAACAGCTACGAGGCCGCCGAAGCGGGTACTCCCGAGGGCCCCCGCATCATCCCGGTGGAAACGGCCCTTCCCGCTGCAGCGGCGCGCATTACCGGCCGGGTGGACAAGCCGGCGAGCGGCCGGCCCGAGCTGAGCGAGGCGCGGGTGATCGTGGCAGGCGGCAGGGGGGTCGAAGGGAATTTCAAGCCCCTCGAGGAGCTCGCTGACGCACTCGGCGGCGCCGTGGGGGCCTCCCGAGCGGCAACGGACGCCGGTTGGATCGAGCATTCGGCGCAGGTCGGCCAGACGGGCAAGACGGTCTCGCCGCAGCTGTACATCTCAGCGGGTATCTCGGGGGCGGTTCAGCAGAAAGCCGGGATGCAGACGGCGAAGGTGATTGTCGCCGTGAACAAGGACGCCGACTCACCGGTCTTCGAAATCGCCGACTTCGGTATCATCGGCGATCTGTTCACCGTACTTCCGCAGGCCACCGAGGAAATCCGGAAGCGCAGGGTCTAGCAGGCCATGCCGTTCCCCGACTCCGCACCCGTGCGGCGCGTCCTGTGCTTCGCCGCCCACCCGGATGACATCGACTTCGGAGCAGCCGGCACGATCGCCTCCTGGACCGATGCCGGAGTCGAGGTCAGCTACTGCATCCTGACCGACGGGGACGCCGGCGGTTTCTCCGAGCAGCAGCGCCCAGGGATCATGGGGCTCCGTCGCGACGAGCAGCGTGCCGCCGCGCGCCTCGTGGGGGTGAAGGACGTTTCCTTCCTTGGGCAACCGGACGGCTTCCTCGAGCCCTCTTCCGAGGTGGTTGGCGGTATCGTGAAGCGGATCCGCGAAGTGCGGCCCGACGTCGTGATGTCCATGCACCCGGAACGCAACTGGGACCGCATCCAGAAAAGCCACCCCGACCACCTGGCCTGCGGCGAGGCAGTGACGCGGGCGGTGTACCCGGCCTCGGAGAATCCCTACGCCTTCCCCGAACTGGCGGCGGCAGGACTACCCGCGTACCGCGTTCCCTGGGTGTGGTTCTTCGGGGGACCCGGTCACCTTGAGAACCACTTCGTCGATATCACCGGGTTCGAGGACCGAAAACTGGCAGCGATCCGGGTCCACGCCAGCCAGCACCCGGATATCGAGGCGATGGATGCCACCGTCCGGCGCATGCTCGCTGGCAATGCTCGACGCGCCGGACTTCCCGGGGGTTCCAGCGCAGAAGCGTTCCACGCTGTGGGGATCAACACCGAGGACACCATCGCGGGCTTCTAGGAGAACGCTGGGACGGCCCCCGGAACAACCTCCTGCTGGAGAGCCCCGGTGGACCGTTACCTATACCTGGAAAGGTATTTCGGCAACCAGAGGGAGAGTCGGCGCTGTGGAGCCGCCTGCGGGTTCGACGGTCAGGGCGAGTCCGGTGAACTGGTCGATGCCCTGGACCGCAGTCACCTTGGACCCGGCCACATCCTCGGCCGTCATGGTTCCTACCGAAACCGGGGCCGAACCATCCGTGGGCAAACGCCACATCTGGTACACCGATCCCTCAGGCGGGGCAGGCACCCCGGTCAGGGTCAGCACTGCGGCATTCTCCTCGCGGGACACCGCCAGGTCGGCCTTGCCGCCCGGCGCCAGCACGAATTCATTGGTGCGGAGATCGGAGGCCTGGAGCACTTCCTCCTCGAGGGAGGGCTGCAGGTTCTGCGCAATCGTCACTGCACCGACCGCGAGAACGACGGTGGCGGCTCCGGCGACCAACCACTGCGTGACCGAACGGGGACGACGGCGCTCCGCTCGTGCCTGCCGGCGCCGGGTCAGGTCATCCATGCCGGGCTCCTGCCCCGGTCCCGATGGTTCCGAGGATGGTGAAGGACGCTCGTCCCCCTCGGAGACCCCCGGGAGCTGGAGCAGGATCTTGTCGAACAGGCCGGCCGGAGGTTCTGCCTCGTCGATGGCGTAGGCGCTGGTGACGGTTTCGCGAGCTGTGCGAAGCCGCTCGTCGAAGGTGAGGCTCACCGCTGGATCCGCGGTGAGGAGGAACCCGTCGATGGTTGTCCGCTCGTCGTCACTGAGGGCGTCGAGGGCATACAGTTCAGCCCACTCCACAACGTGGCCACGGCTCAGGTCCGTCTCAAGGTCCTCGGCGAATTGCCGGTTCCTATCTCTGTCCTGCATCTCAGTTCACCCCCAGGCATGCTTTGAGTCGAAGTAGTCCGTCGCGGATTCTTGATTTGATGGTCGGTACAGCTACCCCGAGCTTCTCCGCGACTTCGCGGTAGGTGAGCCCGCCGTAGTACGCGAGCTTCACCGATTCCTGCTGGGTGGCCGTGAGCGTGTCGAGGCACTTCACTACCGTCTCGGCTTCGAGACGCTGCGTCACGGTGTCGACGACGTCGTCGTGGTCCGGAACCAGGGTGGCGGCCCCGTAACGGGCCTCCCGGTCGGTGGAACTCTGCTCCGACCTCACCCGGTCCACTGCCCTCCGGTGGGCCAGCGTCATGAGCCACGCCATCGGGCTGCCGGCCGCCGGATTGAAGCGGTCGGCACTGTTCCACACCTGGAGGTAGACCTCCTGGGTAGCATCCTCGCTGAGTTCCGGATCGATGAGCACCCGCCGGGCAAGGCCGTAGACACGGCGGGACGTCTGCTCGTAGAAAGCAGCGAACGCGTCGGTGTCCTGTTGGGCGATCCGGAGCAGGAGGTCCGTCAAAGTTGAACCTGCGCCGGACTCGCCGCCCGATTCGCGTGCCCTGGCGTCCACGGGGGTTACCCGGCTAACTCGTGGCGTGTCCATAGGTTCCAAGCATAAAGCTCGATGGCGCAGTTCCCGAACACTGGAGCTGCCGGGGCGGCGTGCGGGGGCAGTGGTGATAACCAACTGATCCACCCTCCTGCCTCGACTGTTTAGCTACCATTGACATCTTTGATGTCAGCTATTATTCGGAGCCGCAGTCAGGCCGGATGGGAGCGGGGGTCAGCCGATCTCCGGGCGGCCGGCCACGGCGATGAGGGTATCGGCGTTGAGGATGAAACCGGTGCCGAGTTCCCGGAGGAACCGTGTGCGAACGCGGTCGAGGACTGCCGGATCATCGGGGATGACGCTGCGGAACCCGCTGCCGAGCACCAGCGACCAGGCCATGTCAGCGTCGAGCGGCACGGCCAGGGCGAGTTTCTCCACCGTGATCGAAACGAATCCATGGCGTTCCAGCCAGGCGGTCAGGCGCCCTTCACCGGTCAACTCCCGACGATTCGCCAGGAAGGATCCCGGGGCTGCCGGTGCATGGTCAGGGAATTCGGCTTCGCACGCTCCCAGGAGCTTCGTTTCGAACGGCTCGAGCGCGCCCTCGTCCCAGACGCTCAGCGCGAATCGCCCGCCCGGCCGGAGTAGTGACAGCACCCGCAGCGTCACCGCCGACATAGCGGGTGAAAGGCAGAGACCATAGCAGCTCAGGACGGCGTCATAGGGTGCGTCGGTGTGCCATTCTCCCGGACCCTGCGCATGGAACCCGATGTTCTCCAGGCCCATCGCCCCGGCCTTGTCGCGGGTGAGGTCCAGCAGGGAGGTGACGGGGTCCACTGCGTCCACCCGGCCGTCCGGTCCGGCAAGCTGGGCTGCGGGAATGGTGGCGCTTCCTGTTCCTGCGTAGACGTCCAGCACCCGTTCTCCGACCAGGACATCCGCAGCGGCAACCACCGCATTGCCCACCGTGTTCCACAGCGCCGGTGCCAGCCGGTCGAAGTCCTCCGCGCCGTCGTCGGGCGCAATCGAGGCGTGTCGTGCAGTCATCGGTGGTCTCCTTGGTGCATCAGAGGACTGCCCCTTCGAACCCGTGCTGGCGCCAGGCTTCATAGAGCACGATCGAGGCCGTGTTCGCGAGGTTGAGGGACCGGCGGGATGCCAGCATGGGGACCCTCACCCTCGCACTCACGCGGGGGTCGTTCTTGACGTCCGCGGAAAGCCCCACGGACTCCGGTCCGAACAGGAGGATGTCCGAGGCGCGGTATCGAATGTCGGTGTAGGACACCTCGCCGTCGGACGTGAAGGCGAAGACGCGCTCCGGAGCAAGGCTTTCCCACGCCGCAGCAAGGCTCTCATGCACGGAGAGGACGGCGAGATCGTGGTAGTCGAGGCCCGCCCGGCGCAGTTTGGAATCCTCGAGGCTGAACCCGAGTGGCTCCACCAGATGCAGCTCGGCACCCGCGACCGCGGCAAGGCGGATTGCATTGCCGGTATTTCCGGGGATCTCGGGGGAATGGAAGAGGATGCGGAACACCGCTCCATCCTAGCTTCCGGCGGAGCTAACCTTCTGCGGCGCCCAGCAGCCTCGCAAGGACCGGGAGCTGGACCACATTCGGTTGCGGGCCCGCGGCGAGGAACGCCCGGATCGTCCGGACCATGGTTCCCGCGTTCACCACCTGGATGGCCGACGGCGCTGACCTGTCGAACGACGGCGGACTGTCGATCACCGGGTCGAAGGGGTTGCCCCGCGCGCCATGGACGACCAGCCAGCCGCTCACGTTGCATTCGGGAAACAGATCCTGCATCTCCCGGACGGTGTTCGTTATACCGAGTCCCTGGACCGCTCTGCCCTGATGTCGGAGCGACCGGCCGTCCCAGTCGAAATTACCCGGGGTGGCGGCGAAGGAATCGAGCACGGCGATCCGATAGCCGCCGAGGACCGCATGGCCGGCGGTTGTCCCTGCGCTGTTCGAAAACTTCAGTCCGTTGACCAGGCGGGCTGCGGGATACGTCGGCAGCAGGGACTGCTCGAGAATCGCCGCCGTCCGCAGCTCCCCCTCGACCCTCGCGCGGGCAGCGCCTGCCATCCTGCCGAAGATCCCGGGTTGCCGGGGCGCTCCGTGCAACTGCCGCCCGGCAAGGATGAGCGGAACCACCGGGGGCTCTGTCGGAGAGAACGGCGGGAGGTATTCAGGAGGCGCTTTCGCTGCCTCGGTGTTTTCACTCCTTGCCGCAGCGCGGGGCTGGGATGGCCGGGCACCTGCACCTGCACCCGCACCTGCGCCCGGTGTTCCGGTGCCGCGCGTGCCGTTGCCGGCGTCGTACCTCTGCCTGCGTGCGGGGTTTCCCAGCGTCTCGTAGGCCACGGCCACGGCGTGGAACAATTCCTCGCTTCCGCCGAGGTCCGGGTGCGAGGTCCGCGCCGCCCTGCGGTATGCGTCCTTGATCTGCTTGTCCGTTGCATCGGAAGCCAGGCCCAGGATGTCGTACGGAGACGCGCCCGAGGCGTCCGGCATGGTGCTCCCTCTCGAATGTCGCGACAGCGTCTGCTTCCCAACGAATCCGGCGCTAGGTCCGCGCCTTCACATATCGAATGTACAGTGCGGAATCCTCGGTCAGGAGCGACGCGAGGGAAAGGGCCAGGGGGTTTGCCGGCGCTTCTCCTACGGAAATTCGGGGCCCCTCACCACCGGCGAGGAGCGGGCTGATGGAAAGGCACAGGTCGTCGACGGCGTCGGATGCCGTCAAGGCACCCAGCACGGCGGGCCCGCCCTCGCACAGGACCTTGCGGACGGCCCGGTCGGCAAGGGCCTGCAGGAGCGCCGCTGTCTCGACGGATGCGGCACCGCAGGTTACGACGTCGGCCACGCGGGACAGCGCGGTCCGCTGCGAGGCAGGCGCCGAGCCGCTGGTGAAGATCACGGGTCGGACGGGTGCATTCGAGAAGAATCCACTGGACGGGTCGAGGTTCAGTGAACCGGAGATGATGCCGAGTGCGGGGTGAGCCGGGAGCCCCTGCCTCCGTCGCCAGGCCTGGCCCTCGTCGTCGACCAGGGCACCCTCATACCCTTCGGCGCGGATGGTGCCGGCGCCGACCAGAATAATGTCCGGAAGCCGGCGCAGGAGGCGGAAGATGCGTTTGTCGCCGTCGTTCCCGAGACCGGCGGAGAATCCGTTGCTCGTGGCCGAGCCGTCCGCCGCAGCCACGAAGTTGAACCGCACGTAGGGGCGACCGGTTCCGGGAAACGCCGGGTCGGGCTTCGCATCGTCGGGATAGGCGTACAGGCGCAACAGCTCGGCGTCGGTCAGCCCAGCGGATCCACCGGGCAGGAGGGAGGTGATCATGGAGCTGCCGGTTCGTTGAAGTTGCCCATGTTGTGGCGCAGGTAAGCAGGTTGCCGCCAACCGAACACCGCTTCGGTGAGGTCGATGGCAGCACGGGATGCCGCGACATCGTGCATCCGCACTACCCGTGCGCCGCCGAGGATGCAGATGACGGCGGCGGCCAGCGACCCTTCGGTCCGCTCGCGCTTCGGCTTGTCCAGGGTCTCCCCGATGAAGTCCTTGTTCGACACCGCCGCGAGCGTCGGAAAGCCCAGTGCGGCGATCTCGGAGAAACGCCGGGTGATCTCCAGCGAGTGCAGGGTGTTCTTGTTCAGATCGTGCCCCGGATCGAGGAGGATGCGGTCTTCGCGGATGCCGAGGTCCACGGCGGTGTCCACCTTCTGCAGCAGGAACTTTGCGACGTCGCGGGCGACGTCGTCGTACGTCGGCCGGGGGTACACAGTCCGGGGCTCGGCGAGGCTGTGGGTGATGACGAGGTGTGCACCCGCTGCGGCGACCACCACGGCCAGATCCGGGTTCCGGAGCCCCGTGGTGTCATTGATGACGTTCGCGCCGGCGGCGAGCGCGGCTTCGGCGACTTCGGGGAGGAAGGTGTCGGCGGAGATGATCACATCGGAGACCTCCCGCACCGCGGCAATGACCGGGACGATTCGCGCTGACTCCTCCGCCGCGGACACGGGAGAGCCGGGCGAGAACGGGGCGCCGCCGATATCGATCCAGTCCGCCCCGTCCCGGACCGCCGTTCGGGACGCCTCGATCGCGGCGTCCAGCGCAAAGGTGGCACCGGAATCGTAGAAGGAATCGGGGGTGCGGTTGATCACCGCCATCAGCGCTACCTGCCGGTCGAAGTCCAGGACCTTCGCGCCGAAAGCCTGCACCGGATGCCGCAGCACCGGAACGAACCTGCCTGTCGGGGGAGTTCCTGCTTCGCTGTCCACAGGGGTATTTCTACCAGAGGGACCGGACGACTCCGTGTGCACCGGCCGCACCGGTAGAATTGCAGGATGCCCGTGTACCTTGACCACGCGGCGACCACGCCTATCTCGGCGCCAGCGCTCGCCGCCCTCACGCTCGAACTTTCCCGCAGCGGCAATCCGTCGTCGTTGCACGGCTCCGGCCGCCGCGCCCGGCGCACCGTGGAGGATGCCCGGGAGATTCTCGCCCGGGCAGCCGGAGCCCATCCGTCCGAGGTCATCTTCACCTCCGGGGGTACCGAGGCTGACAATCTCGCGGTGAAAGGCCTGTTCTGGGCACGGCGCGACGAGAACCCGCGGCGGACGCGCATCCTGTGCTCGACGATCGAGCACCCTGCCGTCCAGGACACCGTCGAATGGCTCGAGCGCCACGAGGGCGCGCGGGTGACCTGGCTTCCCGTGGATGCCCGGGGCGTGGTGTCGTTGGAGGCGCTGCGGACCGAGCTGCAGGCCGATTCCGGGTCAGTGGCCCTGGTCACGGTGATGTGGGCCAACAACGAGGTAGGCACGGTCCAGAGAATTCCGGAAATCACCGGCATAGCCGCGGCCCACGGTGTCCCGGTCCACTCCGACGCCGTCCAGGCGTTCGGTTCCCTCCCGCTGTCCTTCGCGGACTCCGGGCTGGCGACCATGGCCGTCAGCGCCCACAAGATTGGTGGTCCGGTGGGTGTGGGAGCGCTGTTCGTCGGACGGTCGGTCGCGCTCACCCCCGTACAGCACGGCGGCGGCCAGGAGCGCGATGTCCGGTCCGGAACGCTCGACAGCGCTGGCATCTCCTCGTTCGCGGCGGCCGCGGACGACGCCGTCGCCCACCTGCCGGTTGAGGCAGCACGCCTCGCGGCGTTGCGCGACCGCCTCATCGAGGGCGTCCTGCGGGAAGTGCCCGACGCGGTACTCAGGGGCGTGAGCCACCCCGGGCCGGTCGGCGCGAGACTCCCCGGGAACGCCCACTTCACGTTCCCGGGGTGCGAGGGTGACTCCCTGCTGTTCCTCCTGGACCTGGCGGGCATCGAGTCCTCCACGGGGTCCGCCTGCACCGCGGGAGTGCCCCGCCCATCCCATGTCCTCCTGGCCATGGGACTTTCCGAGGAGGAGGCAAGGGGCGCCCAGCGGTTCAGCCTCGGGCATACATCGACCCCCGGTGACGTTGACGCAGTAATGGCGGCGCTGCCGGGGGCCTACGGGCGCGCCCGCGCCGCCGGCATGGCCGGCACCGCATCATCCATTCGAACGGCAGGAACTGGTTTTTCATGAGGGTATTGGCAGCCATGAGCGGCGGAGTCGATTCAGCGGTCGCGGCGGCGCGCGCCGTGGAGGCAGGGCACGACGTCGTCGGGGTACACCTTGCGCTTTCCCGCATGCCGGGGACGCTGCGCACCGGAAGCCGCGGCTGCTGCACGATCGAGGACTCCCGCGACGCCTGGCGTGCCTGCGACATCCTCGGGATTCCCTACTACGTCTGGGACTTCTCGGAACGCTTCAAGGCCGATGTGGTGGACGACTTCGTCGCCGAATACGCAGCGGGACGCACCCCGAACCCATGTATGCGGTGCAATGAGCGCATCAAGTTCGCCGCGTTGCTCGAGAAGGCGCTTGCACTCGGCTTCGACGCGGTGTGCACCGGACACTATGCGAAGGTCATCGAGGACGCGGACGGCAACCCCGAACTGCACCGGGCGGCCGACTGGGCGAAGGACCAGTCCTACGTCCTCGGCGTCCTCACCCACGAGCAGCTGAAGCACTCGATGTTCCCGCTCGCCGAGACGCCGTCGAAGGCCGAGGTGCGGGCCGAGGCCGAGCGACGCGGACTGTCCGTCGCCAACAAGCCGGACAGCCATGACATCTGTTTCATCCCCGACGGCGACACCCGCGGCTGGCTCGAGGAGCGCATCGACATGAGCGAGGGCAGCATCCTCGACGTCGATGGAGCCACGATCGGGAGCCATCCGGGAGCGAACGCCTTCACCGTGGGCCAGCGCAGGGGCTTGAAACTCGGCACTCCCGCTGCGGACGGCAAACCGCGCTTCGTACTGGAGATCCGGCCGAAGGACAACACGGTAGTGGTGGGTCCGGAACATCTGCTGGCAATCGACGAGATGCGGGGCATCAAGGTGTCCTGGGCCGGGATGCCGATCCCTGAGGTCTTTTCCGGTGCGGAATTCCCCTGCATGGCGCAGGTCCGGGCCCATGGTGACCCGGTTGACGCGCGGGCCTTCATCGAAGCCGCGTCCGACGGCGCACAGGAGCTCGTGGTCCGGCTGATCGAACCGATGCGCGGTGTCGCGCCGGGACAGACCGTGGTCCTGTACCAGGGGTCGCGGGTCCTCGGCCAGGCCACTATCGACTCGGCACGGTCCGCTCTTCGGCCTGAACTGGCGGCAGCCGGAAACTGAGGCCCGGCCGGCGTCGCAGTTGGTTGTAGCAGTTGGTTGGTGACTGTGCTCATCTGCTTGACTGGGTGCATGTCTGATACCAACAGTGGCTTCGATCCGACGGCGAGCTCCCTGGCGGGGGATGTGGCCCCCGAGGTTCTGGCTGAACTCCTCTCCGTGCGCAGCAGCATCGACAACATCGACGCGACCCTCGTCTATCTGCTGGCCGAGCGATTCAAGGCCACCCAGCGCGTTGGCCACCTCAAAGCCGAGCACCGCCTGCCCCCGGGAGATCCCGACCGCGAGGCGGCCCAGATCGCCCGGCTTCGCGCGCTCGCCGAGGAAGCCCACCTCGACCCGGCCTTCGCCGAGAAGTTCCTGAACTTCATCATCTCCGAAGTCATCCGGCACCATCAGGCCATTTCCGATACCCGGAACGCACGGGATGCCCCTGCAGGTCCCGGCTCGTCGGACAGCGACACCGACGGAACCGCCGCAGGCAACCCCGGCACCGGCGGCATCGATGACCACTCCGGGGCGCACAGTGAAAGCTGACTCCTCGACACATGAAGTGACAGCGACCGCCCTCGGCGAATGGCCGGGATCCGATCCCTTCGAGGCTCAGCGGATCATCCGGGGTGAGCTCGGCAACCCGCATCTCCCCTTCCTGGCGGCGCTGCCGGACCGCGGCCCCGGCAGCGACTCACTGGGGCGGACGCTGGCGATGCTGGTCGAGCTGCCGTTCGACCTCCAGCCGCACGGCTGGCGCCTCGTTGCACACCCCGGCAGGGACCAGCGTCGGGCGGAGTCCGCATTGTCCTCCGACATCAACGCCCTCGGCGACATCGCCGGAGCCGAGGAGGCACCGGCCGGGCGGATCAAGATTCACCTGCGGGGTCCCCTCTCGCTGGCAGCCGACGTGCACCTGCACTCCGGTGAACGCGCACTGCTCGATGCCGGTGCGCGGCGTGAGATCTACGAGTCGCTGGCCGTGGGAGCCGCGCGGCTGGTGCAGCGTATCGCGGCGGTCTCGCGCGGTGCCGCGGTCGTCGTGCAACTGGACGAGCCCGACGTCGACGCCGTCCTCGCCGGCCGGATTCCCACCGCGAGCGGGTACCGGACGCTCCGGGCCATCGACCGGCGCGAGGCGACCGACGCCTGGGGCCTCGTCCACGCGGCGCTCCGGTCAGCAGGTTCCCCCCGGACGGTCCTGGCGATACCAGCGGACGACGTCGTCCTCGATGCCGCGCTGTCCAGCCCGGCCGAAGCCCTCGCCCTGGGTATTCCTGGCATCAGCGACCGGCAATGGGAGCGACTGGCGGAGGCGGTGGAGGCGGGCCGGGAGCTATGGACCGGAGTGCTTCCGCTAGCGGGTTCCCTGCCGCAGGTGAGCGCCGTCGTCCGGACCATCCTGGATCCGTGGCAGCGGATCGGCCTGCCGCTGTCGGCGCTCGACGCGCTGACGCTCGTACCCGTCGGCGGGCTGGCCGCACGGAGTCCCGCGACGGCCCGGCTTGCCCTGACCCGGCTCACCCAGGCAGCTGACGCCCTGAACCAGGTGCGCGCGGAAGGCTAGGTCCGCTCCTCCCACCTGAGCGGCTGGGCCTCGAGAGGCAGGGCGCCGTCGGATTGCTCGAGGCGGTAGTCGAAAGCACCCGCATAGACCAGGAGTGTGCCCAGTTGCCGGTGGACCACGCGGGTGCTGATCCGGAACCGTCCGCTGTCCGCGTCCCACCACTGCTCCATATAGGCAAGGGCCCCGACGGCGTCGGGTACCGGGACGCGGACCCCGGCGTAGAGGCGCGTGGCCGACGACACCATGCGCATGCGGCCGTCCTCGGTGACCGAGCAGGTGAGCGCCGTGGCCATCCGGCGGTGGCGGCCCACGTAATCGGTCAACCGGTCGCCGCTGAGGGAGGTGGTGTCCTCGAAGAGCCGCCGGACCGTGCCGAAATCGATCTCCCGCCGTGCCGTCAGTGCGGGCCGGCCGAAGGGGTCGACGTGCGCGTAGTTCCGGATGGTGAACGGTACGCGGCTGGAGTATTCGGGGAAGAAGGCGTTCTCCAGGGCGGTCAGTCGGAAAACGGGCCGCGCGAACCAGGCGGGGCATCCGGCGACGTCGAACGTGCCTTCCCCGATCCCGAACGCGCCGCTGCCGGCATGCAGCCCGAAGTACTTCCGGAGCTCCGGCTGCAGTTTCGAGAACTCCCGGCCCAGGACATGTTGATAAATGGATCGCACGACTCCAACTCCCTCTTCTCGAAAATCAGTCTGCCATGCCCGTCGACCGGGTGGCCGGACGGAATCAGAGCCGCCCTGCAGCCTTGAGCCGGATGTACGCGTCGGCGAGTTTCGGCGGAAGATCGCCGGGACTCTCATCCACCACCTCCGCGCCGAGGAGCCGGAGATGAGCGGTGACGGCCTCCCGGTCCAGCAGTGCGCGCTCGGCGGCAGCCGCGCGGAAGGCATCCGATGCCGTGGCCCGCTGGGAGCGCATCTCCTCGAGGCGGGGATCCCGCACGGAGGCGACGACCACCACGTGCTGCGCCGTCAGGCTCGGAAGGACCGGCAGAAGGCCTTCCTCCACGGAGCCGGAGTCGAGGGAGGTCAACAGCACGACCAGTGACCGGTGCGCGGATATCGAACGGATCTGGGAGGGGATACGGGACCAGTCGGCCTCGATGAGTTCGGCCTCGAGGGGGGCCATGGCCGTGACCAGGGCGTTGACCAGGTTGCCTTTCGCCGCCGAATCGACGCGGGCCCTTCGCCGCCGGTCGAACGCAAGGAAGTCCACATTATCGCCGCCGCGCTGCGCGAGGACCGCCAGCAGCAGGGCGGCTTCGATCCCGGTGTCCAGCCGCGGCTCATCGCCGATGCGGGCAGCTGAGGTCCGGGAGGTGTCAAGCACGATCACCACCCGCCGGTCACGCTCCGGACGCCAGGTGCGCACCACGGTGTCCCGTTTCCGTGCGGTCGCCCGCCAGTCGATGGAGCGTACGTCGTCGCCGCGGACGTAGTCGCGCAGCGAATCGAATTCGGTCCCGCCACCCCGGATCTGCACGGCTGCGCGGCCGTCCAGCTCGCGCAACCGGCGGAGCTTCGACGGAAGATGCCGTTTGGAATGGAACGGCGGCAGGACCCGGAGGCTTCCCGGCGCCGGCACGGTGACCTGCCGGGCGGCCAGGCCCAGCGGGCCGCTGCTGCGGATGGTCACCGCGGTCACGCCGAGGATGCCCCGGCGCTCGGGCACCAGCGTAATCTCCATCCGCCGCGTTTCACCGGGCGGCACGGAAAGCTGCTGCTCAGGATCGACGGCGCCGGCCGAAGGCTGCCACGCCTCGCGGAGGGTTGACCTCAACATCCTGGAGCTGTCATTACGGACGAGGAGGGTGCTGGCACACTGCTCGCTGAGGCGCACGCTGCCCGGTAGGTTCCGGCGTATCCCCACCTTCCGGGGAGATGCGGCGAGTGCAAGGTCCACTGCCACCGCGGCAGCCAGCAGCAGGAGCCAGAGGAGGATCGAGGTGCTTCCCGGGTACACGATGACGGGCACGACGCCGAGCAGCGCGAGCAGCAGGAGCCTTCCGGTGATGACCATGGCCTGACCGTCAGCGCGGTACCGGAACGGTGGCGAGGATCCCCGACAGCACGTCATCCACGCTTCCGCCGTCCATCTCGGCCTCGGGCCTCAGGGCGACGCGGTGCCGCAGTGCGGGAAGCGTCAGGGCCTTCACGTCGTCCGGGGTCACGAAGGATCGCCCCGACAGCCACGCCCACGACCGCGACGTGCTCAGAAGTGCTGTCGCGCCGCGCGGGGACACCCCGAGCTGGAACGACGGAGACACACGGGTCGCCCGCACGAGGTCCACGATGTACGCCACGACCTCAGGAGCGATCGCCACCCGGCTCACGGCACGGCGGGCGGCGTCGAGGTCCTCCGCGCCGGCCACCGGCCGCACACCCGCGGCCGACAGGTTCCGGGGATCGAAGCCCTCACTGTGCCGGCGGATCACCTCGATCTCGTCGTCCCGCCCGGGCAGGAGAATCGTCAGCTTGAGCAGGAAGCGGTCCAGCTGCGCTTCGGGCAGGGGATAGGTGCCCTCATATTCCACGGGGTTCTGCGTCGCGGCAACGATGAACGGCGTAGGAAGCGCCCGTGACACTCCGTCCACCGATACCTGGCGCTCCTCCATGGCCTCGAGCAGCGCGGCCTGCGTCTTGGGCGGCGTCCGGTTGATCTCGTCCGCGAGCAGGATGTTGGTGAAGACGGGCCCCTCCCGAAAAGTGAATTCGGAGGTCCGCGCCTCGTAGATCAGCGACCCCGTGATGTCGCCCGGCATGAGGTCGGGTGTGAACTGGACGCGCTTCGTCTCAAGGCTCAGCGCCGTGGAAAGCGTCCTTACCAGCAGGGTCTTCGCGACGCCGGGCACCCCCTCGAGGAGGACATGCCCATCCGAGAGGAGTGCGATCAGGAGGCCCGTGACGGCGGCGTCCTGGCCCACGATGGCCTTTGCCACCTCGGTCCGGACGTCGAGCAGGGCACGGCGCGCGGGCTCGATGTCCAGGAGGGGGGCGTGTTCCTGTTGAAGGCCGTTGTTCGGGTTCATTGCTGGTTGATCTCCTTTTCAAGATCGAGAAGTTCCTGCGAGAACTGCACGAGTTCCCGGTTGCCGTCCGGAATGCGGTCGATGATGCGTGCCAGGTCGGGCCGTGGACGCCCGGTGCGAACCGCTGCGGCGTCGATGATCCCGCTGCGTGTGCTCGACTGCGGCAACCTCAGGCGTCGTGCAAGTCGACTCAGGGTTGCCGCCTGAAGGTTCGCCGCCGCATGCTGCACCGACTTCGAATCCTGGTACAGCCTCGCCCGGCCCTCTGCCGTTTCAGCGGCACGGACGACGACGGGGAGCGGCTCGGTTGCGAGCGGACCGAGGCGCCGGCCACGCCAGAGAATCGCTATTCCCGAGCAGATCAGGAGCCAGACCATGAGCGGATTGATCCAGTCCGGAAGCAGGTTCCGGGCATCGACCGGGGTTCCGGTGGTCGCCAGGTCCGCGGTGGTGGGCAGGTACCAGACCAGCACCGGTTCACTCCCGAGCACCCGTAGCGCCAGTGCGGCGTTGCCCGCACTGGCGATTCCCTCATTGGTGAGAACGTCCGCATTTCCGATCACTGCAGTGTCCTGGTTCGCCGTGGTGACGTAGGAGCCGCCGGCGCTGCCATCGGTCATGGACGCCGCCGGAAAGCATTCGGAGGGTCCTGAATAGCCGCTTCCGCCGCTGGTGATGCTGCCGGCGGCGCGGGCGTCGTCGTCGTCGCACCGTGCTTCGACCGTGTCCGGTTCGTCCGACAGGGGGCCTACGGTGCTGATGGCGGGAGCGAGGACGTCCAGCTGGTCCTCCGTCGGTGCGGCGAGCACGATGCGGGCCGGTGCGCCGGTGAGCCCGGCGAGCTGCTCATCGTTGAGCCAGCGGTCCGGGTCGGAGAGGAAGAGCGTGGTGCCCTCCGACAGGCTCTCGAGCGCTTCCGCGTACGATTCCGGGCGAACCACCTGGACGCCCTGGTCCTGGAGTACCTGGACCAGGGCACGCGACCCGCCGGGTGACGCATTGCCCGGGGACAGGGGGCGGGTGTCCGCCTCGGATCGTGTCAGTGTGGTCAGCACGACGACGGCGGCGATCACCAGCGCGAGCAGGAGGAACGGCAGCGTGCGCCGGAACCGCCTGCGGGCCGTGTCGAGGACGGTGGCACCGTTCCCCATCACCTCCGCTGCCGAAGCCCCTCCGCCGGGACGGTCATCGGCATCCGGTCGGGGAGCGGCTACCGGAGCAGGAGACGCATGGACCGCAGCGGCGGGAGGTCGTGCCGGGCTGCTCATCGAGGAGCTACCGGAACGGTCGGAGCGAGAGCCGGCGAAGGACGCATCTCCTCGAGCAGGCCATCCAGGGTTGCTGCACGCTGCTGGTCGTCGGCGGACGCCCGGAGGTGACCGTAGTGCACCTCGTTGAAGCGGTTGGCCAGCCACTCGATGTCCGCGGAGGGGCGGGGGAAGGCCTCCCCGAGTTGCAGCGCTGCTTCGGACGCGGTCCGCCCGGGCCGGCTGTCGAGGAGGACCCGTTCCTCGGCCGACCGAATGATGGCCCGTAGCCTCTCCGTCAGGGCCTGGTCCCAGTGCCCGGAGGCAGCGGCCGCCTCGGCACGGGCTCTGTGCCCTGCCGCGGTCCGGACTTGGCTTCCGGAAAAGACACCGGACGCGGCAGGGGCGCCGCGTGCGTTGAGTCGCGGCCGGACCAGCACGACGGCGATGAGGATCAGCACGGCCGCGCCCACCGCCAGCACGATCGTGCCGGCACCGGCGTCGAGCCCCTGCAGGGAAGAGAAGCTAGCCTCCAGCCAGTCCAGCACGCTGGTGATCAGCCGCTCCAGCAGGGTCGGTTGCGCTTCCTGGTAGACGGACTTCGCGAGTTCTTCGTCAAGAAGTCCACGCGCCTCGTCGGCGTCGGGGAGGAGGTCCGCATGGTTCGGGTCGACCATCAGGGGCTTTCCTTCCCGGGCCCGCCGGAAGATCCATGGCCGAAATGCGCCGACGCACCCGGGAGGACATCGCTGGGGGTGTTTCCGGCCTGCTCGTGCTCCTTCATCAGCACGACGTCGAACCCTTCGCGACGGATCCGCAGGTCGATGTAGAGCAGCGCGGTCACGCCGGCCTGGAAGGCATACCCGATGGCGGTGAAGAACGCGGTGATGCCCTGGGTGACCAGCAGGAGGGGCAGCGAGCTCGAGAAGTCCGAACCCATGGCCAGCGGGGAATCGCCGAAGCTGAAGAAGAGCGGAAAAAGGAACGCAAGCGGAGCGGAGATGACCGAGGCGATGATCGTCACGATGATGCTGGTCAGGACGACGATGCCGAACGTCCTCCACCAGTTGCGGCGCGTCAGGACCCACGAGCGTTTGAGGGACGCGAACGGGCCTGTGCCTTCGAGCATGAGGACTGCCGGCGCCACCACCAGTTTGATACCGAGCCAGATTCCCAGGGCAACGACGCCGAAGAACAGCGGAATGATGATCCAGAGCGAGGTAGCTTCCAAAGCGACGGCGAGACCCACGGAAATCAGGACGAAAACGCCGAGTACGATGGCCGTTCCGACAGCGAGCAGCAGCCCGAGCAGGACCAGCGGCAGTATTCTCCTGCCGGCCAGCTTCCACATCCGGCTGAAGCCGGTCCTCTGGTTGAGGACCGCTCGCGCCACGGGAATCACGAGGACCCCCTGAAGGATCAGCAGCCCGGCCGCGGATACCACCGTGATGACCGAAGTGAAGGATGCGAGTGTGGCGAACAACCCGCCGAGTTCCTCGGTGGAGGCGGTCTCGGGGTCCAGCTGGTCGAGTGCCGCGAACAAACCCGAGGTCATGAGCACCGTCACCACGGTCACGATCGCCTGGAAGAGGATCGCGCTGCCGAAGGTGGCCAGGGGGTTCCGCCGGCAGGCCTGGAAAGCGCCGTCGAGCATCTCCCCCAGGCCGAGGGGACGCAGCGGAATCACTCCCGGCTTCGGGGGAGCGAGGTACATCCCGTTCTGCCCGTACTGCCAGTTCTGCCCGTTCTGCGGGGGCCCGTAGCCGGGCCACTGCGGCGGTTGCCCCCACTGGTCCGCAGGGGGAGATGGATGGCCATAGGGCTGGTTCGCGGGACCGGCGTTTCCGCCCGGGAAGGAGTTCTGGTTCGGATCCTGACCTGCGGGAGGGGACGGCAGGGCATTCGGAGCGTGCCAGGCGGCGTCCTCGGGAGGGCCGTCCTGCGGATAATTGCCCATGATGTCCCCCTGGAAACAAGCGCCGCCTACCTCTGTCATCTTGAACTATAGTTTCAGCCCCGCATTCTGCGGGGATGGGCTGCGGATCCGGGCAGGCCGCCGGTGGCTGTCCTCCGCCCGCCCCTCCGGGGTCCGCGGCGCGCTGGGCGTCGAGCCAATGGGACATTGCGGCTCCGATGGGAGACTATTGAGCTATGAAGGCTCGAATCCTGGTGATTGATGACGACGAAGCCCTGTCCGAGATGATAGGGATCGTGCTGCGCAACGACGGTTTTGATCCCGTGTTCTGCGCTGATGGGGCCGCGGCACTCGGTATCTTCAAGGCCACCCAACCCGACCTGGTCCTGCTCGACCTGATGCTGCCGGGACTGGACGGCATTGAGGTCTGTCGGCAGATCCGCAACGAGTCCGATCTGCCCATCGTGATGTTGACCGCGAAATCCGACACGTCCGACGTCGTGCGCGGCCTTGAATCGGGTGCTGACGACTACGTTCCCAAGCCGTTCAAACCGGCCGAGCTCGTGGCCCGCGTTCGTGCGCGGCTGCGCCCGGGGGACCTGCGGGCACCCGAGACGCTGAAGATCGGAGACGTCAGCATCGACGTAGCCGGGCACTCGGTGACCCGGGCAGGTGTCCGCGTTTCCCTGACGCCGCTCGAATTCGACCTCCTGGTGGCGCTCGCGCGGAAGCCCTGGCAGGTCTTCACGCGAGAGCTGCTGCTCGAGCAGGTGTGGGGCTACCGGCACGCTGCGGATACCCGGCTCGTCAATGTCCATGTGCAAAGGCTGCGCTCCAAGATCGAGCGGGACCCGGAAGCGCCTGAGATTGTGCTGACCGTGCGCGGGGTCGGGTACAAGGCGGGTCAAGGATAGTTTGAGCACGTCGGCGGATCCAGCGCAACGCCCTGCCCGGACCCGGCGTTGGTATGAGCCGCTCCGGACCGGCGGCGCCTCCGTCGCACGCCGCTGGCGGAGGTCGCTGCAGTTCCGTACCGTCGTCGCGACGATCCTGCTGACATCCGTCGCGTTCGCCGTTGTCGGGGGATTCCTCTCCAACCGGGTTGCCAGCGCCCTTTACGTGGAACGGTTCGGACAGTTCCAGGAGGAATCGACGAACGCGCTGGCGGACGTCAAGACGGTTTTCAGCGAGACACCCGCGACCGAACGTGAAACCACCGACCGGCTCGCCCTCGACACGCTGACCGGTCTCACCGGCACCGGTGCAGATGCTCCCCGGCAGTGGCTCCTGACGCCGCTGCCTGGCCAGCAGGGCTACTTCGTGCCGCCGCGCGCGAGCGTCGAAGGCGCTGCCGCCTCGGCGCTCATCCCCCAGGAGATGACCGACGCCATCATCGCGGGGAACGACCAGTATTGGGCGCCGATCGAGATTCCGGTGTCAGAACAATCGGGCCGGCGGAATGCGCCGGGAGTGGCGTTCGGGACGAAGGTCACCCTGCCGCCCGACCGCACCGAGTATGCCCTGTACATCTACTACGACCTCTCCTCCATGCAGGGAACGCTCGACGACATCCATCGGGTGCTGTGGGCGGCAGGTACCGCCCTGCTGGCGATCGTCGGTGCTGTGGCCTGGTTCGTGACCCGCAGCGTGGTGCGTCCGGTCAGCCACGCGGCCTTCGTGTCGGAGAAGCTGGCAGCGGGTCAATTGCAGGAGCGGATGGACGTGCGCGGAGAGGACGAGGTGGCGCGGCTCGGTGCTTCCTTCAACCGGATGGCCGCCAACCTGCAGGACCAGATCACCCAGCTGGCCCAGCTGTCCCAGATGCAGCAGCGCTTCGTCTCGGACGTGTCACATGAGCTGCGGACTCCCCTCACGACGGTGCGGATGGCTGCCGAGGTTCTCTTCGATGCGCGCCGTGATTTCGATCCCGTCAACAAGCGGTCCGCCGAGATCCTGTTCGACCAGGTGGAGCGGTTCCAGTCCCTGCTCGCGGATCTACTGGAAATATCCCGGTTCGACGCCGGCGCTGCAGTGCTCGAGCCGGAGCCCGCTGATATCTTCCAGATCGTCCGGCATGTGATCGCCGGCGCGGAGCCGCTCGCCGACAACTCCGGGTCCGTGGTAACGATCGTGTCCGAGGAGACCAGCTGCGTGGTGGAAGTGGATTCGCGGAGGATCGACCGCATCCTGCGGAACCTGCTGGTCAACGCACTGGAGCACGGCGAAGGGGAACCGATCGACATCCACATTGCGTCAGGGCCCGATGCGGTGGCCGTGGCAGTTCGGGATCACGGGATCGGGATGACGCCGCCGGAGGCGTCCCGGGTGTTCGATCGATTCTGGCGGGCCGACCCCGCCCGTGCCCGGACTACCGGTGGAAGCGGTCTCGGGCTCTCCATCGCCGCCGAGGATGCACGGCTTCACGGGGCCTGGCTGCAGGCCTGGGGCGCGCCGGGCGACGGCTCCTGCTTTCGGCTGACCCTTCCCAGGCGCCAGGGGAGCGATGTGAACGTATCACCATTGCCGCTGCCGCCGCGCCGGGCCGCCTCGCCGGGTGGGTCGCCGTCGGGTGGGGTGCCGCCGGACGCCCCTGTGGAGGTTCTTGCAGGTCGCAGTGTCCCTGAGGAGGAAACCAATGAGATTCCCTGACAGGTTCTCCCGGCACGGTGCGCCGGCCATGGTACTCGCTGTCGTACTCACGATCGCCGGCTGCTCTGCCATTCCGAGGAGCGGCCCGGTGAGCACCATCACCGCCGCCGCGGAGGACGAAGGCATTTCCGCCCAGGAGTTCTCGCCCGAGGGGCCGTCCGAAGGTGCGGCCCCCGAGCGGATACTGCAGGACTTCATCACTGCGGGTACCGGCGCGGGGGATGGTTACAGCGTCGCCCGACAGTACTTGACCCCCGCCCTTGCCGCCTCCTGGCAACCGGAGGACCGGATCGTCATTTTCCGTGCGGATCCACGCATCGTGCAGCGCGGGGACGAGGAGGAGGGTCCCTACCTGATCCAGCTCGAAACCACCGGCACCATCGACGAGCAGGGCGTCCGGACGAACTCGCTCCTGCCCTCAAGCGAAACGATCACTGCCGAGATGGTCCAGATCGACGGGCAGTGGAGGATCAGCGAGATCCCCGACGGCATTCTGATCACCGAGAGCAACGCGCGCGCCCTGACGATCTCCCACACCCTGTATTTCTACAGCAGCAACTACCTGTACTGGGTACCGGATGTCCGCTGGTTCGTTCGACGGACAGGAGTGACGGCGCGCATTGTCCAGGCCATGCTCGCCGGCCCCGCGCCGTACCTCCAGGGTTCCGTCACAAGCGCGTTTCCCGAGGGAGTGGCCCTCGCACGCGAATCAGTGCCGATCCGGTCCGGGGTGGCATCGGTCGAACTGTCCGAGGAGGTACTCGAGGACGCCACCGAGCTCCGTCTGGAACAGATGCAGCAGCAACTACAGACGAATCTCGTCGGACTCAACGACGTCACGAGCGTGGAGATGACTGCAGGGCAGCCCATCCCGCTGGATGAGCCCGAGGATGACCTCGTGGTGCCGGTGCTCAATCCTCCGGTAGGCAATGAGCAGGTCGCAGTATCAGCGAACGAACTCGTGACCCTCCGCAACGGGGCAGTGGTGCCCATCGATAATTTCCCCTCCGTCGCTTCCTATGGGCCGAAAGACCCGGCCACGTCGGTGTCGGGCAGCAACTATGCGTTCCTGTCGGGAGACGGGACCAGGCTGCTCGCCACTGCCCCAGGCAGCGAGGTGCGTCTTGCCGCCGAAGGTACGAGCCTGACTGCGCCGAGTTTCGATCCGGGCAACTGGGTGTGGACGGCACGGACCGCCACGGGTGGTGCCTCCGATCAGGGGAGCGAGGTCGTCGCCGTCCCTCCGGGCGGAACGAGCGCGAACGCCGTCGTCGTTTCCGCGCCCTGGCTCGCCGATCGCATCGTGCGGGAACTGAGAATCTCGCGGGATGGCGCCCGTGCGCTGCTCGTTGCCGAGCGGGCAGGTGTCACGGAAGTGCTCCTGGCCGGTATCACGCGTTCTGCCGAGTTCGTGCCGCAATCCTTCAACGCCCCGCTCACGTTGACGGTCGAGGGCGACATCGACACGGCGAAATGGGCCGGCGAGACGACGATCGTTGCATCCGGCGCCTCCGCAGCAGCCACGTCCGTCCCCGTCATCCACGAACTCAGCGGGTCGAGCGAACTGATGAACCCCCTCACCGGCGTCGTCAACATCAGTGCGGGCAGCAACGTCGATGATGCCTTCTACGCGCAGGTTGGTGACTTGCTGCTGCGGCGGCTGGGAAGTGCGTGGACCGAGGACGCGCAGAATGTCCAGGACCCTGCCTTCCCCGGTTGACGCGGTGGATGCCTGATTCGCTGCGCGGCGTGCCCGACGGATTCGTCATGGGCGGCCCGAGCACGGCCTCGTCGGGAGGCGCGCTTATCCCCATGGGCGAACCGCCGTCCTGACTTCCCGGCCGGCCTGCGATCCTTGAGCCATGGTTCCGGCGGTGGTCCTCAAGGCAGGGATCTTCAAAGCAGCGGACCGGCTTGTGCTGGCACCCGCCTGGCAGCTGTGCGCTGAAGCTGCGGCGAGCTTCTGGTCACTGGTCTTCCCCACTGCCTGCATTCGATGCGGCGCCTGGGACCGGTCCCTGTGCAGCGCCTGCCTGGATGATTTCCGGCGGGCCACCGCTCGGCCGTTCCGAGCCGAAGCCGGCGCGGAGTCCCTTCCGGGGTATCTTGAGCCCCGACGCGCGGGTCGGTTCTCGGTTTCCATCCGGACCGGTGACCTTGAGGGGTTCGTGCCCCTGCCGGTCACAGCGGCCGGGGTCTACGCGGGGTCCGTTGCCGGTACGGTGCTCGCTTTCAAGAACCACGGCCATACGGACCTCGAACGCCCCCTCGCCGTTGCGTTGGCGGGCGCGCTGCATGCCGCGTGCACGACTGCGCAAGGAGAGCGGGCCGCCTGCACCTACTTCCTCGTGCCTGTTCCCGGAAGGTCAGCCTCCATTCGGCGGCGCGGCTACGACCCGCTCCGCCTTGTGCTGCAGGGTCTGGCGAAACGCGGCGAGCTTCCGGCAGGCACCCGCGTCGTCGCCGCCGTCAGGCCGGCGTCCGCCTGGCAGGGCGTGGGCGACCGCCCACTACCGGTCAGGGCAGTGCTCCTATTCGCTGCCTTCGTGCGCAACAGAGGTGCCGGCGGCGGCCAGAAAGGGCTCGGGCGGCGGGGCAGGCAGCGTCAGGTAGCAGGTTCGATGGTCGTCCCGCCCGGAGTTGGTGCCCGGCTGGAGGGTAGGGCCTGCCTTGTGATCGATGATGTCCTCACCACCGGTTCGACAGTGGCGGAAGTGACGCGGGCGCTCCGCGCGGCGGGAGCGGATGTGGCAGGCGCAGTCGTCATCGCGGCTGCGCGTCCCCCCGCTGCCATGAAGCAGGCTCCATCCGCACCACAAGAAAAATCGGGCCACGCAGGGATGAATAAAGAACCCGCGTGAACTACCGTGAAGTATGGGTAGCACGATGACGAACGTTACTCATCGACACCGGCCAGCAGCTCCGTTCCCGGCCGGTGTTGCATCACCTTAGCGAAGTGGAGGGCACCATGGAATTTGTGATCAATGGTCGAAACTTGGAAGTATCCGACCGGTTCCGCGAGTACGCGACGGAAAAGCTCGACAAGATCGAGCAGCTCGGAGACAAGGTCCAGAGGGTGGATGCAAAGATCACCAAGGAGTTGAGCGCCCGCATGGCGGATACCTCCCTGACCGTCGAACTCACGGTGTTGTGCAGGGGGCCGGTGGTCCGTGCCGAGGCATCCGCAGCTGACAAGTTCGCCGCTTTCGACCTCGCCTACAACAAGCTTCTCGAGCGCTTGCGCAGGGCTCGGGACCGCAGGAAGATCCACCACGGCCGCCACACTCCTGTCGCCGTCCGCGAGGCGACTGCGGATCTGGAGCCCGCAAGCGCGGGACAGCCGCTCTACCTGGAGACCCGGGCCGATGAAGCTGAGCCGATTGCTGCCGCTTCGGCACCGGCTGATGCCTACGAGTCGCCGAATGACCTCCCGGCCGGTGATTCGCCGGTACTGATCCGCCGGAAGGTGTTCTCCGGGGCGTCGATGACGCTCGACGATGCGGTGGACAATATGGAGCTCGTGGGCCACGACTTCTACCTCTTCGTCGATTCCGCCACGGGCGCGCCCTCGGTCGTGTACCGCCGGCAGGCGTGGACGTACGGCGTCATCACGCTCGACGCGAAATGTGCCGAAGGGACAGAAGAGCCCCGCGAGGAAGTGCTGGCCTACCGCGCAACGGAAGCAGTTGCCTCAGCCTGATGAACCGGCCTGAAACCGCCTCGAGCCTTTCTCCGCACACGACGTGTGCGGAGAAAGGCTCGACCCGGTGACCGTCCGCCTGAGTCCCTCGCAGGCGAGACGGATCGCCCTGAATGCCCAGGGGCTCGCAAGGATTCGACCGGAAGGGCCAGTCTCCCCGGCAGCAGTGTCCCGGATCACACGCCGGCTTCAACTGCTCCAGATCGATTCGGTGAACGTCCTTTCGAGATCCCACTACCTGCCGGTGTTCTCCCGTGCCGGCAGTTACGACACCGCAGTGCTCGATAGGCTGTCCACCAGGCATCCGCGCCGGCTGGTGGAGTACTGGGCCCACGAAGCAAGTTTCGTCGATCCGGAACTGTTTCCCTACCTCCGCCCGTGGCAGCGGCGCACCTGGATGGGCGCGTCGCGAATGGACCAGGAACTCCGCAATCATCTCGAGCCCAAAGTCCTGGATCTTCTCGCATCCGGCCCTGCACTCACCGCAACCCAGATCCAGCGGCAGCTGGGCCATGAGGAGATCCGTTCGACCGACGGCTGGGGGTGGAACTGGAGTGCCGTGAAACGGGTGCTGGAGGACCTCTTCGGCCGAGGCGAGATCGGTGCAGCGGGGCGAAGTGCCCAGTTCGAGCGGCAATACGGGCCGGTACGATCGGTGCTGCCTGATCCGGCTCTCGCCGACGCGTGCATCCCCGCGCAGGAGGCACTGCAGGTCCTTGCCGAAAGGGCCTTCGGCGCCCTCGGCATCGGGTCCGCGCGTTGCATTGCCGACTACTTCCGGACCCCCGTCCGAGAGACGACCGAGGCGATCCGCTTCCTCGAGGCCCGGGGCATAGTCCGGGCAGTAGAGGTGGACGGGTGGAACAAACCCGTCTTCGTCTCATCATCGGCGGTCCTTCCGCGCCGCGCGGCGGGCAGGGCACTGCTCAGTCCCTTCGACTCGATGGTGTTCGAGCGATCACGGCTACAGGCGCTCTTCGGCTTCCACTACCGCATAGAGATCTACACACCGGCCCCGAAGCGCCGCTATGGCTACTACGTGCTGCCCTTCCTCCTCCGCGAGACCATGGCCGCCCGGGTGGATCTCAAAGCCGACCGCAGCTCGGGAAGGTTGCTGGTGAGGGCAAGCCATGCCGAGCCCGAAGCGCCCGCCGACACTGCCGTCGAACTGGCCAGGGAGCTGTTGCTGATGGCGGCCTGGCTGGGCCTGGGCAGTGTGGTGGTCGGGGAATCCGGCAATCTCTCCGCCGCTTTGCGGGCTGCAATCGACACGGCCTGAGGGACTGCGGGGAACTGAAACCAGAGAGTGAGCGTCTAGCACGTAGACTGAACACGCCATATTTGGGCAGCCTTAGATTGGGAGCGAAAACCAGTGCCATCACTTCTTGAACGTGTTCTCCGTACCGGCGATAAGAAGACACTGAAGAAACTCCGGAACTACGCTGATGCGATCAATGTTCTCGAAAACGAGTTTCGAGAACTCTCCGACGCGGAGCTGCGCGGAGAAACCGACCGGCTGAAGAAACGCCATGAGGAGGGGGAGTCGCTCGATGCGCTGCTTCCCGAAGCGTTCGCCGCTGTTCGCGAAGCCTCCAGCAGAACCCTCGGGTTGCGGCACTTCGACGTCCAGCTGATGGGCGGGGCGGCGCTGCACCTGGGCAATATCGCCGAAATGAAAACCGGTGAGGGCAAGACGCTCGTCGCGACGGCACCGGCCTACCTCAACGCACTGGCGGGCAAGGGCGTCCACATCGTCACCGTCAACGACTATCTTGCCGAGTACCAGTCGGACCTCATGGGACGCGTCTTCCGTTTCCTCGGACTGACGAGCGGCTGCATCCTTTCCAAACAAGACCCTGCGACGCGCCGCGAGCAATACGCCGCGGACATCACCTACGGCACGAACAATGAGTTCGGATTCGACTACCTCCGGGACAACATGGCCTGGAGTGCAAGCGAGCTGGTGCAGCGCGGCCATAGTTTCGCGATCGTCGACGAGGTCGATTCGATCCTGATCGACGAGGCACGGACACCCCTCATTATCAGCGGGCAGGCCTCCGGGGACGTGAACCGCTGGTACAACGAGTTCGCCAAGGTCGTCAAACGCCTCACGATCGACAATGACTACGAGGTGGATGAGAAGAAGCGCACCGTCGGTGTGCTGGAGGACGGCATCGAGAAGGTCGAGGACTACCTCGGCATCAGCAACCTCTACGAGTCCGCCAACACGCCGCTCATCGGATTCCTGAACAACGCTATCAAGGCCAAGGAACTCTTCAAGCGCGACAAGGACTATGTGGTCCTCAACGGCGAAGTGATGATCGTCGACGAGCACACCGGGCGCATCCTCGCCGGTCGGCGTTACAACGAGGGAATGCACCAGGCGATCGAGGCCAAGGAAGGCGTCGAGATCAAGGCCGAGAACCAGACCCTGGCCACTGTCACACTGCAGAACTACTTCCGCCTGTACGACAAGCTTTCCGGAATGACCGGCACCGCTGAAACCGAAGCCGCGGAGTTCATGTCCACCTACAAGCTCGGCGTCGTGCCCATCCCCACCAACCGCGAGATGGCGCGGAAGGATCTGTCCGACCTCATCTACAAGAACGAGGTCGCGAAGTTCGACGCCGTCGTCAAGGACATCGTCGAGCGGCACGAGAGCGGGCAGCCTGTCCTGGTGGGTACGACCAGCGTCGAAAAGAGCGAGTACCTGTCGAAGCAGCTTGCCAAAGCCGGTGTGCGCCATGAGGTGCTCAACGCCAAGAACCATGCACGGGAAGCCGCTATCGTGGCCCAGGCCGGACGTAAGGGAGCCGTCACGGTAGCCACCAACATGGCCGGCCGCGGAACCGACATCATGCTGGGCGGCAACGCGGAGTTCAATGCAGTGGCGGAACTCGAGAAGCGGGGCCTCGACCCCGCCGAGAACGCCGAGGAGTACGAGGCTCAGTGGACCGTAGCGATCGAGGCTGCCAAGCACGCAGTGGAGGCTGAGCAGGAGGAAGTCCGCGAGCTGGGCGGGCTCTACGTCCTGGGCACCGAACGGCATGAGTCACGCCGCATCGACAACCAGCTGCGTGGGCGCTCGGGCAGGCAGGGCGACCCGGGGCGGTCGCGGTTCTACCTGTCACTGACGGATGACCTGATGCGGCTTTTCAACTCCGGCGGCGCCCAGCGCATCATGAACAGCTCGACCATGCCCGACGACGTCGCGCTCGAGTCGAAGCTCGTGTCGAAGGCCATCGAGAACGCCCAGGGGCAGGTCGAAGGCAGGAACGCGGAACAGCGCAAGAACGTCCTGAAGTACGACGACGTCCTGAACCGTCAGCGTGAGGCCATTTACGGTGACCGCCGGAGGATCCTCGAGGGCGGCGACCTCCAGGAAAAAGTCGGCTACTTCCTTGAGGACGTGGTGACAGCGATGGTTGATGAAGCCACGGCGCAGGGCCACGGTGACGACTGGGACTACGAGCTGCTCTGGACCAACCTCAAGACCCTGTACCCGATCACCCTGACCATCGAAGAGGTCGTCGAGGAAGCCGGCGGCACGTCGAAGATCACCCGCGACTTCCTGCACGCCGAGATTCTCTCCGATGCGAAGCTGGCCTATGGGGCGAGGGAGCAGGCGCTCGGCGAACAGACCATGCGCGAACTCGAGCGCAGGGTAGTGCTCTCCGTGATCGGGCGGAAGTGGCAGGAGCATCTTTACGAGATGGACTACCTCAAGGAGGGCATCGGGCTGCGCGCCATGGCCCAGAGGGATCCGCTTGTCGAGTACCAACGGGAAGGCTTCGTGCTCTTCCAGGCGATGATGGAAGCCATCCGGGAGGAAAGCGTCGGGTACCTGTTCAATCTCGACGTCGAGGTGACGGCGCCCGCGACCACGGGCCTGCCGGGTGTGAAGGATGCCCGGGGACTCATCCAGTCGCCCACGATCAAGGCTGCCGGGCTCGATGCACCTGAAAAGCCGGCAAGCCTGAACTTCTCCGCCCCGAATGCGCAGGGCGAGGTCGAAACCCACGTCGAGCGTTCACGGGCTGAGAAGCCGGTTGCCGGGGCGAAGGGCGAGGGCAGGGGCGACCAGCGCTCCGCGGCCAAGCGGAGGAAGAGCTGACCCCTCAACCGATCTCGAGGGCAGTGACCCTCCACGATCCGCGTCGTTGCTCGATGCGAAGGGCAACGGCGCGGACCCGTTTCTGGTCGAAAACCACTACCGCCGCCTCGTAGGCGGCGGGTTTGACGCAACATACCCGGACAGAACGGACCACGACATTCCGGTGCACCCGGAATGCCGGTTGTTGTCCCGGTAGTCCTGTCCCACTTCGTTCTGCGGAGATGCAGCGGATGAGGTTGGCCCGGAGTTGGAGGCGTTCATAGCTGTCCGGGTCCAGCCACTTCGCCATCTGCTGCAGGGGGCGCGTTCCTCCGAGGACCTCGAGAGCTCCCTGGGCGACCGAGCGCGCGATTCCGGAGACGCGGGCATCGAGGGAATTCTCATCATCTGAAGTCGCATCCTCGGCCACCGGTACCGAAGACGCCGCAGGGAGAGCAACGACGGACACCGCATGCTGGCGGGGTTGCCGGGCCTGCCGCGGAGGTACTGGCCTCGGTCCGCCGCTCAAGGCGGCCGAATCCACGGCTTCTATGGGTTGCAGGCGGGTGATGACCGACATTATTTCGTTCCTCTCGCTGGCGACTCAGGGTGCTGGGGGAATTCGAAGGATCTGACCTGGGTAGAGCAACGAGGGATTCCCTCCGATGACGTCCCTGTTGGCGACGTACCACGAAGGCCAGGCCGCTGCCACCTCGGAGTCGGTGGCGAACGCACCGAGGTGGGCCGCAGCGATGGTCCACAGGGAGTCGCCCGGTTTCACGATGACCTCGACGGCCTCTCCGGCCACGCTGTCCGGACTTCGCGCCGTGTCGGTTCGGAGCACCAGTCCGCCGCCGGGCGGGAACGGGAGGGGCTTCCAGGAAGGGGCGGCATCCGGTCCCGCGGCTTCGTCCCCTGCGGTGGCGTCGGCTTCCGCGGCTTCGTTCCATGGCGGGCTCCAAAAGGTGCTTCCTCCGGGATGGATGGTCTCCCACTTCTGCAGGGCGCTGGTGGACTCGAGTAGCGGTGCTGCATTCGCCATCGCCGGAACGGCCAGCAGATTCGCTCCCAGTGCCGCTGCCGCAAGGCGCCTCATGAAGGCTGGTGAGAAACGGGCGGCAATCGCAGCGGCGTACCGGTGCCCGCTGCCGGCAAGGAGTTGCGCCATCACTGCTGCGATCGCTGCGAACACCCACCAGGTGATGATGCCGAGGCCGGCCGCCGAACAGCCGATGCCAAGTATCTCCTCAGTCCCTGCTGCCGGATAAGGCGACGCATCGCTGGCAAGGCGTGTCCCGGACCACCACAGGAGTGCGCCTGCCATCAGCCCCGCAGCACCGGATGCGGTATCCACTGGAACTGCTTTCATACCGGCCTCCCTCGCTCCCGTCCCCATCAGTTTGATGCAGTTTGATGTCATTTGTCTACACCGACCTTATTTGTTTTTATTTGATCGCGTTGACTGAGACCCCTGGTCGGCATAGGCTTCCCGCATGCGCTGGGCCGCCCTGTTCGATGACATGGAGTTACAGTTCTCGGCTGCCCTTCAGGCGGCGTCCGAGGAGGAAACAGCCAGCCTTTACCGGAGTGAGCAGGGACGCCTTGCCTTGACCGCCCGGCTCGCAGGACAGGGTGATAGCGACGTGACGGTGAGGGTTGCCGGGGGGCAGGATTTCGTGGGCGGCATCTCACACGTAGGGTCGGACTGGCTCGTGATGCGCTCGGGCGCCCGTTCCGTTCTGATACCGCTCGCCGCAGTCCAGGTTGTCCAGGGCTTGAGCCGGGCCGTCGGAGCGGCGCCCACGCGGGTACACGCGAGGCTCGGACTTGCCTCGGCACTTCGCACCCTGAGCCGGGACCGGCAGTCCGTGAGCGTGTATGCAGGCAGCGCAGATGCCCGGTATGACGGCGTCCTGGACAGGATAGGTCGTGACTTCCTCGAACTGGCGCTGGTTCCGACAGGTGAGGAGCGTCGTTCCTCCAACGTTCTGGGCGTGCTGACCATGCCCTTTGCCGCAGTCTCGGCAGTAGTAACGCTCGTCTAACAGGACCGACTGCTGCCGGGCCATTCCGCCGCGTCGGGCTAGCTGTTGGTAATGCTCTCCGGGTCCCGCAGGGAGGACGCGGTCTTTTCGTAGGCCTGCTTGATGTAGTCCTCGAGCACAGTGGTTTCCACCCTCCACTGGCCGCGCCCTCCTACCTGAATGGCGGGCAGATCGCCGGAACGCACCAGCGCGTAGGTCTGGGACGAACTGATGTTGAGGACTTCGCCCACGTCTGCGAGGGTGAGGAACCGTTTCTCAGCCACGACAGCCGCCTTCCTTTACCGGATGAAACTTCGTCCCAATGATGTCATTCCAAACCGTCGTCGCACCTACTTATCCACAACTCGGGTGTATTCGACCCCGATGGGCTAGTTTTGTACGCGGCGGAGAGAACAGGGGAGCGCAGTGTCTACAATCAGCGCACGCGGCAGCAGGACCGGCGACGCGGAGAGGCTGAAGAAGCCCTCGTGGCGTGATCCACGCCTACTGGTGGGCCTTCTCCTTGTCCTCGCCTCGACTGCCGGGGTCATCGCGCTGATGGGCAGCGCGGACCGGACCACCGGGGTCTACGCCGCGAAGAGCGACATCGCGGTGGGATCCATCCTGGTGCCCGGTGATTTCGACGTGGTCCCCGTGCGTCTTGGCGACCTCGAATCGTCCTACGTCCTGGCAGCGGATGGTCTTCCGGAGAGCCCCATCGCCACCCGCCTGATCAAGCAGGGTGAGCTCGTACCGAGAGGCACGGTCGGCACTGCAGATGAGCTCGACCGCAAACCCGTCGGATTGAGCGTTACTGATCCGCTGCCCACCGGCACTTCCGCCGGAGCGAGAGTGGATGTATGGGTTTCGCTCCGTGGACAAGGGACCGCATTCGAAGAACCGATCCTTCTCCTTGAAGCCGCCGAGGTATCCGAGATCACCGTGAATGAGTCGGCACTTGGCGCGAACTCCTCGACGCTGGTCCACGTCCTCGTCGACGATCAGGCCATGCCGGCCCTCCTCGACGCACTGTCGAACGAGGCCGCGATCGCCGTAGTGCTGAATCCCGGCGGAAATTCATGAACATACCCGTAGTCACCATCGGAGCCGCCGCCGGCGATCATGTGGCGGGTCTCGAGAAGCTGCGGGGTCCGGTGACCGTCGTGCGCCGGTGCGAGTAACTGTCGGAGCTGATGGCGGCGTGTCAAAGCGGCCTCGCCCGCGCCGCTATCTTTGCTCCCGGCGCGGGGGAGTTGACCCTGACGATGCTCGAAAGGCTTCGCGGAGCGGGTGTGGCGGTCGTGGTCCTCACCGACGGCACACCCCACCCACACCTCGATCAATTGGGAGTGCGTACCGCTCCATCCTCCATCCCGGCGGAGGAGCTTGCCGCCGTCGTGTCCTCAGCGGTCGAGGACCTTGCCGCCCAACCGGCGGGGCAGGGTTTCGCCACCGGGTATTCGGACCCCGCCGCCGCGCTGCAGCCGGTGCGCACCCAGGAAAGTGCCCAACCCGCAGCGCGTGGTGGAGGAACGGTCGTCGCTGTATGGGGTCCGGCGGGATCGCCGGGCCGAACCACCATCGCCGTGAACGTGGCGGCGGAGCTCGCTGCGGCCGGCACGGAGGTGTTGCTCATCGACGCGGACACGTACGGTGCGAGCGTTGCTGCCTCGCTCGGTCTCTTCGACGAGTCCGCGGGCCTCGCCCAAGCCTGCAGGCTCGCTGACCAGGGCGGATTCGGTGCGACGGAACTCGCCCGTGTCATCACCACCGTGGCAGTGCAGGGAGGTCGGCTCGGCGTGTTGACCGGTATCACCAGGCCGGACCGCTGGCCCGAACTCCGGCCCGCGGCACTGACCAGGGTACTGGACACTGCGCGCTCCAGCGCCGCGGTCACCATCATCGACTGCGGATTCTGCCTGGAGTCCGACGAAGAGCTGAGCTTCGATACCGCTGCGCCGAGAAGGAACGGTGCAGCCCTGCGCTGCCTGGAACTCGCTGACACCATCCTTGCTGTCGGTGCGGCGGACGCGCTCGGGGTACCGCGGCTGGTCCGGGCGCTCGCAGAATTGCGTGAAGCAGTACCCTCGGCAGTTCCCAGAGTGGTTTTCAACAAGGTCCGCGCCAGCTCCATCGGGCGATCCCCTGAGCACCAGTTGCGGGAGGCCTGGGACCGGTTCGGTTCGTCCCACCGGATAGCCGCTTTCCTCCCCGCTGACTTCGCCGCTGCAGACAAGGCGCTGTTGGGAGGCTCAGCGCTGGTGGAAACTTCGCCGTCGTCGCCCCTGCGTGCAGCCATCGCCGAACTCGCTGATGTGCCTGTTGAACAACGGCGGCGCCGCCGGGTTGGAGCAGGGGACAACGAAGTGAAGTTTTGGAGGAAGCCCGTTAGTCTTCCAAGGTAAGAGGCCGCAAGGGTGCGGTCTTTAATTTCGTTTTGGAGGCGTTTTCCATGTCGTCTGGATCCAGCACCACGGACCAGTCCACTTCAGCCACGACCCCCGAGGATTTCATCGGGCATTACTATGAACACCTCGCGGCGGAGGACGCCGGAAGCTACAGCGGGCAGATGCTCCAGGATCGGGCGGTGAGGCACCGCGAACTGGCGGCAAAACGTGCGCCGGGGCAGGCCGTCGTGGAGGTCTTCGACCAGGCCAATTCAAGTGTGGTCCTGATCGTCACCGACGACATGCCGTTCCTCGTGGACTCGGTCACAGCAGAACTGGTGCGCCTCAATGCCGCGATCCGGCTGGTCGTCCACCCCACCTTCGTTGCCACCCGCAGCCGGGAGACGCATGCGCTCAGCAGTCTGCAGCGGGTCCCCTCCGTCGCGGGAGTGTCGAGCGGGGATACCGCTGCCCTGCCGGATATTTCCGGTTATGTGGCCCTCGCTGATCAGAGCGCCTCCATCGAGTCCTGGATATCGGTGGAAATCGGGAAGGTCGCCGACGACACCGAGCGGTCCGCCGTTGTGCGGGGGTTGCTCGGCGTCCTCCAGGATGTCCGTGCCGCCGTTGAGGACTGGCCCGCGATGCGCAGCAAGGTCCGGAGCATCGAGGCTTCCCTTGCGTCGACCGAGGGTGCAGCCGGCATTCCGGACCTGCATCAGGCCCGGGAATTGCTCCAGTGGCTCGACGACGGGAACTTCACGTTCCTCGGGTACCGGGAGTACGACCTCGTCAGCGAGAACGGGATCGATGCACTCCGCATGCGGGATTCGAGCGGACTCGGCCTCCTGCGGGGTGGAGGTGCCAGCGGCCAGTTACAGCAGCTCACCCGCGCAGGGCGGGCAAAGGCGCGGGAGAAGCGGGTGCTGGTCATTACCAAGGCCAATTCACGGTCCACCGTCCACCGTGCCGCGTACCTCGACTACATCGGTATCAAGAACTTCGATGATCAGGGGAACGTCACCGGAGAGCGCAGGTTCATCGGGCTTTTCGCCACCAGCGCCTACACCGGCTCGGTGCGGAACGTGCCGATCGTCAGGGACAAGGTCGCGGAGGTGCTCCATCGGTGCGGATTCCCGTCGGACTCCCACTCCGGCAAGGACCTCCTGTCCATTCTCGAAACGTACCCGCGCGACGAACTGTTCCAGATCGACGTCCAGGACCTCGTAGCGACGGCACTGGGCATACTTCGCCTGCAGGAACGTCGCCGCACCCGCCTGTTCCTGCGCCCCGACGTCTACGGCCGCTTCATGTCCGCGCTCGTCTATCTTCCCCGCGACCGGTATACCACCAGCGTCCGGCTGCGGTTCGAGGAGGAGCTGCGCAGCACTTTCCATGCTGACTCCATCGACTTCGAAGCGCGCATGAGCGAATCCGCCCTGGCGCGGTTGTTCTTCCGGATCCGGCTGACCCGCGGCGACGAAGTGGCGGAAGTCGACGCCGCCGCTCTCGAGGAACGGCTGGTCCGGGCCGCGCGTTCCTGGTCCGAGGGGATCACCGAGGTGGCCCATGGACGGTTTCCGCGGGAGTCCGCCGAGCGGTTGGCCGGATTGTGGGCTGAAGCCTTCCCGCCGAGCTACCGTGTCGACTACGAGGTGGAGGACGCTCTCGAGGACATCGAGCGTTTCGAGTCCCTGGACCGGTCCGCCGGCGGAGCTCCGGGGATGCATATCTACGTACCGACGCGCGCGGGGAACCAGCGTGAAGAGGATGCACGGCTCAAGCTCTACCTCACGGAGTCCAAGAGCCTCACCCAGATTCTGCCGTTCCTCCATAATCTCGGCCTCGAGGTGCTCGACGAGCGTCCCTTCGAGATCGAGCGCGCCGACGGAGAGTCATATTTCCTCTATGACCTGGGCCTGAAGTACCCGCAGGGCGTCGATCCCGGGGCCACCGCGTCCCTCCTGAAGGATGCCTTCGCTGCCGCCGTCGTGGGGAACAGCGAGTCGGACACGTTCGACCGGCTCGTCCTGCGGGAGGGGCTCAGCTGGCGCCGGGTCCTCATCCTTCGGAGCTACGCCAAGTACATGCGCCAGATGGGCAACACCAATTCCTACGGCTTCGTGGCCGACACCCTGCTGCGCAACGCCGTCGTCGGCCGCGCGCTCGTCGCCCTTTTCGAGGCACGTTTCGACCCGGATGCCCGGGGTAACCGTGAGGAGTCGGCGGACAGTGCGCGTCAGGTGCTCGATGCAGGCCTCGAGCAGGTACCCACGCTCGACGCCGACCGCGTGTTGCGCACGTTCGCGAACCTGATCGAGGCAACCTCGCGCACCAACTACTTCCAGGGCAAACGGCATCTCAGCTTCAAGCTCAATACATCGATGGTCGAGGGGGCGCCGTTCCCCCGGCCGAAGTTCGAGATCTGGGTCTACTCACCGCAGGTGGAGGGTGTTCACCTGCGGTTCGGGGCCATCGCGCGTGGTGGCCTTCGCTGGTCGGACAGGCGGGAGGATTTCCGCACCGAGGTGCTGGGGCTCGTCAAGGCGCAGACCGTCAAGAACGCCGTCATTGTTCCCACCGGAGCCAAGGGCGGTTTCTTCGCGAAACAGCTCCCGGACCCTTCGGTCGACCGGTCGGCGTGGCTCGCGGAAGGACAGTCCAGCTACCGGACGTTCATCCGCGGGCTACTGGACATCACCGATAATCTTGCGACGACCGACGGTTCGGAAGTCGTTGTTCCGCCGGAGCGGGTGGTCCGGCACGACGGCGATGACACCTACCTCGTCGTCGCAGCCGACAAGGGAACGGCGTCTTTCTCCGACATCGCGAATGACCTCTCCCGCGAGTACGGCTTCTGGCTCGGCGATGCTTTCGCCTCGGGTGGATCGGTCGGCTACGACCATAAGGCCATGGGGATCACGGCTCGCGGCGCATGGGAATCGGTGAAGCGGCATTTCAGCGAGTTCGACCTCGATACGCAGACACAACCTTTCACTGTCGTGGGAGTGGGCGACATGAGTGGTGACGTGTTCGGGAACGGCATGCTGTTGTCCGAACATCTCCGGCTCGTCGCGGCCTTCGACCACCGCCATATTTTCCTCGACCCGAACCCGGACTCCGCGGCTTCATTCGCTGAACGGCGCCGCCTCTTCGCCCTGCCACGGTCGAGCTGGGAGGATTACAGCACCACGCTCCTCAGCACCGGCGGCGGAATCTATTCACGCCAGGCGAAATCGGTACCGGTATCCGAGGAGGTACGCGCGGTTCTGGGGATCGAAGGAACGGCCGCATCCATGAGTCCTCCCGAGTTGCTGCGGGCGATCCTTCGGGCGCCCGTGGACCTGCTGTACAACGGTGGAATCGGAACCTACGTCAAGGCCGAGTCTGAGACCCATGCGGAGGTCGGGGACCGTGCGAACGACGCCATCCGGGTGAACGGCAGCGAGCTGCGGGTGAAGGTGGTCGGCGAGGGCGGAAACCTCGGCATGACCCAGCGGGGCCGGATCGAGGCCGCGCTGGCCGGAGTTGTCCTCAACACCGATGCGATCGACAACTCCGCCGGAGTGGACTGCTCGGACCACGAAGTGAACATCAAGATCTTCGTCGACCGTATGGTGAAGATCGGCCGGCTCTCAGCAGCCGAGAGGCCGGAATTCCTTGCCTCGATGACTGACGAAGTTGCCGGCCTCGTCCTGCAGGACAACGTGGACCAGAACGTCCTGTTGCTCAACGACCGGCAGCGGGTGGTGGAGTGGAGCCCTAGCTTCGAGCGGTTGATGGACTGGCTCGAACAGAAGGCAGACCTCGATCGGTCACTGGAGGCACTGCCCACAACTGCGGAGCTGCGTGCACGGCTCGAGACCGGCCAGGGCCTTACCTCACCGGAATTGTCGGTGCTGGCCGCCTACGCCAAGATCGAGCTGACGAAAGCGCTCACGAAGAGCAATCTTGCCGATGACCCGTGGTTCTCCGGAACCCTGAGGCGGTATTTCCCGCAGCAACTGGTGGAGCGGTTCGACGACGTACTGGACACGCACCCGCTACGGCGCGAGATCATCGCGACGGTGGTTGCCAACGACATGATCAACCTCGGCGGCATCACCTTCGCCTTCCGCGTCATGGAGGAGACCTCGGTGCCGGAGGTCGTGATCGCGAAGGCTTTCGTGGCGCTTCGGGAGATCTATGATCTCGATGAGACGGTGCGCGCACTGGCGGAACTGCCGGCGGACTTCCCGACCGACCACTGGTCCACCGTCCACCTCGACCTGCGCCGTCTTCTTGACCGGGCCGTGCGCTGGTTCGTGAACCACGTGGAGCAGGGAACCACAGTGGAGCAGGACGTTGCGGCGTTCAAGCCCCTCATCGCTCCGCTTCGGTCGAAGCTGGCGAACTACGTCCGCGGCTGCGACCTTGCCCGTGTGGAGCAGTGGAGTGCCCGCGCGGAGGAGTGGGGGCTTCCCGAGGGAATCGGCCAGCACTGGGCGGAGCAATTCGAATCGTTCGCGCTCCTGGACATCGCGATCAGCACCCGGCGTGTCGATGAACCGGTGGAGGAGATCGCCCGGGTCTACTACGCCGTCTATGACCGTTTCGAGGTGGACAACCTCCTTGAACGGATCACCAAGCTGCCCCGCAGCGATCGGTGGCAAGCGCTTGCCCGTGCAGCACTGCGGGATGACCTCTATTCGACCGTCGCCGACATCTCTGTGGCGGTGCTCCGGGCGTCCAGGGAGGTGGGCGGTGGCGACCCCACCCTCCGGCTCAAGGAGTGGGAAGCCCAGAATGCCGACCAGCTCAAACGAGCCAGCAATATGTTCGCCGAGGTGAACCGCCTGGAACGTGACGACATCTCGTCGCTTTCGGTAGCGCTCCGCCTGCTGCGTTCGATCGTGCGCTGAGCCGGGGAGGACATCATGGCAATGTTTGCTGACCCGATACGGGAGTACGCGGGGTTCGGTCCCGGCGACGCGGAGTGGCTGCACCTCCTGGTCGGCGACTGGCAGATGGTTGCGGACCTCGCGTTCGCGGACCTTGCGCTATGGTTCCCGCTCGAGGGCGGCGGTTTTGTGGCGCTGGCGCATGCCCGGCCCTCGACCTCGCACACCGTCTTCCATAGTGACTTCGTGGGGGAGCGGATTCGTGCCGACCTTCAGCCGCTGGTCGAACAGGCGTGGGAATCGCAGAAGATCGAGCGTTCCGGCGAGACCAACTGGACCACCGAAATGGCCATGCGGGTGGAGGCCGTCCCCATGGTGAGGAACGGGCGGACGCTTGCGGTGGTCACGACCCATCTGGACCTGTCGAGCTCCCGCATGCCGTCCAGGCTGGAGTTGACCTACCGGCAGTGTGCCTATGACCTCCTGCGCATGGGGACGCTTGGTCTGTGGCCCGATTTCGCAACGCCCACAGGCTCGCGCCGAGGTGCCCCCCGCGTGGGAGACGGATTGATCCGGCTGGATGTCGACGGAATCGTTCAGTACGCCAGCCCCAACGGGGTGTCCGCGTTCCGGCGGCTCGGTGATGTCGAAACGCTCGAGGGCCGCCCCCTGGCTGAGATCACCACCGCGCTGCTCAAGGACGGGCGGATGGTTGACGAGACGCTGCCGCTGGTAGTGACCGGCCGGATGCCGTGGCGCACGGAAATCGGATCGAAGGGCGTCAGTCTCTCCCTGCGTGCCATCCCGCTGCGTGACGAGAAGGAACGTTTCGGAGCCCTGGTCCTCTGCCGTGATGTCTCCGAGCTCCGGCGGCGCGAGATGGAACTCGTTTCCAAGGACGCCACTATCCGGGAGATCCACCACCGCGTGAAGAACAATCTGCAGACCGTTGCCGCGCTCCTGCGGATGCAGTCCCGCCGAATGGTCAGCGACGAGGGAAAACTCGGCCTCGAGCAGGCGATGCGGCGGGTATCGACCATTGCCCTGGTTCACGAGACACTTTCCCAGGGTCTGTCGCAGGTTGTGGATTTCGATGAGCTGATCGCGCGTCAGTTCCGCCTTTCGGCCGAGGTCGCGTCGCCGTCGCAGACGGTGCGCACCGAACGTCAGGGCGATTTCGGTGAACTTCCCAGCGACTTCGCCACGCCGCTTGCGCTCGTCATCAACGAGTTGGTCACCAACGCCGTCGAGCACGGGCTGTCCGAAAGGGCAGGTACGGTGTGGCTCCTGGCCAACCGGCGGATCGCGGATGACGGTGAGGAGATCCTTGAGGTCACCATCGCTGACGACGGCGCGGGGCTTCCCCCCGGCGGGCACGCCGAAGGCCTGGGGCTGCAGATCGTCCGTACTTTGGTCACCAGCGAACTCGGGGGGAGTATCTCCTGGAGCGCGAGGCAGGGCGGAGGAACGTCCGTGAGTATCGAGATGGGCCTGAGCCATAACCAGGGCTCCTGAGCCGGACTTTCCAGGGAGTTCGGGACCGGTTGTTCCGGGCCGGCCGAGCAAAAAGCCCGAAACAAGGAAGGACCGCCCTGAGGCGGTCCTTCTCCGGTTCTGCCGTCACCCGGCAATTCTTGCGGGGTCGTTCCGTTCCCTGGCGGTGATGGCCAGGGATTCCGTCAGGACGCTCTGCGCGCCCGGGCGGCGCGACGCTTCAATGCACGGCGTTCGTCCTCGCTGAGACCGCCCCAGACGCCGGCATCCTGGCCGGATTCAATCGCCCACTGAAGGCATGTGTCCATCACCTGGCAGCGACGGCAGACGCTTTTGGCCTCTTCGATCTGAAGAAGCGCCGGTCCGGTGTTTCCGACCGGGAAAAACAGCTCCGGGTCCTTGTCCAGACACGCAGCGCGGCTACGCCAATCCATGCTAATCACATTCTCCTTCGACCCTGCTTGTGAAAAAATTCACGAGGGGTCACATAGTAAAGGGGCCGAATTTGGCCCCCGCTTTTATCTGCTATTAAGGCTGACACGTTACCTACTGGTAAACAAGGGGTTGCGCACCGCTAATTGTTGCTATTGGTGAGCGATGCGTCACAGGGTCCAGAATGCCGCCCGGAAAAGGCCGTCCCTGTCGGGTATCTCCGATAGGGTGCTCGTGTGTCGACACCCCAGGATCCGTTGCCTCTCCGACGTCCCGCCTCAGTGGTGGTCCTGGCGCTCGTCCTCCTTGGAGAGGCTTTGGCCCTTGCCGCACTGGCTTTGGGCTACATTCTTTCCCTCCTTGGCCCAGATCCCCTGTCGGTGGGGGGAGCGGTGTTCATGATCGTCTTCCTCCTGCTGCTCGCCGCCGGCATTCTGGCCGCCGCACGCGGGCTCCTGGGCGGTTACCGGTGGCCGAGAACGCCGTCGTTGGTGCTCCAGGTGTTCCTGGTCATCTTTTCTGTCTCCTTCCTGTCTGCGGGGGCCGTGGCTGCAGGGATCGTGGTGTTCGTCCCGGCCGGTACTGCACTGGTGCTGCTGTTCACCCAGCCGGTTGTCGCGTTCACGGTGCGGACCACCGGGGAAACGAGAATCCACTAGTCTCCTTCCGCTGCCGAGGGGGCGGCTCCGGGCGCCCCGAGTGGCGGAGAATGGTAAGGAGGCCTCCGGAAAATCTGCAGCTCCACTACAGTGCCCTGCTCCACCAGAAATGCCCGCCCAGGTTTCGGGCGCCCGTCGAGGTCGAACCGCACGCCGAAGAAGTCGCCGTCCAGGGGGCTCCGGGGTGCGAGATGAAGGCCCCTTCCCGCGGCACGGGCCTGCAGTGCGAGCGGAACGCGAATCGGCAGCGATGCGCCGGGGACTACCGTCAGTACTGCCGCGGCTCCCCGAGCGACCCAGGATGCAAGGACCGGCTGGACATCCGTCGGCAGTGCGTCGGCATCGTCCACGAGGAGCACGCACTTTCTCGGATCCGGATTGCCGCTTCCACGTTCCAGGAGTCTCCAATAGGACGACGGATCATCAGTAGCCGCGGCCCTCAGGATAGTTGTGCCCGGGCCGGTTCCTGCGCCCTGCTCGATGACGTCGAGCAGGTTGCTCCGCCCGGATCCACGGGCCCCCAGCGCAATGAACGCGCTACCGGCGGGTAGTTGCAGGGAGAAAATATCAAGATTGTCGCCCGACACCCCAAGAGGAACTGTGAGTCCTTGGACATGGCTCGTTCCCTTCACCGAGGCCGGTAGGTCGATCAGTACCGGAAGGGCGGCGACCGGAAAGGGGAGCACCGTGGGCGACTGCCCGGATTCCGCGGGCCGCCGGCGTTCGACGACGAGTTGGGCCACCGCGTCCCGGCCCGGGGCCACAGGGCCCTGGACCAGTCCCCTTCCCTGGACGGGCTCCAGATCGGGAAGTTTCGGCCAGGTCAGGAGGGAGTCAGCGGCGGCGCCCGCGGGGAAGTAGATTCGGTTGGGCAGGAGGCCGAACAGCCGGCTGGACACCAGTTCCCGGTTCCCGGTGATGACGATGGTAATGTGTGCTGCTTCTCCGTCCCTGACGAGATCATGCAGGGAGTCCTCCGCCCAGGAGAAGCGGCTGTTCCGGAAGAGGCTGGTCCAGCGGCCCCATCCCGAGACAGCCAGAAGGATGGGGGTACGGTCGGCTCCGACGCCGGCGGTGAGCCTCGAGGAAAGAAGGAGTGCAAGCCGTTCCAGCACGCGGGCGGCTCGCTTGACCTCGTGACCCCCGACGTGGGCGCCCGTTTGGCTTCGCGCAGAGACGAAACCCAGGGTGGAATCGCCGTCGAGTACGTACAGGTGGGTCTCGGGCAGGAAATCGAGGCATTCCGTGAGGACATGCGCCAGGAGACCCGTCCCTCCTGCAGAGGGAATACCGACGAGCCCGAGGTGTGAGTGGTGTCCCGGTGCCCAGAACAACCCGCGTTGTGCCTGCTGTCGGGGTAGATCCAGCACGCCGAGGTAGAGCTCTCCCGGCTGTCCTTCCTGTGCCGGCACTGCCTCGGAACGCCTGGGCAACGGCGGCATCACCGGTCGACGGGGCGAAGGGTGACCACCGGTTGCGGCTGCAGCAGCTAGTGCACTGACCGCTGCCGCCAACGGGTCACCGGCCGTTCCTGCCGTTGGTGCTCTTTCGCCGCCGGGAATCGACCCGCGCGCCGGGCCGGTGAGGTGCGTCTCGAGGTCCTCAAGGCCCGAGGCGGCCGGACGCCCTGTCGGAAGGCGAAGCGATGCGGTCTGGAAGGGGACGGGAGTGTCGGAACCTACTCGGATGATGGCGCGCCCGGGCACGGAGACCGGGATGACCGCGGCCGCGGGAGACCCGATGATGTCCTGCGAATCCATCGCGGTCTGGACCCGAAAGGCCACAGCAGTATTCACGTTGGCCCGGATATCAGGGGTGATGGCGCCCTGGGGTCGCTGCGTTGCCATCACCAGGTGGAGTCCCAGGGATCTGCCGAGAGTGGCGATCCTCAGGAGCTTCTGGACCGAACCGGGAACATCATCGGTCAGCATGCGGAATTCGTCGATCACCACGATCAGGTGAGGCATGCTGACGGAACCTGCGTGCAAGGAAAGCTCCGAGATGTCCTGCATGCCATGGTCCGCCAGAATCGCTTCACGGCGGCCCAGCTCAGCCCGGAGGGAAACGAGGGAGCGGGTGACGGATTCGGTCGAGAGATCGGAAAGGAATCCGACGGCGTGGGGAAGCCGCGCGAGCTTGCCGAGTCCTGAGCCGCCCTTGAAATCGATCAGCAGGAAGTTCACCCTGGCAGGTGAATGGTTGGCTGCAATGCCCAGGAGGAGTGTGCGGAGGAACTCGGACTTTCCGGATCCGGTGGTTCCCGCCACCAGCAGGTGCGGACCTTGCTGGGCCAGGTCGAAATGGAGGGGGCCCCCGGTGCTGACACCGATCGGGCAGCCCAGACTCGAGGACTGCTGCGTCTCCCGCCACCGGGCGAGCACTGTGGGTGGTGCGGGAAATCCGTCGCCCTGGCCGGGCAGGGCCGCCGTCGCGGGAAGGTGACCCGGAGCCCGCTGAGACGACTTCGGGCCCATCCCGCCCATCGCACGCGCGGTCCTGTCGAAGGACTGCGTCCCCACCAAGTCCGGCGTCAGGAGAAGCTTGCCGCAATTCCCCGTCTGGATGGCTTTTCCCGCCCGAAGGGCCACTGTGGCTGTTGCCATTCCCGCGACGGCTGCCGTCCCGGGGCCCGGCTGGAATCGAAGGACCGCAGCCGGTCGGGCGATCGCATCGGGAAGCGGCCGGCCGCCGAAGGCGAAGACGAGATGCCGGGAGCCGTTCCGAAGCAGGTGCCCCAGTCTTCCCGGGTGGGTGACGAGCTCCACGCCGGGGAGGAACCTGGCGGCCGACGGAAGGTCGGGGAGTGAGCCCCAACAGAGGACGGAGACCGTGCCCGCGTGTCCGAAGCTGACCTGCAACAGCAGCAGCCGGGCCAGCCCCAGAAGCTCCGACGGCTCACCCTGGAAGTGCAGCTCCATCTCCTCGGAGCGATCCAGTTCGACCCCGATCAGGCAGGGCAACTGGGCCAGAAGGGGTGGTTCCCATCCCGGCACGCTGCCCCGGACCGCGACGTTGGCGCGCTGGTCCGCAAGGCCGATCCGCAGGTGGATCCGGGAGGGCGGGGTTGGGGAGCGCGGCGGAAATCTCCTGCCCTTCAGGGTCTCCGCGGCGAGGGCGAGTTCTCCGGCATCCGCTACTGCGCGTCGTCGTCGTTCCCCGTCTCTCTCCGCTGCTTCTCCGACGGCGGTATCGAAGGCTTTGGAGCGCCGGTGGCGCGTGAGGAACGGCACGACGCCGGTGACCGCTGACAGTGCGCTGAAGGCCAGGAAGAACCACATGCCGGTGGAAAGGGCCAGAGCTACGCCGAGAACCAGGGGAAGAAAGGCGGTGACGAGTTGTGTCCGTGACAGCTCGGGCGGGGGAAGGGCTTCGACGTCGAGGGGAATATCCACATCGACACCCAAGGGATCAGCGGCCGTCGCGGGGCCGTCCACGGAAGGGCCGTGAATGGAGGGTGCACGGGTGGTCGCGCTGCCCGCGGGAAAACCGGGCAGCGCGATCCTGCAGGTACTTGACCCGCACGTGATCAGGGAGCTGGTGGTGATCGTACTCTCAGTGATCAGGGCGCCATCCACCCAGGTGCCGTTGGACGAGTGCGCGTCCGAAAGAGTGATCCGTTCCTTCCCGACGACCAGGGGGGCGTGGTGCCGGGACATCTCGGGATCACTGATCGGGATGTCGCCATGGTCGCGACCGATCGTATGCGTGCCGCGCGCCAGGGGGGTGAGTCGTCCTGCGTCCGGACCGGTATGCACGACGAAGACGAGGGAGGGGCTTGGTGTCCTGCCTGTGGTAGCCGTTGCTCCTGCAACGACCACTGCTCCGTCGACCAGCGGGAAGTCGCCGGGAGTGAGTGTTTCGAGGGGCAGCCCGGCCACGGTGAGAAGTGGGGTTCCGGCGAGCTTCCCCAAACTATTGCTGATCTTGGTCCCGCTGTCCAGGAGCGCAGTGTCGACGACAAGTTCCCGGACGGGCTGCTCCACGAGCGCAGCGATGACCAGCGATAGGTGCAGCGTTCCAACCACCTGCCTTCCCTCGACGCGGCCGAGCCTGCAGGTTATGGCCTGGCCAAGGTCGGGAGTGCGAGGGGCCAGGGGATGTGAACAACAGGTCAGGGCGACAGTACCTCCCGACCCACGAGCCGTCGATCGCCCTGACGGTTGGACCGGCCTGATCCGCGATCCCCATCCGGCCCCGCCGTGGTCGGTCATGCCCGCGCGTGTTCCGACGATGATCACCTGACGAGGCGCCATATCGAGACCTGAGTCCGCGCCTCCCGGACCCGGTTCCTGGCCACCACCGCTTCACAGCGTGCACACGGCCGGGGGCCGAGCGTTGCCGGGATCATGTACCGCATCGGGTAACCTTGACCGGCAGGCAGTTGATGTTCATGCCTGCCCAAAACAACTCAGGAGACTTTGTGAACGTTGATCTCGTCGTCGTAGGTTCGGGCTTTTTCGGACTGACCATCGCGGAACGAGCTGCAACCCAGCTGGGGCTCAAAGTCGCAGTACTCGACCGCCGCCACCATATCGGCGGCAACGCCTACAGCGAGAACGAGGCGCAGACCGGAATCGAGGTACACCGCTACGGTGCCCACCTCTTCCACACCTCCAACGAGCGCGTGTGGGACTATGTCGGGAACTTCACGAAGTTCACCAACTACGTGCACAAGGTCTATACCCGCCACAAGGGTGAGGTGTACCCCATGCCCATCAACCTGGGAACGATCAACCAGTTCTTCCGCTCGGCCTACGGGCCCGAGGAAGCACGAGCGCTGATCCAGGAGCAGGCCGGCGAGTTGGCGGGAACCGATCCCCAGAACCTGAACGACAAGGGCATCCAGCTGATCGGGCGTCCGCTCTACGAGGCGTTCATCAAGTACTACACCGGGAAGCAGTGGCAGACGGACCCCAAGAACCTTCCCGCCGAGATCATTTCCCGGCTTCCGGTCCGCTACACCTATGACAATCGGTACTTCAACGACAAGTACGAGGGACTCCCCGTCGACGGCTATACGGCCTGGATCGAGCGGATGGCAGACCACCCGAACATCTCCGTCCAGCTCAATACCGACTTCTTCGACGAGGGACACGAGTACTCCCGGTCGACGACCCTGGGGCAGGTTCCCGTGGTGTACACCGGACCCGTGGACCGTTACTTCGACTACGCGGAGGGTGACCTGTCCTGGCGGACGATCGACCTCGAGGAGGAGGTCCTTCCCGTGGAAGATTTCCAGGGCTGCTCCGTCATGAACTATCCGGACGAGGACGCCGCCTTCACCCGGATCCACGAGTTCCGCCACTTCCACCCCGAGCGCGCATACACCAAGGACGCCACCGTCATCATGCGCGAATTCTCCCGCTTCGCGGAGAAGGATGACGAGCCCTACTACCCGATCAACACCGCGGACGACCGGGCCAAGCTGCTCGCCTACCGCGATCTGGCGAAGGGTGAGAAGTCGGTGCTGTTCGGCGGGAGGCTGGGAACCTACAAGTACCTCGATATGCATATGGCCATCGGATCGGCGCTGGGAATGTTCGACAACAAGATCACGCCGCACTTCACCGGTGGGACAACCCTTGAAAGCGGGGGAGTGGACGCGTGAGTGCTGCGGCGACCGACACCCTCGCTGGCAAGGAAATGGCCGGCCCCGCCTATCGGGTGGTGCAGCGCGTCGTTCTTCCGCTGGACGGCGATACCGATGTGCTGCCGCTCTACGTCGACTTCAACTCCGCACGGCGGGTCGTCGAGCACACCAAGCGCGCCATCCGGCGAGGTGCACCGAAAACGCCTGAGCATCTTCCCGAAAGCACGCACCAGCGTTCGGACTTCATCGTCGGACGGTGGAGCCTGCGGCTCCCTGCGTTCCGGAGGATCTCGCTCGGCACGTATTTCAACGCCTTTCCGGCGAGCTACTGGCGCAAGCACACCGAGGTCCGGTCAGTCCGGCTGACGGTGGAGGTCGACGCCGAGGCAACAGTGATCGTCTACCGATCGAGCCCGCGCGGCGTCGCGAACCGCGTCGACAGCGCGCACGTCCTCAAGGGGCAGGCCTCGTTCGATCTTCCCGTCACGGCTTTCGTCGACGGCGGATGGTACTGGTTCGATCTGGTGGCACACGTCGACAACGTCACACTGGTCGGCGCGTCCTGGGCGGTCGAGGAGTCGAAGCAGCTGCAGCGCGGCTCCCTGTCGGTCGCGGTCACCACCTTCAACCGGCCCGACTACGCACTCCGCCACATCTCCACCCTTGCCGACGACGCCGGCGTGATGGAAGTGCTGGACCGCCTGATCATCGTCGACCAGGGCACCGACAAGGTGAGGCTCCAGGAAGGATATGCCGACGCCGCGGCGCAGCTGGGCGAGAAGTTCCTCCTCGTCGAACAGGCGAACATCGGCGGATCGGGTGGTTTCGCCCGGGGCATGCACGAGACGCTCGAGGCGGGTGACAGCACCTATGTGCTCCTCCTCGATGACGATGTCAGCATCGAGACCGAGGGAATCCTGCGGGCGGTCAACTTCGCCGATTTCACCACCAAGCCCACCATCGTGGGTGGCCACATGTTCAACCTCTACGAGAGGTCGGTCCTCCACACCTTCGGGGAGCAGGTCGATCAGAGACGGTTCTTCTGGGGACCGGCAGCCAATACGAAGGAAGGCCACGATTTCGCGGCGAGCAACCTGAGGACCAGCCCCTGGATGCACCGCCGGGTGGATGTCGACTACAACGGCTGGTGGATGTGCATGATCCCCACGAGCATCGTCCGCGAGGTCGGGTTGTCGCTCCCGGTCTTCATCAAGTGGGACGACGCCGAATACGGGCTCCGCGCCCAGCAGCACGGCTATCGGACGGTCACCCTGCCCGGTGCCGCCGTCTGGCACATGCCGTGGACCGAGAAGGACGACACCATCGACTGGCAGGCTTACTACCACCAGCGGAACCGGTGGGTTGCCACGCTCTCGCATTCCTCCCAGCCGAAGGGTGGCAGGATGCCGTTCGAGAGTTTCGCCATCGACGTGCGGCACCTCCTGTCCATGCAGTATTCGGCAGTGGAAGTGCGGTTGAAGGCCCTGGAGGATGTCCTGTCCGGGCCCGACCACCTTCACCGGACGATCGGTGAGCGGCTGCCATGGATCCGCGCTACACGGGCTACCTTCAGCGACGCCCAGATCAAGCCGGACCGGAGTGCCTTCCCCGAAGTCCGGCCGCCGTCGATCCGTAAGGAAGTCGAGGAACCCGTCGTCGTGGCGGAGTCCCTCCTTCGTGCCGGACTCGGCGCGCTTCGCCAGTTCCGGGCGGTCGACCCGGAGGCCCGGGCCCATCCCCAGGCCGAGGTACCGGCGATGGACGCACGGTGGTGGCGCCTGACCGGACTGGACTCGGCACTGGTTTCGTCGTCGGACGGATCAGGATCGTCCTGGTACAAGCGCGACCGGAAACAGTTCGTGAGCATGTTGCTGCGGACGATGGCACTGCACCGCTCGCTGCTTCTTCGCTGGAACACGCTCAGCGCGGACTACCATGAGGCACTTCCCCGCTTCACCGGGCGTGAGGCCTGGGCCGAGACGTTCACAGCAGCGACTGTTCCCGGTGAAGAGCCGAAGGTGTTGTGAGTTGGGAGTGCTGACTTCCAGCAGTGCAGAATCCTCGGATTCGCTGCTCCCCCCGGGAAGAGGACGCGGCCTGCGCGATGTGCTCCGCGACCGCTTCCTCCTGAAGCTGCTCGTCCGCAAGGAGATCCGGGTCCGATACCGCGGGTCGGTGCTCGGCCTGATGTGGTCCTACCTCAAGCCCCTCCTGCAGTTCGCCGTCTACTATGTGGCACTGGGAATCTTCCTGAATCTCCAGGGATCCACACCGAACTATGCCGTCTACCTCTTTTCGGGCATCGTCCTCATCAACTTCTTCACCGAGGCGCTCGGAAACGCCACCCGCTCGATCGTCGAGAACCGGGACCTGATCCGGAAGATCTACCTGCCCCGGGAGCTCTTTCCCGTTGCTGCCGTGTGGGTTTCCGCCGTCCACTTCTTCCCCCAGGTGGTCGTCCTCATGGGCGCCTGCCTGATCGTGGGCTGGGTTCCTTCAGTCCTTCAGATCGCTGCACTGGTGGTTGCCTTCCTTCTGGTGGCGGTCCTAGCGACAGGGCTCGGCCTGCTGTTCGGCGCCGCCAACGTCTATTTTCGGGACTCCGAGAATATCGTCGACATGATCCTGATGATCGTCACGTGGGCCTCACCCGTGCTCTATGTCTGGAGCATGGTCGAAGACGTTCTCGGCCGCTGGTTCTTCCTTTACCAGCTGAACCCGATGACCGTCGCGGTCGAGCTGTTCCATTGGGCCTTCTGGTACCCCACGCTCACGGACGTCGAACTGGCGGCTGCTCCGCTCCCGCCCGACCTGCTGACCGTCTGGACTCCGATCGCGCTGGCGGTCACGGTCCTGATCATGTTCCTCGGGCAGATCACCTTCCGGCGCCTCTCGGCCAACTTCGCGCAGGAGCTGTGATGAAGGCGATGGTGGACGATCCGGCGATCGTCTGTGTCGGTGTCCAGAAGCAGTTCGTGCTGCGCCACACGCGTTCCCTCAAGGAAGCGCTCGTGTGGATCGTGAAGGGACGCAAGGGCGATCTCTCCAAGAAGTTCGATGCGCTGCAGGAGGTCTCGCTCACCGTCAACCGTGGTGAAACCGTGGCGCTCCTCGGCCTGAACGGCTCCGGGAAATCGACACTCCTCAAGCTCATCTCCGGCGTCCTGCAGCCGGACAGGGGGTCGCTGCTGACGAAGGGCAGGATCGCCGGGCTGATCGAGGTCGGGGCCGGTTTCCACCATGACCTCAGCGGCCGGGACAACGTCTACCTGAACGGCGCTATCCTCGGCATGTCCGAGCACAAGATCAATGCGATGTTCGATTCCATCGTCGATTTCGCCGAGATCGGCGAGTTCATCGATACCGAAGTGAAGTTCTACTCATCGGGCATGTACCTCCGGTTGGCTTTCTCCATCGCTGTGCACACCGATCCGGAAATCTTCCTCGTCGATGAGATCCTCGCCGTCGGTGATGAGCCGTTCCAGCGCAAGTGCCTGGCCAAGATCAAGGAACTGGCAGCAGCGGGCAAGACGCTGCTGGTGGTCAGCCACGACCTCGACCTCGTGTCAACGGTCTGCGAGCGGGGGATCCTGCTCGAACATGGAAAGCTGATCGCGGACGGGCCTGTCGGGGATGTGGTCGCCGAACTGCGCTCTCGCTCGCGCGCCGATGACTAGCCGCCCACCGGGCTCCCGGGAGCGACGCCGGTGATCCGACAGAAGGACGAAGACGCACACCATGCCGATGTTTGAGTTGAAGGTTGGATCATGACGCACCATTTCAGAAGTACTGCGGGGAGCGGGCCCAGCCGGCGGAGCGTACTGCTGGGGCTCGCAGCCCTACCCGTGGCACTCACCGCGTGCAGTTCGCCGGACGAAGGTGCAGTGCAGGCGGTACCGCCGTCCACGGAGTTCCCGGTGACGATCAGGCACAGATTCGGTGAAACCGTCATCAGGTCCGCTCCGCAGCGGATCGCGACGATCGGAGCCTCGAGCGCCGACGTCTGCCTCTCGCTCAAGGTCGTCCCGGTAGGAATGCCGGGCTCCAACGCAACGCCGTGGTTCGTCGTCGAACTGGCGGAACTGTCGTCCCCGATGCCGGTTCTCTATCCCGATGAGGTGGACCTCTCGATACCGCAGATCGAGAATCTCGAGCCGGACCTCATCCTGGCCGTCAACTCGGACCTGACCCAGGCGCAGTACGACGAACTGACGGAGATCGCGCCTGTGGTGGCCAGTACCGGGGCGGCACTGAATACGGACTGGCGGACGTCCGTGATGATGGTGGCCCAGGCGCTGGGCCAGAGCCGGGCGGGTGCTGAACTGGAAGAGGAAACCACCGAATTCATGGCGGAATCAGTATCCGATTACCCCGATCTTCCCGGCAAGACCTTCTTGTTCGTGGGCCTCTCCACAGCTCTCGGAGCGGATTTCGAGGTCTACGGTGAGGCATCCAACCCGGTCCGCATCCTCGAGGACTTCGGTCTCGTGGCCGGCCCGCTGATCGCCACGCCCGAGGCTCAGGCACTCCTGGTCGCGGACGGCACGGGGCCGGTCACTCTCCAGTGGCCCAGGGACAGGGGCGCCGAGCTGGACACCGATATCGTCATCGCCTCGATCGATCGGTTCCAGCGGGAGGAACTCGACGAGCTCGACCTGCTCGCCGAGGCTCCGGCTGCGGGCAGGGGATCCGTCGCCTATGCCACGAGGGATGTCTACACCGCTGCCCTCGAGACCGGATCGCCCCTCGGCATCCGCTGGCTCGGGCGGAACTTCATTCCGGAACTGGCGAAGGCCGCCTACTACGCGGGAAGCTAGTCCTCATACCGCCGGGGCGGGAGCGGGATTCACCCGCCACCCCGGCGATCAGCTGCAGGCAGTCATTCGGAACAGTCGGGCGTCTCCTTCTTCAGCCACGAGCTCGACCCCCGGCGCGGATTCGTCGACGAGGTCCCGCAGCCCGATAAACGGCTCCTCGCCAGGAACGATCTCCTGGTTCCCGAAATCCAGTGCCCAGTAGGCATTCAATTCATTGACTGCCGAGCACACCGACGTGTTGTAGGCCGCTTCGCCCCAATGGTCGAGGAGCGTCTGCTCCTCAGGCGTGCGCTCACCGAAGATGTGCGGCGCGATCGTCTCGCTCGAGGAGAACGCGTAGACCAGCGAAGCGCCGGTCCGGGGGTTGGCGACCACGACGTCGGTCTCGGGGACATAGTCGTCCACCCTTTCCAGCAGCGCGATCTCGTCCTCGGTCAGCAGCGGGGAGCCCTCGGTCGTTGCGAACACCTCGCGCATCCGGTCCTGCACGCCGGCGAGCGTCCCACCCTGGGTTCCGAAGCCCAACAGCAGGATCAGGGCCACCGGCACCACGTTCTGCAGGTTCTGCGGCAGCAGCCGGGCTGCGCGCCCGACGACGGACGGCCGGCGGTGAGCGGCGGTCGCGGAGTGCTGCGAGCCCAGCAGGACGTAGAGTGCCCGCACGCGCCAGGCGAGCCACTCCGCTCCGAGCACGATGACGGGGAGGGTCACCACGGGAAGGAGTGCGGCGAGACGGAAACTGTCGTTGTACCAGACGCCGGTGAGGAACGTACGGAACGCACCGAGGCTCCAGCTCGACACCACCATGTAGAGAAGGCCGCCGACGCCGTACATGGCCGCAACCCACCAGTAGGTGCGCAGCTGCCGTGCAACGACATACAGGCCGATTACCGTGAGGAGGAGGAGGATCCAGGCCGTTGTCGCCCCCATCGGAGCACTTCCGAGAATTTCCCCGATGGCCCTTGCATTGGACTGGAAGGGAGTCCAGGGGGCGAAGGCGAGGCTGGGCCTGACCAAGATCCAGGCGAGCACGACGACGACGATATAACCGGCGGTGAAGACAAGCCACAGATAGGCAGCCCGCCTGCTTTCCGTGCCGGCCCGTGCGCCCAGCCATGACCGGATGAGCCGCGCAACGACGACCGGTCCACCGAATCCGAGCAGGGCAACCGCCGTGCTCGGATGTGAGAGACCGAGACCCGGAAGCGTGGCAACGAGGGCGATCGCAGCCGGCCAGACGGAAAGCGGCCGGGCCCTCGACATCCCGACCGCCTCGATGAGCAGGCCGAGCACCACCGGCAGCAGCGCGATGGCCGCATGGTTGGGATACAGCACGCCGAAAGCGACCATCAGGTAGGGGAACCCGCTGAAGCCTGCGCAGAGGACCCCCGCACAGAGGAGGGGGATCGGTCGGTAGCCGATGATCCGGCTGATGAGGAAGATGCAGGCAAGGGGCCACACGAGGGCCCCTGTGACGATGGTCCCCACATTGACCACTGCCATCACCGACGGGGCGCCCAACATCAGCACGAGCGCCATGGAATCGTGCATGGCCGCAGGATAGAGGGCCTGTGAGGCGTCGGTGAGGTTGCCCAGGGTCAACGTCGACCCGTTCTGCGTCTCGGCAATATGGCGGATCGCATTGAGGTGGTAGACGTTGTCGAACGTCTGGGAGAAATTCTCGGGGGAGCCGAAGGCCGCAATATAGCGCCCGGCGATGATGATCGCCGGGAAAATCACGGCGACCGGCACGGCGAGTAAGGCAATCCACCGAGGGTAGTCACTGTCAAGGAGGCGCCCGTTGCCGCCCAGCGCCCCCCGCGACGCCGTCCGGCTCTTATTCGACGCGCTGCGTCGCATCAGGAGGAATCGGGCGAGGAGTGTGCCAGCCGCTGCAAGGACGCTGAAGACGAAGTAGGAGACCGGATTGAAAGGAAGCCCGGCATACGGCAGGACGATGGCCAGGCAGGCCGCTACCGACGTCGACACCGGCGCAGCCAGCGCAACCAGATTGAGCCGGCGGACACCTGCCGCCGCCAGGATGAGGAGGCCCGGAACGAAGAAAACCACCAGGGTCGCCGCGAGGGTAGGGATGGTTGCCCACCAGCTCATATATTCAATCTCCTCTAGTCGCACGCTTGCCGTGCCCTGCGCCCAGTCCGGGTCGAAGCCGGGAGGCCGGTCAGGGCCGGGAGCTTCCTGCGAACTTGAGCTCGCTTCCGGTCACGTCACCCCACGTCAGAGTAAGAACGTCGATGGTGTATTGCTATGATTGCACATCATGGGCAACTCAACGCGTTCGGGCGTTCTCATCGTCATGCCAGCGTGGAACGAAGCTGAGGCCATCGGAAACACCATCCGTGAGGTTCGAAAAATCGCGTCCCACCACGACATTCTGGTGGTCGATGACGGATCGAAGGATCAGACGGCGTGGATCGCACGGCAGGCCGGAGCGACAGTACTCAAGCTGCCGTTCAACCTGGGCGTCGGCGGTGCAATGCGGACCGGTTTCAAGTACGCGATCCGCAACGGTTATTCCGCCGTGGTGCAGGTCGACTCGGACGGACAGCACGATCCGCACGACATCGACCGGGTGGTGGCAGGGCTGCGCCACGCGGACATCTCGATCGGTGCACGCTTCGCGGGCCGGGGCAGCTACGATGCCAAAGGTCCACGGCGTTGGGCCATGGCCTTCCTTGCGCAGGTGATCTCCAAGGTTGCCGGCACCCGGTTGACCGATGTCACATCGGGCTTCCGCGCAGCCAACGAGCGGGCCCTTCACCAGTACATTGAGCATTTCCCTACTGAATACCTCGGAGACACGATCGATTCACTGGTAGTGGCCATCAAATCCGGCTGTACCGTCACGCAGGTGCCGGTGGAGATGAAAGCCCGGCAGGCAGGAACCCCGAGCCAGAGCCCATGGAAAGCGACGCTGTACCTTGCGAGGTCCGGACTGGTGCTGTGCTTCGCGCTTGCGCGAAGGAAGTCGCCCCGGGAACACCTCGTGCCGTCGTCCGGGGACATTGCCGGGGAAGGAAGTGTCCAGGCATGAGCGTCGCCTTCTCCCTCATCTCGTCGATCCTGATGGTCGTGGTGGTTCTGCTGATGCTGCGCAACGGCAAGCTGCGGGAAAAGTACGCCATCCTCTGGCTGGTCATCGGAACCCTGACCATCATCCTCGGCTTCTTTCCGCGGCTGCTCGACTGGGCGGCATCGCTCGTCGGGGTGATCGTCCCCTCGAACCTGCTGTTCGCCCTCTCGATCCTGCTGCTCGTAGGCGTCAGCCTCCATGTCTCACGCGAACTGACCATCCTGGAGGACGAAACACGCATCCTTGCAGAAGAAGTCTCCATCCTCCGCACAGCCATCGAACAATTGCAGCGGGACCCCGTGACCGCCCCTCGCGCCGGCCGCGCAGCCCCACAAGACCTGAGCCAACCATCGAAGGAAGAATGACGTGACGATTGATGTAATGCTGCCCTACTACGGTGATGTGGCGATGATGAAGGCCGCGGTCGATTCGGTCCTCTCGCAGGCCGACCGGGATTTCAAACTGACAATCGTCGACGACGGCTATCCGGACGAATCGCTCCCCACCTACTTCGCGGGCCTCACCGCCGGCGACAGCCGCATCAGTTACTCGCGTAACGAGCAGAACCTGGGCGCCAACGGCAACTACCGCAAATGTCTTTCGTTGATCGAACACGAGTATGTGGTCATCATGGGCGCCGATGACATCATGCTGCCGAACTACCTCGAGACGGTACGCCGCGGGTTCACGGACCCGACGGTCAGCATCGTCCAGCCCGGCGTCGAGGTCATCGACGAGAACGGCGCTGTCTACCGGCCGCTCGGCGACAAGGTCAAGGACTACCTCAGGCGGCGCGCCGTCGGAGACAGCAGCGACGCCGTCCTCGCCGGAGAGGCTGTCGCCAAGAGCCTCATCACCGGGGACTGGCTCTACTTCCCGTCGGTCGCCTGGCGCTCGGACGCTATCCGGAAGCACAGCTTCCGCGAGCAGTACGACGTCGTCCAGGACCTCGCGCTGGCGATGGATATCGTCATGGACGGCGGCAAGCTGATGGTCACGGACACCGTGTGCTTCCAGTACCGGCGGCACCGCGAATCCGATTCCTCGGTGAAGGCCCTCGACGGACGGCGGTTCGCCGAGGAACGCGCGTTCTTCGACGAGTGTGTTCGCGACTTCCAGCGGCTGGGGTGGCAGAAAGCGACGCGCGCCGCGCGGCTCCACGTCTCGTCACGCCTTCACGCCCTCACCCTTGCGCCCAAAGTCATCGACAAGCGCATGTGGAACGGGTTGCAGAAGCTTGCCACCCACGCCGTCAAACCGTAGAGCGTGACTGACCGGCAGGAGACTCCCCGGCGCGGGATCGCGGGCAGGAGGTCTGCCCTCCTCTACCTGTTCGGGTCCCTCCTCCAGGGTCTTGGACTGATCCTGATCCAGCCGTTCGCCATCCGGCTGCTCAGCGAACTCCAGTGGGGCCTGGTAGCCACCTCCATCGTCCTCATCCAGGTCGTCGTCGTCCTCCTGTCGGCAGGTTTGCCGCTCGCGATCAGCCAGTTGTGGTTCGACCAGGACAACGGCCGCAACCGGTCGCTCGCAATGTACGGGTTCCTGGCGATCGCATGCCTCGCGGTGGGTTGCGTCCTCGCTGTCGCTGCCGGCTTCCTCGGAAGGAGCGAAGCCACCGGAACTCCCTGGACGATCGTCCTGGCGATGGTCATCATCGGGTTGCTCGGCACCGTGCTCGGCGCGCAGGCGGTGTTGAGGGCACAGGACCGCCCGGTGGCCTTCGTGGTCCTCAGCGTATGTTCGTCAGTCCTTGCGAACCTCGCGGGACTCGGCGCCATCCTCGTCGCGGGCAGGACGGCTCTGGTCTACATCGTTGCCTACGGAGCCGCCGTGGTGGTGTCCGTCGTCGTTGCCCTGGTCCTCGTGCGGCCGCGTCTGCCGTGGAAGGTACCAGGCATGACCCGCGCGTCCATGAGGATAGCGGGCCCCCTGCTTCCGCACACCGGCGCCCTCATGCTCCTGACACAGGGCGCCGTCCTGCTGCTGGCGCAACTATCTGGAGCCTCGATGGCCGGCCAGTATGGTGCCGTACTCATTTTTGCGCTCGGTCCGTTGACGATCCTCAATGCGCTCAACAATTCCTGGTCCACCCGCATCATGTCCGCGGATCCCGCTGAGCTACAGGCGAGGATACGGGAAGTGGCCGGTGAAGCCGCCGTCATCGCGCTCGTGGTCGGTCTGCTGGCCACCTCCGCAGCCAATGTCGGCGCCCATGTGCTGACGACGGACCCCGGGTCACTGGTCCAGGTTGCGCAGATCCTGCCCGTCGTTTCGCTGGGCTACGCGCTGTTCCTGGTTGCCGGTAACGTGCTGTACGTCGTGCACCGGACGCGAGTGATGGCTTTCGTCACTCCCGCAGTCCTGTTACTGACCACTCTTCTTGCGCTCCTTCCCGCGACGACGCCCGCTTTGGCGCTGTTGGCCGGTGTCCACGCTGCGGGCTTCGCCGTACTCGGGGCGAGCTACCTGATCGCGGTCCGCAGGTATACGCCGGCGGAAGCGTGGCCTTCGTCGGTCTTCCTCTACTGCGGAGCAGCCCACGTGCTCTATGCGGCCGTGCTCTGGTTCGCCCCGGTCACCCTCCTGTGGGGAGTGGTGGAGTTGGCCTCGGTCGTCGTCGCTATCGGCGTTGCCGGCCTCCTCTGGCTCCGGCGCAGGCGTTCCGGCTCCGCCGCGGAGCAGGCGGCTGCGAGCGATGCCCGGCGAACGACGGGAACCGCGGGGGACTAGCCCGCCCTGGCTGCTTCGAAGCGCTCCGAGAACAGCGGCACGAGGGAACGGATGTAGCTGCGGGCCACGTGGTCAGTATCGTAGAACACATGAAGTCCCCCGATTGCCGCATAGCACTTGTCGTCCGGGCAGAACCGGTCCGACAGGTCGATGACCTTCGCCCCCGGTTCATCCATGTCGTACACCGCCTCGGCAAGCGGGTCGAGGGGTAGTGCCTTGGTCTTGTCGTTCGCACACGCCAGGGGATTGTTGCTGTTGAGCGAGAGGCATTCGGGGGTGGAGCGGTTCAGGGTCAGGGGCGTGTCCCGGATGACGTGAACCTGTGTGCCGTTCGCGGTCCATTGGCCAACCCTTTCGCGGAAGGCTTCGCCGTACTGCTCGAGCTGCGAGCGGCCGGTGCCGTCGTCGATGGTCTCGCCCGCTGCGAAGGTTGCGAGGAAGACGGTGTCCGGCCGTTCAGCAAGGATCCGGTCGGAGACTTCGGCGCTCCATTCGAGGCAGCGCCTCTGGAACGCGGCGTCGGTAGTCCGTACTCCCAGGAAAGCGACCCGCTTCACGTCGACGAGCGGGCATCCACCCATCAGGCTCGCGTTCACCTGCCACTTGTGCTGGCGGGCCAACTCGAAGACGCCGGCCTGCCATTGCTCCGCATGTGAATCTCCCACGAGCCACACCGTCTCCGACACTTCCTCGCTCCCCGAGAAATCGCAGGCACTGAGCAGTTCCTGCTCCCGGACGCGGATGGGGTCCTCGTGGGGCAGGCAGTCGCCGGAGGCGAACCAGGGCGCCTCGTCCTCCCCGACATTGTCCACGTCGGGGGGTCCGAACGGATCAACGCAGTCATGTGCAGGGTCAAGGCTTTTCGCACCGAAACAGTCCCCGCCTGAGATTGCGTCGAGCTTGCCCAGCTCGGCTTCCTGCGCAGCGGCTCCGCCTGCCATCATCGCCGCGCTGGCCACGCACACGGTGGCCATGGCGATCGCTGTCCAGCCGAGTACCCTTCGGGTAGTGCCCCCGACGAGAAGCTTCGTTCGTCCCGGGTCCTCGATATATTTCTTGCTGAGCGCAGCGAGGAGGAGTGCGACGACGGCGACACCGACCTTGTCGACGTCGGTCAGGTTGCGGTTGATCACGCTCGGCAGGAGGATGATCAGCGGCCAGTGCCAGAGGTAGAGGGAGTACGACACGTTACCGACGAACTGGATCGGTGCCGTTGCGAGGGGATAGTTGGGTGACCACAGCGGGAACCGGGGGCCCGAGCAGATGACGAGGACCGTCCCGAGAACCGGGACAACGGCCGCGTAGCCGGGGAAGTACGTTTCCTCATTGTAGGAGAAGGCAGCCAGCATGATCAGGGCGAAGCCTGCCCACTGCATCAGGCCCGCCAGAATGCCGGACCGTCCCAGTCTCGCCGGCAGGGAGGCTGCGGCTGCTGCGACAAGGGCGCCGGCAGCGAATTCCCAGACACGTGCGGGCGTCACGAAATAGGCTTCGCTTCGGCTCGCGTAGGTGAAATAGATCGAGAAGGCCAACGACGCCGTGCCGACGGCGGCGAGGCCCAGGACGAGGATCCGACGCCGGCCGAGGGAGAAGCGTCGGGCAAGGAGGAAAAGTACCAGCAGGAAGACGGGCCACACGAGATAGAACTGTTCCTCGACGGAGAGGGACCAGTAGTGCTGGACCGTCGACGCAGCAGTGTTCTGCGCCGAGTAGTCGATCGACTCGGACGCCAGCCACCAGTTCTCGACGTAGAGGGTTGCTGCGATCGTTTCGCCGGCGATGGTCGGCCAGCGCGAGAACGGCAAGAATACACAGGCGCCGATCAGGGAAATGACCGACACCACCAGGGCGGCCGGCAGGAGCCTCTTGGCACGGCGGGTGTAGAACTTGCCGAGCGAGATACCCCCGGTCCTCTCGAGCTCGCCCATCAGGTGCTTGGTGATGAGGTAGCCCGAGATGACGAAGAAGACGTCGACGCCGACATAACCCCCGGGCAGCACCTGTGGCCACAGGTGGTTGAGTACCACAAGGAGCACAGCTATCGCCCGCAGGGCCTGGATGTCCCGCCGCGGGGTGGTTCCGGTCGCTGCCCGGCGTCCACCGTCCTGAACGGACGGGAGTTGATCGATCACGCAGTCTCCTAGCGACTTTTGCTGCACCGCGAGGAAACGGAGCCGGGTCGGGGATCCCGCGGTATCAAGGATACCGCGGGATCCTGGGCAGTAGCGGCACTCGACGCCGGTCCCTTGCCGGCTGCCAGCGCCCCTACCGCGCTATTCCGGCTCTTATTGTCGAACCATCCGGACGCCGTTGGTGGGGGTCCAGGTGAGGGTTCCGTTTTGGAAGGGTTGGGTGCATTGGGTGTTGGTGGTGCAGGTTTGGGTTTTGGTGGGGTAGCCCAGGGCACCGTTTTCGGCTCCTTGGGCCCGGTAGGTGGTGCGGATGGGTCCGGTGATGGTGGAGTGGGCTTCGGTTCTGGGGGACCAGAGGATCTCGCCGTTTTGGAAGGACTGGTAGCAGCCGCCGTCCCTGATGCCGCAGATTTCGGTGTTGGTGGGGTAGCCCAGGGCACCGTTTTCGGCTCCTTGGGTCCGGTATGTGTTGCGGATGCCGCCGTTGCGGGTGATCACGGGACCGGTTTTGGGGGACCAGAGGATCTCACCGCGTTGGAAGGACTGGTAGCAGCCGCCGTCCCTGATGCCGCAGATTTCGGTGTTGGTGGGGTAGCCCAGGATCCCGTTCTCGGCTCCTGCCGCCCGGTAGGCCAGGCGGATACCGCCGCCGCGGCTGAGGTGCGCTCCGCTGGCGGCTGACCAGAAGATCTCGCCGTTTTGGAAGGACTGGTAGCAGCCGCCGTCCTTGATGCCGCAGATCTCCCGATTGGTGGGGTAGCCCAGGATGCTGCTTTCTGCTCCTGCTGCCCGGTAGGCGGTGCGGATGGCGCCGTGGTGGGTGATCTGGGTACTGGTGGTGGGGGACCAGAGGATCTCGCCTCGTTGGTAGGCCTGGTAGCAGCCGCCGTTTCTGAGGCCGCAGGTCTCGGCGCCGGTGGGGTAGCCCAGGATGCTGTTTTCGGCTCCTGCCGCCCGGTAGGCCAGGCGGATGCCGCCTTGCCGGGTGAGGTGCGCTCCGCTGCCGGCGGACCAGAGGACCTCGCCGCCCTGGTATGCCTGGTAGCAGCCGCCGTCCCTGATGCCGCAGATTTCCCCGCTGATGGGGTAGCCCAGGATGCCGTTCTCGGCTCCTGCAGCCCGGTAGGCGGTGCGGATGGCGCTGTTGTAGGAGATCCTGGCTCCACTGGCGGGGGACCAGAGGACCTCGCCGTGCTGGAAGGTCTGGTAGCAGCCGCCGTCCTTGATGCCGCAGATTTCCCCGTTGGTGGGGTAGCCCAGGATGCTGCTTTCGGCTCCCGCTGCCCGGTAGGCGGAGCGGATCTCGCCGTTGCGGCTGAGGTGCGCTCCGCTGGCAGCGGAGTAGAGGATCTCCCCGCCCTGGAAGGACTGGTAGCAGCCGCCGTCCCTGATGCCGCAGCCCTGGGCGCTCACGGGGTAACCCATGGGCCCGTTCTGCGCACCGGAATCAAGCCAGGCCTTGCGCAGGGGACCGTTCAACGTGGCCGCCGCGCCGGAGCCGGCTGACCATAACACTGCACCATTGACATAGCCCCGGTAGCAGCCGTTGTCCTTCAGGCCACAGATGACATCCGACACCGGCGTACCCAGGGCCGGTACCGCCGCCGCAGCACCATCAATGAACGGCTTCGCCACCGCCTCCCGCGACGGAGGCACCGAAACTGAGGGCCCGTTGCGTGCGAAATCCCGGAGGCTGGCAAGATCACCGCGCCACTGGTTCCAGTCGCCCACTACGGGGCCGGAATCGGTGTACTGCCACAGGCTGTAGTTGCTCCAGCCGGACGGCATGGTGCCCGCCGTGGAGTTGCTGTATCGCGCCAGGTGGAGGGGGTGGTCCGAGAAGGCCCGTGAACTGCCGGTGCACGTGTTCCACCAGTCAGCCGTCGTGTAGATCATGGGTACGCGTCCGGTGAGCTGAACCATCCGGTCGGAGAAATCCCGAATCCAGGTGACCATCTGCGACGCCGTCATGTTGTAGCAACTGTTGCCCAGGGATGGGTACGGGTTGTATTCGACGTCGAGCAGCGGAGGCAGAGTCTTCCCGTCAGCGGACCAGCCGCCTCCGTTCTTGACGAAGTACTCGGCCTGGGTTTTCCCGTCGGAGAGGCTGGGTGTGGCGAAGTGGTACGCCCCGCGCAGCATTCCTGCGGAACCAGCTCCGGCATACTGCTGGGTGAAGAATGGATTGAGATAGTTGGTGTTTTCGGTGGCCTTGACGTAGGCGAAGCGCGATCCGTAGTTCCAGGCACCGGTCCAGTCGACCGCGCCCTGGTAGCTGCTCACATCCACGCCGAGCACCCCGGTAGGCGTCCAGAAGTTCGTCGCTGCAGCGAATGAATCTGTATCAGGAGAATCCAAGGCCGCTCCTGCCCCTGCCTTCGCGGTCGCCCACAATCCCTGCTCCTCGCTGGTGGGTACCTGTGGATCGCCGTGCTCCGCTATCCGGGCGAGTCCCTGGCCGAGGGTTGCTCCCTGCAGCCTCTGCTTCAGCTCATCCTCCGCCGAAAGTGCCGGGGTGCCGGGCTTCGGAGCTTCTGCCGCAGGCACTTCTGCCGGAGTGGGCGCGGGCACTTCGGTGGCGGACACCTCGGGCACCGCCTGGGGTGGCATCGGGGCGGCTTCGGCCGAGGGCTCAGGTGTCGCCGTCGGAAGCGCCCCCTGCGTTCCGGAAGGAACCGATTCGCTCGACTGCTGCGATTCGACGGTGTTAGCCACAGCAGCGACCGGTGCTGTCAGGCCGACCAGCAATGATGCGAGCAGTGCGGACCGGCGTGCCAGGCGCAAGGTGTTCGATGATTTCACGGCAGTGTCTCCAGATCAGTAAAGCTGTGGAACAGGTAGCGGGTCCGCCCGCAGCCGCACCGGAGTTCCGATAGCTCGGATTCCGGCGGAGGCGACGGGCGGCTGCTCATCATTTGGAACGCGAAACCACGCCGTTGGTGGGGGTCCAAGTGAGGGTTCCGTTTTGGAAGGGTTGGGTGCATTGGGTGTTGGTGGTGCAGGTTTGGGTTTTGGTGGGGTAGCCCAGGGCACCGTTTTCGGCTCCTTGGGCCCGGTAGGTGGTGCGGATGGGTCCGGTGATGGTGGAGTGGGCTTCGGTTCTGGGGGACCAGAGGATCTCGCCGTTTTGGAAGGACTGGTAGCAGCCGCCGTCCCTGATGCCGCAGATTTCGGTGTTGGTGGGGTAGCCCAGGGCACCGTTTTCGGCTCCTTGGGTCCGGTATGTGTTGCGGATGCCGCCGTTGCGGGTGATCACGGGACCGGTTTTGGGGGACCAGAGGATCTCACCGCGTTGGAAGGACTGGTAGCAGCCGCCGTCCCTGATGCCGCAGATTTCGGTGTTGGTGGGGTAGCCCAGGATCCCGTTCTCGGCTCCTGCCGCCCGGTAGGCCAGGCGGATACCGCCGCCGCGGCTGAGGTGCGCTCCGCTGGCGGCTGACCAGAAGATCTCGCCGTTTTGGAAGGACTGGTAGCAGCCGCCGTCCTTGATGCCGCAGATCTCCCGATTGGTGGGGTAGCCCAGGATGCTGCTTTCTGCTCCTGCTGCCCGGTAGGCGGTGCGGATGGCGCCGTGGTGGGTGATCTGGGTACTGGTGGTGGGGGACCAGAGGATCTCGCCTCGTTGGTAGGCCTGGTAGCAGCCGCCGTTTCTGAGGCCGCAGGTCTCGGCGCCGGTGGGGTAGCCCAGGATGCTGTTTTCGGCTCCTGCCGCCCGGTAGGCCAGGCGGATGCCGCCTTGCCGGGTGAGGTGCGCTCCGCTGCCGGCGGACCAGAGGACCTCGCCGCCCTGGTATGCCTGGTAGCAGCCGCCGTCCCTGATGCCGCAGATTTCCCCGCTGATGGGGTAGCCCAGGATGCCGTTCTCGGCTCCTGCAGCCCGGTAGGCGGTGCGGATGGCGCTGTTGTAGGAGATCCTGGCTCCACTGGCGGGGGACCAGAGGACCTCGCCGTGCTGGAAGGTCTGGTAGCAGCCGCCGTCCTTGATGCCGCAGATTTCCCCGTTGGTGGGGTAGCCCAGGATGCTGCTTTCGGCTCCCGCTGCCCGGTAGGCGGAGCGGATCTCGCCGTTGCGGCTGAGGTGCGCTCCGCTGGCAGCGGAGTAGAGGATCTCCCCGCCCTGGAAGGACTGGTAGCAGCCGCCGTCCCTGATGCCGCAGCCCTGGGCGCTCACGGGGTAACCCATGGGCCCGTTCTGCGCACCGGAATCAAGCCAGGCCTTGCGCAGGGGACCGTTCAACGTGGCCGCCGCGCCGGAGCCGGCTGACCATAACACTGCACCATTGACATAGCCCCGGTAGCAGCCGTTGTCCTTCAGGCCACAGATGACATCCGACACCGGCGTACCCAGGGCCGGTACCGCCGCCGCAGCACCATCAATGAACGGCTTCGCCACCGCCTCCCGCGACGATTGGCTGTTGATGGTCACGGTTGCGTTCGTGCCGAGGGAGTCGATACGCACCGTGGTTCCCCTGGCGGTGCGGAAGGTCGATCCCTGCTGCCAGGCGTGGTTCTGGTTGTAGTAGCCGCTGAACCGGTAGCTCGACGGGGTCAGGGCCAGGGATGCGGCCTCCGGCCAGTCTCCGCGAGCGTCCTTCTTGTGGATCATCACACCGCGGTTGTTGTCTGTTGCGCCGGCGTCGTTGGCACCGGAGGGGTTGCGGTACGAAAGGTAGTAGGTCTCCCTGCTCGCGGGATCGACGAACTTCACGGCACGCCGTGCCGCGGTTCCGCCCCAGGGCTGGAGGGTGAAGGCTTTGCTTCCCTCGATCACTCCCGCGTCGAGGATTTCATCCCCGCGGCCGAATCCGCCGTATTCCCAGAGGTAGGCGTTGATAGGCGGCGTGGTGTACTGCGCCAGTCCCATCAGGTCCATGGTGTCTCCGTAGTCCCGGGAGTCACATGCGGAGTCGCCCCAGGTGTTGTTCGGAGATGCGATATCACTGCTTCCGGTGGAGCACTCCAGGCTGTTGGCGTGGTTCAGTCCGAGAACGTGCCCGAATTCGTGGGTGACCACGTTGTTGGTGAACCCGGACGGCACCGGCATGATGACCCTGCCGCTGTTGGAGCCGTCGGTGAATCCGCCACCGAGCACTCCGCCGGCGAACTGAGCCACCGGAACATAGACCACGAGCGCGTCATTCGGGGTGGCGGTCCACTGCAGCTTCGCGGTGATCTTTGCCATGAGGTCGTAGTACTGGTCGGTGCTGTTCGCCGTGATGACCACGTCCCGGTATTCAGGTCCGAACTGCATCCCGAGCCGGTTGGCCGACGCGGCCCGCCAGTAGTCGTTCGAGGCGAGGATCGACTGCTTGGCCTGGCTGAACTGGAAATCCGAGATTCGATTGTTGGGTGCGCCCGAGAGCACTACCGTGACGAGCGTGACGGTGAAAGTGCCGCTTCGCTGACCGAATGCGGCCGCCGATCCTGCAGGGGCGCCGGATGCACTCTTTGCGGAGTCCGACGGCGCAGCCAGGTGCTCTCCCAGGACCGGATTGAAGCCGGGCTGACTCATGGGGTCCGCCAGGGGCTCCACGGTGACCGCGCTGTCCTTGGTGCCCGGCTCCGCGGAGGGCGAAACCGTCGCAGGGGTGCTCGGGGCTTCGCTCGGGACTGCTGCCGGCTTGCTCGGTGAGATGGCCGCCGGGTCGCTCGGTGGGACGGCCGCCGGCTCGCTTGGTGGAAGGAGCGGCTCGATCGCAGGGCCGGGTACAGGTGCCGACGGAGATGCGGTCGGAGCCGGGGGCTCGAGGGATGCAGCGACTGCGGGCATTGCGCTACTCAGGAGTGCGAGGGACAGGACGGCCGAAAGAACAAGTCGTGACGGGGAAGCAAGGAACAAGAGTTTCTCCAGCGGGACATGGGCGTCGGCCCAGGCGAGTGAAATCCCGAGAAGACTACAGTCCTGTTACAGATGTGAAAGGGGTTCCTGGAGTGAATTAGCAATCCTAGGTCTTTCTTGCGGGTTTCTTTCGTATCCCCCGGGCGTGTCACCGTCGGACAGTTGCTTTTGCGCTCAATACAATTGCTTTGCCTCTCCCCTTTGTCCGCTCGCCCCGACGGCCCGCTCGCCCCGACGGCCCGTCCGGCCCGTCGGGGCGGCCCGAGGGTGCGCGGGGTCGCCGAAACCGGGGAGCACGGTAACCTTGCTCGGACTCGCGGATACCGGGTGACAGCTAGCCGGTGCAATAGGGGCACGCCCGCCCGGTAGGAAGCTCCATCACGCGCAGCGCCTGCAACGGGACGATCGTCCTTCGCTCAGGGCCGCATGAGCCAGGACCGACCGCTGACCTTCTGCCGCCCTTCGACTCGATGAAGCGGACCGGCCCGGCTGGGATGCCAGCAGCAACGTCGCTCAGGCGTTCGCCGCCATCGGCTGGTCCGCTGCAGGAGGTGCAGATCACCGCGAGAAAACGATCCAGGTCCTCGAGGCGATTCTCAGCGCATAGCTCGGGGGCCGGCGAGATGGCCAGCACTATGTTCCCCTGGCGATCCTCGCGTTTCTCGCACCCGGGAAGCGCGACAGTCGACGTCGTCGCGCTGGAATGGTGCGGCCTGAGTCTGTGTCCATGTGAAAGCCCGCCCGCGGCGGGCTTTCCTGGCACTCCGCCTACGGAGCGGTACGGAACTTCCGGATGGGTGAACTTCGCCGTACAACGCTCGTTCAGTGCATGAAGCCACTGCCGTCCCTGCCGCGATCGTACTTGCCGCAACTCGTACAGCGCCTATACCTTGCGCTGCCATCCTCGGTGGATTCCAGGTGCCAGACGTGGCGCAGGTTCAGTTTGCACATCAGGCTCTGGAGCATCGCTCTCCGTTCTGAAGCACGCATCGCATGCAAGCCGGCGGGGTTCAATTCTATGCGGGGTCCCATGGAGCGGCTAGGGACAGGGGAGCGGACGGCCGCGGAGCTCCTGGGCAAACTGCACCGCATCGACATCGCCGACGACGGCATGGGCGCCGTGCCGGCGAAAATTGCACCGGAACCGGGTGCGGAATGTCCGGCAGGATGTGCCTGCGGTATCCACGATCTTCCCTGCCGTGGTGGCCCGATGCTGCCCCAATGGTTCGATCCGCGGTGGCGTGAGCGCCCTCGTGTCTAACGCACGGCCGCCATTGGTCGATCGTCCCCTACGAGGGTACGCCGCACACAGGTTGTCGGGCGCACTTCACCGGGAGTGCCCGGCATGACCTAGTACCAGTAGACGGAGAAACCATGAGGAAAACGTCCACCCCCACCGCGGCGGTTCCGCCCCATCGGTTCGTCGAACTGCTTGGCACACGCGGGACCAAGGCAGCAGCCCCCGTTCTCGTCGCCCTGATGGTGCTGAGCGGCTGTAGTGCCCCAGCTGCTCCGGCCACGCTCGATGAGGTTCGAGTCGCGGAAACGGGCACAGCAACCGCCGACTGGTTGCACACCGATGGCAGCGCCATCAAGAACGCCGACAACGAGACCTATGTGGTGAAGGCCGCCAACTGGTTCGGTCTCGAAACCGACCAGTGCGTGCCGCACGGCCTGTGGACGCTGAAGATGAACGACGGCCTGAAGCAGATCAAGTCGATGGGCTTCAATACCATCCGGTTGCCGTATTCCAACGAGTGCATCACCTCGGGCCGGGTCAGCACCGACACGAACTTCTGGGCCAACCCGGACCTGAAGGACAAGACGCCCCAGCAGGTCATGGACATCTTCATCGCCAGGTCCAAGGCCAACGGGCTCAACGTCATCCTCGACCGCCACCGCCCCTCGTCGTCTTCACAATCCGAGCTTTGGTACACCGGCGCCGTCAGCGAGGCGAAGTGGATCGCCGACTGGAAGATGCTGGCCGACCGCTACAAGAACGAGCCCACCGTCATCGGCATGGACCTGCACAACGAGCCGCACGGTGCAGCACGATGGGGAGGCACCAACCCGGCGACCGACTGGCACGCCGCAGCCACCCGCGCCGGCAATGCCATCCAGACCGTGAATCCGAAGCTCCTGGTGATCGTCGAGGGCGTCGAAGCCCAGGGCGATGACACCTGGACCTGATGGGGCGGCGGACTGAAGGACGTCAAGACCAAGCCGGTGAAGCTCACCGTGCCGAACCAGGTCGTCTACTCCCCGCACGACTCTCCGCAGTCCGTGTACGCCCAGAAGTGGTTCAGCGCCCCCGCCTACCCGGCGAACCTGGCCGGGCTCTGGGACGCGAACTGGGGCTACATTGCCAAGCAAGGCATCGCCCCCGTCCTGGTTGGCGAGTTCGGATCCAAGCTCGAGACCCAATCCGACAAGCAGTGGATGACGGAAATCGTCAAATACCTGGGCAGCAACGGCATCAGCTTCTCCTACTGGTCCTTCAACCCGAACAGCTCCGACACCGGTGGCCTCGTGAAGACCGACTGGCGGACCCCGGAGTTCACGAAGCTCGCAGCACTGAAGCCGATCCTCGACGGCACCCCGCCGGTCGTCGTCGCTCCTCCAGCACCAGGTCCGGCCCCGACAGCTACGGCTACTCCTGCCCGAGTGCCAACGGCCCCGGCTCCGGTGCCCACGCCGAGGCCCACTGTTGCACCAGTGCCGTCTCCCACACCAGTTCCGACGGCTCCTGCGCCTGGGCCGACCACCCCGCCGGCACCGGTGGCGGGAGTTCCGAAGCTTGACGCCACGTGGGGGCTGCAGAGTTCATGGTGGGGCGGGCACACCGCGACGCTGAGGCTGACAGCCAAAGAGGCGGTGAGAAGCTGGTCGGTTACCTATGCTGACCCGAACGTCACTCGGATCCCCACCTCGTGGGGCATGAAGTGCTCGTTCATCCCGAAAACCTCGATTACGTGTGTCGGGGCCGACTGGACGACGTCACTGAAAAAGGGCCAGACGGCCAGCGTCGGCCTGCAGGTCGACGGAGTGAAGCCGCCAGTCAAACCGGTGCTCAGGGTCACCACGAAGTAGATCCGACAACGGCAGCGTCCAGGCAGCCGGTCGCTCGGCTTCCCCCGCTCTGTCATGTGCGGGGGTTACAGGCGATCGGTCGAGCTCCTGCCTGCGGACTTCGTCTGGTACGGCCGATTCACCAGGCAGTCCGTCACCAGGATCAGGCTCACAAGCAGGCAGGCGACCCGAAGTATGAATGCGGCATCGGACGCTGCAGCGGTGTGAATCGGCGCAGCAGACACCGCTTCACCGCCCAGGCTGCCGAGGACCGTTAGCACGAGGATGGCCGAAATGAACTTGAGCGGGGAGTCGACACGTGCGAGTGTCTTCGCGATGAGGTCCATCAGGACACGGTACGCCCGCCAAAACAGGATCGGAATCGCACAGCAGTCGAAAGGGCGTCGCAGATGTCATCCGGACAGCTATAGCCGCGCGCGGCATGGGATCCGGTCGTGGGCGACGCAGGTAGAGCGGAAGTGCTGGGTCTGAAATACAGGTAGTTCGCTTATCCACATGTGCTTACTTACTCTGTCCCGGTGCTTATACCGCGCCTAGGGTGAGGGGGGTCGGCTGGAGCCGGCGCGCAGGACCACCAAGTGGGTCTGCCAGCTACCGGATGGGGGTGCGCCATGGACGGTGTCCGCATTGTCGAGGATGAAGTGCGCGAACTCATTCGAAGGCGAGGTCTGGACCCCGCCCGTCAGGTGCAGGAAATCCTCTCCCTTGTCGATGCGGCCGTGAATGACTATGACGAACGGTCGATCCTCGGGGTGCTTCCGCCCCTGGGTCATCTGGAGCATGCCCGAAAATATGTTTTCGATGCGGTGGCCGGGTTCGGGGCGTTGCAGCCGTATCTTGATGATCCGACGATCGAGGAGATCTGGATCAACGCCCCGTCGGAGATATACGTGGCGCGTGCGGGAGAATCCGAATTGGCTGCCTTGACGTTGACTGAGCAGCAGGTGCGGGACCTCGTGGAGCGGATGCTGAAGTCGTCCGGAAGGAGACTTGACCTCTCGTCGCCCTTCGTGGACGCCTCGTTGCCCGACGGTTCGCGGCTCCACGTGGTCATTCCGGATGTCACCCGACGGCATTGGGCCGTGAACATTCGGAAGTTCATTGCCAAGGCCACCAGGCTGGAACATCTCGTGGATCTCGGGACGCTTTCTCCCCAGGCTGCGCTCTTCCTCAAGGCAGCAGTGGCCAGCGGCCTCAATATTCTTGTTTCGGGAGCTACCCAGGCCGGGAAGACGACGCTCCTCAATTGCCTGGGTTCGGCAATCGGTCCGCGGGAGCGAGTGGTCACGGTCGAGGAAATCTTCGAGCTTCAACTGCCGCTGCGCGACGTGGTGGGACTGCAGTGCAGGCATCCGAATCTTGAGGGCCATGGCGAGATTCCGTTGCGGAGACTCGTCAAGGAGGCTTTGCGGATGCGGCCCGACCGGCTGATCGTCGGGGAAGTCCGGGAAGCGGAGAGTCTGGACATGCTGATCGCGCTCAACAGCGGGCTGCCCGGGATGTGCAGCGTCCATGCAAATAGCGCGCACGACGCCATCACGAAAATCTGCACCCTGCCGCTGCTCGCCGGCCAGAACATCTCAAGCGCCTTCGTGGTCCCCACGGTCGCTTCCTGCATCGACCTGGTCGTGCATTGCGCCAGGGTGAGCGGCGGCGCACGCCAGGTTCTGGAAATAATGGCCCTCGGCAGACGTGTGGAGAACGGGATCATCGAGTCATCTTCGGTTTTCCGGCGTGTCAACGGTCGATTATTGGTCAGCGCAACGTCGATGCCCGCCGAGGAGAAGTTTGCCGAAGCGGGAGTGGACGTAGCAGCCCTCCTCGGGGACCGCTCGTGAGAGCCGCCCTCGGACTCTGCATGGGGACGGGACTATTTCTCATCTGGTGGTCCTGCTGGGTCACTGGTGCCAGCCCTGCAGGAAAAGGGAAACGACGGCGCCGCTTCGATGAGCTCCTGGTCCGCGCGGGAGTGGAACGGGTTTCATCGGGAGGCCTCCTGGCGAGTTGCGCCGCGCTCGCGGCATTCGTTCTCCTGCTGATCCTCGTGCTGACGCGATCCCTGCCCATCGCCCTGTGTTTCTCGATTTTCGGCGGGTTCATCCCTCTCGCTATCGTGCGGTGGAGAGCTGCCAGGAGGACCGCTTCCCTGCGGGAACTCTGGCCGGATGTGGTGGATCACCTGCGGTCGGCTATCCGGGCAGGTCTGTCCCTGCCTGAGGCACTCATCCAGTTGGGGGACAAGGGTCCGGTTGAGCTCCGGCCGGCGTTTCTGGCGTTCGGGTCGGACTATCGTGCGGGCGGCCGGTTCGATGACTCACTGAGCCGCCTCAAGGACCGACTGGCCGATCCCGTCGCGGACCGCATCATCGAGGCACTCCGGATGACGCGGGAAGTAGGCGGCTCGGACTTAGGAAGGCTGCTGGGTACTCTTTCGGAGTTTTTGCGGGACAGCGCCCGGACTCGAAGCGAACTCGAGGCACGGCAATCCTGGACCGTCAACGCAGCACGCCTTGCGGTCGCGGCGCCGTGGTTCGTCCTGATGCTCCTTGCTACCCGGCCCGAAGCAGTACGGGCCTACAACACTGCCACCGGTTCGCTGGTGCTCCTCGGAGGGCTGGTGGTCTCGGTGGTGTGCTACCGGATCATGTTGAAAATCGGTGCATTGCCTCAGGACGAGAGAGTCCTCCGGTGAGCACCCCGTTGGCGCTTCCTCTGCTGCTCGGTGGAGCGATGGGAGCCGGCTTGTGGCTGATTATGGTGCGGGTACCGATGATGCGCCGTGTACGTTTCGAGGACCGCATTGCTCCTTCCCTGAGGGCGGTGGAGGTCCAGTCGCGTCTACTTCTGCCTCAGGCCGGTCCGCTCACGCCGTTCGTGCCGCTCGAGCGGATCATTCGCCCGCTCCTCGCGGATGCTGTCGGCTGGTTCAACAAGTTCAATCCGGCATCAACTGTTCTTGCCAAACGCCTGGTGCAGGCCGGGAGCGGGCAGTCGGTCCTGGATTTCCGGGCACAGCAGATTCTCTGGTCCGCTGCAGGACTGGCCGGCGCCACCATCGTCATGGTGCTGTCCTCGGCAGCGGGGCGGGCAAGCGTCCTGTTCGGCGTCGTCGTCATACTTTCGTGCGGTGCGGGCGGATTCCTGTTGAGGGATTTCCTGCTGTCCAGCCGAATTCGAAAACGTGAAGCGCGAATGGTCGCGGAGTTTCCCAGCCTTGCGGAGCTGATGGCGTTGGCCGTCAGTGCGGGGGAGAGCGCCACCGGGGCGCTGGAAAGGATCTGTCGCACCGCCAATGGTGAGCTTGCGGGCGAGTTCTCCCGGGTGCTGGCGGAAACGAGGGCTGGAATGCCGCTCATCGAGGCCCTGCAGGAATTCTCCAGGCGCACGCAGCTGGCACCCCTGGCCCGGTTCGTCGATGGGCTCAGCGTCGCAGTTCAGCGCGGCACCCCGCTTGCCGATGTGCTGCGTGCACAGGCACAGGACGTCCGGGACATGGCCAAACGGGAGCTGATGGAGTCGGCCGGCAGGAAGGAAATCGCCATGATGGTTCCGCTGGTCTTCGGCGTGCTCCCGTTGACCGTTCTCTTCGCCGTCTACCCCGGCCTTGCACTCATCAACCTAGGTTTCTAGCATCAACCCGAATCCCCGACCGATCGGCAAAGGATGAAAATGCGCAGGTTCAGCAGCCCCTTCCACAGACTCTTTGTCCTGCTCCTGGGCACCATGCTCCATGGGAGATCCACAGGCGACAGCGAACGGGGGGACGTCCCCGGCTGGGTCATGATCACCCTGATGTCAGCGGTGCTGGTGGCCGGTCTACTGGCGCTCGCCGGTCCGGCACTCCAGGGACTCTTCGAATCGGCAATCAGCCAGGTGTCGCCCTAGGTGCTCGAGTCCAGGTTCACGCGCAGGTCTGCCGAAGACGGGACAGCCGTGGTGGACTTCGCGCTGATCGGAGGTCTGCTGACCGTGATCTTCATCGCGATCGTGCAATTGGCACTTGTGCTCCACGTGCGCAATACCCTGATCGATGCGGCGTCCTCGGGTGCGCGGTTCGGAACACTCGCGGACCGTACAGCCGGAGACGCGGAGCAGCGAACGGCGTCGCTCATTTCACTCGCCCTCGGCGATCGCTTCAGCGAGGAGATCGCCGTGGAACAGTCCGACGTCGGCGGGGTGCAGACCCTGGAGGTCGTCGTCCGTGCGCCGCTCCCGGTCATCGGACTGATCGGGCCCGCTGGGGTCCTGGAGGTGAGGGGCCGTGCGGCCTTCCCGCCCTGAGTCATCCGGAGCCTGCCGCTTTCCCCTGGTCCGCATCGTCAAGGGAGTGGCAGCACGGGAGGCCGGCAGCGCAGTTGTTGAATTCACCTTCCTCGGTCTTCTCCTTCTCGTCCCCGTCGTCTACCTGGTACTGACGGTCGGGCAGCTCCAGGGCGGGTCCTTCGCCGTCGTGGGTGCAGCCGACCAGGCGGCGAAGGTGTACGCCGACGCCGAGACCGCGGAGCAAGCGGACCTGCGGGCACGCCAGGCGGTGATGCTTGCCGTGTCTGATTTCGGCTTCTCCGGCGAGCAGGTCCTGATCGATATCGCCTGCGAGGGCGTGTGCCTGTCGCCTGCCTCGAGTGTCACGGTCGTCGTCGAACTGCAGGTGCCGCTGCCCCTCATCCCTACCATGCCCGGCATCAACACGTCGGTTGCGAGCCTCACGTCCACCGCCACGCAGATTGTCGAGCGGTACGGATGACGCGTCCGGGGAAACTGCTGCGGATTCGGGATCACGAAGCCGGCCAGGTGAGCGTTCTGATCATCGGCTATGTCCTCGTCTCACTGCTGGTGGTCACCGTGGTGATGGCGATATCCGCCGTATATATAGAGCATAAGAAGCTGTTGTCCGTAGCTGACGGAGCAGCCCTGGCGGCGGCAGACTCGTTCGGGATCGACGTGACCTCCGGCGGGTCCGCCGTGCCCCTGCCTTCCTTGAGCGGACCGGCAGTGCGGGCGGCAACGGGTGCGTACGTGGAGCGCACGGGTGCCGGTGGACGGTTCAGCGCGCTGGCGATCGACGCCGCGACGGGTGCACCGGACGGCAGGACCGCGCGCGTGGTCCTGACCGCCGTCGTCCATCCTCCGGTGGTCAGTATCCTGGTGCCCGCGGGAATTCCCATCACTGCGGTGGCGGACGCGCGTTCTGAACTGACACGCTGAGCTGACGCGCCCCCAAGTCCCATGACGTAGGCTGGAACCACCATGGCAGCCACTGATTTCCCAGCAGAAATACGCGCCCTGCGCGCCAAATACATATCCATCGAGCAGGTATCCGATGTTGAGGGCATCCGCAAGGACATCGCCGAACTCAGCGAGGAAGCCGGTGCTCCGGATCTCTGGGACGACCCCTCCGCCGGGCAGAAGGTCACCTCGAAGCTTTCCCACCGGCAGTCCGCACTCGAGCGACTCGAAACCCTCGAATCGCGCATCGAGGACCTCGAGGTCCTCGTGGAGCTTGCCCAGGATGAAGCCGATGCGGACTCCCTGGCCGAGGCGGAACGGGAACTGGTGTCCCTCAGCAAGGCGCTGGACGACCTCGAGATCGTCACGTTGCTCGCGGGGGAGTGGGACGAGCGGGAAGCAGTGGTGAGCATTCGGTCAGGCGCCGGGGGAGTAGACGCGGCGGACTTCGCCGAAATGCTGCTGCGGATGTACCTCCGCTGGGCGGAACGCCACGGGTACCCCACCCAGGTCCTCGACACCTCCTATGCGGAGGAAGCCGGGCTCAAATCGGCAACCTTCGAGGTGAAGGCTCCCTACGCCTTCGGCACCCTGTCGGTGGAAGCGGGCACCCACCGCCTGGTCCGCATCAGCCCCTTCGACAACCAGGGCCGACGACAGACCTCGTTCGCCGCCGTCGAAGTCATCCCGCTGATCGAGCAGACCGACGTGATCGAAGTGCCGGACAACGAGATTCGCGTGGATGTGTTCCGGTCCTCCGGGCCGGGCGGGCAGTCGGTCAACACCACCGACTCCGCGGTGCGGTTGACGCACCTTCCCACGGGGCTGGTGGTGTCGATGCAGAACGAGAAGTCCCAGATCCAGAACCGCGCCGCGGCCATGCGGGTGCTGCAGTCGCGTCTTCTCCTGCTCAAGAAGGAACAGGAGGATGCCGAGAAGAAGGCATTCGCCGGTGACGTCAAAGCCTCCTGGGGAGACCAGATGCGTTCCTACGTCCTCAACCCGTACCAAATGGTCAAGGACCTGCGGACCGAGCACGAGGTGGGCAATACTTCGGCGGTCTTCGACGGTGAGATCGACGACTTCATCGATGCTGGCATCCGGTGGCGCACCAATAACCGGAATGCCGAGCAGTAAGGACCCACCGGCGTAGGCCACCGATTCTAAAAGAAACAGTTGCCACAGGGGTCACAATAGTAACTTCACGGCTATAGTCGAATAGCTGGCGGACCCTTCCTCGGCACATGCCAGTGCCCTGCAGCGCGGTTCCGGGCAAAGCAGCCATCACTCAGACGCAAAGCAGCCATGATCAGATTCGACAACGTCACCAAGATCTACGACCAGAAGTCGCGCCCTGCGCTGCAGTCGGTCTCCCTCGAGGTCAACCGCAGCGAATTCGTGTTTCTGGTCGGCGCCTCCGGATCAGGCAAGTCCACCTTCATCCGACTTGTTCTGAAGGAGGACAGTGCCTCGCGCGGCGCCGTCCACGTGGCAGGCCGTAATGTGGCCGATATCCCCGGCTGGCGCGTGCCGCGCCTCCGGCGGGGCATCGGCGTCGTCTTCCAGGATTTCCGCCTGCTTCCCAACAAGACCGCCTTCGCGAATGTGGCCTTCGCCATGCAGGTCACTGGAAAGAGCCGCACCGTCATCCGGGAAACCGTGCCGGATGTGCTTCGGATCGTGGGCCTCGAAGGGAAGGGCAACCGCATGCCCCATGAATTGTCCGGCGGAGAGCAGCAGCGCGTGGCCATTGCCCGTGCCATCGTCAACAAACCGGCGATCCTCCTCGCGGACGAACCCACCGGAAACCTTGATCCCACCACGTCCATGGGCATCATGCAGATCCTTGAGCACATCAATCGGAACGGCACCACGGTAGTGATGGCCACTCATGACAACACCATCGTCAACTCACTCCGCAAGCGTGTGGTGGAGCTGCGGCACGGCCAGGTGGTGCGCGATGAAGCGCAGGGCATCTATGTAGGCGACATCCGGGCAGCGGCCGGATGAGGGTAGCGTTCATCCTCTCCGAAGTTGCCTCGGGACTCCGGCGGAACCTTTCGATGGTGATCTCCGTGGTGCTCGTCACCTTCATCTCCCTGACCTTCGTCGGCGCCGCCGGGCTCCTCCAACTTCAGATCAGCCAGATGAAGGGGTACTGGTACGACCGCGTGCAGGTCGCTGTCTTCCTGTGCGTGGACAATTCGACGTCGCCGACCTGCGCGGCAGGCCCCGTCACCGCGGAGCAGCGGGACGCCATTGGAACCCTCCTCGGAGGTGAGAATCTCAGCCAGTACGTCGCTGCGGTCGAGTACGAATCGCAGGACGACGCCCTCGGCCACTTCCAGAACCAATTCGCGAACTCTCCCATCGTCGAATCCGTGACGGCCGATCAGCTGCCGGAATCGTTCCGGGTGAGCCTTGTGGACGCAGAGAAGTACGAAATCATCGATGAGGCCTTCTCTTCGCTGCCGGGAGTCGACGTCGTCAGCGACCAGCGCGAACTGTTGGAGAAAGTCTTCTCCGTCATGAACAGGGCCTCACTCGGTGCCCTGCTCATCGCCGGTGTCATGACCCTGTGTGCGGTATTGCTGATCGCCACCACCATCCGTCTCTCAGCGTTCAGCCGCCGCAGGGAAACGGGGATCATGGCCCTCGTCGGGGCGTCGAAAACGATCATCCAGCTTCCGTTCGTCCTGGAGGGTGTGATCGCCGCCGTGGCCGGCGCCCTTCTGGCTTCCGGCACCCTTTGGCTTTCAAGCAACTTCCTGATTGCGTGGCTCGCCCGCCTCTATCCGGAGACCGCTTTCATCTCAACTCAGCAGGTCCTTCTGCTCCTGCCGGCGCTCATCCTCCTGGCTGCTCTCCTGGCGGGGGCATCCTCCCTGCTGGCTCTCCGGCGTTACGTGAAGGTCTAGGTTATGAATCGGCGTCCGTTCCCCGTTCGAAGCACAGCGGCACTCCTCGTCGCGCTCACCCTGACCTTCAGTACGCCGGCGTCCGCCGACGATCTCGAGGACCGCAAAGGCGTCCTGGAAAGCGAGATCGCGGAAGTCCAGCAGTCGATCGAGTATCTGGATTCGGACATCTCGGCGAGCATTGCTCAGTTGCAGGTGTACCAGAGTGAACTGCCTGCCGCCCAGGAGGCCCTCGCGGCTGCGCAGGGTCGAGTTGAAGCCTCGGCGAACGAGGTCACCGTACTCGCTGGGCGAGTGGAGCTGGCTCAAGAGACGAAGGACAAGCTCACCGGCGAGTTGTCCAGGGACAAAGCCGAGATGGAGAAGACGCGCGAGGTGATAGGCCAGATTGCCACCCAGGCCTACAAGAACGGCGGCGTACCCTCCAACGTGTCCCTGATGTTCGGATCGGAGGGCACCGGGAGCCTGACCTCCTCCATGGACCTGGTGAGCCTCGCGCTCCGCTCGCAGAACGCGGCGATGGACCGCTTGTCGCAGCAGGACGCCACCAACGCCAACAGCAAGGCGCGGCTTGTGGCGGTCGAGGACGAGATCAGGAACCTGAAGGCCAAGGCCGACGCCGCGCTGCAGGCCGAGCAGGCCGAGCGCGACGCCGCCGCATCGGAGAAAGCCAAGGTCGACAAGCTCGTTGAGGACACCTCGGCGCTATCCGCACGGCTGCAGGAGCAGAAACCCGCGATCGAGGCGAAGCTCGCCAGCGTGGAGAAAGCCCACGAGCAGGTCAATGCCGATATCGCGGAACGCCAGCGGCGCCTGCTCGAAGAAGCGCGGCTTGCCGAGGAAGCACGCCTTCGGGCTGAAGCCGAGGCTCGGGCAGCCGCAGAGGCCAGGGCCGCCGCCGAGACGGCGAGACTTCAGGCTGAAGCCAGTGCGCGCCGGGAAGCCGGAGCCGCGGCGCAGCAGCCGGTTCCGGCTCCGGCTCCCGTTGCGCCGCAGGCAGCGATCCCCGCGCCGCCGGTGGATGCGGGTGTTTTCGGGCTCAGAATGCCGGTCAACGCGCCGATCTCCTCCGGGTTCGGCTGGCGTGCCACGCCGCCGAACACCATCGATTTCAACGGCACCGGCGGTTACCTGCACACCGGCGTTGATTTCGCCGCGGCGTGCGGAACCCCGCTGTATGCACCGGCAGCCGGCGAGGTCTGGTATGCGGACTCGGATGCGTTGCTGGGGGCAGGAAAGCGGATCGTCCTGAACCACGGTGTTGTGGGAGGGAACGTGCTTGCGACCAACTTCTACCACCTGTCCCGGTTCAACGTGGCCCCTGGCCAGCGGGTCACCGCGGGCCAGGTGATCGGCTACGTCGGGGATACCGGCAACTCGGCCGGCTGCCACCTGCACTTCGAGACCATGCTCAACGGAAACCTGGTGGACCCCGCGGGGCTGCTGTAGCAGTAGAATGGAACGCACCGTTCCGGGTCCGCCGGTTCCGCGTCGCCAGAGCCGTGAAAGGAGTTCCCCAGTGCCCAAGGAAAGCGGCCGCAAGATCGTGGCCACCAATCGGAAGGCCCACCACGACTATGCCGTCCTGGATACCTACGAAGCAGGCATCGCCCTCATGGGCACCGAGGTCAAGTCGCTGCGTGCCGGGCGGGCCTCGCTCGTCGACGGCTACGCGGTCTTCTACAACGACGAACTGTGGCTCGAGGGCATTCACATCTCCGAGTATTCGCAGGGCAGCTGGACCAATCACGCGGCACGACGACGGCGCAAACTCCTCCTGCACCGCGAGGAACTGACGAAGATCTCCCAGAAGGTGCGCGAGTCCGGCTTCACCCTCGTGCCGCTACAGCTCTATTTCCTCGACGGGCGCGCCAAGGTGGAGATCGCCGTCGCCCGCGGCAAGCGGGACTACGACAAGCGGCAGACCCTGCGCGAGAAGCAGGACAACCGGGAAGCGCTTCGTGCAATGCGTGAGAAGAACCAGGGCGCCTGACACAGGAATAGAACGGCGGGTCGCGTGGGTTACACTGAACATCTGGAAAGCGGCGGATGTGCGCGCCAGGTTCGAGAAGGAACAGCTTGACAAGTACATATGGGGATGACAGGTTTCGACGATGTTAGTCGCGACAGGGGAAGCGGGCCGAGGATACAGGGTTATCTCGTAAACGCTCCTTGTAAAACAATAAGTGCCGAACAAAAGCGCACTGACTTCGCTCTCGCTGCCTAGGCAGCCTAGCTAGTCCGTCAGCCCGGGTTTGCTCTCGCCCCGGATACTGGCGTCATTTAGAGGGCCACTGCTCCCGGTTCTCGTTGTAGGAACCGGGGGGACTCTTATACAACTGGGCTCGGCAGCCACTTGTTCGCACGATGGCTGGAGCCGAGAAAAACCGACGCGAACTGCGCCCGGAGAAGCCCTGACTACACTGCATCGGACGCGGGTTCAATTCCCGCCATCTCCACAGATCGAAAAGCCGGCGGAAGGAATTCCGTCGGCTTCTTCGTGCCCTGTCGGCGCTGCGGGCGGGTGCACGCTGCCCACTACACTTGACGCATGAGCTGGACTGACAGGCCGCCGTCGTGGCTCCCGCCACTGCCGCCGCCGAATCGGGGCCGTGCTCTCCTCATCATCGGCTGGCTCCTGGTCGGGAGCACGTTCATCTACATCATCGTCATGAGCTACGTCGGCGGAACCCATTCGCTCCTGACCCTGGTTCCCCTCCTGATCGGCCTCCTCTGCCTCAGCTTCGGAGTGATCCGGCGGAACGGGAGCCGGTGAGATTTGCTGGGCGCTTATTTCCGCGATAAAAATAACGGATGACCGAAGAAACGGTGCACCTCTCCCGAGGTGGCACGAGCGTCGTCCTCGACACCACGACGCCGGGAGTTCCTGCCATCGTGTACTGGGGACGGGCCCTGGGTGAGCAACCTCGGGAGGCTCTTCGTTCTCTTGCCGTCGCTGCCCGGCCCCAGAGGGTGTCCGGCGGCATCGACGTCCCGGGCCGCCTGACGTTGCTGCCGCTCGAGGCCTTCGGATGGCAGGGTATGCCGGGCCTCACAGGAGACCGCCGGGGAACCGGCGCATTCCCGGCACTTGCCACGAGCACTCTCGACATCACGACGCATGCCGTCACGGTGAATGCCGAGGATGCGGTTGCCGGGCTGCGGTTCTCGGCCAATCTCGAGCTGACGGCGGCGGGACTTCTGGTCCAGCGGCTCGCGTTGACGAACGTCGGGCGGACGCCCTATGAGGTGCGGTCCCTGCAGCCCGTCTTCCCCCTGCCGGCGTCGGCCCTCGAGATTCTCGACACCACCGGACGGCACCTGCGCGAACGCTCCCCGCAGCGGCACTTCCTGACGGCGGGAAGCTATTCCCGCGAGAGCCGGCGCGGACGCCCCGGAGCCGACTCGACGGTGTTACTCGCCGCGGGAGAGCCTTCCTTCGGCTTCGAGAGCGGGACCGTTCACGCGGTACACGCAGCCTGGAGTGGAAATCACCGTTTTTCTGCGGAGAAAACCCCGACGGGGGTCTCATTCCTCGCCGCAGGGGAGCTCCTCCTCCCCGGTGAGGGGACGCTTCAACCCGGGGAAACCTACGAGGCGCCGCCCGTCTACGGCTCCTGGGGGAACGGGCTCAATGAACTCGCGGCACGCTTCCATGACGAGTTCCGGCTCCGCGCGGCACATCCCCGCCGCGCCCGGCCGGTCACCCTCAACACCTGGGAAGCAGTCTATTTCGACCTCGATCTGGAACGGCTGAAGGCACTCGCCGACACCGCGGCGTCGCTCGGCGTCGAGAGGTTCGTGCTCGACGACGGCTGGTTCCGCGGGCGCCGCGACGACACCGCCGGGCTCGGCGACTGGTACGTGGACGAGACGGTGTGGCCGGACGGACTGGCCCCCATCATCGACCACGTCCGTTCCCTCGGTATGGAGTTCGGCCTGTGGTTCGAGCCGGAGATGGTGAACCCGGATTCGGACCTGGCCCGCGAGCATCCGGACTGGATCCTGCAACCCGAAGGTCGGCTACCCGTGCCCGGACGCCAGCAGCAGGTGCTCAACTTCGCCATTCCGGACGCCTATGACTACATCCTCGGACGCCTCGACGCAATACTCACCGAGTACGACATCGCCTACATCAAGTGGGACCACAACCGCGATCTCCTCGAGGCCGCCGATGCCCGCACCGGCGCGCCGGCGACACGCCGCAACGTCACGGCGCTGTACCGGCTGCTCGACGAACTGAGGCGCAGGCATCCCGGGCTCGAGATCGAGAGCTGCGCGTCGGGAGGAGCGCGGGTGGACATGGGGATCCTCGCCCGGACCGACCGCATCTGGACCAGCGACTGCATCGACCCGGTCGAGCGGCTCGTCAACCAGAAATACACGGGACTCCTCGTGCCGCCCGAGCTTCTGGGCATGCACATCGGCGGCCCGGTCTCGCACTCGACGGGACGCGTGCACGGGCTCGAATTCCGCGCGTCCACCGCGATCTTCGGCCACTACGGGATCGAATGGGACATCTCGGGACTCGCTCCGGAGGAACTGTCCCAGCTCGGCGAGTGGGTCGCGCTGCACAAGGCCTGGCGGGGTCGGATCCACCAGGGACGCATGGTCCATGCGGATCTGCCCGATCCTGCCATGGACCTCCGTGGTGTCGTCTCCGGCGACCGCTCATCGGCCCTGTTCGGGTACTCCCTGACCGCGTCCAGTGCGAGCTACCCGCCCGGTATGCTCCGGTTTCCCGGGCTCGATCCGGAGAAGCTGTATCGCATAGTGCCGGCCCGGACCTACCCCGGGCAGCAGGGCAACGGCCAGTCACCGCTGGGCTGGCTGCAAGCCGCCCTCGAAGGGAAACCCCTCTGCATGACGGGCCGATTGCTCGAGGCGGCCGGGATCCAGGCACCGGTTCTCCTTCCCGAACATTCCCTGCTGATCGAACTGCACGCCGTCTAGCGAGTCTTTCTCCGAGAGGATCATCAGTATGAGCATCGACCAACCGGCCTGGTGGACCAGCGCCGTCGTCTATCAGGTCTACCCGCGCAGCTTCGCCGACTCGAACGGCGACGGCATGGGCGACCTCGGCGGCGTTCTCGGCAAGCTCGACTACCTCGCCGAACTCGGTGTCGACGTTCTCTGGCTCTCACCCATCTACGAATCGCCGCAGCACGACAACGGCTACGACATCAGCAACTACCAGGAGATCGACCCTGTCTTCGGGACGCTCGAGGAATTCGACACCCTCCTGGCCGGCGTCCATGAGCGCGGCATGAAGCTGGTCATGGACCTCGTGGTCAACCACACGTCCAACAGACACCCGTGGTTCATCGAGTCCGCCTCGTCGCGGGAGAACCCCAAACGCGACTGGTACTGGTGGCGCGATGCCCGCGAAGGGTTCGCCCCGGGGGAGCGCGGTGCCGAGCCGGCCAACTGGGGATCCGCCTTCAGCGGCCCCGCGTGGACCCTCGATCCGACCAGCGGCCAGTACTACCTGCACTTGTTCGCACCGGAACAGCCGGACCTCAACTGGGAGAATCGGGAGGTCCGCGGAGCAGTCTATTCGATGATGAACTGGTGGCTCGACCGCGGCGTCGACGGCTTCCGCATGGACGTCGTCAACTTCCTCTCGAAGAATCCGGCACTGCCCGACGGCACGGTGCCGGCCGGCCAGCTGTGGGGCGACGGGAGCCCGCACTTTCTGTCCGGACCACGCATCCACGAGTTCCTCTCCGAGATGGCGCTCGCCGTTTTCGACGGGCGGGACGCCGACCTGATCACGGTCGGCGAGATGCCCGGGGTGACGATCGAGGACGCGAAACTGTTCACCGACCCCGCGCGCCGTGAAGTGGACATGGTGTTCCAGTTCGAACACGTGAGCCTCGATCAGGGCCCCGGCGGGAAGTGGGACTACCGCGGCCTGGACCTGCTGGACCTCAAGACGTCCTGGAACCGCTGGCAGAAGGGCCTGGCCGAGACCGGCTGGAACAGCCTCTACCTCAACAACCACGACCAGCCACGACTCGTCTCACGATTCGGTGACGACGCCGGCTTCCGCTACGAATCGGCCACCCTGTGGGCGGCGCTGCTGCACCTGCACCGTGGGACGCCGTACATCTACCAGGGTGAGGAACTGGGCATGACCAACGTGCCCTTCACCTCGGTGGATGACTTCCAGGACCTTGAGTCGGTGAACTGGTTCCGCGAAGCCACCACCGAACTGGGTGTGACCGAATCCGCCGCCCTCGCCGCCCTGCGCATCATGAGCAGGGACAACGCCCGAACCCCGGTGCAGTGGTCCGACGCGCCGCACGCTGGGTTCACCTCCGGAACACCCTGGCTCGCCGTGAACCCCAACTACACCACGGTCAACGCCGACGCCGACCGCGCTTCGGAGAAGTCCGTCTACCGGTTCTACCAGCAGCTCATCGCGCTCCGCCACGACAACGAGGTGGTCCGCCTCGGGCGCTTCGAGATGCAGCAGGAGGACCATCCGACCCTGTACGCCTTCACGCGGACACTCGGCGCACAGGTGATCCGGGTTCTGGGCAACGTCTCAGGCAACGAATTGGTGCTGCCGGACCTGCAGGAAACCGGGGGATCGCCCGGGCTGGTGCTGGGAAACTACGACGCCGGATCGCCGGATCGGCTGCGGCCGTGGGAAGTGCGCATTCTCGAGTCGAACTGACACGCAGCTGCCGTCCGACAGCCTGGGGCGGCAGCGGGCTCAGTCCTCGTGGATCAAACTTTCCCGGTAGAGCGCCAGCAGGCCCGGCATCCCGGCGTCGTGCATCGCCTTGCGTTGGCGCTCGGCCCCGGTTCCCCGAGACTCCAGGTGGAGAAGCGCCGCTTCCACCCAGTCGGTGTCACCCTCGGCGTCGAGAGCCGGGCCGATGAATTCGACCAGTTCGCTGAGGCGCTGGCGGGCCGGCATGCGGGCCGCCGTCTCAGGGTCGACGGCGTGGGCGGTCATGCCGTCGCGCGCTGACTGCCAGAGGGCGGCGTCGAGCAGTTCGGGATCCGGGTCGGGGAGGCGGGCGCCGGCGCGGGCCGCGGAGACCGCCGTCGTGACGAGTCCCCGGATGAGGGCGGCGAGCAGCACCGAATCCTGGGCTTCGAGCTGGGCATCACCCGTGCGCACTTCGAGGGTGGGATAGGCATCCGACAGTCGGGCGACCCACGTCAGCACGCCGCGGTCGATGATGGCTCCTGTCTCCTCGAGCTGTTCGATGCGCCGCTCGTAGTCGGCGGCGTCGGCGAACAGGGGCGGGATGCCCTGCACCGCCCAGCGCCGGTAGTGGATGACACGCCAGCTTCCGAAACCGCTGTCGCGGTCCAGCCAGTAGGGCGAATTGGTGCTGAGCGCGGTGATGATCGGCAGCCAGGGCCGAATCCGGTTGAGGGCCTGGACGCCGGTCTCCCGATCCGGGATTCCTACGTGCACGTGCAGGCCGTTGACGAACTGGTCACCCACAATGCCCGGGGCGCTGGCCCGAAGGTCGCGGTAGCGCTGCTTGTCCGTCAGTTCGGGGTAGTGCTGGCCGATCCGCGGTGCGGTGGCGGTGGGCGCGGCGAGTGCTCCGCACTGGCCGGCGGCTGCCGCCAGCTGCCGGCGGAAATTCAGGAGGGATTCCTCGGCCTGGGTGAGCGTGTCGCACACCGGAGTGGCTGTCTCGATCTGGCAGCTCAACAGCTCGCGCTGGATGTCGTCGTCATTCAGCCCGGGCGCGTTCACCAGCAGTTGCTGCACGTCAGCGGCGCAATGCACGGGGAGCGCGGAGCTTGGATCCAGGAGCAGGTATTCCTCTTCGATGCCGAGGGTCGTCACGCGGGCCTCCAGTTCGGCGGGTAGGGTCCTTCCCAGTGTAGGGAGCCAACAGCATGGGGCCGGCACTGTGTCGCGGCTGCAGGTTCCGGCCGGTACTGCGTCCGCGGTCCCGCTGCGTCCTTCGGTTATAGTGCCACCATGACCCAGTACGGCCCGGGCGATCCGGGGCACCCTCCAGGCGCACCGGTAACGCAGCACTCCAAGCCGCTTCTGGTGGCGCTCGTGCTGGCAGGGGGCGTCCTCGGTACGCTTGCCCGGTATGGCATTTCCGTCGGCGTGCCGGAGGCGGGTGGCTGGCCAGTGCCGACGCTGCTCGTCAACCTCGGAGGATCCTTCCTCCTCGGCGTCCTGTTGGAATGGCTGGCATTCCCCCGGAACGCCGGCCGGGCCCAGCTGCTGAGGCTGGGAGCGGGCACCGGCTTCCTTGGCGCTTTCACCACCTACAGTGCGTTCGCCTTCGACGCGGTGAGCATGCTCGACGCCGGGCGGATCGGCGCGGCAGCGGCCTACGTGTCGCTGAGTGTGCTCGGCGGCATCGCCTGCGCAGCGGTGGGAGTGGTCACGGCGTCCCGCTGGCGTGGCGACCGGCCGGAGGCCGGCACCACTCAGACCGGCACCGCTCCACCCCACCCGCGGCAGGCACCGTGAGTATGCTCGTCGTCCTGCTGGCCGCGCTGGCCGGGGGAGTCGGTGCGGTGGCGCGCTTCACGGTCGACGACGCGGTGCGGGCGCGGGTCGGAGGATCCTTCCCCCTGGGGATCCTGCTGATCAACGTCACGGGCTCCCTCGCGCTTGGAGTTGTCGCCGGGCTGGTGCTTTCCGGAGGGCTCGCACCTGCCGCAGGGGTGGTGGTCGGCACCGGTTTCCTCGGGGGCTTCACCACCTTCAGCACGGCAAGTGTGGACACCGTGCGGCTGATCGGTGCCGGGCGCTACCTCGCCGCCTCCGGCTACGCGCTGGGAACGGCGGGGGCGTCGTTGGCCGCGGCCGCCGTCGGACTCGCGGTGGCTCTCGCGCTGTAGGCCGCCAGCGTGCAGCCCTCGTGCGTGCCGAGGCTCTTCACCCAGAGTGCGGCCACGAGTTCCTCTCCCAGCTGCAGCAGAGGCGCGCGAGGATTCTCGCCCACAGCGACGGCCAGCAGCCCGCCGAACGGCGCGCGCCCGGAAACCAGCAGGGGAGTGTCAAGACCCACACCGTGGTCGGTGAGGAACTTGAGCAGCGCCGGATTGTCATCACTGATCCGTGCCACGCGCGCGCGGTGTCCGTCGTCGAGACGAGCCAGGGGCACGGCGTCGGGCCGCGGCACGACGCCGTCCGGTGTCGGGATCGGATCACCGTGGGGATCACGCGCGGGGTGGCCGAGCTTTCGGTCCAGCCGTTCGACGAAGGTGTCGGACACCGAGTGCTCCAGCAGCTCCGCTTCGTCGTGGACCTCGTCCCAGCTGTACCCGAGCTGGTCCACCAGGAAGGTTTCGATCAGCCGATGACGGCGCACCATCGCCAGTGCGAGCGCCAGGCCGGCGGGGGTGAGGCTGATGGGCCCGTACTTCTCATGACGTGCGAGCCCCAGCTCGACGAGTTTAGCCACCATCCCCGTCACCGAGGAATTGGCGACGGACATGCGCACGGCAAGCTGCGACGCCGTGATGGGGGTCTCCTGCCACTCCGTGAACCCGTAGATGGCCTTGACGTAATCCTGCACGCTCGAGGAGTCGATGCGGAGCACCGTCCCCTTCCTGCCGGCCACGTCAGCCCTTCCCCGGTGCTGCGGTTGCCGTCGCGGTTGACGGCGGTGCTGCCGTTGCGCGGCGACGATGGGCGCGCCGCTGCTGCTGCCGGCGTCGCTGCCACACTAGCCCGTTCGGCCGGGAGAAAAGGTAGACCGCGGTGAAGACCAGCGACTGCGACAGGACCACGGCGGCACCGGTGGAGATGTCGAGGTAGTAGCTCGCATAGATGCCGGCGACGGCGGCTCCCGCAGTGAGAACGACGGCGAGCACCAGCATCCGGTCGAAGCTCCGGGTGAGGAGGAAGGCCGTGGCGCCGGGGGTGATCAGCATGGCGACCACCAGGATGATGCCCACGGCCTGGAGTCCCACGACCACGCTGAGGGCCAGCAGCCCGAGCAGCAGTGCCGAGAGGAACCGCGTGTTGAGCCCGATCACGTGGGCGTGGGTGCGGTCGAACGCCAGCAGCGTGAGGTCCCGCCGTTTGAACAGCACGACGGCGAGGGTCACCGCTCCGAGGATGAGCACCTGCCACAGCTCGCCGTCCGTGACGCCCAGGACATTGCCGAAGAGGATATGCATCAGGTCGATCTGCGAGGGAGTGCTCGAGACGATCGCCAGGCCCGCCGCAAAGAGGGCGGTGAACACCACGCCGATCACGGTATCGGGCTTGAGTTTGGTGGTGGACCGTACGGCACCGATCAGGGCCACGGCACCTGCTCCGAACAGGAACGCCCCGATGGAGAACGGAATGCCCACGATGTAGGCCAGGGCAACTCCAGGGAGCACTGCGTGGGAAACGGCGTCACCCATCAGGGACCAGCCCATGAGGATCAGCCAGCAGGACAGCACTGCGGAGACCACGGCGGCAGCAAGGGTGACCAGCAGGGCCCGGGTCAGGAAGCCGTACTGCAGCGGCTCGGTCAGCCAGGGGAGGATGTCCATGTCAGTTGTCCGTTCCAGGAGTGCCGAAGGCCATGGCGAGATTGCCGGAGGTCAGTACTTCCTCGGGTGTGCCGTGCGCCAGGACGCGCTGATGGAGCAGTACGGCCGTGTCGCAGAACTCCGGGATGCCCGCGAGGTTGTGCGTGGAGACCAGTACGGAGCGGCCCTCATCGCGGAGTTCCCGGAGGAGGACGGTCATGGTTGCCTCACTCGACCGGTCCACGCCCGCGAAGGGTTCGTCGAGCAGCAGGAGCTGCGCCTCCTGGGCGATGCTCCGGGCCACGAAGACGCGTTTGCGCTGGCCACCCGAGAGTTCCCCGATTTGCCGTTTGCGGAGGTGCTCGAGACCCACCCTTTCGAGGGCTGCGCCCACCGCGGAGTGGTCCGCCGGACGAAGACGCCGCGTGGATCCCAGATGCCCGTACCGGCCCATTCCGACGACGTCGTTCACCGACACCGGGAAGTTCCAGTCGACGTCCTCGGCCTGGGGCATGTAGGTCACAAGGCCGCTGCGTCGTGCCTGCCGGTGCGTCATGCCGAAGAGCTCCACCGTGCCGGCCTGTGGTTCGAGAAGCCCCAGAAGTGTCTTGAAGAGTGTCGACTTGCCGGATCCGTTGACGCCGATGAGGCCGCAGATGAGCCCGGCGTCCAGCGTCAGGTTCACGGCGTCGAGGGCCAGTACCTCGTTGTAGGCGACGGTCAGGCCAGAGACCCGCAGCGCGGAATCCCGTGCGGGCCCCTGTACGGGTGCATGCTGGTTCACCGGTTCAACCCCTCGGAGATAGTGCGGATGTCGTAGCGCAGCAGGTCGAGGAAGGTGGGGACGGGGCCATCCGGTCCTGATAGCGAATCGACGTACAGGGGACCTGCCAGACGCGCTCCCGTCGCGAGCGACACCTGCTGCTGGGCGCCCGGGTCGACCGTGGATTCGCAGAACACTGCCGGGACGTCGTTGTCCTCCACGAATCGGATGACCTCGCGGATCTGGCGCGGGGTGCCCTCGGTGTCCGAGTTGACCGGCCAGATGAACTCCTCCTTGAGCCCGGCGTCGCGGGCCAGGTAGGAGAACGCACCCTCGCAGGTCACGAGTGCGGCGGCCGGGTCCGCAGCGACGCTGGCGCGGAGTTCGGTCAGGAGGGCATCGAGCTCGGCCTTGATGCCCGCTCCATTGGTGTGGAAGTCGGTCGCGTGGGTGGGTTCGAGCTCCGATAGCGCGGATACGATGTTGTCGACGTAGGTCTGGGCGGCCAACGGCGACATCCAGGCGTGGGGGTTCGCCAGGCCCTCGTAGTCTCCTGAGCGGATGTCGATCGGATCCACGCCGTCGGAGAGGACCACATGGGGAGCATCGACCGAGAGAAGGAAGCGCTCGAACCAGCGCTCGAGGCCCAGCCCGTTGTCGAGGATCAGGTCGGCGTCCTGGGCTGCGACGAGGTCCGACGGCGTCGGCTCGTAGCCGTGGATTTCCGCGCCCACCTTGGTGATGGACTCCACCCGGACGTGCCCGCCGCCCACTTCGTCGGCCAGGTCGGCGAGCACCGTGAAAGTGGTGAGGACTACCGGGCGGTCATCCCGGCTCCCAGCGGCGGCGGGTACCGCCTCCGAACGGGGAGCACAGGCGGAGAGCAGCAGTGCAAGTGCAAGGACCACCATCGGGAGTGGCACCCCGGAATATTTCGGCATACCTAAACTTACACCTTAGGTGCACCGAATTGCATCAGGTTCACGTCTCGGACCTCGCGCGCCACGCCGAGGTGAAATAGGGCAGGGCCAACCCGGCGCCTGCAGGAAAGGCAAGGTAATCGTGAAGATACCAGGAGAGATTGCGCTCCACTTTCGAGCGGGTCGCAGCGTCCGCCCGCTGGTAGTAGGCCCGTGAACGGGCGAGGTCGATGACATCGGATGTGGAGAGGGCCTGGCTCCATTTCACCTGTTTGCTCTCCGGCTCGGCGAAATGGGGGCCGAAGTCCGGCCGGTAGCCCGGCGAGTAGACGTCGCCGGCATGCATGATCCTCGACAACCGGTGAACCCAGGGGATGCTCACGTCCAGCTGGTTCCACAACACAGCCAGGGTGCCCCCCGGAACGAGGACGCGGGCGGCTTCCACCGCCGCTTTCTCGGGATCACACCAGTGCCACGCCTGCGCGATGGCCACGACGTCGACCGAGCCTGGGACGAGACCGGTCTCCTCGGCCGTACCCGCCAGGATGCGGACCGCCGGAAGCCGTTCCCGGAGTACCGCGAGCATGTCCTCCGAGGGATCGATCGCCGTGACCTCGAGTTCGCGCTGGATCAGGAGCCGGGTGAACAGTCCGGTCCCGGCTCCGATGTCGGCTGCGGTCCGGGCACCGGGTGGCAGCAGCCAATCGGCGCTCGCCTCCGGATACCCCGGCCGCACCCGATCGTAGCGGCTACTGCCGGTACGGTAGCCCCGGGCGAGGTCGCTCCGGCGTTCGGTGCTGATCCGCGGTCCGCTGCGGGGCGTCGACGGTGTGGCAGGCATCAGTGGCACTCTCCGGCCGCTCGGCTAGAAGAGGTCGTCGACGTCCGGGTTCAGGGTGCGCAGTACCTCGCTGTGCAGGGTGCCGTTGGTCGCGAGGGCGTTGCCTCCGAAGGGTCCGTCGACGCCTTCGAGCGAGGTGAAGCGCCCTCCGGCCTCGGTGACGATGGGGACCAGCGCCGCCATGTCGTGCAGGTTCAGTTCGGGCTCGCACGCAATGTCCACGGCGCCTTCGGCCACCAGGCAGTAGGACCAGAAGTCACCGTAGGCGCGCGTCCGCCACACCTGGTCCGTCAGGTTGACGAACTCCGCGAGCGACCCCCGGGCCCGCCATCCCGAAAGGCTCGAGTAGGACAACGAGGCGTCCTGCAGCTTCGACACGTTGGAGACCCGCAGGCGAGTTGCGGCAGCCAGGGACTTTCCGGTGAAGGCTCCGGTTCCCGTTGCCGCCCACCAGCGCTTGCCGAGGGCAGGTGCGCTGACGAGCCCGACCACGGGGCGCCCCTCGTCCACGAGGGCGATGAGGGTGGCCCAGACCGGCACGCCGCGAACGAAGTTCTTGGTGCCGTCGATGGGGTCGATGATCCAGCGGCGGGATCCTCCGCCGGTGCTGCCGAACTCCTCGCCCAGTACGGCGTCACGGGGACGCGCGCGGGAGAGCTGTCCCCGGATGGCCTCCTCGGCGGACTTGTCGGCGTCGGTGACCGGGGTGAGGTCGGGTTTGGTCTCGATTCTCAGATCCAGGGCCTTGAAGCGCGACATGGTCTGGTCGTCCACGGAGTCAGCCATGATGTGGGCGAGGCGAAGATCGTCGTTGTAGCTCTGGACAAAAGTCATTCCTTCAACCTATCGTCTGCCGGGCTTAAACAACCAAGGGCCACCAACGGCGAATGCCGTGTTGGTGACCCTTGGTGGACCGCTTTCGCGGTCGAAGGTTTTGAACCTTAGAGAACGGTGATGTTCTCGGCCTGGGGACCCTTGGGACCCTGGGTGGTCTCGAAGTTGACCTTCTGGTTCTCTTCGAGTGAACGGAAACCGTTCGAGTTGATAGCGGAGAAGTGTGCGAACACGTCGGCGCCGCCGTCTTCGGGAGCGATGAAACCAAAGCCCTTTTCAGCGTTGAACCATTTGACTGTACCTGTAGCCATTTTGTCTTCCTTACCTTGTGAGAGCAGCTCCCGTACTTCGGGGCGCTCGTCGCGGTGTTCGTCTTCGCTTATCAAAAAAGCTTTCGAACTCCAGGTGGAGGATCAAGGCTTGAAATAAATGCGCAACACAACAACTAGGTACCAGCCTAGCAGAATCTATTGGGTGCCCAGTTCCTTCGGGTTCATCGCCTGGGCCCGCGCGTCGGACATGCCGGCGCTGAGCAGGCGCCTCAGGGAGGCAAGGCGCACCGGCCCGGATTCTCCCGCGGATCCTTCCGCAACCCAGCCGTCGAGGCCGCAGTCCACGGCCTGGTCGTCATGCCTGCAGCCGCGTTCACACCGCTCAGTGCCCGGTTCGAGGTCCGGAAAAGCCGAGAGAATGCGGTCGGCCTGCACATGGGCCAGGCCGAAGGAACGGATTCCCGGGGTATCGATGATCCAGGTCCCGGGTGCGGATTCCGCGGCCTTCAGGGCGATGGCGGACGACGACGTGTGCCGCCCGCGTCCGGTCACCGCGTTGACCCCTCCCGTGGCACGGGTGGAGCCGGTCAGCGCGTTGACCATCGTGGACTTGCCCACTCCGGAATGCCCGAGGAGCACGCTGACCTCGCCGTCGAGTTCGGTCCGGAGCGCGTCGACGGCGGCGTGCGACAGCCGGGCCGATGCACCGTCGTCGGACGTGGCGTGGATCCCTGCGTGGTCCGTTGCCGTTCCGCTGATGATCACGCGGAGGTCGAGGTGCTCGTAGTTCGCGAGCAGCTCCGCGGGATCCCGGATGTCCGCCTTGGTGATGCAGAGCAACGGCGTGATGCCGGCGTCGTAGGCGGCCACGAGCGCGCGGTCGATGAAACCCGTGCGCGGCTCCGGATTGGCCGCCGCGACGACGATCACGAGCTGATCCGCGTTGGCTACGACCACGCGTTCGATCGGATCCGAATCGTCGGCGCTGCGCCGCAGCACGGTGCGGCGTTCCTCGACGCGGACGAGCCGCGCCAGGGAGTCGGGCCCGCCGGACAGATCGCCGACCAGGGCCACGAGATCACCCGCGACCACGGCGCTGCGCCGCAGTTCGCGCGCCCGTGCGGCCACGATGAGTCGCTCGTCGGCGGTGTCCTCGTCGACGACGGCTGTGTACCGCCCGCGGTCGACGGTGACGATGCGGCCGGTCACGGCGTCGTCGTAGGCCGGCCGGTTCTTGGTGCGGGGACGCGTCCCCTTCTTGTTCGGGCGGATCCGCACGTCCGATTCGTCCCAGGCCCGGGATCCGCGGCGGTTCCCTGCTTCAGACACGTCGGGTGGCTCCAGCCGTCATCCCGGGAGCATCAGCAGTACCGGCGGTGCCGGTCGCCGCCAGCCTGAGCCACAGGTCGGGAAATTCCGGCATCGTCTTGGCGGTGGTGCCGATATTCTCGACGTCGACGCCGTCCACCGCGAGGCCGAGAATCGCGCCCGCCGTCGCCATGCGATGGTCGTCGTACGTGGCGAAGGCTCCGCCGTGGAGGGCAGCAGGTGTGATGATGAGCCCGTCCGCGGTTTCCTGGGCATCGCCGCCGAGGGCATTGATCTCCGTGACGAGCGCAGCAAGCCGATCGGTTTCATGGCCCCGCAGATGGGCGATCCCGGTCAGCGTGGAGGGTGAGTCGGCGAGGGCGCACAAGGCGGCGACGGTGGGGGCCAGTTCGCTGGTGTCGGCGAAATGCCCGCCGCGGATCGCGGGGCCGCCGGTGACGGTCAGGGTTCCGTCGACAAGTTCCACCGTGGCGCCCATCCGGGCGAGGATGTCCCGCCACTGGTCCCCGACCTGCGTTGTTCGGGAGGGCCAATTGGCGATGCTGACCGTTCCCCGGGTCACGAGTGCTGCGGCGAGGAACGGCCCTGCATTCGAGAGGTCGGGTTCCACCCGGACATCGAATGCGGCGATCGGTCCCGGCGGTACGAACCAGTGATTGGGAACCGAGTCGTCCACTGCGACGCCCACGGACCGGAGCACCTGCACGGTCATGGCGACGTGGTCGAGACTGGGAACGGGTTTGCCGACGTGTTCAAGGTGAAGTCCATGCGTGAAGCGGGCCCCGACCAGGAGCAGGGCCGACACGAACTGGGAGGAGGCGGCAGCGTCAATGACCAGGTGCCCGCCCGCCACCTCCCCTGTGCCCTGCACGGTGAAGGGGAGGGAACCGCCACCGTCGTCGTCGACGCGGATGCCGAGGCCCCTCAGCGCCCCGATGATGGCGCCCATGGGCCGCCGACGGGCGTGCGGGTCGCCATCGAAGGAGGTGGGGCCTGCGAGGAGGGCGGCCAGTGGGGGAACGAAACGCATCACTGTGCCGGCGAGCCCGCAGTCGACGTGCCGAGCCGGCGACGGCGGAGTCGGCGCCGGTTGAGAGGACGTCTCAGGGAGCGGTTCGATGCGCAGATCCGGCCCGTACCCGTCCGTACCGGGAAGCTCGGTGACGGTCGCGCCCAGTGACCGGAGGGCCGTTCCCATGAGGGCGGAGTCCCTGGAATGCAGGGGACTGCGGAGCACGCTCGGGCCGTCGGCCAGTGCCGCAAGGATGAGGTAGCGGTTGGTCAGCGACTTGGAGCCCGGCACCTCCAGTCGTGCATTGACCGGCGCCACTGCATGCGGCGCCGGCCAAAGGTCTCGGGTGGTACCTGCTGTCTTCGATGCCGATCCAGTGGCGCCGCCCGATGAGTTGGTCATGCCGCTTATGAGCCCACGACGTCGGCGGCGGTCTTGCGGACTGCGGAGTCGGCCTTCTTCAACTGCTTGCGCGCGTCCTTGCTGATGCCGACGGCGTTCTTCTTGGCGCCGGTGGCGAAGTGCTCCGCCCGCCAGACGAGGCCGGGGCGGCCGTTGGTGTCGACCGCGGCGAGGAGAACGGCTCCGATGAGCGAGAGGTTCTTGAGCAACTGGCTGCGCCTGGCCTTGCGGGCCTCGGGTGTCGACGAGTCGGCGGCATTGAAGTCGGCCAGCGCGTTCACTGCCGCCGTCACCGTGAGCAGGGTAGCGGCGAGCCGGGAGAACCTGCCGATGCCGAGCAGGATACCGGCGCCGACCTGGGTGGCCCCGAGGATCTGGGCCACGAGTTTCTCGTTGCCCGTGATCGAGGCCGCGGACGGTACCGCCTTGGTGACCTTCTTCAGGACTGGTGCCAACTGCGTTGCGGTGGCGCTGGTGTTCCGCAAACGCTCAACGCCCGAGAAAACGAAGCTGCTGGCGATCAGTGGTCGGGCTATAACGCGGACAAGGGTCACAATTGCCTCCTGGTTGCCGACGGTTCACCGCCGGTTTTCGAGATTGTCTGGGAACATACAGGGCACGCTGAGTCTAGTTTTACATGCTCCCGGCGGGTGCGGCGATCCTCTTCTCCCGGTGTCCGCGGCTACCTGCACGGTAAGGAGGACCAATAGGCAGCGCTTCGGGGAACGCCAGGATGGAATAAGTGCACCCTCGCCCGGGTTGGAGAAAGGGTAGGAGCAATCCTGAATGGAAGGTGAACCATTGGCGTCAATGACAGCCGACACAGTCGTGTCTCCTGGTTTTCAGCTCGAGGTGGTGGCAGGTCCTCCGGTGGACGGCGGCTCTGCCCGCCGGTCTGCGGCTGGCCGCAGGCGCGTAGACTTTGCCTCGATGAATACAACAGCCCCGGCGGGCAGCAGCCAGGCCGAAGACGACCAGTTGGACGTGTCCACGGAATCCGTCGCGGACCGCAAGGCGCGGTTCGAGCGGGACGCGATGCAGTACGTTGACCAGCTCTACTCTGCCGCGATGCGCATGGCCCGCAATCCCAGCGATGCCGAGGACCTGGTACAGGAGGCCTACGCCAAGGCGTTCTCAGCTTTCCATCAGTACAAGCCGGGCACGAACCTCAAGGCGTGGTTGTACCGCATCCTGACGAACACCTACATCAACCTCTACCGGAAGCGGCAGCGCGAACCGCTGCAGTCGCACTCGGACACCATCGAGGACTGGCAGCTCGCCAAAGCGGCCGAGCACACCTCCCTCGGACTGCGCTCGGCTGAGGCCGAAGCGCTCGACCACCTGCCGGATTCCGATGTCAAAAGTGCGCTGCAGGCCATCCCGGAGGAGTTCCGGCTGGCAGTGTACTTCTCGGATGTCGAGGGATTCGCCTACAAGGAAATTTCAGAGATCATGAACACGCCTATCGGGACGGTCATGTCCCGACTGCACCGCGGGCGCAAGCTCCTGCGGGAGCTTCTCTCGGAGTATGCGCACGAGCGGGGCCTCGGGACGACGGCGAAAGTCGCCTCACCCGGCACGGGCAAGTCCAGCACCGGCATGGAACAGGAGAGTGGAAAATGAGCGATTGCGAGAGCATGGGTGACTGTGCCGATTCTCGGATCGAACGACTGTATGAGTACCTCGACGGTGCGCTGTCGCACTCGGACCTCGTGGAGATCAAGGACCACCTCGAGGGATGTCCTGAGTGCGCCGAGGAGCACAACCTCGAGTGCCTCATCCGGTCCGTCGTGAAGCGTTCGTGCACGGAGGTCGCTCCGTCAACGCTGAAGGCGAGCATCCTTGATCGTATCAACGTGCTGAAAGCGGTCGACCACTAGGCTTTCGGAGTAGGCATATCCAAAAGCACCTCCGGTCCCGCGCGGGATCGGAGGTGCTTTTATGCGTACGTACTTCCTGTCACCTGCAGATCAGGTGTTGGGACGCTTACCGTGGTTAGCGCCTCCGCGCTTACGGTCGCGGCGCTTGCGTGCTCGCTTGCTCATGGGTGCCTCCTTCTCTATGCCTGCAGAACTGCACTCCAGTCTCCCACAGTGCAGCACCCCTGCCTAAACCGCCGCAGTCCCGGGGCCGGCCCTAGGATGGAAGGACAGCCCCAACGCTAAGGAGTTTCCGCATGCGAGCCGCCTACGTCGATGCAATGTCGAAGGACGATCCCCTCGCGGGACTGAAGATCGGAGATGTCGCGGAGCCGGAGGTGCCCGACGGTTTCCGCCGGGTTCGGGTTGCCGCATCCTCGCTCAACCACCACGACCTGTGGTCGCTCCGCGGGGTGGGCCTCCCCGAGGACCGGCTGCCCATGGTGCTGGGGTGCGATGCCGCGGGAACCGACGACGACGGCAATGAGGTGATCGTTCACGGTGTCGTGTCCTCGCCGGGCTGGCGCGGCGACGAAACTCTCGACCCGAAGCGCTCCCTGCTGTCCGAGCGCTATCCGGGGACCATGGCTGATTACGTGTGGGTGCCGGAGCGGAACCTCCTTCCGAAGCCGGCGGAACTGAGCTTCGAGGAGGCAGCATGCCTCCCGACGTCGTGGCTGACCGCCTACCGCATGCTCTTCACGGTCTCACCGGCTGCGCCGGGGTCCACCATCCTGGTGCAGGGAGCCGGAGGGGGAGTGGCGACGGCGCTCATTGCCCTGGCGTCCGCCGCCGGTTTCCGGGTCTGGGCCACGAGCAGGAGCGAGGAGAAGCGGCAAAGGGCCCTCGAGTTCGGGGCGGCGGCCGTGTTCGAGGCCGGTGCCCGGCTTCCCGAACGGGTCGACGCCGTCTTCGACTCGGTGGGGGAGGCCACGTGGGCTCACTCGCTCAAGGCGCTCGTCCCCGGCGGCGCCGTCATCACCTGCGGAGCGACCAGCGGCCCCGCGCCGTCGGCCGATCTCAACCGCGTGTTCTTCCTGCAGCTCCGCGTCCTCGGCTCCACCATGGGAACGCGGGACGAACTCGTCCGACTCACGCGGTTCCTCGTCGGGACCGGGGTCCGGCCGGTCATCGACTCGGTGATCGACCTCGACGACGCCGCCCGTGGATTCTCCCGCATGCTCGACGGCGATGTCTTCGGGAAGATCGTCTTCCGGCACTAGACGTCGGCGGCTGCTCCCGGAGAGGACGACAGGCGCCCCGGATTCCTCCGGTGCACCTGTCGTTCCCGGTGGAGGTCATCGATCGGGGATGACGGGGCGGGACGTCCTGCCTGCCTATTCCGCCGAGGCACCAGCTGCCAGGATCGCATTCCGCTGCTCGCGCCGCAGCGCCTGCTCGGCCGGGTCCGGGACCGGTGCCGCCGCGAGCAGGCGGCGGGTGTAGGAATCCTTCGGGTACTTCAGGATCTGCGTGGTGGTTCCCTGTTCCACCAGCCTGCCCTTGTTGAGCACCGCGATGTGGCTCGCGAGAAGCTCGACGACGGCGAGGTCGTGGCTGACGAACAGGCAGGCGAAGCCCCGTTCACGCTGGAGTTCCTGGAGGAGTTCGAGCACCTTGGCCTGGACCGAGACGTCGAGGGCCGACGTCGGCTCATCCGCCACGAGCAGGTCGGGCCGCAGGGAAAGCGCCCGGGCGATGCCCACGCGCTGACGCTGCCCGCCCGACAGTTCGTGCGGGTACCGGTTCCGGAAGGAGACGGGCAACTGGACGTCGTCGAGCAGCTCCTCGACGCGCTTGTCCAGGGCTGTCCGCGACAGCTTCTCGTGCAGGAACATCGGCTCGCCGATGCTCTCACCGATGGAGAGCCGCGGGTTCAGCGACGCAGCGGGGTCCTGGAACACGATCGCGAACTTCTTGCGCAGCGGGAGAAGTTTCCGTGCGGAGAGCGTGGTGATGTCCGTGCCGGCAATCGTGACGCTTCCGGCGCTGGTCCTGATCAGACCGGTCACGGCGCGGGCGATAGTCGACTTGCCCGAGCCGGATTCACCTACGAGGCCGAGGACCTCACCCGGGTTGATGGTGAAGGAGACACCGTTGACTGCTTTGAAGGGCGCCTGCCTGAACCGTCCGGGGTATTCGATGTCGACGTTCACCAGTTCGAGCGCCGGAACAGTACCGGCGTCCCGGTGGGTCTGCTGGTCCGCGACCGCTGCGCGCGCGTACTCCTCATGGATTCGGAGGCTCCCGTCCACCACCTCGAGGTCGGACAGAACCCCGCCCACCTTGGACCCGAGGTGCGGAACGGCATCGAGCAACTGACGCGTGTACGGTTCGCGCGGGTTCGTGAACAGCTGCGCGGTGGGCGCCGTCTCCACGATACGGCCGCGTTCCATCACCACCACGTTGTCCGCGAGGTCCGCCACTACGCCCATGTCGTGGGTGATGAGGAGAATTGCACTGTTGAGTCGCTTGTTGAGCCGTCTCAGCAACTCGAGCACCTCGGCCTGGACCGTCACGTCGAGGGCGGTGGTCGGTTCGTCGGCCACCAGCAGCATCGGGTCGTTGGCCAGGGCGATGGCGATCATGGCACGTTGACGCTGTCCGCCGGAGAACTGGTGGGGATAGGATTCGTACCGCTTCTCCGGTTCGGGGATCTCGACCATCGTCAGGAGCTCGATGGCACGCTGCTTGGCCTGGGCGGGGGAAGCCTCCGTGTGCTGTTCCACAGCTTCGCGGATCTGCTCCCCGACCGTCAGGACGGGATTGAGGGCCGTCATCGGCTCCTGGAAGATCATCGCGATGTCATTGCCGCGGATACGCCGCAGTGCACCCTGGGGCGCGCCGATCAGTTCCTTGCCGAGCATTTTCGCGCTGCCGCTCGAGCGCCCGTTCCGGGGGAGGAGGCCGAGCAGGGCCATGGACGACATACTCTTGCCCGATCCCGATTCCCCGACGATTGCGAGGATCTCGCCCGGGTGGATCTCGTAGGACACGTCCTCGGCGGCCATGACCCATTCACCGTCCACGCTGAAGTCGACGCAGAGGCCGGACACGGAGAGGATGGCGCCCTCCCTTGCGGGTGCGGAGTCGTCGATGACGAGGCTGGCCTCGGAAGCACTCATTGCTTGATCCTTGTCTGCTTGGGATCGAAGGCGTCGCGAAGCCCGTCCCCGATGAAGTTGACTGCCAGTGCGATGGCGACGATGAACGCGCCCGGCCACAGGAACAGCCAGGGACGCACCGTCAGTGCCGAGCGGTTGTCATTGATCGCCTTGCCGAGCGAGGTGTCGGGTGCTACTACGCCCAGGCCGAGGTAACTGAGGGCGGTCTCGAGCAGGATCGCCCCGGAGATCGCGAGTGTGGTGGAGACGATGATGACGCCGACAGTGTTCGGCAGGATGTGGCGGAAGATGATCCGGGCCGAGCTCGCACCCACCGATTTGGCGGATTCCACGAACTCCTTCTCGCGGAGGGAAAGGAACTCGCCACGCACCAGTCGGGCGAGGCCCGTCCAGGTGACGAGTCCGAGGAAGATCGCGAACGGGACGATGCCCTGCTTGGCGACGATTCCGGCCACCACGGCCGCGATGACGACGGTGGGAATGGTGATGACGACGTCGGTGATCCGCATCAGGAACGCCTCGGTCCAGCCCCGGAAGTAGCCCGCGACCGCGCCGACCGTGGTGCCGATGACCATGGCCACCAGGCCCACGATGAACGCGATGATCAGGGAGGTCTGAATGCCGCGCATGGTCAGGGCGAAATAGTCCCGTCCAAGGACGTCCTGCCCAAACGGATGTTCCCCGAGGCTGAACGGCCACAGGGTGAATGTCGGCCTGCCCTCGTTGAAGCGCGGGGCAAGCACGTCGTAGTCCTTGTTCCACCAGCCGGGAATCCCGGCGAAACCGATGGAGCTGAAGGAAAGCAGGACGATCAGCATCAGCAGCGCCATGCCCGCAAGGGCACCCTTGTGCCGGAAGAAACGCTCGCGGACGAGCTTTCCCTGGCTTTTCGCTTCGGTGGTCTGGATCCTGCTGGTCTGGATGCGGTCCGTCTGCGCCCGGGTGCGGGCGCCGGTCGAGATGTCGGTGTCCTGGGTCAGGAGAGTCGTCTCGGACAGTTCGACCTGTGCCCGCGAATCGCCTGACCGGTCTGCATGTTTACTCATGATTCTTTCCTAGCTCAGCGTGATGCGGGGATCGAGGAAGGCGTAGGCGATGTCGGCGAGCATGTTGAACAGTACCGCCGCCGTGCCCACCACCAGGAAGAACGCCATGACGGGTGCGGGATCCACGTTGTTGATCCCGTCGATGAACATCTTGCCCATGCCGTTCCACCCGAAGACCTGCTCGGTGATCACCGCGCCGCCCAGCACTCCGGCGAAGTCGAAGGCCATCAGCGTGGTGATGGGAATCATCGCGTTCCGGAACGCGTGCTTGACAAGAACCGTCCGCTCGCTCAGGCCCTTGGCCCGCGCGGTGCGGATGTAGTCCTGGTTCATCACATCGAGCTGGCTGGCGCGGGTGTAACGGGTGTACGTGGCGAAGGAGATCAGGGTCAGCGCGATCGTCGGGAGGACCAGATGCAGCGCGTAGTCGAGGTTGACTTCCCAGAAGGTGCCCGTGAGGTTCGCGGATTGGGACCCGGTGGTCGGGATCGGACGGCCGCCCGCCTTCGACGACAGTGTCGGGTAGGCCTGCAGCAGCCGGTCCAGGAAGATCAGCAGGGCGATGTTGACGGCAATCACCGCTGAGATCTTCGCTGCCTGCTGGCGGTACTGCCTGCCGACCAGACCACCGACTCCGTAGGCCGCCAGCACTGTTCCGACGATCAGCAACAGCACGGTGAGCCAGGTCGGATCGGTGAGGAGGGGGATCGAGATGAGGTATGCCGCGTAGCTCACCGCTGCGGCGGCGAGTGCGGCGTAGAGAATCTGGCGACGCCGGAATCCGGCGAGCAGGGCGGTCCACAGGAACGCGACAGCGGCTGCCGAGACGAGCATGCCCACAGGACCGAGACCCGGTGTGACGAACCAGCCGGTGACGAGTAGCAGCCAGAGGGTGAAGGCGGTAGCGAACGCGGCGATCGCGAAGACGGTTGCACGCCGTCGGCGGTCGCCACCCACCACCAGCGCCCAGATGAGGCCCGCAACCACCCCGATGGCGATGATCGCTGCGTAGGAGAACTGCGGATTTGCAAGCCACGTGTTGAGATCGATCGCCAGGTACTGCTTGAGGAGCGTCGACAGCCAGAACAGTGGAAGCGAGAAGAGTACGAAGGAGAGGAACGTGATCGAGTAGTCGAAGGTGGTGTACTGGCGGATCGCCGTGACGATGCCGACGATCACGCCGACCACCAGCGCGATGACCGTGGCGACGACCACCAGGCGGAGCGTTGACCCGATCGCATTCTCCAGCTGCGGCAGCACGGAGTTGCCGGAGCGGTCCAGGCCGAGCGTGCACGAAACCCCGCCGGGTACGAGGCAGTAACCGACCTCCTGCAACCACAGGAAGTATCGCATCAGGGGAGGTTGGTCGAGGTTCATCGCCGCGGTGCGTGCTGCGATCGTCGCGGCCTTCTGCGGTCCGCTCGTCTCGCCGAGGTCCTCGAAGGGGTCGCCTGAGGAAATGGTGAGGAAGTACATCAGCGTGGTCGCTGCCATCATGATGAAGAACGAGATAATCGATCGTTTGGCGATGAAGTAGAACACTTCGGGCTCCTAGGAAGACAAGACGGGTCGAACTGGCCCGGGCATACGGACGGGCAGACCAGAGGGTCTGCCCGTCCGCTACCCGGCTCTCAGGATGAGCGGGTCAGCCGTTGCTCTTCGTCCACTCGTAGGCATTCCAGGTCAGGCCCGTCTGGGTCGGGTTGAGGACCACGCCTTCAACGTTCGAGTTGTAGGCGGCGATGCCGGGGTTCGCGTACAACACGACGTTGTACTGCGTCTCGGCGAGCCGCTGCTCGAGTTCGGTCTTGAGCGGGACAACCTGCTCAGGATCCGTGTTGGTGACGATCTCGCTCCAGATGCGGTCGACTTCCTCATCGGCGTAACCACCGAAGTTCTGCGCTCCGTCCGAGACGTAGATCGACTCACCGGAAGCGACGAGGCCGGATCCGGCCCAGCCGAAGACTACCGCGTCCCATGCGCCGGGCTGGGAGAGCTTGGCGCTCCATTCAGCATCGGGCTGGGCTGTGATCTCGAAACCTGCCTGGTCGCAGGAGGCCTTGACGAGCGCAACCTGGTCAGCGCGAAGCTGGCTCGTGGAGGCGTGCATCATGGAAACCTGGACGGGCTCGGTCTTGCCGGCTTCGGCGAGGAGCGCCTTGGCGCCCTCGATGTCGGCGACGCCATCACTCTGGGCTGCCGGTGCGCCGTCGAGGACGGTCTGGTAGTCCTCCTGCGCGGGCTGGTACTCGTGCAGGTTGAGGACCGAGCCGTTGGGCTCGATCGGCGTCACGAACTTGTCGACCATGTCGGCACGCGGAATGCACTTGGCGAAGGCCTGGCGGACCTTGAGGTCCTCGAAGACCGCACCGGGACGCTGGTCCAGATCGACGTGGGAGAAGGTGAGGGACTCACCGGTCTCGACGGTCACTGATTCACCGATCGCCTCGAGGGCCGCCTTGGTGTCGACCGTGGGGCTGGAGGGATCGATGACGTCGACGTCGCCGTTCTGCAGGGCCTGGACGACTTCCTCGTCCACGATGGTCTTGTAGACGATGGTCTCGGTCTGCCCGGCCTTCGCCTCGCCCCAGTAGTTCTCGTTCTTCACCATGGTGAGTGTGCCGTTGGTGGCGTTGTCCAGCTTGTAGGGGCCGGAGGAGGGGATGAGCGCCGCGTCGGGCAGGCTCGGGAGATCCGCCTCGTAGTTCCAGCCGGTGTTCCAGAAGTCCGCAACGGGCGTGAGTGCCGCGATGTCGCCGCCCTGGATCAATTCGATCAGTTCCGCGCCGTCGCCCTCGGCCGACAGCCCGGCCTGTTCTGCCGCCACGTGTGCCGGCATGAAGTTGTCGACGAGCGCTTCCCAGTCCGCGTAGGGCTCGGTGTAGACGAGTTCGATTTCCTTGCCGCCGGGTTCGCCCTCCGGCATTTCGGTCTGTCCCCAGCCGTTGTTGGATGCGGCCTGGAAGATGTCGACGTCGTCACCACTGTCCGGGTCCTTCTCGCCGCTCGGGTGCTTGCCCGACGCCGCGGCCCACTGCAGCAGGAAGTCGTCGTAGTCGATCGCGGTGCCGTCGGACCACACAGCATCGTCGCTGATGGTGTATTTGACGGTCAGCGGATCATCGCTGGTCTTCTCGTAGGTCCCGAAATCCTCGTCACGCTCGAGGTTTCCCTCAGCGTTGAAAGCTACGAATCCGCTGTGTACCAGGTTGTCGACGTAGGTGTTGTAGACGCTGTTGGCGTTGGCGGTGTCGCCGTTGTAGGCGTCAGGTGTCTGGCTGATGGCCACGTTGATGGTGGACGCAAGGCTTTCCTCGGTGCCGCCCTCGGTGGGGGTCTCCGCGGTTCCGCCCGCGGACCCACAGGCGCTCAGCATGAGCGCTCCGATGGAGAGAGCCGCGAGCGACATTGTGCGCTTATTACGCATTCGATTTCCTTACTGTGCTAGGGGCGCAGGAGCCGGTGATCAGTCCCGCTGGAGCGGATTGCGACCGTGACGGCAATCACACTTCCCACAGCATAACCAGAGATCGTTGCCTTCGGACACCCAGTGAACGAGATATAACCCATTCGTTACCAGTCGGTAATATTGTCACCGTTCGGTAACGAAGGGGCCGGAGTGGTCCGAGCCGTTCCTCCTATTCGGAGGCGGGGATCTCCAGCCACTGGTACCACCCGCGGTGCAGCACCAGCCACGCCATGAGTCCGTAGCCTGCCTGGCCGGGACCGCCGCCATTGGAGGCGAGGTCGTTGCGCCACTGCTCGTGGGCAAGGAGCGGCGTGAAGGTATCCACGTACACGTGCTTGCGCCGGGTGGTTACGTCGGCGAAGGCGGTCGAGAGGTCTGCGAGGCGGCGGTTGCGCTCGGGATCGAGGCCGGGGGGAGGGCCGACGACGAGGGCCTTGACGCTCATGTGGGCGGCGCCGTCGAGGATGTTCGCGAGGTTCAGCCGGCTGCGGGCCGTCGACAGCTCCAGGTCCAGATCGCGGTCGGAGAGACCGATGACGAGACGGTTCTCGAAGCCGTCGTCGAAGCGGCGTCCCACCTCCTGGAGCCAGCGGTTGGCGAGGGACTCCGTCCCCTCCTGCGGAGCTGCAAGGGTATAGGACTCGACCAGCACGTTCTCCGGCGCGGTCCGTGCCATGACGCGTCCGAACCAGCCGAGCGCGCGCGGGTCGCCCAGGCCCGCCAGGAGTTCGTCGCCCACTGCTGCTAGCCGGATTCTGCGTTGTTCCACTGGTCCCTCGGTTTACTGATCGTTGGAATGGTGCATGAGTGATGAAGCGTGACTATCAACGGAAGACCTGGCATACCCTGCCTTAAACGCGTTGGGTGGGGCCGAAGCCCCACCCAACATCATACGTATGGGCTGATTACTTTCGGCCGAACGCCTTACGGAGCAGGAGCTCCTGCTCCACTGCGTGATGCTTCGCCGAACCGGTGGCGGTGGCAGCCGACGCCGGACGTGAGGCGAGCCGCACCTTCCGATCCAGCTCCTGCGGGAGGTTCAGTCCGATGAACGGCCACGGGCCCTGGTTGGCCGGTTCATCCTGGGCCCAGACCACTTCTGCGTTGGGGTAGGTATCCAGGGCCGCGGAGATCTCGGCCACGGGAAGCGGGTACAGCTGCTCCACGCGCACGATCGCCGTCTTCTGGTCGTCCGTCTTCTGGCGCGACGACAACAGATCGTAGTACAGGCGGCCCGACACCAGGATGACGCGCTCGACGTCGTTGGCCGGCGCCTCGAGGGTGTCGGGGATGACCGGCTGGAAGCTGCCCTGCGTAAAGTCCTCCACCGAACTTGCCGCTGCCTTGAGCCGCAGCAGCTGCTTGGGGGTGAAGATGATCAGCGGCTTGCGCGGCCGGCTGTAGGCGTGGCGCCGTAGGAGGTGGAAGTGCGACGCCGCGCTGCTCGGGTTGGCGACCACCATGTTCTCCTCGGCACACATCTGCAGGAAACGTTCGATCCGTGCGGAGGAGTGGTCGGGGCCCTGGCCTTCGTAGCCGTGTGGAAGCATCAGCACCAGCGACGAGCGCTGGCCCCACTTCTGCTCCGCCGAGCTGAGGAACTCGTCGATGATGGTCTGGGCACCGTTGACGAAATCGCCGAACTGCGCTTCCCAGATCACGAGTGCATCGGGGCGCTCCACCGAGTAGCCGTACTCGAAGCCCATGGCCGCGTATTCGGACAGCAGTGAATCGTAGATCCAGAACTTCGCCTGGCCCTTGCTCAGATCGCCGAGCGGCAGCCATTCCTCACCCGTTGCGCGGTCGTGGAACACTGCGTGGCGCTGGACGAAGGTACCGCGCCGGGTGTCCTGACCGGCGAGACGCACCGGCACACCCTCCATGAGGAGTGAACCGAAGGCGGCGATCTCGCCGAAGCCCCAGTCGATGCCTCCCTCGCGTGACATCTGCTCGCGCTTGTCGAGCAGCGCCTTGAGCTTCGGGTGCACGGTGAAGCCCTCGGGAATGCTCGTATGGGACTTGCCGATGTGCGCGAGCGTTTCGGGGGAGATCGCGGTGGTCGCCGGAGCCCCCGTGCCCGTATCGGACTGCTGGGCGAAGGGCCGCTCGATGTTGGAGACCGCCGCCGGATCCTTGGTGACCACGGGGATCGGTGAGGTCTGCGCTGCGTGGGTTTCCGCGAAGACCCGCTCGAGCCGCTCCTGGTAGTCACGCAGCGCCTGCTCGGCTTCTTCCTGCGTGATGTCACCGCGGCCGATCAGCGCCTCGGTGTAGAGCTTGCGGACCGAGCGCTTCGCCTCGATCAGGTTGTACATCATCGGCTGGGTCATCGAGGGGTCATCGCCCTCGTTGTGTCCACGGCGGCGGTAGCACACCATGTCGATCACGACGTCCTTGTTGAAGCGCTGGCGGAACTGGTACGCCAGCTGCGCCACGCGGACCACGGCCTCGGGATCGTCACCGTTGACATGGAAGATCGGCGCCTGCACCATCTTCGCGACGTCGGTCGAATACACCGACGAGCGCGACGACGTCGGCGACGTCGTGAAGCCCACCTGGTTGTTGACGATGACGTGGATGGTGCCGCCCGTGCGGTAGCCGCGCAGCTGGGAGAGGTTGAGCGTCTCGGCGACGACTCCCTGGCCGGCGAAGGCGGCGTCGCCGTGGATCAGGATCGGGAGGACCGGGAAGGTGTCGCCCTGGTCGAGGAGATCCTGCTTGGCCCGGACGATGCCCTCGAGCACCGGATCCACCGCCTCGAGGTGCGAGGGGTTGGCCGCGAGGTAGACCCGCGTCTCGTTCCCGGCGTCGGAGGTGAAGGTGCCCTCGGTTCCGAGGTGGTACTTCACATCGCCCGAGCCCTGCACGGAGCGGGGATCCTGGGTGCCCTCGAACTCGCGGAAGACCTGCGCGTAGGTCTTGCCGGCGATGTTCGTCAGCACGTTCAGGCGCCCACGGTGTGCCATGCCGACGGCCACCTCGTCGAGGCCGTCGTCGGCCGCTCCGGAGATGATTGCGTCGAGCAGCGGAATCAGCGATTCGCCGCCTTCGAGGGAGAACCGCTTCTGACCCACGAACTTCGTCTGCAGGAAGGTCTCGAACGCCTCGGCGGAGTTCAGCTTGTGCAGGATGCGCAGTTGCTCCTCGCGGCTCGGTTTGGAATACGGGTGCTCGAGCTCGTCCTGGAACCACTGGCGCTCCACCGGGTCCTGGATGTGCATGTACTCGATGCCGGTGGTGCGGCAGTAGGCGTCGCGGAGCACGCCGAGCATGTCACGGAACTTCAGCAACGGCTTGCCGCCGAAACCGCCGGTGGGCCATTCGCGGTCCAGGTCCCAGAGGGTGAGGCCGTGCGTACGGACATCGAGGTCGGCGTGCTTGCGCTGCACGTATTCCAGCGGGTTGGTGTCCGCCATCAGGTGGCCGCGCACCCGGTAGGCATGGATGAGCTGCTGGATCCGGGCTACCTTGTTGATCTCGTCCATCGGATCGACCTGGATGTCGGCACTCCAGCGCACCGGTTCGTACGGGATCCTCAGTGACTCGAAAATCTCGTCGTAGAAGCCCTGCTCGCCCAGCAGGAGCTGGTGGATGATCCGCAGGAACTCACCGCTGCCGGCTCCCTGGATGACCCGGTGGTCATAGGTGGAGGTCAGGGTGATGGTCTTGCTGATGGCGTGGCGGGCCAGCGTCTTGTCGCTGGAGCCCTGGAACGCGGCCGGGTATTCGAGGGCTCCGGCTCCGATGATGCAGGCCTGGCCCTTGGAAAGACGGGGGACGGAGTGCACCGTGCCGATTCCGCCCGGGTTGGTGAGGGAGACAGTGGTGCCGGCGTAGTCGTCCGCGCCGAGCTTGCCGCCGCGCGCCTTCTTCACGAGTTCCTCGTAGGCGTGCCAGAACTCCGAGAAGTTCATGTTCTCGGCCTTCTTGATGTTCGGCACCACGAGTGAACGTGTTCCGTCCGGTTTCGGCATGTCGATGGCCAGGCCGAAGTTGACGTGCGCCGGCTGCACCGACGAGGGCTTGCCGTCCACGACGTCGTAGTACACGTTCTGCGACGGGAACTGGGCCAGTGCGCGGATGATGGCGTAGCCGATCAGGTGGGTGAAGGACACCTTGCCGCCACGGGCGCGGGCGAGGTGGTTGTTGATGACCACGCGGTTGTCGATCAGCAGCTTCGCCGGAATGGCGCGCACGCTCGTCGCGGTGGGAACCGTGAGGCTCGCCTCCATGTTGGTGGCGATGGCCTTCGCCGGGCCGCGCAGCGGCTTCACTGCGTCTTCGTCCATGTCGGTATTGCGTGCCGACTTGGGGAGTTGGGCGGGGATGGGAGGAGTGGCGGGCTTCTGCTCCGCCGCTGCGGGCTCCTTCGCCACCGGCGGTTTGCCGGATTCCTGCTCAGAGGCGGGGGATTCTCCGGAGGCTTTCGGTGCGGCGGCCTCGGTGTGGACGACAGGCAGTTCGCGGGTCACCGGCCGGGAATCAGCAGGTGCCTGCGGGGGAGTCGCCGGGGCTTCCGCCTGCGGAGTTCCGTTCTGCGGGGCTGCGGGGCCGCCTGTCTCGGCCGGCCGGCTCTCCGAGCCGAACGAGTCGAACAGGTTCCACCACTTCTTGTCCACCGAGTGGCGGTCCTTCTGGAACTGCTCGTAAAGCTCATCAACAAGCCACTCATTTCCGCCGAATTCTTCAGGTAGACGGTGGCTGGTTTGATCTGGCACTTGTTATACGCCTCTTCCGTAAGTTGCCTGAGCGCGGTGTGGTCAGCAATCCCGGCCGAAGCGACCGGCGGTGGACCCTGTTCCAGTCTAGTGACAGGAGTTCACAACAAGCCAATTGTGCGGGCTGCCGGTGCGGCGCCCGGCTGTCATGGATTCGGCGGCACGGCCCTCTGCAACTAGACTCTTTGCGGTACTTCGACCGCCGGGAGAGAAAAAATGCGCTTCATCAACCAGCCGACCACTGACCTGACCTATTCGGATGTGTTCCTCGTGCCGTCCGCGTCGGAGGTCCTCTCCCGCTTCGACGTCGACCTTTCGTCCGATGACGGCACCGGGACCAGCATCCCGCTGGTCGTCGCGAACATGACGGCGGTGACCGGCCGCCGCATGGTGGAGACCGTGGCGCGGCGCGGCGGCCTCGCCGTCCTGCCCCAGGACATCCCGTCCGAGGTCATCGCCGAAGTGACGGAATGGGTCAAGGGCAGGCACCCCGTCTTCGAGACGCCCCTGAAGCTCCAGCAGGGGAACACGGTGATCGATGCGCTGCACCTGATCCAGAAGCGCGCCCACGGCGCGGTGGTGGTGGTGGACGACGCCGGGCGCTGTGTGGGCATCGTGCGCGCTTCCGACTGCGAAGGGGTGGACCGGTTCGCATCCCTCGGCGCGGTCATGCGCGATGCTCCCGCCGGGATCGATGCGGGACGCTTCGACGCCGATCCGGCGCGCGCGCTCCAGGAGGCCTTCGAGGAGCTCGACGGCGCAGGCGTTCCGCTTGCCCCGGTCACCGACGCGGACGGCGTGCTGCAGGGCGTCATCACCCGGACCGGCGCGCTGCGGTCGACGATCTACGATCCCGCGGTGGATGCTCGCGGACGCCTCCGGGTGGCTGCTGCCGTCGGCATCAACGGCGATGTCGAGGGCAAGGCGTCCGCACTGCTGGCAGCGGGCGTCGACGTCCTCGTCGTGGACACGGCCCATGGTCACCAGCGCAAGATGCTCGACGCACTGAAGGCGGTTCGAAGCCTTGATCCGCATGTGCCGATCGTCGCCGGGAACGTAGTGAGCGCCGACGGCGTCCGCGACCTCGTGGAAGCCGGAGCCAGTATCGTGAAGGTCGGTGTCGGACCAGGGGCGATGTGCACCACCCGGATGATGACCGCCGTCGGCCGCCCGCAGTTCTCCGCGGTGTACGAGTGCGCGGAGGCCGCGCGTGCCCTCGGAGCCCATGTCTGGGCCGACGGCGGGGTCCGTTACCCGCGGGACGTCGCCCTGGCGCTTGCGGCGGGCGCGAGCCAGGTCATGATCGGCTCCTGGTTCGCAGGGACCTATGAGAGCCCCGGCGATCTGCAGACCGACAGCAACGGGCGCAAGTACAAGGAAAGCTTCGGGATGGCCTCCGCCCGGGCGGTGCAGAACCGTACGCGCCGCGAGGACGTCTTCGCGCGAGCCAGGAAGGGCCTGTTCGAGGAGGGCATCTCGACCTCGAAGATGTACCTCGATCCGGCGCGGCCGGGGGTCGAGGATCTGCTGGACTCGATCACGGCCGGCGTCCGCAGTTCGATGACCTACGCAGGAGCACGGTCGCTGCGGGAATTCAACGAGCGCGCCGTCGTCGGAGTGCAGTCCGCCGCCGGCTACGAGGAGGGACGCCCGCTCCAGCAGAGCTGGTGACTCCCTGACCGCCGTGGCGAGCAATGCCACAGGTTCACTGTGGGCGCAAAAGGTGAGCAGCGCGGGGAAGCTCGGGTAAACTGGAGCCCTTATGGACAGCTCCTCTAGGGGCCGGCCAGCGGGGCACCAGGTGACGACGAACTTCGGTTCGTCCAGTCCGATGCCCGCGCCTCGAGCCGGCAGACCCCGACTACATGCCCATCTTCTCCTTTGCAGCGCTCCGGCAAGCGGTGGGGACTTCTCCCCGGCCGATGCCGGGGACGCCGGTGCGGAGCCGCTCGCGGAGCCCTCCAGACCCGGCGTTCCTTTCGCTGAACCCAGGATCTACCGGACGGCTTCCAGACCTGCTGCGATTCCGCTCCAGGCGGTGGCAGCTTGATGGAATGGATCTACCTGGCCGCGGGAATCCTGCTGGTCCTCGGAACCGGCTTCTTCGTGGCCGTCGAATTCTCGCTCGTGGCACTCGACCAGACCTATGTGCAACGCGCGGTCGACGCCGGCGACAAAAAGGCCGAACCCCTCCTGAGGTGCCTGAAATCCCTTTCGACGCAGCTCTCGAGCTGCCAATTGGGCATCACGATGACGACGCTGCTGACGGGCTACGTCATGGAACCGTCGGTGGCGAGCCTGCTTCAGCGGCCGCTGGGCGGCCTGGGGCTTTCCGGTCCGGCCGTCGCCACGGTGTCCATCGTCATCGCCATGACCCTCGCAACACTGCTGTCGATGCTGATCGGCGAGCTGGTGCCGAAGAACCTCTCGATCTCCCTCCCGTTCCAGGTGGGCCGCACCCTCGCCCGGCCCCAACTGCTGTTCACGGCGGTGTTCAAGCCTGCGATCGTCGTGCTCAACGGGTTCTCGAACCGGGTGCTGAACATTTTCGGGCTCGAGGCGAAGGAAGAGATCTCGGGTGCGCGCACCCCTTCCGAGCTTTCCTCGCTGGTCCGTCGCTCAGCGGAGATGGGAACCCTCGATGCCGGGACGGCGAACTTCCTGGCCCGGACCTTCGCGTTCTCGGAACGGACCGCGGCCGACGTCATGACGCCCCGCATCCGGATGGAGACGATCGATTCGGAGCAGACCGTTGCCGACGTCGTCGAACTGGCCCGCCGCACCGGTTACTCGCGCTTTCCCCTGATTGGCGACTCCGCCGACGACATCCGCGGTGTGGTGCACGTGAAGAAGGCGGTGGCGGTGCCGCGGGACCGCCGCGCGAAGCTTCCTGCGGGCACCATCATGACGGAGGTGCTGCGGGTACCTGAAACGGTGCACCTCGACTCGCTGCTGCGCGAACTGCGTGACGCGAACCTGCAGCTCGCAGTGGTCCTCGATGAGTACGGCGGCACGGCCGGTGTTGCCACGCTCGAGGACCTCGTCGAGGAGATCGTCGGCGAGGTCGCCGACGAGCACGACAAGCTGAAGCCCGGTGTGCTGCAGAGCGCCACCGGAGACTGGTATTTCCCGGCGCTCCTCCGACCCGATGAGGTCAGCGAGCAGATTCCCCTGCTCGTGGTGCCTGACGAGGCGGGCTACGAGACGGTGGGTGGTTTCGTCATGGCCGAACTGGGCCGTCTGGGAGCAGTGGGCGACCGCGTGGAAGTCGACAACGGCATGCTCGAGATCGAGCGCATGGACGGCCGCAGGATAGACCGCGTCCGTTTCGTGCCGTCGGCGACGGCTGCAGCGGACGACGCCGATGACACCGGCCGGGTTGGCCGGACCGGTAGAGGACCCGACGGCGCAGCACAGGTGAGCGGTGCCGCAACCGGCGCCGGACGTTCCGGCAGCACCGCGGTCAAGGAAGGCAAGCGATGAGCGACTGGGCTGGAATCCTTTGGCTGATCGTGCTCCTGATGGGCAACGCGTTCTTCGTCGGTGCGGAATTCGCCGTCATGTCGGCCCGCCGCAGCCAGATCGAACCCCTGGCTGACGCGGGGTCGAAGCGGGCCAAGACCACACTCTGGGCCATGGAGCATGTCTCGCTCATGCTCGCCTGCGCGCAGCTGGGAATCACCGTATGTTCCCTGCTGATCCTCCAGGTGGCCGAGCCCGCCATCCACCACCTGCTGGTGGTGCCGCTCGAGGCCGTCGGAATCCCCGCTGGTTTCGCTGATGGAATCGCCTTCGGCATTGCGCTGCTGCTGGTGACGTTCCTGCACGTGACGTTCGGGGAGATGGTGCCGAAGAACATCTCGGTGTCGGTGGCGGACAAGGCCGCGCTCCTGCTGGCACCGCCGCTGGTGATGGTCGCGCGGGTGGTCAATCCCGTCATCTCGACACTCAACTGGTTGGCGAACCATATCCTGAAGGCCCTGCGCGTGGACCCGAAGGACGAGGTCTCCTCGACGTTCACCCTCGAGGAAGTGCAGTCGATCGTCGAGGAATCGACGAGGAGCGGCCTGGTCGACGACGAATCGGGCCTTATCTCGGGTGCGCTCGAATTCTCCGGGCAGACGGCCGAGACCTCGATGGTCCCCCTCGCCGAGCTGGTGACGATGAGGACGGATTCCACCCCCGAGGACTTCGAGAGGACCGTGGGCCGCACCGGATTCTCACGCTTCGTCCTGGTGGATGAGAGCAGCAACCTCACGGGCTACATCCACCTGAAGGACATCATGTCCCTGCCCCAGGCGATGTACTCGAAACCCATCACCGAGAACAAGGTCCGCACCCTCGCCAACCTCAACCTGCAGGACGGCATCGAGGATGCGCTCACGGTCATGCAGAAGACCGGCTCCCACCTGGCGCGCGTGCTCGGTCCGGACGGCGGCACGCAGGGAGTGCTGTTCCTCGAGGACGTCATCGAGCAGCTGATCGGTGAGATCCGCGACGTCACACAGAACCAGGGTGCCCGCAGGTCCGGTGAGGGCGTGACCGAACCCGAGGCGCGGCTGTCCCGCTAGGTTCAGCCGGCCGGTTCGACGAACACCGCAGGAAACGATGGGCGCCCCGGTTCTGTCCGGGGCGCCCGTCGTCGACGCGGATGGTGCGTCGATTCCGTCTCGGGGCACGGAACACCCGTTTGCGAATGATTCGCGTTAGGTTAGACTGGTTACTAACGTAAACAATTCTCATTACTGTGATCGAGGCACCCATGCACCGCGGATCCACGCGACGACCCACCCAGTTCCTCACCGGCATTGCACTCGTTGCCCTGTCGGTCTCGGCATGCGGAACCGGGTCCGGTACCGCATCCGACGCTCCGTCGGGAAGCTCCGACGGAAAGCTGCAGGTGGTGACGAGTACGAACGTCTACGGAAGCATCGCGGAGGCGATCGGCGGGGACGACGTCGAGGTGACGGCCATCGTCACGAGCCTGAGCCAGGACCCGCACTCCTATGAAGCCACGGTCCAGGACAAACTCGCGGTGTCGAAAGCTGATCTTGTCGTCGAGAACGGCGGCGGCTATGACCCCTTCCTGCACAGGCTCGCCGACGAGACGGAGATCGACCACGACGCGATCGTCAGCGCCGTCGACGTCTCAGGACTCGAGGGCGCACCGGACGAGCACGCCGGGGAGGAGGACGCGGAGGGAGAGCATGCCGAGGAAGAGCATGCCGAGGAAGAGCACGCGGAGGAGGAAGGCCACGCCCACGGCTCGTTCAACGAGCACGTCTGGTACGACCTTCCAGCAATGTCCAGCCTCGCCGACACGATCGCAGGGAAACTCGCGGGCCTGGACGAAGCCAATGCCGGAGACTACGAGGAGCGCGCGGCCGCCTTCAAGGAGGGCCTTGGCGGCGTCGAGGATTCGCTGGCCGATATCCGGGCAACGGGCGGCGGGGGAGACATGGCTGTCACCGAACCGGTGCCGGTATACCTGCTCGAGGCCGCAGGATTCGTCAATGTCACGCCGTCCGGCTACAGCGAGGCGATCGAGGAGGAAACGGATGTGCCGGTGGCGGTGCTCGATGAAATGCAGACGCTCGTTGCCTCCGGGTCGGTGAGGTTCCTCGCCTACAACAACCAGACGGAGGGTCCGCAGACGCAGTCCGTGAAGGCTGCGGCCGACGAGGCCGGAGTGCCTGTGGTCAACTTCACCGAAACCCTGCCCGACGGCGAGGACTTCCTCTCCTGGATGACGGCGAATACCGCGAACGTCGCGGCGGTCGTGGGAACCTGACCTTCGGCGGAATCCTCATCGGCGCCACCCAGCATTCCCTCCGTGCCGCCGCGCTGTGATTGACTGAGAAGTCCCAGCGCGGCGACCGACGGCATTCAACCCGGAAGTAGTACCGCGTGATCCCCCTGCCGACTCTGCAGTACGTACAACCTGGAGAAACCGTGACCACACCTGTGGTGAGCCTGAGGAACGCGTCGCTCTCCTTCGGCACCCGCACCCTGTGGAGCGGACTCGATCTCGACATCATGCCGGGTGAATTCCTTGCGGTGCTCGGCCCGAACGGCTCAGGAAAGACGAGTCTGCTTAAGGTACTGCTGGGCCTCCAGGACCTCGACACCGGAACCGCCCGAATCGAGGGCAGGCGGATCCAGCGGGGCAGCCGGCAGATCGGTTACATTCCCCAGCAGAAGTCCTTCCCGCCGGAAACACCGCTGCGCGCCCGGGATCTGGTGGGGCTCGGGCTGGACGGCCACCGCTGGGGAGTGAGGCTCCGGAACGGTGCCCACAACGCGCGGGTCGATGCCCTCCTGGCGGAGGTGGGATCGTCCTCCTACGCCGATGCTCCTGTCGGTAGGCTCTCCGGGGGCGAGCAGCAGAGGTTGCGTGCGGCGCAGGCGCTGGCGACCGAGCCGGGTGTCCTGCTGTGCGACGAACCCCTGTTGTCCCTCGACCTGCACCACCAGCAGGCGGTGAGTTCGCTGATCAACCGGCAGTGCCACGAGAAGAACAGCGCCGTGGTCTTCGTCACCCACGAGATCAATCCGGTCATCGACTTCGTGGACCGCGTCCTGTACCTCGCGAACGGTCAGTTCCGGGTGGGCGCACCGAAGGACGTCATGACCAGCGAGGTCCTCTCGGAGCTCTACAACAGCCCGGTCGAGGTGCTCCATCACGACGGACGGATCATCGTGGTGGGACTGCCCGACGCCACCACCCACCACCACCACGGCGCGGAGGACTGAGATGGACCTGCAGGAATTCCTCAATGCCGTGTTCAACTTCGACAACTACGCAGAACTCCTGCCGCTGGTGAAGAACTCGCTGATAGCCGGGGCGGTGCTGGGACTGCTGGGCGGCCTCATCGGGACGTTCGTCATGATGCGCGACCTCGCCTTCGCCGTGCACGGGATCGCCGAACTCTCCTTCGCCGGTGCCGCCTTCGCGCTGCTGGTGGGTACCAACGTGGTGTTCGGCTCACTGGTCGGCTCGGTGCTCGCGGCACTGGTGCTCGGGGTCATGGGAATCCGGGCCCGGGATCGGAACTCGATCATCGGCGTCGTGATGCCGTTCGGTCTAGGTCTCGGCATCCTGTTCCTTGCGCTGTACGAGGGGCGGGCCGCCAACAAATTCGGCCTCCTGACCGGGCAGATCGTCTCGGTGGACGCTGTCCAGTTGAACCTGCTGGTCGGCTGCGCCGTCGTCGTGATGGGTGCCCTGGTCGCCATCTGGCGACCGCTCACCTTTGCCAGCGCCGACGCCGACCTCGCCGAGGCGCGCGGTGTGCCGGTGCGGGGACTGTCGATCGTCTTCATGGTGCTTCTCGGCGTGGCGGTCGCCCTGTCCATCCAGGTGGTGGGCGCCCTGCTGGTCCTTGCCCTGCTCATCACGCCGGCTGCCGCCGCATTGAAAGTGTCCTCCCACCCCGGAGTGGTCGTGCTGTTGAGCATTCTCTTCGCCTGTACCTCAGTGGTGGGCGGTATTCTCCTGGCGCTCGGGGGCCGCATACCCATCAGCCCCTATGTCACCACTATCTCGTTCGCGCTCTACCTGGCATGCAGGGTGATCGCCAGCCGCTGCGGACGGGCGCGACCAACCGCGCACAGCGCCGCAGTACCTGCCTGACGACGCTCAGTGGGATGAGTCAGTGTGAGCCGGCGGCCTTCTGCGCCGAGCATTCGGGACACAGGCCGTAGATCTCCACGGTGTGCGCCACCTCGGTGAAGCCGAACTCGGCGGCAGTGCGAGCGGCCCACTGCTCCACGGCCGGCGCCTCGATCTCGACGGCGCGTCCGCAGTTGCGGCACAGCAGGTGATGGTGGTGGTGGGGAGCCGCACAGCGCCGGTAGACGGCTTCGCCGTCGCCGTTACGCAGCACGTCGACGAGGCCGTCGTCCGCCATCGACTGGAGGATCCGGTACGCCGTGGCAAGGGACACCGATTCACCCCTGCCGTGCAGGACCCGGTGCAGCTCCTGGGTACTCACGAAATCGGGGAGACTGTCCAGCGCGGCGCTCACGGCACGGCGCTGCTTGGTCACCCGTTGTTCGGAACCCCGGCGGGTAGGCTGCTCCGCTTCGGGCGGCATGGAAATGTCCTTTTCAGCGAAGGTGCCGGCTCGTTGATCGGGCCGGCTTTTCTCCTCCAGATTATCAGCGGCACGGCGGTAGTCTGTCGGGTATGAAGCTGACGAAGTTCACGCACGCCTGTGTCCGCCTCGAGCGCGAGGGTTCGGTGCTGGTGTTCGATCCGGGTTCCTTCTCCGAGGTGGACGAAGCCCTCGACGGTGCCCAGGCAGTGCTCATCACCCACGAGCACGCCGACCATCTTGACGAGGACGCCGTCGTTGCCGCCCTGCGCGCGAAGAAGGACCTTGAGCTGTGGGCACCGCCGGGGGTTGCGCAGTCGCTGCAGGCACGGCTCGACGAGCACGCCGCCGGCCGCGTGCACCCCGTGGAAAGCGACTCCGAGTTCATGGCGGCGGGGTTCACCGTTCGTACCTTCGGCGGCCAGCACGCGTTGATCCATCCGCTGATTCCGATGGTGGCGAACGTCGGCTACCTCGTCGAGGGCAACGTGTTCCACCCGGGGGATTCCTTCGTGGTTCCCTCCGGGATCTCGGTGCAGAACCTGCTGGTGCCCCTCCACGCCCCCTGGTCGAAGGTCGGCGAGGTGATCGACTTCGTGGTCGCCGTCCGTGCTCCGCAGGCGTTCCCCATCCATGACGCACTGCTCAATGACGCGGGGCTGGGCCTCGTGGAAAACCATGTGAAGCGCATCGGCACGGAATACGGCTCCACCTATCGGCACCTTTCCCCCGGTGAGAGCGTCGAGGTCTAGCAGCGGATTCCCCGCAGGAAAGGGGAAGTGCCGTCGATCCGACGCGTGCAACCCCGCGCCGGTTGGTGATCCGGATGCGGCTGTGGTGAACTGACGGGCATCAGGACCGGCCGTGGTGCCGGTCACATTCTAAAAGGAGATCTTGATGGAGACTCTGATGAACGTGCAGACGCTGCGGGACCGGATGACCTCCGGCGCGCAGACGGTTCTGCTGGATGTCCGGTGGGTGTTGGGAGACCCCCACGGCCACCGGAACTACCGCGAAGCGCACATCCCGGGAGCGGTGTATGTGGACCTTGAAACCCAGTTGTGTGCAGCGCCGTTTCCCGGTTCGGGACGGCATCCGCTTCCCGAACCCGAGGCGCTGCAGGAGGCAGCCCGCCAGTGGGGCATCAACGACGGCGATGTCGTGGTGGCCTACGACGACAACGGCACCCTGGCCGCAGCCCGCCTGTGGTGGCTCCTCCGCGATGCGGGCTTTGCGTCGGTAGCACTGCTCGACGGCGGCCTGTCCGCCTGGCGTGCTGCAGGCTTCGAACTCGAGGGCGGCGAGGAGCAGCACTGCCTCGGTGCAGTGACGCTGGGCTCCGGTGCAATGCCGGTCGTCGAGCTTCCTGACCTGAGCGGTCTCCAGTGGCAGGGAGTGCTGCTCGATGCCCGCGCTGCTGAGCGCTTCCGCGGTGAGGTGGAGCCGGTCGATGCGAAGGCCGGCCATATCCCCGGCGCACGGAGTGCGCCCACTGCCGAGAACCTCCAGCCGGACAAGAGGTTCCGGCCCGCGCCCGAGCTGGCCGCGAGGTTCGCCGCGCTCGGCGCTGACGGCAATGCGCCCATCGCCGTCTACTGCGGCTCCGGAATCACTGCCGCCCACGAGATCGCAGCACTCGAGATAGCAGGGTACCCGGCGGCGCTGTACCCGGGCTCCTGGTCGCAGTGGTCCTCGCGGGCCGAGCTTCCGGTGGCGACCGGCGCCTGAGGAGACACACCCCGCCGCGCCGCGGGGGCTTACCTGCCCGTGCCTCCAGGTGGCCAACACTGGTGAGGCACGGGTAGCGTCGGAACATGCTTCCCGGTCGCCCCGCACCGCCGCCCCTGCGAACCCCCGTGCCCGAACGCAAGTCACCGGCGACCCCGACGTCAGGAGAACGAGTGAGCACCCTTTTCACGAAGATCATCAACGGCGAGATTCCCGGCCGTTTTCTCTGGGAGGATGACGAGGTGGTGGCGATCCTCACGATCGCTCCCATCACGCCGGGCCACGCGCTGGTCCTCCCGCGCCGGGAGATCGAGCACTGGCTCGACGCCGATGCAGAGACCCTGACCCGCCTCATGGCCGTGGCGCAGCATATCGGCACTGCACAGCAGGAGCTGTTCGCCGCCAAACGAGTGGGCGTGCTGCTTGAGGGCTTCGAGGTACCGCACCTCCACGTTCATGTCTGGCCTGCGCAGGGACCGGAGGATTTCGATGTCCACCGCGTCGACCATTCTCCGGACCCGCAGGACCTGGACCGGATCGCGCAGGCGCTCCGGGAAGCACTCCGAGCGGCGGGCTACGGGAATCACGTCCCTGCCGGGTAGGCGCCGGACGGGATCAGGTGCCGGTCGGAGTGCCGGATCTCCGCGGACCTGAACGGTACGGCTAGGCCGCCTTCGCGCTCAGGGCGTCGTTCAGGGCGGTGCGGATGCGCTTCTCCGACACCGAGTAGGCTGTGCCCACTTCCTGCGCGAACAGGCTGATCCGCAGTTCCTCGAGCATCCAGCGCACCTTCAGCAGCCCCGGGGGCGTCCGGCGGGTTGAAGCGGCAAGGGCCGATGCGGCGTCGTCGTACTCATCCTCGAGGCGCTGGACCAGCGCGGTGTTCAGGCCGTCGCGCTGGACGTTGGAGGTCAGCTTGTCGAGCCGGACCTCGATCCCGCGCAGGTAGCGGGGGAGGTGGGCCAGCTGGGCGTATCCGGTCTTCGCCACGAACCCCGGGTACACGAGTTGCTCGAGCTGGCTGCGGACGTCGCCCAGCGCAGTGATCAGGGCAAGACTCGTGGTGCCCTTGAGCTGCTTCTGGATGCGGCGGTTGCTCGACAGGATGGTTTCCACGGTCGCCGTGACGGTGAAGACCGTGTCGATCAGTTCGGCCCTCACCTGCTCGTACAGGCTTGAGAAGTCCTGTTCGGTCCACGGCAGCTGTTCCGGGACCAGCTTGTCGATGGCGGCCAGTGAACAGTCCCGGATCAGTTCCGCGACGCTGCCGTGCGGATTCTGGCTGAAGGTGAGTTTCTCGGTGTTGCTGAGGTGTTCAAGGACGTACTTGGCGGGACTCGGGACGCGGAGGGACAGCAACCGGATGACGCCGGCCCGCATGGCCTCCGCCTGCTCGCCAGCAGAGGGAAAGACCCGCAGTCCTACTGAGGAGCCTTCATCCACCAGGGCTGGGTAGCCGGTGACCAGATGCCCGGCCACAGTGCGGGACACGTCCCGGGGGAGTGTGCCGAAGGTCCAGGACACCTGTCCCGTCACCTCTGCGATGGCCGGCTGCGCGCCCCGGACACCGTCAGGGGTGCCGGACCCGCGGGTTCCCGCAGGGGAGCCCGGAGCGCGGGAGGCCACAGGGCTCCGCTTTCCGGGATCCGCCGCCTGCAGCCGGGCGCCGTTCCGGCCGGGCCCGGCGGTGGCCGGCGTGGCGCCGAGGGACTCGGCGATGGCACGGCTGACTGCCGGTGCGAGCGATTCCTTGAGGACGTCGAGATCGGGCCCCTCGTCGAGGATCCGCCCCTTGGCGTCGACGATCCGGAACGTCATCAGCAGGTGCGGGGGCAACACCGACCAGTTCCATGATCCCGGCGGAATGATGTGCCCCTTGAGGCGGCGCAGCGCCAGCTCGAGCGATTGTTCGAGGTCATCGGTAGCAGGGTCGAAATCGGTGGTCAGGGCCTCGACCGCCGAACGCGCGACATCCGGCGCGGGGATGAAATTCTTGCGCACCTGCTTGGGCAGCGATTTGATGAGTGCGCTCACGAGCTCCACGCGCAGCCCGGGGATCTGCCACCGGAAAGGCTTCGCCTCGAGCTGGTTGAGGAAGAGGACCGGAATGGTCACCGTGACGCCGTCGGCGGCTCCCGTCGTCAGCGGGGAGAACTCGTAGCGCAGGGGCAGCTCGAAACCGGACTGGTGCCAGCTGGTGGGAAACGCTGCCTCATCGAGGCCGTCGGCGTCGTCGCTCAGCAGCTCCTCGGGCTTGAAATCGAGCAGCTCCGGGTTGTCCTGCCGTGCCTGCTTCCACCATGTGTCGAAGTGCCGCTCCGAGACCACCTCGGGGCCGAGCCGCGCGTCGTAGAACTCGAACAGCGTCTCGTCATCCACCCGGAGGTCCCTGCGGCGCAGCCGGTTCTCGAGTTCCTCGATCTCGGCGAGCCGTGCGGTGTTGCGGGCGAAGAACTTGTGGTGCGTCTTCCAGTCGCCCTCGACGAGTGCATGGCGGATGAACAGCTCGCGGGCAACTTCCGGGTCGACGCGCCCATAGTTGATCCGGCGCTGCGGCACGATCGGCACGCCATAGAGTGTGACCTTCTCATACGCCATCACCGAGCCGGACTTCCGGGACCAGTGGGGTTCGCTGTAGCTGCGCTTGACGAGGTTCGGGGCTACCTCCTCCGCCCAGAGCGGGTCGAACCGCGCAGCCACCCTCGCCCAGAGCCGTGAGGTCTCGACGAGTTCGGCGGCCATGACCCAGTCGGGGGATTTCTTGAACAGGGCTGAACCGGGGAACACGGCGAACCTGGTGCCGCGGGCTCCCGCGTATTCACGCTTGCGCTGGTCATACAGGCCGATATGGCTCAGCAGCCCGGAGAGAAGGCTGATATGGACCGCGTCGCTCAACCCCACAGGGTCCACCTCCCCAGCGGAGAGCGTAATGCCGAGGGGCTTCGCGAGCTGCCGGAGTTGGGCGAAAAGATCCTGCCACTCACGGACGCGGAGGTAGTTGATGTATTCGTTGCGGCACAGTTTGCGGAACTGCGTCGACGACAGTTCCTTCTGCTGCTCCTGAAGGTAGCGCCACAGGTTGAGGTAGGCCGTGAAGTCCGAATTCTCGTCGAGGAAGCGCTTGTGCTTCTCGGTCGCCGTCTGCAGCTTCGCAGCCTGGTCGGCCTGCGGGCGTTCACGGGGGTCCTGGATGGTCAGGGCCGCGGCGAGCACCATCACCTCACGGACACAGCCGCGCTTTCCGGCCTCCACGATCATGCGGCCCAGCCGGGGGTCCACCGGGAGCTGGGCGAGCTTTCGTCCCACGCCGGAGAGACCGCCGTCGTCCTTCAGGGCGCCCAGCTCCTTGAGGAGGGTCACGCCGTCGTTGATGGCTTTCGAGTCCGGCGGCTCGACGAAGGGGAATTCGGCGACGTCCCGCGGACCCCGCGTCACGCCCATCGCCGTCATCTGGAGGATGACGGCGGCAAGGCTGGTGCGCAGGATCTCCGGATCGGTGAAGGGCCTGCGCGAGCCGTAGTCCTCCTCCGAGTACAGGCGGATGGCGATGCCGTCGGAGACCCGCCCGCACCTGCCGGACCGCTGGTTGGCGGAGGCCTGGGACACCCGCTCGATCGGGAGGCGCTGCACCTTGGTGCGGTGCGAATAGCGCGAGATGCGGGCGGTGCCGGTGTCGATCACATATTTGATCCCGGGAACCGTCAGGGAGGTTTCAGCGACGTTCGTGGCCAGGACGATCCGGCGGCCCGCGCTGCCCGTGCTGAAGACCCGGTGCTGTTCCTGGAGGGACAGCCGTGCGAAGAGGGGGAGGATCTCGGTGCCGCGGAGCCGGGAGTTCGTCTGGACGCGCGCCCTCAGGGCATCGGCGGCATCGCGGATCTCCCGTTCGCCGGAGAAGAACACCAGGATGTCCCCCGGCGCTTCGAACGCGAGTTCGTCGACGGCGTCGCACACGGCGTCGAGCGGATCGCGTTCCTCCTCGAGTTCACTGTCCGGTCCGTCGCCGTCGTCGGAAGCACCACCGGCGGGCTGGTCGAGCGGCCGGTAACGGATCTCCACGGGATAGGTGCGGCCCGAGACCTCGATGATCGGCGCCGGCGTGGTCTCCGCCAGGGCGGCGTCGGCGGCGAAGTGCTGCGCGAAACGTTCCGGATCGATGGTGGCCGAGGTGATGATCACCTTCAGGTCCGGACGCTGCGGCAGGACACGCTTGAGGTAACCGAGGATGAAGTCGATGTTCAGGCTGCGCTCGTGGGCCTCGTCGATGATGATGGTGCTGTACTTGCGCAGCATGCGGTCGTGCTGGATCTCGGCAAGGAGGATGCCGTCGGTCATCAGCTTGATCTTGGTGCTGCGGCTCACCTCTCCGGTGAACCGCACCTGGTAGCCCACTTCCGCGCCCAGCTTCACGTCGAGCTCCTCGGCGATGCGCTCGGCAACAGTGCGAGCAGCGAGGCGCCTCGGCTGGGTATGGCCGATGAGGCCGCGTTCGGCAAGGCCGAGTTCGAGGCACATCTTCGGGATCTGGGTGGTCTTTCCCGAGCCGGTCTCACCGGCGATGATGGTGACCTGGTTCGCGGCGATCGCCGCCATGATGTCCGCGCGGCGTTCCGAGACCGGAAGTTCGGCGGGGTAGGAAATAGTCAGTGCCATAGTTACCCCAATTCTAGGGTGTGGCGGGTGGTTCCCCGTCACCTGGACCGAGGGGTCCACCTGCCGCGCGCTGGAGCCTCGACGCCAGCTGTCGGGCCTGCTCCCGCATGAGTGGAGGCTCGAGGATCTCGAAGTCGAGATCGAGGGCGGCAAGGTGTGCCAGCGGGTAATTGAGCGAGTCGAATCCGGCGCGAAGGATGGTGTGCTGTTCGCCGTCCGCCTCCAGTTCGGCGATATCTGGTGGAATCCGCTGCTGGACGTCCGCGAGGGGTGCCCGGAAACGGATGACGGCGTCGTACAGATAGGGCGAGCGCGTGATGGACTGCTGGACGTACTTCGCGAGGTCGGCGGCGGGCAGCGGGCGCGGAAGGAACCGCATCCGCTGCACAGGAACACTCCTGCACCGGTCCACCCTGAAGGTGCGCCAGTCCTGTCGAGTGGCGTCCCACGCCACGAGGTACCAGCGCCTGCCGGTATCGACGAGGCGGTAGGGCTCGACGAGGCGGTGCGATGATTCGCCGTCGTTCCTCTCGTACCGGAAGGCCACACAGCGCCGTTCGGTGATGGCTGCCGACAGTGCCGTCAGAATCTCGGGACTGACGGGCGTGCTTGCTGCTGCCATGCGTGTCACCGCCGACCGGAGGCCGGCGAACTTCGGACGGAGGCGCGAGGGCAGTACCTGTTCCAGTTTCGTCAGGGCCCGTACCGAGGCCTCGCCGACGCCCGCGACGGGGCTGGCGGTGACCGCGGTGAGGCCGATGGCCACGGCGAGGGCTTCGTCATCATCAAGGAGCAGCGGCGGAAGCTGGGCGCCCGCGCCCAGCTGATAGCCACCCGCAACGCCGGGGGATGCCTGGATGGGGTAGCCGAGGGTGCGCAGCTTTCCGATATCCCGGCGCACTGTGCGCTCGGTGACCTCCATGCGTACAGCGAGTGCAGGGCCCGTCCATTCCCGCCTCATCTGGAGGAGGGACAGCAGGTGCAGGAGCCGCGCCGAGGTCTCGAGCATGGTTCCAAGCTACCCGCTAACGAGGACAGTTCCTGTCCTCACGGGCTGGGGATGGTCGCCGGTACTGCGGTGATCTTCCCTTCCCGGAAGCCGTCCACGAAGAGCGCGTGGTCGTTGCGGACGGTGGCGGCATACTCCTCCGCGAAACGAATGATGTCCTCGATGAACTCCTCCTCCCTGCCATCCAGTGCTTCGGTGATGGCGACCTCCGTGCGGAAGGGGACGAGATCGTGGTCGCTGTCCTGGTCCGTGGAGCAATGGATCTTTGCCGTTGCCTGGCCGAGGCTCCTGAGGATCGGTTCCATGTCGCCGGGCTCCGTGAGGTCCTCCCAGTCGAGATCGCGCTTGTAGGGGGACAGCTCGGAGACGACGAAGGACGTACCGTCGAGCGTGGTGTAGCCGAGGAAAGGGTCGGTGTGGGTCTGAAGTGACCGCTGGCTGATGACGGCCCGGTGTCCGTCGTCCAGGAAGTAGTCCCGGATCCGCTGATCCATGACGATCCGGCTGGGTGCGGCGATATTCGACTGTTTCATCGTCAGGATGATGTCGTTCTCCTGGGCCTCGTCGAAGCCCTCGATCAGGATGTTGTAGGTGGGTAGTCCGGCGCTGCCGATGCCGAAGCCCTTCTTGCCCACGATGCCCTTGACCCTGAAGAACACCCTCCGCCGCGCACGTTCCTGGCCGGGGATCGTTTCGAGGTAGTCCTCGAACGCCTTTTCCACCTTGCGCCGCTCGGCGGCATCCAGCTGCCGGATGGACCCGTCATCGCGGAACTGGCGCTCGTAGTCCTCGATCATGGTCAACGAATCGAGGAGCTGGGTCCGTTTCGCAGCTCGTGCCACCTGGAGGATCTGGTAGATGGTCCCCTCGGCATTGTGCAGGCCGAAGGAGAAGTCGGACCGCTCATCGAGCACATAGTCGGAAACCCTTGCGAGGTAGGCCTCCAGATAGGTCCGCGCGAGCCTGCGAGTGGCTTCGGCGGGAAGCGCCTTCTGCCAGCACAGCAGCGTCAGGGAGGCCGCGAAGCGCCGCAGGTCCCACGAGAAATGCCCGACGTAGGCTTCATCGAAGTCGTTGACGTCGAAGGTCAGCTTGCCTTCGTTGTTCATGTAGGTGCCGAAATTCTCGGCATGCAGGTCTCCGTGGATCCACACCCGACCGGTCTGCTCGTCAGCCCAGGGATCCCGCAGCTCCTTCATGTCGGAGTAGAAGATCGAGGCGCTGCCGCGATAGAACGCGTAGGGATCAGCGGCCATTTTCCGGAACCGCGCCCGGAATGCGCGCGGATCAGCCTGCATGAGATTGTCGTGAGCTTCCACGAGGGTGTCGATGATGTGCTGCTGACGGGGAGTTGTATCGGCCATCGGGACAGCCTACAAGCGCCGGCTGGTGCCCCGCTGAGGAAGTGCTTTCCGAACTTCCCGCGGACGGGAAAGCCAGCCTGTGCGAGGACTGCAGGTGTGGCGTCGGTCCTTGCCGTCTTGGTGGCGTGGGGACGGTTCACCGACTGGCCGCTCCAGCAGGAAACGAGAAACCGCCGCCGTCCTTTTCAGGACGACGGCGGTTCCTTCCCGCTACAGGAACTTCCCTGCTGCTTCGGTGCCCTCGATAGGATTCGAACCTACGACCTTCCGCTCCGGAGGCGGACGCTCTATCCCCTGAGCTACGAAGGCAAAGGACGCGACAAGCGCGCCCTCAAGAGGACTTATCGAGCTTAGCAGGTGGACGATGCCCGGCGAAAACGCCGACGGTTCAGTACCCCACGAACGCGTCGGTAGCCACCCGTTTGGTCCCGGCTTGCTTCAACGCTGCCCTGAGGTGGGCGATGATCCTCGGGGACCCGGAGACGTAGGCCCTGCGCTCGCAAAGATCCGGGATCTCCCTGAGCAGCGCGTCGGCGTCCGGGTAGCCGGATCCGGCATAACGCCAGGAGGCGGGCAGCTCCACGCCGTCGTCGGACGGATCTGCCGACGCGAACAGGATCACGCGGGTGCCGAGGTGCTTCAATTCGGCCAGGTAGGCGATTTCGGTAGGCGCCGTCACGACATAGAGCAGGACGACGTCGCGCTCCTCCCCGCGCTCCACGACGTCCCGCAGCTGGCTGAGGAAGGGCGTCACGCCGATTCCGCCCGCCGCGAGGAGCAGCGGAACGGAGCGATCGCCGGGCAGCCGGAAATCCCCGCCCACCAGGGTGCCGGTGATGCTCGCGCCCTCCCGGAGGCCGAGCAGGGCTTTCTTGAAGGAGCTGCCCGGGTCGGCGGTACGCAGGCCGAAGCTGATCCGTGAGGTGTCCTGGGGCGCCGAGGTGATGCTGAACGTCCGGCGGGCCCCGCGTGCGTCGGCGCGTGCATGGGGGAGGGTGAGTTCCATGTACTGCCCGGCGTCGAACCGCACGGGACGGGCCGGTTCGAACACCAGCTCGGTGCTTGTGGGCGTCAGCTGCCGTTGGCCGGTGTACCGCAGGCGCACCCCCCGGCGCTGACCCATCAGGAAGGCCACCGCGTTGCCGATCACCAGGGCGAACTCCGGTCCCAGGAGGATGGGGCCGATGCTCGGCTGGGAGGCGAAGACGACGGCGACGACGACGGCGACCGCGAGCTGCTGCCACCGCAGCGGTGGGAGGGTCAGGGGTTCGGTCAGCATGAACCCGACGAGGAACAGGATGGGATAGGAAAGGAAGATCAGCTGTGCGGCCGCCCCCGCGGTGAGGCCGTTGCCCACAAGGCCTCCGATCAGGATGGCAGCGCTCACCGCCACGAAAGCCAGTCCCAGAGTCAGTTTCCCCGTCCGGTACAGGAGCACGAGGGCGCCGAGGAGGACGAGCGGCAGCAGATAGGGGTTGGCCACCCACCACCCTGCGGCTGAGACCCCCAGCAGCGTCGCGATCACCGCACCGATGGCCGCGGGGTTGAAGATGTGACGGCCACGCACGGCCAGGAGGAACTTCGAGGCGGCCGCTGCGAGCCCTGCCACGGCGATGCCGCCGAGTCCGGTGACGGTGTTCGACGGGAACATCACGAAGAACAGGATCAGGCCGGTGATCAGCGTCGATTCAGTGTGCGGCCGGAGCCGGAGGACGAGGGCCATCAGCCGGGTGCCCACCACGGTGGAGATGAGCGTGACGGCCAGGGTCGCGGCGAGTTCGGTGAGGGTGAAAGCCAGCAGCCCGGCGGCGGAGAGGAGGAATGCCTCAAGTGCCAGCGCCACCAGGAGGGCCAGGGTCAGCCGGTACATCGTGAACCGGCCCAGCAGGGTATCGAATCGGGTTTTCATCTAGAAGAGCGCTCCATTCAGGGAAGGGGAGTAGCGGGCGCGCCCGTCGGAGAATACCTGGACGTAATCGAACTCGAACTCGGGCATCAGGTTGTCCGGCTCCGTCAGGAAGAGTGCCGTGGCAAGGGCATCCGCCGTCATCGTGTCCGCGGCGAGCACCCACGTGGCGACCACGCGCTCCACGCTTCTGCCTGTCGCGGCGTCGACCACGTGGTGGAGCCCATCGCCCCACGCCCGCCGGTTGGAGGCCGACGCGCACAGCGCGCGGTTGTCGAGCACCACGGTGCCGATGGCCGACGTCGGATCATAGGGGTGTTCGAGGGCCACGGTCAGCGGACGGAGCCCTCGGTGCAGCATGTCGCCGCTGGCGTCGACCAGGACGTCGTCGTAGCCGGCGGACGCCAGGAAAGCCCCCACCAGGTCCACGAGCTGGCCCTTGCCCGCAGCGCCGACGTCGAGGAGAACCGGCCGACGAGCGGTCAGGATGTTGCCTTTCCACTCGAGACCGTCCTCCCACCGCGGCGCGGCGCTCGCCGGCCCCCGCGGCGTGAGACTGTAGGCGGCGTCGTAGCCCTGGTGCTCGAGCACCGAACCCACGAGGGGTGACATCGAGCCACCCGTGATCCGGTAGAGGGTGCTGTACAGGGCGCCGAGTGCCGCGCCGGAGTCGGGAAGGGTCAGCGAGCCGCCTGCCCTCGCGAGCGCCGACACCGCCGAATCCGCGCGGAACCGTGAGTACACGGCGTCGTATTCCTCGGTGAGGTCGAGGACGCCGCCCCGCGTCGCGGGATCCAGCTCGGCGCCGCTGTCCACGCGCCAGGCGGTGCCGATCGCCTCGAAGGTAAAGCTGCTCGTCATTGCGGGTGCCGTGCCTAGAGTGCGGCTTCGCTCTTGATCTTCTCGACGGCTTCGGAGAATCCGCCGCTGGACAGGGAGGATCCGGCTACCTTGTCGACCTCCAGGTCGTCGAGCTTCTTGCCGGCGATCTCCTCCTGGATACCGCTGGCGAAGCGCCCCTGGTACATCTCGGTGGTCGGGTTGGAGGGCATGGGCTCGGCCTCTGCGCCGGTCACGGCATCACCCTCGAGGGTGAGCGTGATCCCTATCTCCTCGGGCCCGCCGGGGGAGACGTACGTACCTACCTGCGTATAGGTGCCGTCCTCGTACTTCTGGTCCGAAGCAGCATTCCCAGGCGTTGCAGCCGCCGTGCCACCGGCCGCCGCTGACGGTTCCGCAGCGGCGGGCGCCGTGGTCGCGGTGCCTTCACCGGCTTCTGGAGCATCCTGGGCGGCATCGGAGGAACCGGCGCAGCCGGCAGCGCCGAGGAGGGACACCGCGGCAAGGGCGGTCAGGACGGCCCTGCCGGGGCTGCCCTGTCGGGCGGGGGTCGTCTTGGCATTCTTGGGGTTCACGACGGGTCTCCTAGCGGATGCAGGCTCAGCGCTCGCTGGCCCCGGAACGGGAATGGGCGTGTGCCCATTCCAGCATGGTCGGAGGTACTTCGTTCCATACGGCGTTCCGGACGGGCGCGTGCCGTCACACAAAACGGCCTCCCTGTTGCGCGCCGTTATGCTGGAGCGGTGACTCCTGAACAACTCTCCTCCGCTATCACCGCATGCCTGAAGAACGCCGTCGAGGCCGGCGACTTCTCCATCGAGCTCCCCTCCGAAGTCCGGGTCGAGCGGCCGAAGAACCGGGAGCACGGGGACTGGGCCACCAACATCGCGCTGCAGCTGTCCAAGAAGGCCGGCATGAAGCCGCGCGACTTCGCGGAGATCCTGAGTGCACGCCTGGCCGCCATCGAGGGCGTGAAGAGCGTTGACATCGCCGGGCCGGGCTTCCTCAACATCACCCTCGACGCCGGTGCCGCCGGCGAACTCGCCCGCACCGTCGTCGAAGCCGGAGCCGCCTACGGAACGAACGACGCCCTGGCGGGACGGAAGATCAACCTCGAGTTCGTCTCGGCGAACCCGACGGGCCCCATCCACATCGGTGGTACGCGTTGGGCGGCCGTCGGTGATGCCCTGGCGCGGATCCTGCAGTCGCAGGGCGCCGAGGTCACCCGGGAGTACTACTTCAACGACCATGGGGCGCAGATCGACCGCTTTGCGCGGTCGCTCTTCGCCAGCGCCTCGGGAAGCCCTGCCCCGGAGGACGGCTACGGGGGACAGTACATCGTCGACATCGCCGATCGGGTCCTGGCGAAGGAGCCGGATGCCCTGTCCCTGAACGAGGCGGAAGCCCTCGAGACGTTCCGCGCCGTCGGCGTCGACCTCATGTTCACCGACATCAAGAAGTCCCTCCATGACTTCGGCGTCGACTTCGACGTCTATTTCCACGAGCATTCACTCTTCGCCGACAACTTCGTCGAGGGTCTGCTGGAGCAGCTGAAAACGTCGGGGAACCTGTTCTTCGAGGAGGGGGCGTGGTGGCTGAAGTCCACGGACTTCGGTGACGACCGCGACCGCGTGGTCATCAAGTCGAACGGCTCGCCGGCTTACATCGCCGGCGACATCGGCTACTTCGTCAACAAGCGCCGGCGCGGATTCGACCTCAACATCATCATGCTGGGCGCGGATCACCACGGCTATGTGGCCCGGCTGAAGGCGGCCGCAGCGGCACTGGGCGACGACCCCGACGCCGTCGAGGTCCTGATCGGCCAGATGGTCAACCTGATGAAGGACGGCGCGCCGGTCCGCATGTCGAAGCGCGCCGGAACCGTGGTGACGCTCGAGGACCTCGTCGACGCCGTGGGTGTCGACGCCGCCCGGTACACCCTGGCGCGCTTTTCGGCGGATTCGAACATCGACATCGACCTGGATCTGCTCACCAAGAAGAGCAACGAGAACCCGGTGTTCTATGTGCAGTACGCCCATGCCCGGACGCACGCGGTGGAGCGCAACGCCGTCTCGGCAGGCGTCGACACCGGAAGCTTCGACGCAGCCACGCTGGAGCACCCCACGGAGGGTGAGCTCCTCGCCGCGCTCGGACAGTTCCCCGGAATCGTCGCCTCGGCCGCCACCTTCCGGGAACCGCACCGCGTGGCCCGCCACCTCGAAGTCCTCGCCGGCACCTACCACCGCTGGTACGACGCCTGCAGGATCGCGCCGCTGGGGAACGCACCGGTGGAGGAAGTGCACCGGAGCCGACTATGGCTCAACAACGCCACGCAGCAGGTCCTGGCCAACGGTCTCGCGCTGCTGGGTGTCTCTGCCCCGGAAAGGATGTAGGCGTGGCTGTCGACGCATCGCCGCTGGCCCCCGGCTGGCTGACCGTACCTGCGGATCCCGCGGCCCTCGAGCGGAAGCTCTGGGCCGAGGACGTCCTCCGCGGCTCCGACGGCGCCCTCGAGATCGACGGCGTCCGCGTGACGGACCTCGCGCGGGAGTTCGGCACTCCGCTCTACGTCGTCTCCGAAACGGATTTCCGCGCCCGCGCCTCGGCCTTCCGGGACGCCTTCAACGAGGCGTTCCGCGAGCTGTGCGGGGGAGTGGACACCTTCTACGCGGGCAAGTCCTTCCTGTGCTCCGAGGTTGCCCACTGGGTGTCGGAGGAAGGCCTCGGACTTGATACGTGTTCGGGCGGCGAGCTGGCTGTGGCCCTTCGTGCCGGAATTCCAGGTCATCGACTGGGCCTGCACGGCAACAACAAGTCGGCAGCGGAGATCACGCGTGCGCTCGACGCCGATCTCGGCCGGATCGTGGTCGACAGCCTCCAGGAAGTCGCGCTGGTCGGTGGCCTGGCAGTGGAGCGCGGCGTCACGGCCAACGTTCTGTTGCGGGTCACGCCGGGCGTCCACGCCGAGACGCACGAGTTCATCGCCACGGCGCACGAGGACCAGAAATTCGGATTGTCGCTGGCAACCGATCCCGACACCACCGACGACGACGGCGCCTCACCCGCCGCCCAGGCCGTGTCGGCCGCGCTTCGGCACCCCGGTATCAACCTCCTGGGCGTGCACTGCCACATCGGGTCACAGATCTTCGAGCCCGAGGGCTTCGAACTCGCAGCACGGAGGCTGCTGGGCTTCCTCGCCGAGGTCCGGGACCGCCACGGTGTCGAACTTCGGGAGCTCGACCTCGGCGGAGGCTACGGCATCGCTTATACCGAGGCCGATACGCCGCGTCCACCGCGGGACATCGCACAGGCCATGGCCGGCGTCGTCGGGACCACCTGCACGGAGCTGGACCTGCGCGTCCCCCGCATCTCCATCGAGCCGGGCCGGGCCATCGTGGGTCCGACCACCTTCACCCTCTACACCGTGGGAACCACCAAGGTGGTGCGGGTGGACGGCGCCGGGCCGGAGCAGGACGTCACCCACCCGCGCCGGTACGTGTCGGTGGACGGCGGCATGAGCGACAACGCGCGTCCGGTGCTGTACGGCGCGGACTACTCGGCCGTCCTGGCATCGCGGCTTCCGACCGCGGAGCCCGTGCTGTCACGCGTGGTCGGCAAGCACTGCGAAAGCGGCGACATCGTGGTGCGGGACGTCTACCTTCCGACGGACACCACGGCGGGCGATCTCCTCGCGGTGCCCGGCACCGGCGCCTACTGCTGGTCCCTGTCCAGCAACTACAACTACATCCCGCGGCCGCCGGTCGTGGCGGTGGCCGGAGGCAAAGCCCGGCTGATCGTCCGTGGCGAGACCGAGGATGACCTGCTGGCGCGGGACATCCCCCGTTCCCCGGTATCCCCATCCCCCAGCTCAGGAGCCGAACCGACAGTATGAACAGCACTGGATTCTCCCCCGGCACACCCCTGCGCGTGGCACTTCTGGGGTGCGGCAACGTCGGTTCCCAGGTGGCCCGGATCCTGATCGAGGATGCCGGGAACCTCGGCCTGCGGGCAGGCGCGCCGCTCGAGCTGACCGGGATCGCCGTACGGTCCCTCGACGCGACCCGCGACGCCGGGATCCCGCGCAGCCTTCTCACCCTCGATGCCGAGTCGCTCGTGGAGGACGCCGATATCGTCATCGAGCTGATGGGCGGGATCGAGCCCGCCCGGTCACTGATCCTCCGCGCCATCGAACACGGCGCGTCGGTGGTCAGCGGCAACAAGGCCCTGCTGGCACAGGACGGGCCGGCGCTCTACGAGAAGGCCGACGCCGCGGGGGTTCAGCTCTCCTACGAGGCGGCCGTCGCCGGGGCGGTCCCCATCCTCCGGCCGATCCGCGACAGCCTGTCGGGCGACCGCATCCAGCGCGTCCTGGGCATCGTCAACGGCACCACGAACTACATCCTGGACCAGATGGATTCCACGGGAGCCTCCTTCGGGGACGCGCTGAAGGACGCTCAGGCATTAGGGTACGCCGAGGCGGATCCTACCGCCGACGTCGAAGGCCACGACGCTGCGGCGAAGGCCGCCATTCTGGCTTCACTGTCCTTCCACACGCGATTCGCGCTCGAGAACGTCCACTGCGAGGGCATCACTTCGGTCACCGCTGCGGACATCGCTGCGGCGAAGGACGACGGCTATGTCATCAAACTCCTCGCCATCGCGGAATTCTGGAACGACGACGGCGGCGAGCCCGGGGTCAGCGTGCGCGTCCACCCGACCCTCCTGCCGCGGACCCACCCCCTCGCAGCAGTGCGCGGCGCCTTCAACGCCGTGTTCATCGAGGCGGAGAACGCGGGCGAGCTGATGTTCTACGGTCAGGGTGCGGGGGGAACGCCCACGGCGTCGGCCGTGCTGGGCGACGTCGTCAGCGCTGCCCGCCGCATGGTGCTCGGAGGCCCCGGCCGCACCGAAACCACCACCGGCCATGTTCCGGCGCGCGGCATCGACACCGTCAGCACGAGCTACAGCATCGGCCTCGAGGTGGCGGACCAGCCGGGTGTGCTCGCGAAGATCGCGCACATCTTCGCCGAGAACGGCGTCTCCATCGAGACGATGCGGCAGCGGATCGACCAGACCGGGCAGGACGGCGAGCCCACGGCGGAACTGCGGATCGTCACGCACCGCGCCGTCGAGGCTTCGCTTGCGGCGACCGTCAAGCAGATCGCCGGGCTCTCCGTCATCAACGCCGTGACATCAGTCCTGAGAGTAGAGGGAATCTAAGTGGCCCACCAGTGGCGCGGAGTCATCCGTGAATACGCCGACCGCCTGCCCGTCAGCGACACCACCGAGGTGGTGACCCTGGGCGAGGGGGGTACGCCCCTCGTGCATGCGAAGCACCTCTCGGAACTCACCGGCTCCTCGGTGTACCTGAAGGTGGAGGGGATGAATCCCACCGGGTCCTTCAAGGACCGCGGGATGACCATGGCCATGACCGCCGCGGTGGCGGCCGGAGCGAAGGCGGTCGTGTGTGCCTCGACGGGCAACACTTCGGCCTCCGCGGCGGCGTACGCCACGCAGGCCGGGCTCACCTGCGCGGTCCTGGTCCCCGACGGCAAGATCTCGCTCGGCAAGCTGAGCCAGGCCATCGCCCACGGTGCCGAGTTGCTGCAGGTCAACGGCAACTTCGACAACTGCCTCGACGTCGCACGCAAGCTCGCCGAGGCGTACCCCGTCTTCCTCGTGAATTCAGTGAATCCGGCACGCCTCGAGGGCCAGAAGACGGCTGCTTTCGAAGTGGTGGACACCCTCGGTGACGCACCCGACTACCACCTGCTCCCGGTCGGCAACGCGGGAAACATCAGCGCGTACTGGAAGGGTTACAAGGAGTACGCGGCACCCTATGCCTCCCTGCACGCGGGGGAACTGCCTGCTGTGGCCACGAAGACCCCGGTGATGTGGGGTTTCCAGGCCGAGGGAGCGGCGCCGTTCGTCAAGGGCCACCCCATCACCGAGCCGGACACCATCGCGACGGCCATCCGCATCGGGAACCCGGCGTCCTGGGATTACGCAGTAGCCGCCCGCGATGAATCGGGCGGGTTGATAGAGGCCGTGTCCGACGACGAGATCCTCGATGCGCACCGCTGGCTCTCCTCCCGGGAGGGGGTCTTCGTCGAGCCGGCTTCCGCGGCCGGCGTGGCGGGGCTCATCAAGAAGCACGCCGAGGGGCTCGCCCCCGTCGGCAAGACCATCGTCATCACCGTGACGGGCCATGGCCTGAAGGACCCCCAGTGGGCACTGCGGACCGCCAACGGCTCGGATGTCGAACCCACCAAGGTGGAGTTCGACGTCGTGAGCGTGGCTGCAGCGCTCGGGCTGGAGGGCTGAGCGTGCCGCACCTGTCCGCGGTCCGGCCGAGCCCTGCAGGTCCTTCGATCGCCGCCGGTCAATCGTTCGAGGTGACGGTCCCCGGAACGAGCGCCAACCTCGGCCCCGGCTTCGACACGCTCGGCCTCGCGGTGACCCTGCGGGACACCGTGAGGGTGCGTTCCGTCGATTCGGGCACGACGACGGTTCTCCCCGTGGGGGAGGGCGCCGAAGCGCTTCCTCGGAACGAGCTCCACCTCGTGGCCAAGGCGCTGCTCGCGACCCTGCACCGGGTGGGCAGGCGGTCCCCGGGCCTGGAGATCGAAACGGTGAATGTGCTGCCGCACGGCCGCGGGCTGGGTTCCTCGGCCGCGGCGATCGTCTCGGGTGCGGTGGCGGCGAACGCACTGCTCGACGACGCCGACCGGATGGATGACCAGGCTCTTCTGCAGTGGTGCGCCACGCTCGAAGGGCACCCCGACAACGTCGCGGCAGCCCTCTCCGGTTCCCTCGCGATCTCCTGGGAAAGCGGGAAGGCATACTCGAGTGCCCGCCTCGAGGTGCACCCTGACGTCATCCCCGTCGCGGCAGTCCCCGGCGGATCGCTGTCCACGGAAAGTGCAAGGGCGCTCCTGCCGCCGTCGGTATCGCACCGGAGTGCAGCAACAAATGCAGGACGCGCGGCGCTCCTGGTCCATGCCCTGACAGCCCGCCCGGACCTGTTGCTCCCCGCGACGGAGGATTCCCTCCACCAGGAATACCGGGCACCGGCCATGGTGGCCAGCGCGATACTGGTGCGGGCCCTACGGGCGGAGGGCTTCGCCGCGGTGATCTCGGGTGCCGGACCCACCGTGATGACACTGGCGGTGGGGGAGAAGCAGGCGGCCGAGACCGTCACCGCCGTGCAATCGCTGCTCGGTGCATCCGACACGCCGGAATCCTGGCGGGTCCTCCGACTGGATGTGGACGGCGAAGGTGCTAAACTGGGGGTGCACCCGGGGTAGGAACCGTCTTTACGTTTCTGCCGTGTGCTTCTGTTGGACCGGCCGTCATTCTCTTTCGACCGCCGTGAAACTGCAAACCTGTCAGCAGTAGCGCAAATTCCGGTGCAGCCTCCGAACTTATCGGTGCATGGGTGGGTCGCGAACCTTCCCCGTGCGGATATCCCTAGGCTTCCAGCACACCCGGCCACCCCGGAAAGTTTCCGGCTCGGCCGAACCCCGCCTGTCCTCTGCGGCATCGGGGCAAACCAACGCGGCACACCCGAGGGTGGCCGCCCGACGAGGGGGAAGGATCCTTCGTGACTGAAACCACTGACCTGTTACCAGGTGTGGACCAACAAGCCGCCGAATCAAACGGCGCAGCATCCAAGAGCAGTGGCCTCGCGGGCCTCAAGCTTGCACAGCTGCAGGCTCTTGCCGGACAGCTGGGTATCACCGGCGGATCGCGGATGCGCAAGAGCGATCTTGTGTCGGCGATCTCCGACCACCAGCGCGGCTCGGCAGTAGCCGACCGCCAGAAGACTCCCGCAGTGCGCACCGAAACCGCGGCCGCGGTGTCGGAAAAAGCGCCCGCGAAGGACGCCGGGACATCCCAGGACTCGCCGGCCGGGCAGGACAACGACGCTTCCGCGCAGGCCGAACGCCAGCCCCGCACCCGTAACCGGAACCGCCGCGCAGGCAGCGACGGCGTCGTCACCGCCCAGGCTCCCGCGGGTTCGGCTGACGCAGCCACCACGGGCGAGGTCACGTCCGGCGAAGCGTCCGGACAGGATCCGACCTCAGCGTCCGGCCAGAACACCGGCGGCAGCGCCGACTCCGATTCCGGCAGTGATACCCGTGGCGATACCCGTGATTCCGAGGACCGCTCGAACGAGCGCGAGAACACCGGACGCGGCCAGCGGAACCGGCGCGGACGCCGCGGCGAGGAACGCTCCGACCAGCAGGCGGAGTCGAATCCGCCGGTCGACGCTCAACAGGGCGAGGCAGGAAACGCCCAGCAGGGCGAGACCCGCGCCGACCGCAATGAGCGGCGCAACCGTTCACGCTCGGAGCGCGACGACGACCGCAACGGCAACGACCGCAACGCCGACGCCCGCACCGGCAACGACCGCAACGCCGACGTGCGCAACGACCGCGCCGGCAACGGCAACGACCGCGCCGGCAACGATCGCAACCCTGACGTCCGCAACGACCGCGGCGCGAATGCGAACACCAATGACGATGAGGGCCGTGGCCGCAACCGCCGGAACCGTCCCACGCGCAACGCCCCCCGCGAGGACGACCGCAGCAGCCGCTTCCGTGACCGGAACGACCGCAACGACCGCAACGAGCGCCGCCGCGGACGCAACCAGAACCCCGAGGTCGACGACGTCGAGGTCACCGACGACGACGTCCTGCTGCCCGTTGCCGGCATCCTCGACGTGCTCGAGAACTACGCCTTCGTCCGGACTTCCGGCTACCTCCCCGGACCGAACGACGTGTACGTAACGCTCGCCCAGGTCAAGAAGCACAACCTGCGCAAGGGTGACGCCGTCGTCGGTGCCATCCGCGCACCCCGTGAGGGTGAGACGCAGGCCAGCACGCGCCAGAAGTTCAACGCCCTGGTGCGGATCACCACGGTGAACGGCAAGCCGGCCGAGGACCTCAAGGACCGCGTCGAGTTCGCGAAGCTCGTGCCGCTGTATCCCTCGGACCGCCTGCGCCTCGAGACGGATCCCAAGAAGATCGGGCCCCGCGTCATCGACCTCGTGGCGCCGATCGGCAAGGGCCAGCGTGGTCTGATCGTGTCGCCTCCGAAGGCAGGCAAGACCCTGATCCTCCAGGCGATCGCCAACGCCATCACCATCAACAACCCTGAGGTCCACCTCATGATGGTGCTCGTCGACGAACGTCCCGAGGAAGTCACCGACATGCAGCGGACCGTGAAGGGTGAGGTCATCGCCTCGACCTTCGACCGACCCGCCGATGACCACACCACAGTGGCCGAACTGTCCATCGAGCGCGCCAAGCGCCTGGTGGAGATGGGCCAGGACGTGGTGGTCCTGCTGGACTCCATGACCCGCCTCGGCCGTGCCTACAACCTCGCCGCTCCGGCGTCGGGCCGTATCCTCTCGGGCGGCGTGGACTCGGCGGCGCTCTACCCGCCGAAGCGTTTCTTCGGTGCCGCCCGCAACATCGAGAACGGCGGTTCGCTGACCATCCTCGCCACTGCGCTGGTGGAGACAGGTTCGAAGATGGACGAGGTGATCTTCGAGGAGTTCAAGGGCACCGGCAACATGGAGCTCCGGCTTTCCCGGAACCTCGCCGACAAGCGCATCTTCCCAGCCGTCGACGTCAACGCTTCGGGTACCCGCCGCGAGGAGAACCTGCTGTCGCCTGACGAGGTCAAGATCATGTGGAAGCTCCGCCGGGTGCTCTCCGGTCTCGAGACGCAGCAGGCGCTCGAGCTGCTGACCAACAAGATCCGTGAGACGCAGTCGAACGTGGAATTCCTGATGCAGGTCCAGAAGACCACGCTGGGGTCCAAAGACTCCGATTAGCTGAGCTGAGCCGCTCACGGCACCGTCCGTCCAGAACAGCTTGCCTTGCCGGATCTTCCGGGAGAGCGGGCTGTTCCGGGGCAGGCGTGGCCCTGGGCGGCTCTTGCGGTTAACAGCCCCCATCGAGTGCGCAGGAATCACGGCTGTCCGGGCTGGAAGCCGTGATTCGAGTGCAGCCGATGATTTCCCAAGACTGGCTTTTCCGGCCGAAAGAGGTTCAACGAATGTTCGAGTCCATCCAGGGTCTGCTCGACGAGCACTCCGAGTTGCAGCTCCAGTTGTCCGACCCGGCAGTGCATGCCGACCAGCCGTTGGCGCGGAAACTCGGCCGGCGGTATGCGGAACTGGGCAGGATCGTCGACGCCAACAACAAGTGGAGCGCCCTGAAGGACGACCTCGAGGCCGCCCGGGAGATGGCGGGGGAGGATCCGGAGTTCGCCGCCGAGGTTCCTGTCCTCGAGGAGCAGCTGGCTCTCGCGCAGGAACGGCTCCGGCGCCTGCTCATCCCGCGTGATCCCAATGACGGCCGCAATATCATCATCGAGGTCAAGGGCGGGGAGGGCGGCGACGAGGCTGCGCTGTTCGCCGGCGACCTTCTCCGCATGTACTCGCGCTACGCGGAATCGCGCGGCTGGAAGACCGAACTCCTCTCGGCCAACGAGTCGGATCTGGGCGGCTACAAGGACGTCCAGATGGCGATCAAGGGCTCCTCCAACGACCCCGCCGACGGCGTCTACGCCCGGCTCAAGTTCGAGGGAGGCGTGCACCGCGTCCAGCGGGTGCCCGTGACGGAGTCCCAGGGCCGCATCCATACCTCGGCCGCAGGCGTGCTCATCCTCCCCGAGGTCGATGAGCCGGAGGAAGTCGACATCAACCAGAACGATCTCAAGATCGACGTCTACCGTTCATCCGGCCCCGGTGGCCAGTCGGTGAACACCACCGACTCGGCCGTCCGCATCACCCACCTTCCCACGGGGATCGTCGTCGCCATGCAGAACGAGAAATCGCAGCTGCAGAACCGGGAAGCAGCCATGCGCGTGCTGCGGTCGCGAATCCTCGCCGCGAAGCAGGAGGAAATCGACGCCGTCAACTCGGACATCCGGAAATCGCAGATCCGTACCATGGACCGCTCCGAGCGCATCCGCACCTACAACTTCCCCGAGAACCGCATCGCCGATCACCGCACCGGCTACAAGGCGTACAACCTGGACGCCGTCATGAACGGCGAGCTCGAACCGGTGGTGCAGGCCGCCATCGAGATGGACGAGCAGGCCCGGCTCGACGCCATCGGGGCGGATGAGTAGCCTGCCCGGGGCTCCCGACACCCTCGAACAGGCACTGCAGGACGCCGTCCGGTGCCTCACGGCGGCAGGGGTACCGAGCCCGCGCGTCGACGCCGAACTGCTCGCCGCCCACCTGCTGAAGGTCAGCCCCGGGCGTCTGAGGGCCCTGGTGCTCACCGGTTCCGCGGCGCCCGACGGTCTCGGGGACCTCGTGGAGGAGCGGGCGCGCCGCACCCCGCTGCAGCACCTCACCGGCATCGCGTACTTCCGACACGTCGAACTCGCCGTGGGACCGGGAGTCTTCATCCCCCGCCCCGAGACCGAATCCGTGGCGCAACTGGTGATCGACCATGCGCTGACACTCGACGCGCCGAAGATCGTGGACCTCGGCACCGGTTCCGGGGCCATTGCGGCGTCCGTCGCCGACGAGGTTCCCGGCGCTGATGTCTATGCCGTCGAACTGAGTGACCTCGCGGTGGCGTGGGCGGAGGGCAACCTCCGCCCACACGGGGTCACGCTGGTGCAGGGCGACCTCGCCGACGCCCTTGCGGAGCACGATGCGACCTTCGACGTCGTGGTGTCGAATCCGCCCTACATTCCCTCCGCTGCGGTGCCCAACGAGCCCGAGGTAGCCCTTCACGATCCCGAGATGGCCTTGTACGGCGGGGGAGGGGACGGCATGGAACTGCCCGCTGCCGCCGCAGCATCAGCCGGACGCCTCCTGAAGCCGGGCGGTTACTTCGTGATGGAGCACGCAGAGGTACAGGCCGGCGCGGTGGCGTCGCTCCTCGGGCGCGCCGGCTGTTGGCTCTCCATCACCACCCACCGCGACCTCACCGGGCGCGACCGGGCCACGAGTGCGGTCCTCACAAGCCCCGCACCGTCAGAAGCGAGAAGGACTCCATGACTTTCCACCCCACCTGCCCGAGCGGAATCCGGCGATGACGGGAGCGCAGGCGAAGGTCGCCGTTGCCGCCGTCACGTTCGACCGTCCCGGTGAGCTCGCCCTGCTGCTCGAGGGCCTTGCCGCGCAGACCGCGCCCATCCATTCGATCGCCCTCGTGGACTCCGGAACCGTACCGGCGACGGACGTCGTCGCCTCCGGCGGGAGCAATATCAACTACCTGCGGTCGGAGGCGAACCTCGGCGGAGCCGGCGGGTTCGCCTTCGCCATCCTCGCGGCCATCGCCAGCGGCGCCGAGTGGGTCTGGATGATGGACGACGACGGCCATCCCGAGGACGAGCATTGCCTCGCGGAGCTGCTGAAGGCCGCGGATGAGCACGAGCTGGACGTCGTCAGTCCCCTGGTGGCGGCCACGGGAGACCCTGGCCGGTTGTCCTTCAACTTCCGTCTCAAGGGGCTCATCACCAATGAGCGGGCACGGCTCGAGCCCCTGGGGTACCTGCCCAACATGGTGCACTTCTTCAACGGCGCCTTGATCCGTACCAGCGTCTTCTCCACGGTGGGCCTGCCGGACATGAAATTCTTCATCCGGGGCGACGAGGTCGATTTTCTCTCCCGGGTGAGAAAGGCCGGCATGAAGTACGGCACGGTCACAACGGTCGCCGTGCGGCATCCGGCGTCCTGGAGCGAAATGAAGCCGATCTTCAGGGGCTTCCTCACGCCGGTCGTTCCGGAGGGCGAGTACAAGCGGTTCTGCTACTTCCGCAACCGGGGCTACCTCACGCGGAAGTACCGCAACCTGAGGTGGTTCAGCGCGGACATCGTCGGATTCCCCTACCATTTCCTCACCACCGGCAACCTCCGCGGGCTGGCCGCGTGGTTCAGCGCATACTCGAAGGGCTTCCGGGGAACCGGCTTCGGCCCTCCGCCCGGCGCCTGAAGGACATAGGAAGCTCCCGATGTGCGCCAGTGTTCCAGCGGATGGAAGAATGATCCAGTGACCACCAGCTACGACTGCTCCGATCCCGACCAGCGCAGCGAAGGCATCGCTGCCGCGCAACGCGCGCTCGCAGCTCGACAGTGCGTTGTCATCCCCACCGACACGGTCTACGGGATCGCTGCCGACGCCTTCTCACCGCAGGCCGTGGCAACACTGCTCGCGTCGAAGGGGCGCGGCCGCAACATGCCGCCCCCCGTCCTCATTCCGAGGGTCCAGACCATGGACGGTCTCGCCATCGACGTCCATCCCGACGCACGGCGTCTGGCCGCGGCGTTCTGGCCGGGAGCACTGACCATCATCTGCCACGCCCAGCCGTCCCTCACCTGGGACCTCGGCGAAACCCTCGGCACCGTGGCGTTGCGCATGCCCGACGACCGCGTGGCCCTCGACCTGCTCGCCATGACCGGTCCGCTGGCGGTGTCTTCGGCGAACCGGACCGGTCAGCCGGCCGCGAGCACTGCCGCCGAGGCGATGGCCCAGCTGGCGGAGTCAGCAGCGGTCTACCTCGACGGCGGAACGCGCTCGGCCGGGTCGTCGGTCGGCTCGACCATCGTCGACGCGACGTCGGAGGTCCTCCGCGTGGTCCGGCAGGGATCGATCCCGCTGGACCGGCTGAGGCGGACCGTTCCCAACCTCCTGGGCATCGATGAAGCGCCGGCGGAGGATTCGCCTGAGGATGGATCGTCCGAAGGAAAGTTCCCCGACGGTGGGTCCACGGCAGTTACCGTCTCCGACCCCGAGGCACCTGTCCGGCTGCAGCCCCAAGAACGGCCCTGATCCGGGGTTCCGGCACCAGGGACTGCCGCTCCGCCCAGCCGGGCGCCTGGGCCTGGCCGAACCACATGAGTTCGGCTCGCCGCACCGCACCCGACAGGCGCCCGCCGGTAAGGGCCGACGCCGCGTAGCCGCAGCGCAGTGCCGCACGGCACAGCCAGCGCGGGAGCTCCCTGGGCCTGCCGCCGGCAGCCTCGAGGACCGTCCGCACGGTCAGTCCCTCCCAGGGTTGAAGGACGAGGAACGGCAGCCTCGACGGGAAATCACCGACCGCGACCACCAGGTCGGCCAGCGCGCCGACCGACACCACGGGCGTGGGAGCTTCGCCGGGAGCAGCAACCGAGGCCAGCGGGGAGCGTGCAAGACGCGCCAGTGCCACCGTTGTCGGGCGGGTGGGACCCTGCACCGAAGTGGCCCGCACGACGGTGATCTCCAGACCCCGGTCGCCGGTACCTGCTCGTGCGTCCGACCGCGACCGCAACCGCAGGACCTGTTCACCGAGTGCCTTGCTGCGGGAGTACGCGGAGAACGGGCTCGTGGCCCCGGTTTCATCGAGTACCGGCCTGCTGCCCTGCACTGCGGCACTGCTGAGATGGAGGAACCGGTGCACACCCACCCGCTCGGCGGCCTCCGCGAGGACCGCCGGCAGCAGCGAATTCGCTCCGCGCAGCTCCGGGGTGTCAGCAGCGCCCGGTGCTGCGAGCCCTGCCGCGTTGACCACGACGCGGCACGGCCGGAGGGCTGCCTCGAGGTCTGCGAGGCAGGGGTGGCTCCGGGCCTCCTCCGCCAGGTGATCGGCGTCGAGCAGGTCCGTGGCCAGCCGCGGTGCGGGAAGGGGAACGACGTCGATCCCGGCCCTCCGGAGGGCCGAAACCACCGCTGAACCGACGAAGCCGGAAGCCCCGACGACACCCCAGCTCACGGTGCGCCCGGAGCGTTGTCGATGCCGTTCGTCCCGGGAATCCTCTGCACCCCGGAACGGCCGAGGCCCGGGATGTCGCCGGCAGGGACCAGCGGCGGCATGGGCAGCCAGTCCTCGTCGGCGAGGATCTCCCGCGCCTCCCGCCAACCGCGCCACACAGCGCTCAACCCGGAGAAGGTGTGTTCTACCGCCAGGAGGCGGAACACTTCCTTGGCCGCGGTCAGGGCGGTGCCGAGGGCGAAGCCCGTCCGGTTCCAGCGGCCCTGGTGCTGCAGATACCTCGCCAGGTGCCCGCGGTTCCGCATCGCGCAGAACCTGCCGAGGTCGCTCGAGTCGTTGAGGTGCCTCAACCCGAGGTCGATCTGCTTCTGCGGGCGCGCCTTCCGCAGGACGAACTCGTCGACATAGGCAACGGCATACCGCTGCGAGATCAACCAGCCGTAGGTGGTGTCGTCGCCGTTGAGGAAGAACCGGGGATCCGGCAGGCCAACGTCGCGCACCACATCGGAATGCACCAGCATGCCCTCGAAGCATCCGACGTTCGTGTGGAACACGCGGGAGTCCGCGAAGACATTCCCGCGCACGGGAAGGTGGACGCCGAGGAACTCATTGAGGTGGTGCTGCCAGAAGAAGGGTTTGCCAGACGGGTCCCACCGGCGCCCGTGAAGGCACCGGTAGCGCTCCATCCAGGGCTTCAGTGCCGCCAGCGCGTCGGGAAGGGCCACGACGTCGTCGTCCATCAGCCACAACCAGTCGGCACCCTCGGACAGTGCACGCTGGATTCCTGCCGAGAAACCGCCTGCTCCACCGATGTTCACCGGCAGCCGATGGTGGAGGAGGGGGAACGGCAGCGAAAGCGCTGCACCGGCCACCACGTCGGCTGTCGAGTCGGTGCTGGCGTTGTCGATCACGACGACGCCGGCCGGCGCCGGGTCGAGCAGGGCCACCGAATCGAGGAGGCCGCGGAGATAGTCGGACCGGTTGAAGGTGGTGATGACGAGAAACAGGCGGCCGCCCGCTGCTGGGTCCTGCAACGTGATCCTTCCGCGCCGCGATGCCGCCCAAAACTGCCTGAGCCAAGCTACTGCGGTTAGTATTCTCGGGTAGGACGAGTCTAGTTGTTAGGAACCATGAGACAAACCGGCGGTCGACCCGATCCCCAGAAACCGGCAGCCGCGCCCGGAGCTTCTCAGGCGAGGAGCATTCCGGAGGAGACTCCCAAAGGGGAGAAACCGGCGCTCTGGCTCTGGTCCCAGTACCTGCTCGACGCCGTCGCCTGGGTGGTTGCGATCGTCCTGGCACTGATCCTGCGCTACGAACTCCTGGTGAACGCGATCAACATCGAGGGCGTGGCCGTCTTCTGCGGCATCGCGGTCCTTGCGCAGCTCGTCGTGGGCCTGAGCTTCGCCCTGTACCGGGGGAGATACAGCTTCGGCAGCTTCCACGAGGCGCGGCTCCTCGTCATTGTCACTGTGCTCGTCTCCGTGATCCTCGTGCTGGTGAGCGTGGCCTTCTTCACGGTGATCGAGGTGCCCCGAAGCATCGGCATCATCGCGTTCCCGTTCGCCTGCATGTTCCTCGCCGCCACGCGGTACCTGAAGCGGATGTACGTCGAGAGCAAGGCGCGGCCGGGTGAGGACGCACAGCGCACGCTGATCTACGGAGCGGGGTTCCTCGGCAATTCCCTGGTGGCCCGGATGATGCAGGATCCAGGGTCGCCCTACGTACCGGTGGGCCTGATCGACGACGATCCGGCCAAGAAGCACCTGCGGCTCTCCTCGGTTCCTGTACTCGGCCGGCTCGAGGAACTGCCGGCGATCGCCGCGCGGACGCGGGCGTCCATCCTCGTTCTCGCCTTCTCCGAGGTCGAGGCCTCCCAGGTGCGGAAAGTCTCCGACCTCGTGGCGGGCCTCGGCATCAAGGTCCTGGTGCTGCCGCCCCTGCGGGACATGCTGGGGACAGGGAAGGGACTGTCGGATTTCCGCGAGGTTGCCGTGGAGGACCTCATCGGCCGGCGGCCCGTCGACATCCACGCCGACGAGGTGGCCGGCTACATCACCGGGAAGCGGGTCCTCGTCACGGGGGCGGGAGGCTCCATCGGTTCCGAACTGTGCCGCCAGCTCGCCGCCTTCAACCCTGCGGAACTGATCATGCTGGACCGGGATGAGACCGGCCTCCAGTCGACGCAGATCTCCCTGACGGGCAGGGGCCTGCTGACCGGCCGCGACACCGTTCTTGCCGACATCCGTGATTCCGATGCGCTCCTGGACATCTTCGAGGACCGCCGTCCGGAAGTGGTCTTCCATGCTGCCGCTCTGAAGCACGTCTCGCTGCTCGAGCAGTATCCGGAAGAGGCATGGAAAACCAACGTGCAGGGCACGCTCAACGTCCTGCGGGCCTCCGCCGCTGCGGGCGTGACCAACTTCGTCAACATCTCGACCGACAAGGCAGCCGATCCCACCAGCGTGCTCGGCCATTCCAAGAGGGTCGCGGAGAAGTTGACCTCCTGGCACGCGCAGCAGTCGGGGCAGAAATACGTCTCGGTCCGGTTCGGCAACGTTATCGGGAGCCGCGGCTCCATGCTGCCGCTGTTCACCGAGCAGATCCGGAGCGGCGGGCCCATCACCGTGACGGATCCCGAGGTCACGCGTTTCTTCATGACCATCCCCGAAGCCTGCCAGCTCGTTGTCCAGGCCGGCGCCATCGGCCGTGGGGGAGAAGTGCTGATCCTCGATATGGGTGAGGCCGTGCGGATCCTCGACGTCGCCCAGCGGATGATCGCGATGTCGGGCAAGGACATCGACATCGTGTTCACCGGCCTGCGTCCCGGGGAGAAGATGCATGAGGACCTGATCGGGGTGGGCGAGGACGATTCGCGGCCGCTCCACCCCAAGATCTCCCATACCTCGGTCGCTGTTCTCGATCCTGGGCAGCTCGACCTCCAGGAGTGGAAGACCCGTGGAGGATTCGCGGCACGGCAGCGCAGCCTTCCTCCTGCCGGCAGGGACAAGGCCATCCAATGACCCTTCTGCTGATCTCCGTTGCCTCCGTCGCGTTCCTGGTGAGCGTGCTTCTGCCCTTCGCCGTCAAGCCGCTGCTCGCGCGTTGGGGAGTGCTCGACGTACCGAACGACCGATCCTCCCACTCCTCGGTGGTGATCCGGGGGATGGGCGTGAGCGTGGCCGGCGGGATCCTGGTGGCGCTTGCGCTGTCCCTGGCCACCGGCCTGGTCGCCGTGGACCGTTCCCTGGTGCTGATCGTCCTGCTCATGGTGGCGGCGGCATCGCTTTTGGGTTGGCTCGAGGATTTCCGGGGCCTGCCCATCCGCGTGCGGGCGGGTTGCCAGCTCGTCATCGGCGCCCTGGGCACAGCCGCACTGGCCTACACGATCGACCAGAGCTACTGGTGGGTGCCCTTCGGTGCCCTCGCTGTCGCCGCCTACATCAACGTGGCCAACTTCATGGACGGCATCAACGGCATCTCGGGGATGCACGGGGTGCTCGTCGGCGTTTTCTACGCGATCGGGGGGGCGCTCAGCGACCAGTCGTGGCTGATCGTCGCCGGGCTGGTCCTGGCTGCGGCCTTCGCCGGATTCCTGCCCTGGAACCTCGGTCGGGGGTTCGTGTTCCTCGGGGATGTCGGCAGCTACCTGCTGGGGGCCTCGGTTGCCGCGATTGCTGTCACGGGTCTCCTCGCCGGCGTCTACATCGAGTACCTGCTCTCACCTGTCCTCATCTATCTCGCCGACACCTTCACGACGTTCCTCCGGCGGGCCCAGCGCGGAGAGCGGCTGTATGTGTCGCACCGCCAGCACGTTTACCAGAGGCTCACCGATACCGGCCTGAACCATCTGCAGGTGGCTCTGCTGGTCACGGCGTTCTCGGCGGTCACCGGGGCTGCGGGCTTCATCGTGGCCACGGCCGACGCGCCGGTTGCGGTGTCCGGATCACTGCTCGCGGCCGGGGTCGTCGCCCTGTATCTGTACTCGCCGCGGATCCTCCGCGCGAGGGCCGCCCGTCGGCAGGCAGCGGCCACGACCGACCTGGATTGAGCGACTCGTTCCTCTACCTGCTGTAGAATCTAGATGCGCTCCGCAACGGGGCAGCATAGCCCGAGCGATATCGACAGAGCGGATGCAGTGAGCACACCCGATCCAGCCGCGGACTCCGGCATCCGGGGAACCGGTGTCACCGTCTCCGGGCCGACCGCGTCTCCCTGGCTCGGAATCCTCGCCCGCTGCACGCTGTCCACCACCGTCGTCATCGGCGTCCTCGCCGTCGTCGCCGGCGTCCTCGAGGGCCCGGAGGGAGCGCTGAGCGCACTGCTCGGCTTCGCCCTCGTGGTCCTTTTCTTCGGGATCAGCCTCTGCATCGGCCATTTTGCGGGAAAATCGAACCCGTCCGGGGCACTCGGCCTGTTCGCGGTGACCTACGCCATCAAGGTGGTGGGTTTCGCCGCCGTCCTGTTCTTCCTCGGGACACCGGACTGGCTCGCCCGCACGTGGTTCTTCACCGGTGCGGTGGTCACCGTGGTGGTCTGGCAGGTAGTCGAGGTCTTCGCTTTCTCCCGCACCCGGCACCAGCTGTACGAGGACGAGGCGCCCTGATGGCTGAGCAGAATCCACCCCGGGACACCCCGTCCGACGACGACGGCGGCAGGTACGCCAAGGGGGGCTACAACGAGGGCATCGCCGTCTTCAGCTACATCATTGGCGGGATCGTGGTCTGGAGTTTGATAGGCTGGGGACTGGATAATCTCCTGCAAACACGCTGGTTGGTGCTTGCAGGAGCGTTTCTGGGTGCGGCCGGAGGTTTCTATCTCTCCCACATGCACGATCTCACCAGGTCCCGCTCAACATCGTCCCGGAATCCTCCGCAGGATAACCCCGGCGGCCATGATGGAGAGCCCGAGTGAGTCCCCACAACTTGAAAAGTCGGACGCGTCACGCTGTGGCCGATCGAAAACTGCCCAACGATGGACACTGCAGAGAGGAAACGCGTTGATCGCGCTTGCGCTCCCGGCCGCAACAACTGATGAGGGCTTCGTGCCCCCGACTATTGACGACACCCACTACCGGGACATCTTCCCCTGGGGCGGTGAATACGGCATCTGGTTCGAGGGCGGTTTCGGCAAGCAGATGCTGATGATCATCTTCTCGGTGATCCTGATCGCCACCTTCTTCCTGATGGCCTCACGCCGCAACGCGCTGGTGCCGGGCAAGATGCAGTTCCTCGGGGAGTCGGCCTACGGATTCGTCCGCAACTCCATCGGCAAGGACATCATCGGCGGACGGGATTTCCTGAAGTACGTCCCGTGGCTGTTCACCGCGTTCTTCTTCGTCCTGGTGAACAACATCTTCGGTGCCATCCCGTTCCTGCAGCTGCCCAGTTTCTCGCATCCGGGCAGCGCCTATGCCATCGCCGCGATCTTCTACCTGCTCTGGGTGGGCATCGGCATCAAGAAGCACGGCCTGAAGTACTTCAAGCTCGCCGTCGTGCCGTCGGGCGTGCCCTGGTACATCCTGCCGATCGTCGTACCGATCGAAATCATCTCGAACTTCATCGTCCGGCCGGTCACCCACTCCCTCCGACTCTTCGCGACCATGCTCGCGGGTCACCTCATCGTCACTCTTGCCGGAACGGCAATCGAGTACATGGTCTCCACGGGCAACATCCTCCTGCAGGGAACCAGCGTCCTGGTGCTCGGCGGTGCCATCGCCATGTACATGCTCGAGGCATTGATCATGGTCCTCCAGGCCTACGTGTTCACACTGCTGGCCGCCATCTACATCGAAGGCGCACTCCACGCCGACGCGCATTAGTTCTCCAGATTCTCAACAGTCTTCCCCGTCGGGGATGATCCCAAACAACCTGCCGCATCAAGGCGGCATCTTGAAAGGAACACAATGGAAGTACAGGGTAGCCTCAACCTCGTTGGATACGGTCTCTCCGCAATCGGCGGTGGTATCGGTGTGGGTCTCGTATTCGCCGCGTACATCAACGGCGTAGCACGTCAGCCTGAGGCACAGCGCGTCCTCCAGCCCATCGCCTTCCTCGGCCTGGCTCTGACCGAAGCCCTCGCCATCCTCGGCCTCGTCTTCGCGTTCGTTATCGGCGCTTAGCTGCACGGTTGAAGTTTCGTCCGAAGACCAGTTGAAGAAAGACGGGTGAAAAATGCTTAACGCAGCGATTATGGCGGCGGAAGAGGGCTCAAGCCCTCTGATCCCGAACCTCTGGGAACTGCTCGTGACAGTGGCGGGCTTCGCAGTGCTGATGTTCATCGTCATCAAGTACGTCATGCCGGCGTTCGAGAAGACGTTTGCCGCGCGCACCGAGGCCATTGAAGGCGGGATCGCCAAAGCTGAAGCAGCACAGGTCGAAGCCAACGCGGCTCTTGAGGAATACAAGCAGCAGCTTGTGGAATCCCGCACCGAGGCCAACCGCATCCGTGAGGAAGCCCGCGCCGAAGGTGCACAGATCCTCGCCGAGCTGAAGGAAAAGGCTGCAGCGGAGTCCGCACGGATCACCGAGCAGGCACACGTCCAGATCGAAGCCGAGCGTCAGGCAGCAGTTGTCTCGCTCCGTGCAGAGGTCGGAACGCTCGCCACGGACCTTGCAAGCCGCATCGTCGGAGAGTCACTGGCCGACGACGCCCGCTCGGGACGCGTCATCGACCGCTTCCTTGCCGATCTCGAGACCTCCTCGCAGAGCGCAGGTGCAGCTAAGTAATGGCCGGTGTATCAAGCCACTCCCTGGCGAGTGTTCGTGAAGACCTGGAGTCCCGCCTGCCGGGGGCAAAGCTGTCCCTGGCGGAGGATCTCTTCGGAGTTCTCGCAATGCTCGACAGCAACGCCGGGCTTCGCCGGGCGTTGACGGATCCGTCACGCTCAGGCAAGGACAAAGCGGTGCTGGTCGACCAGCTCATCGCCAACCGGGTATCCCCGGACGCGGTGGGCGTCGTCAAGAGCCTCGTATCCGAGCGCTGGGCAAGTGCCCGCGACATCGGCGACGCCCTCGAGACGCTCGCCGCCACGGTAGTCATTTCCGTCGCTGAACGCGGCGGGACCGGTGTGGAGGGCTTGGAGCGGCTCGAAACCGAGCTGCACTCGTTCATGGCGGTCGTTGGATCCAACCATGAACTGCAGCGGGCACTGTCCGAAGCGCAGGCGAGCACCGAATCGAAGGTGAGTCTCGCGCTCAAGCTGGTGCCGCACGCTGGAGAAGCAGGCAGGCTGCTGATCTCCCAGGCGGTATCGGCGCCGCGAGGGCTGAAGCCAGCCGCGCTCGTCGGACGTTTCCTCGAACTGGTGGCAGCCCGCCAACAGCGGTGGATTGCCAATGTCAGCGTTTCCCGTCCGCTGACAGAGAGCCAGCACACGAAGCTTATTGCGGGATTGAACGCGATGTACGGCCGGGAACTCAAGGTCAACGTCGACGTCAATCCGTTACTGATCGGTGGTGTGAGGGTGAGCGTGGGCGACGAAATGGTCGACTCCACGGTCGTCACGCGTCTGTCCGAACTCCGCCGCAAGATGGCGGGATAGCGCTTCGCGCTTATCCAAGCTCGACCAAGATTGAATTACATCCAGGTCGCCACGAACCTCACGGCGATCGCAACACAGGAGAGCAGGGACTGCAGATGGCCGAATTGACCATCAACGCCGACGACGTCCGTAATGCGTTGAATGACTTCGCGGCGTCCTACGAGCCCGGAAATGCGGAGCGTGTCGAAGTTGGCCGCGTAACCACCGCCAGTGACGGCATTGCCAGGGTTGAGGGTCTGCCTTCGGTCATGGCGAACGAACTGCTTCGGTTCGAAGACGGAACGCTGGGCCTCGCCCAGAACCTCGACACACGCGAGATCGGTGTCGTCGTCCTCGGCGACTACACCGGAATCGAAGAAGGCCAGGAAGTCCACCGCACCGGAGAGATTCTTTCCGTGCCGGTCGGAGACGCCTTCCTCGGCCGTGTCGTCGATCCGCTCGGCCAGCCCATCGACGACCTCGGTCCGATCAAGGCCGAAGGACGTCGTGCCCTGGAGACCCAGGCGCCGGGCGTGACCGAGCGCAAATCGGTGCATGAGCCGATGCAGACCGGGCTCAAGGCGATCGACGCCATGATCCCGATCGGCCGCGGCCAGCGCCAGCTCCTGATCGGTGACCGCCAGACGGGCAAGACTGCCATCGCCGTCGACACGATCATCAACCAGAAGGACAACTGGGCTTCCGGGGACGTCAACAAGCAGGTCCGCTGCATCTATGTCGCGATCGGGCAGAAGGCGTCCACCATCGCTGCTGTCCGCCAGACCCTCGAGGACAAGGGCGCGCTGGAATACACCACGATCGTCGCCTCGCCGGCCTCGGACCCCGCAGGTTTCAAGTACCTTGCGCCCTATGCCGGTTCGGCCATCGGGCAGCACTGGATGTACGGCGGCAAGCACGTCCTGATCGTGTTCGACGACCTCTCCAAGCAGGCCGAGGCCTACCGTGCAGTGTCACTGCTGCTGCGACGCCCGCCGGGACGCGAAGCCTACCCTGGTGACGTCTTCTATTTGCACTCCCGTCTGCTGGAGCGTTGTGCGAAGCTGTCCGACGAACTCGGCGCCGGATCGATGACGGGTCTACCGCTCATCGAGACCAAGGCGAACGATGTCTCGGCATACATCCCCACCAACGTCATCTCGATCACCGACGGCCAGATCTTCCTGCAGTCGGACCTGTTCAATGCCAACCAGCGCCCAGCGGTGGATGTGGGCGTGTCGGTGTCCCGCGTGGGCGGTGCCGCGCAGGTCAAGTCGATGAAGAAGGTATCGGGCACGTTGAAGCTCGACCTCGCGCAGTACCGTGACATGCAGGCCTTCTCGATGTTCGCCTCCGACCTCGACGCAGCGTCACGGCAGCAGCTGACCCGCGGTGCACGGCTCATGGAACTGCTGAAGCAGGGCCAGTACTCGCCGATGCCGGTGGAGCAGCAGGTCGTCTCGATCTGGGCCGGTACCGGCGGTTACCTCGACGATATTCCGATCGAGGACATCCGCCGCTTCGAGACCGAATTCCTCGAGCACCTGGGCCACCGGTCCTCCGTGCTGACCACGCTCGCCCAGACGGGCAAGATGGAGGATTCCACGGCCGAAGAGCTGAAGTCGGAGATCACCAGCTTCAAGCAGGGGTTCTTCGGCAGGGGAGCGGACGGGCCTGGAGCAGGCCACGAAGAGCACGACGCCCTCCCCGCCGACTCGGTGGACCAGGAAAAGATCGTTCGGCACAAGCGCTAGGTAGCTGATCGTCGGACACGCGCCCAGCGTGTGTCCGGCATCCGCCCTCGCCGTAGCCGTTTCCCACGGGGGAAGCGGAGGAAAGGACAAGTATGGGAGCCCAGATTCGGGTCTACCGCCAGAAGATCGCTTCGACGACGTCAACGCGGAAGATCTTCAAGGCGATGGAGCTGATCGCGACTTCTCGCATCGGCAAGGCCCGTGCGCGGGTGGCGTCGTCGTTGCCCTATGCCAATGCGATCACCCGCGCGGTGTCGGCTGTGGCGTCACAGACGGAGTTCGACCACCCGCTCACCACCGAGCCGGCCGAGGTCCGCAGGGCGGCAGTGCTCGTTCTGACGTCGGACCGCGGCCTCGCCGGATCCTACTCGGCGAGTGCGCTCAAGCAGGCCGAGGGCCTGTTCGAGAAGCTGAAGAGCGAGGGCAAGGAAACCAAGGCCTACCTCGTCGGCCGGAAGGCCCAGGCATACTTCGACTTCCGCCGCCGCCCCTATGAGCAGGTGTGGACCGGGGACACCGATGCCCCCGAGTTCGAAACGGCTCGGGAAATCGGCAAGGCACTTCTCGACGACTTCGCCACGGACTATGAGGACGGCGGCGTGGAGGAAATCCACGTGGTCTACACCAAGTTCAAATCGATGGTCGTCCAGGAGCCGTCGGTGATCCGGCTGCTGCCCCTCGAGGTTGTCGACGAGCAGGATTCCGGCGATTCAGACCTCCTGCCGCTCTACGAGTACGAGCCGGAACCGGAGCGGGTTCTCGACGCCCTGTTGCCGCGGTACATCGAGTCCCGCCTGTTCGCTGCCCTGCTGCAGTCCTCGGCAAGTGAGCTCGCCGCTCGCCAGCGGGCGATGAAGTCGGCCGGCGACAATGCAACCGAACTCATCAAGAAGTACACGCGGTTGCGCAACACCGCACGGCAGGCGGAGATCACGCAGGAGCTTTCGGAGATCGTCGCCGGAGCCGATGCGCTCAACGCCTCCTGACCGGATTTCCTGCAAGGCCCTCGAGGGCTTCGCGCAAAGATAAACTTAGTTCCACGCCATCTACGTAAATGAAGTGAGAGAGATGACTGCCCAGACTGTTGAACACGGTACGGACTCAGTTGCCCCCGGCGCTACCGGCCGTATTGCACGCGTCATTGGCCCGGTTGTCGACGTCGAGTTTCCGGCTGACGCAATCCCCGCAATGTACAACGCGCTCACCACTGAGGTCACCCTCAACGGTGTAACGCGACTGATCACCTTCGAGACGTCCCAGCACCTCGGGGACAACCTCGTGCGCGCCATCTCGCTGCAGGCCACCGACGGGCTCGTCCGCGGAACTGTTGTCCAGGACACCGGATCGGCGATCTCCGTCCCCGTGGGCGACGTGGTCAAGGGCCACATCTTCAACGTTCTGGGCAAGCCGCTCGACGTCGAGGAATCAACGCTCGAGATCACCGAGCGCTGGCCCATCCACCGCAAGGCGCCGAGCTTCGCGTCCCTCGAGGGCTCCACCGAGATGCTCGAGACCGGCATCAAGGTCATCGACCTCCTCACCCCCTACATCAAGGGTGGAAAGATCGGCCTGTTCGGCGGCGCCGGTGTCGGCAAGACCGTTCTGATCCAGGAGATGATCACCCGTGTTGCCCGTAACTTCGGCGGCACCTCCGTGTTCGCCGGAGTAGGCGAGCGGACGCGTGAAGGAAACGACCTCTGGGTCGAGATGGAAGAGGCGGGCGTCCTGAAGGACACCGCCCTGGTGTTCGGCCAGATGGACGAGCCGCCGGGAACGCGCCTCCGCGTGGCGCTTTCGGCGCTGACCATGGCGGAGTACTTCCGCGATGTGCAGAACCAGGACGTGCTGCTCTTCATCGACAACATCTTCCGCTTCACCCAGGCCGGTTCGGAGGTGTCGACCCTGCTGGGCCGCATGCCTTCCGCCGTGGGCTACCAGCCCAACCTGGCCGACGAGATGGGCCTGCTGCAGGAGCGCATCACCTCGACGAAGGGTCACTCGATCACTTCGATGCAGGCTATCTATGTCCCGGCTGATGACTACACCGACCCGGCTCCGGCCACGACGTTCGCACACCTGGACGCCACGACCGAGCTTTCCCGCGAGATCGCTTCGCGTGGACTGTACCCGGCCGTTGACCCACTGACGTCGACGTCGCGCATCCTCGATCCCCAGTACATCGGTTTCGACCACTACAACACGGCCGTGCGCGTCAAGCAGATCCTGCAGAAGAACAAGGAACTGCAGGACATCATCGCCATTCTCGGCATCGATGAGCTGGGCGAGGAGGACAAGGTCGTGGTTGCCCGTGCGCGGCGCATCCAGCAGTTCCTCTCGCAGAACACCTACACCGCGAAGCAGTTCACGGGTGTCGAGGGTTCGACCGTGAGCATCAAGGACACCATCGAGGGCTTCTCGGCCATCTGCAACGGCGATCTGGACCACATCGCCGAGCAGGCGTTCTTCAACATCGGCGGGCTCGACGACGTCGAGCGTCAGTGGGCCGACATCCAGAAGCAGACCGGAAAGTAAGCACCATGGCTGCCAACGCAGAGCTAGAGGTAGAGATCGTCGCGGCGGACCACTTCGTGTGGTCCGGCGCGGCCACCATGGTCAAGGGGCGCACGAGCGACGGCGAGATCGGCATCCTGCCGGGCCACTCGCCCGTACTGGCGATCCTTGAGGAGGGTGAGCTCGTCATCCAGCCGGTGAGCGGGGACCGCCTGGTGGTCGGAGTCGACGGAGGATTCTTCTCCGTCGACAGCAATCGTGTGGTGATCGTTGCCGACAACGCCAGGATCGGCGGTTCGGTGACTGCGGAAGCACGCTGACGTCTCCTCCGATGGACGGTCCGGGCCTGATGTTCGTCATCCTCGCAGCCGTCTTCGGGTTGGTCGTGCTGGCCATCGGAGCCTTCCTTCTGCGCCGGTACCAGCTCGGCCGTCGGCTCGGAACCTTCGACGCCTCCATCCGCCTCCCTCCCAAGGGCTGGCGGATGGGGGTTTGTCGCTATACGGACCTGCACCTCGAGTGGCTGAGTCTGCTCTCGTTGAGCCCCCTGCCGCGTTACCGCTACCTCCGCAGCTCCATCGAGCTCCAGGGGTGGCGCCAGCCGACGGAGGCCGAAACGGTGCGCATCCAGCCGCGGGCCGTGATCGTCACCCTGAAGTACGAGGACCAGGAGTTCGAGCTGGCCATGAAATACGAATCCTATTCAGGCCTCTCCTCATGGATCGAGGCCGGGCCGGTCATCGGCATCGGCACGTGGCGCTGACCGTCCCCACTTCCTGACCGGTTCCGGCGGCCGGGTCAGTTCGTGTTGGGTGCGGCCAGCCAGACGCCGGCCCGCAGGACACCGAGCACCTCGAACTCCTCCGACACCACGAGGGCATCGGCGCGGAGACCGGGACGTAGCGAACCCACCTCGTCCGATAGCCCCAGCACAGCGGCCGGCACTGATGTCGCCGACCGTACCGCATCCACCAGCTCCACCCCGGCGTCCACCGCGCAGCGGACCACGTCGATCAGCGTTCCATTGCCTCCGGCCAGCGCACCGGTTTCCGAAAGCACAGCAGCGCCGTCCTCGATGTGGATCTCGGTGCGGCCGAGGCGGAAATTTCCCGACGTCCGGCCGGCTCCGGCGGTCGAATCGCTCACCAGGCACACGTTCTCCGGTCCGGCCATGCGGAAGGCCATCCGGACGGTGTCGGGGTGCAGGTGCACGTTGTCGGCAATGATCTCGACCGCCAACTCACCAGTGCGCGCCCGTTCAAGGAGGAGGGGCACCGGCCCGGGGGAGCGGTGGTGCATCGACGGCATGGCGTTGAACAGGTGGGTGGCCGTCGGCCGGCCCTGGAAGCCGTCGAAGCCCGTCGAGTCGAGTTCCTCGATGATCAGGTCGAGGGCCGCTGCGGTCTGCTCCGCGGTGGCGTTCGTGTGGCCGATCGAGGGAATCACACCGTGGGTCACCAGTTCATAGACCAGCAACTCGGAGCCCTCGAGCTCGGGTGCATAGGTCATCGAGAGCAGGTGGCCCCCGGCAGCATCGATCAGCCGGTCGACGTCTTCCTGGTCGGGTAGGCGGAGGTAGGAAGTGTCGTGCGCCCCGCACCGCTGGGGTGAAAGGAACGGGCCCTCGGAGTGGATACCGGCGATCAGGCCCTCCTCGGCAAGCCGGGACAGGAGGGTGAAGGCCTGCACGAGGTCGGAGAGCGGAACCGTGCACGTACTCGCGAGCGTCGTCGTCGTGCCTCTTCGATGGAGGAAATCCACTGCAGCCCGGGTCTGGTCCTCATTGCCGGAGGTGAAGTCTCCGCCGCCTCCGCCGTGGCAGTGGAGGTCCACCAACCCCGGAAGAATCAGGGCGCCGGGCGGCAGTGAGGAGATCCTCGGCCCTGCCGGGAGTCCTGCGTTCTGGTCCGTCCGGTCCGCGGCGCCTGCGCTGGTGATGCGTTCACCTTCCCACGCGAGAACGGCGTCCTCGATGACTTCGGTCTCGGTGACCATCCGGCCCGTGATGAAACTGCCTGTGCCCTGGTGGTTGGCCATTTCCCGATTGTATGCGGGAAGGCGCTTCGATGTCGGGTGGCCGCTCAGAAAAGCCGGGAATCGACGTCGTCCACGCCGCGCATCGCATCGTAGTCCAGGGTGAGGCAGTCGATGCCGCGGTCGGCGGCGAGGACGCGCGCCTGGGGCTTGATCTGCTGTGCGGCAAAGACGCCCCGCACGGGGGAGAGGAGCGGGTCCCGATTGAGGAGTTCGAGGTACCGGGTCAGCTGCTCGACTCCGTCGATATCTCCGCGGCGCTTGAGCTCGACGGCGACGGTGGCACCCGCGGCGTCGCGGGCCAGGATGTCCACCGGGCCGATCGCCGTTCCATACTCGCGGCGGATCAGCGAGTACCCCGGACCCAGCAGGGTGATCTGTTCGGCAAGCAGGCGCTGCAGGTCGGCCTCGACGCCGTCCTTGACCAGCCCGGGGTCCACGCCGAGGTCATGGGAGGACTCGTGCAGCTGTTCACGGATGGAGATGACCAGTCGATCGTCGCTCTTGCCGTGCTGAACCGTCCACACTTCGGTGATGCCTTCGGCGGCGTCGGCCTCGTCTGGGGCCGTGACGCGCAGCGTGGCCGGTGGGCTCATCCAGTTCAGCGGCTTGTAGGAGCCGCCATCGGAGTGCACGAGGACCGAGCCGTCGGCCTTCACCAGGAGGAGCCGCGTGGCGAGGGGCAGGTGGGCGCGGAGGCGCCCGATGTAGTCAACGGAGCATCGGGCTATTACTAAACGCACACCTCGAACCTTACCCGTTTCTGTGCACCGGCTTTGTTCGGGCAGACTTGAACCGTGCCCCGTTCCAACCGACCCAGCCGTCCCGGTGGCGGCGCGCGGAGCAAGTGGGCTCCGCCGCCCGAACTGGACCTCGAACGTGCGCGGTCGGGCTTCCCGACGCACGAAAGCGCTCCCGACGGAGAGTGGTCGGTGCGGCGGATCACGGAGCGCAGCGCGGCGAAGGAGTACAAATGCCCCGGCTGCCACTCAGTGATCCCCTCCGGTCTGGCGCACCTCGTGGTGTGGCGCGAGGACTCGCTGCTGGGTGCCGAGACGGCGCTGGCAGACAGGCGCCATTGGCATGTCCAGTGCTGGCGGACGCGCAGCTACCGGTACTGAGCCAACGGGCGCTGGGCATACCCCGCCGCCTTTAGACTGGGGAAATGGTCAGCATCTCACCCGAATACACTTTCACCACCAGCAGCGAACCGGTGGAGATCCGGGCCGCGACGGTGCTTCCCGCGGATCGGCGCAACATCGAGCTCACCACCGCCGACGGCCTGACACTGGTGGGCGAGTTCGCCTCACCCGAAGGCCGGGCGCCGGCTGCCACCCTGGTCACGCTCCACCCGCTGCCCACCCACGGCGGTTTCATGGATTCCCACGTCTACCGCAAGGCGTCCTTCCGGCTGCCCGCGCTGGCCGGGATCGCAGTGCTCCGCTTCAACACGCGCGGAACCTCCTCGCCCCGGGGCTCCAGCGGGGGAACGTTCGACGGCGGCGAGGCGGAGCGCCACGACCTCGAGGCCGCGGTGCGGTGGGCCGTCGACGAGGGCCTCACGAACATCTGGCTGGTCGGCTGGTCCTTCGGAACCGAGCTGTGCCTGAAGTACGGAGCGCTGGACCCGGTAGCCGAGCTCATCGAGGGAGCCATCCTGCTCTCGCCGCCGCTGCACCGCGCGGACGACGACGACCTCGCCGCCTGGGCTGCGGCGGGCCTGCCGCTGAAGGTCCTCGTTCCCGAGCACGACGACTACCTGAAGCCGCCGGAAGCCCTCGAGCGCTTCGCGGGGGTTCCGCAGGCGGACGTCGTTCCCGTGGAGGGCGCGAAGCACCTCTGGGTGGGGGAGAAGTACGCGGCGCGCGCGCTCAACGAGATCGCCGACGTCGTGCTGCCCACTCCGGTGTCACCCCTGCCCACGGTGTGGGAGGGCCCAGCGGCCACAGCGCCGTAGGCGGGAACGCCGCGGGTCAGGGGCAGTGTCCTACTGGCTGTCCTGACGGGCGATGAAGACTTCCTTGAGCAGCAGCATGACAGCCGCCGCGGTGGGAATGGCGATCAGCGCACCGAGGACCCCGAGCAGGCTTCCGCCGGCAATGACGGCGATCACGGCGACCGAGCCCGGTACCGCCACGGCGCGCTGCATGATGCGCGGCGAGATGAAGTACGCCTCGAACTGCAGGTACGCGAGGTACGGAATCGCGAAGAGGAGCGCCGTGTTCCAACCCACGGTGAGCGCAACGAGCGTCACCACCGCGGCCGCGATCAGCGCGCCGACCAGGGGGATGAAGGCGAGCAGCACGACGACGAAGGCGAGCAGCACCGTGAACGGGACGCCCGCGATGCTCATGAAGATGAAGGCGAACATGCCGTTCAGCAGGGCAACGCAGGCCTGGCCGATCACGTAGAGGCCCACGCTGCGCGTGATCTCCTCGGCCAGGATCTCCACGCGCGCCCGCCGGGAACGGGGTGCCAGCCGGTAGGCCCACTTCTTCATGGAGGGAAGCGATGAGAGGAAGTACAGGGTCAGGACCAGCACCACGAGCGTGCCGAACAGGCTGTTGACGATCACTGTTCCCACGCCCAGCACTCCACCGAAGATCCCGCCCACGGCTTCACTGTTGGCGAAGAACCTGTTGATCTCTGCAGAGACGCGGTCGCGTACCTGGAACTGCGCGTCGATGGTGGTGAAGAACTCCGAGTTGAGGAAGTCATTGGCGTACCCTGGTGCCCGATCACCGATCTGCGATGTCTGCGAGACGATGGTGGGAATCAGGGTGGCGAAGAAGCCGCCCACAATTCCGGCGAGCACCAGCAGTGCCATTGCAATGCCTGCCGGGCGGGGCACGCCCTTGGTATTGAGCCAGCGCACGATCGGTTCGAGCCCCAGCGCGATGAACAGCGCGGCGCCGATCCACAGGAGCAATTGGGTCACGTTGGTGATGATGAAGAAGGCGAGCAGTGCGAGGCCCACACCGACACTCATCATGAACCCGAAATGGATGGGGTGCTGGCGCATCGACCTCGGGTAGGCTCCGCCGAACTTCAGGCGTTCATCACCCAGCTGCACCGACGGATCGACAGCCACGGGATCGGGCTCGCGCTCCGGCGGGAACTCGAAGCGCGGACGCGGCTGCGCTCCCGGCAGCGGTCTCCGGAGACGGGCCCCCCAGATGCGGAGGAACGGGGTCCCGGTCTGCGCCGGCGTCGGAGCCGGATCGGCGGCAGGTACGGCAGGGTCGGACGTGCGGGCGTCAGGTACCGGGTCGCCCGACGGCCTCGGCAGCGGCTCGCTGACCGGGACGTCCTGATGATCTGTCACGCTGGGCTCTGCTTTCGCTGTGGCGGCGGCTCTACCGCAGGGGGGACAACAGACGAAACACTAACAGCCGGAGGTGCCCGGCAGGCCACACTTCGTTACCATGGGGTGTGCGTTTCAAAGTTGCGGCGCCGATCGTTACAGGGGTAAAGGAAGGCAGATCAGTGTCCACACCAGCACAGCGGGGCGGCATGCCGCCGTCGTCGATGAACCTGCGGGGAGCCGTTGATCTCTCGGCCCTCAAGGCACGGGCCGACGCCGCAGCGCGGCCCGCCCCGACCACCCCCGCCCCGGCAACGGCAAGCCCCTACATCGTGGCGGTGACGGAGCAGACCTTCCCGCAGCTGATCCAGCTCTCGGCGCAGGTTCCCGTGATCGTGGACCTCCGCGCCTCCTGGAGCGAGCAGTCGGTGCAGGTGAGCGCCGTGCTGGAGGCAGTGGTACTGGAACTCGATGGCCGGGTGCTCCTGGCCCACGCCGACATCGAGGCGCAGCCGCAGATCGCCCAGGCTTTCCAGGCCACGGCTGCGCCCACCGTGGTGGCAGTGGTGAAGGGCCAGCCCGTTCCGCTGTTCGAGGGAACGATGCCCGAACCACAGGTCCGCGCGCTGCTGGACGAGCTCCTGAGGGTAGCGGAAGCGAACGGGGTCACCGGAACACTCAACGACGCCGCCGAGCCCCCGGCGGGGACGGAGCCGGCGGAACCGGCACTGCCTCCCCTCCACCAGGAAGCTTTCGACGCCATCGAGGCGGGCGACTATGCCGCCGCCGCCGACGCCTATCGGAAGGCCCTGGCCGAGCAGCCCGCCGACGTCGAGGCCAAAGCCGGCCTCGCGCAGGTCGAGCTGATGCAGCGGCTGGAGAACGCGGATGCCGCAGCACTCCGGCAGGCCGGTGCGGACCAGCCCGACGACGTCGCGGCGCAACTCGCCGTCGCTGACCTGGACATCACGGGCGGCCACGTGGAGGACGCCTTCAACCGCGTCGTGGCGATCATCGCCCGCAGCGGTGGCGAGGACAGGGAAACCGCCCGGAAACGCCTCCTGGAGCTGTTCGACGTCGTCGGTAGTTCTGACCCGCGCGTGACCAAAGCGCGCAGCGCCCTTGCGCGCGCCCTGTTCTAGGCGCGGCCCGTCCTTTCGAAGGCCTTCAGTCCTTTAGTCCTCCAACCCGTTAGTCCTTTGGGATGACGAAGGCGCGGGTCCCGGTTGTTAGCGTTGAGGCATGAGTTTCCAGCTGCCCCAGCCCTCAGCGCCGCCTCCGGCACGTCAGCCGGAAGCCGTGGCACTTTCCATCCGCGGGCTGGCCAAACGGTTCGGGTCGAAGATCGCCGTCAATGGAATCAACCTCGACGTTCCGACCGGCTCCTTCTACGGTCTGGTCGGGCCGAACGGCGCAGGAAAAACGACCACCCTCTCCATGGCGACCGGGCTCCTGCGGCCCGACTTCGGGCAGGCACTGGTGCACGGCGTCGATGTGTGGAAACAACCGCTCCAGGCAAAGAAGCTTCTGGGGATCCTGCCGGATGGTGTGCGGCTGTTCGACCAGCTCACCGGCGAGCAACTCGTCACCTATGCAGGGCTCCTGAGGGGCATGGACAGGGACGTGGTCAGCGGCCGGGTGCAGGACCTCCTGCGCGCGCTCGATCTCGCCGGCGACGCCGGAACCCTGGTGGTCGACTATTCAGCCGGGATGACCAAGAAAATCGCCCTGGCCTCAGCGCTGATCCACGCACCGAGGCTGCTGGTGCTGGACGAGCCCTTCGAGTCCGTGGATCCGGTTTCGGCGGCCAATATCCGTGACATCCTCAAGAGTTACGTGGATTCCGGCGGATCGGTGATCGTCTCGAGCCACGTCATGGATCTTGTCCAGCGCATGTGTGATCACGTGGCGGTGATCGCCGCGGGAACCGTGCTCGCAGCAGGAACAGTGGATGAGGTCCGGGGGAACGGAAGCCTAGAGGACCGCTTCGTCGAGCTGGTCGGGGGACGCAGCACCGCGGAAGGTCTTTCATGGTTGCGGAACTCGTAAGGCTGAAACTCACCCTCCTCCGCAACTCACTCAGGCGCAGCACCGGCCAGTTGATCGGCCTGATCCTCGGCGGTCTGTACGGCCTGGGAATCCTGGGATTCCTCGTCGTCGGCCTTGTCCTGCTGGGTGCGGCCGACCCCGAGTTCATCCGCTCGGTGCTCGTGATCGGCGGGTCGGCAGCAGTGTTGGGTTGGGTCGTCATCCCTGTCGCTGCGGCAGGCATCGACATGACCCTGGATCCGGCCCGCTTCGTGACGTACGCGGTGCCCATGAGGCAACTCCTGGCCGGCCTCACGCTCGGCGGCCTGATCGGGGTTCCCGGCGCCGTCACCCTGGTGGCGGCCCTTGCCCAGGCCCTCAGCTGGATCCGGTATCCCGCTGCGGCGATAGCGGCGCTCGGATGCGGGCTTCTCGCTGTGGTCCTGTGCGTCGTTGCCTCCCGGCTTGTCACGACGGCGATCTCCTCGCTTGCGGGCACCCGGAAATTCCGGGATGTCAGCGGGATAGTGACGATCATCCCGCTGGTTCTCCTCGGACCCATCATCGGAGGCATCACCGCGGGATTCCAGGGATCGCCGGGATTTGCCGCGGTCCTCGCCGACATCCTCGCCTGGACGCCCCTGGGCGCACTGTGGGCGGTTCCGGCCGACGTCGCCCTCGGCCACCCGGTGCAGGCACTGCTTCATCTCGGAATAGGAGTGGCAAGCATCGGAGTGTTCGCGTGGCTTTGGTCAGTCACGCTGGCACGGGCACTGGTCACCCCGGCCTACCACGCCGTGACGAAGAAAGGTGCCGGCCACCTCGGATGGTTCGGCCGGCTGCCCGGTACGCCGGCCGGCGCGGTAGCGGCGCGTGCCCTGACCTACTGGATGCGGGACCCGCGCTACTCGGCTTCGCTGCTGACCGTTCCCCTGATAGCGGTGGTCCTCTATTTCGCCGGTTCCCAGGCGGACAGTTTCACGGCATTCAGCTTCGTCGGACCCATCACCGCTTTCCTGCTGGCGTGGTCCATCTCGGCGGATGTCGCCTATGACAACACGGCGTTCTGGCTGCACCTTTCGACCGGCGTCAGCGGGCGGGCGGACCGTGCCGGCCGGGCCGCGGGGCTCCTGATCTTCAGCATTCCACTTGCCCTGGCCTTCACCGTCGTGCCGGTTCTGCTGACGGGGAACCCGCAGGACCTTCCCGCAATGCTGGGCCTGTCCGCCGGTCTGTTACTGACGGGTACCGGGCTTTCCTGCGTGGTGTCAGCGCGCTACACCTACAACGTGCCGCTTCCCGGGGAAAGCCCCTTCAAGACTCCTCCCGGCACCAGCTTCGCGATGTTCGGCATCCAGTTCGTCGGATGGCTCGTGCTGCTCGTTCTCGCGCTGCCGGAGATCATCCTGACGGTCCTCTATTTCGTCACAGGTGATCCGCTGTTCGGTTGGCTGACGCTACTGGTCGGAATGATCCTTGGTGCCGGAGCACTCGTTGTCGGGGTCCGCACCGGGGGCCGCTGGTATGACTCGAGGGGCCCGGAACTCTTGTCGGCGGTATCCGTCAACAAGTAGGGAGCAGCCGGAACGTGCGATGGCAACGAGGCGAAGTCCCGCGATCCGCTGAGGCCCTGCGGCGAACGGCGGACGATAGACTGGCGACATGAGTATGCCCTCAGATCCCTTTGACAATGATCCGCTGGACAACCCTGGAACGGGAGGTTCAACGGCCACGATCGAGCGCGAAGAAGTGCGTGAAGAGGTTGAGCCCGGTGACCGCGAGCGGTTTGCGCACTACGTGCGCAAGGAAAAAATCATGGAGTCTGCCTTCACCGGAGAGCCTGTCATCGCCCTGTGCGGAAAAGTGTGGACCCCCGGGCGCGATCCCGAGAAGTTCCCTGTCTGTCCCGAGTGCAAGGATATCTACAACGGATTGCGTCCCGGCAAGGACGACCCGAAGAAGTAGGGCCGGTTCCGACACATGTCCTCCCAGCCGCAATGAGTAAGACTTCCAGATCCACCCAGTCCGCCGGGGCCATGTCTCCGGAGCTGCGGCCGCTGACTGTCGGTATTCTTGCCATCATCACCTGTGCCGCCTTCGAGGCGATGGCCGTGGTCACCGCCATGCCGTCCGTCGCGAGCGAGCTCCAGGGCGAAGCGAGTTACGGGCTCGCCTTCTCGATGTACCTGACGGCGTCCTTGCTCGGAACGGTCCTGGCGGGGTCCTGGTGCGACCGGCGGGGTCCGCGCCCGGCGCTCGGTGTGGGAATGTTCCTCATGATTCTCGGCCTCCTCGCGGCCGGCGCCGCACCGGCTTTCTGGCTCGTGACGGTGGGGCGGGCGATCTCCGGTCTGGGCGGCGGCTTCATGATCGTTTCGCTCTATGTGGTGATCGCCCGCGCGTATCCCCAGCACGTCCAGCCCGTCGTGTTCGGCTGGCTGTCCGCCGCCTGGGTGGTGCCCGCACTGGTCGGCCCCCTTGTTGCCGGCGTCGTTGCCGAGAACCTCGGCTGGCGCTGGGTGTTCCTCGGCGTCGCGCCCATCGTGTTGGCGGCGGTGCTAATCGTCTGGCCGAAAACGGCGGAGCTCGACCCGACCGGAGGAGACGGCGCCGGAACGGGTGAGCCGGGCACCAGGAACTCCGGCACCGATAACGCCGGCTCGAGCGCCGGAGGCTCCGGACGGCAGCGCGCCCTCCGGGGCATCGGTCTCGCCGGGGGAGTCTTCGCCGCACAGTGGGCCCTCAGCCGGCTCGCCGCAGACGGCATCGGCAGCGCCTTCACGGTGACTGCATACCTCCTGCTCGCCGGAGCCGGCCTACTCACCGTTTTCCTGACCCTGCCCGGGCTACTGCCTCCGGGGACCCTGAAACTCGCGAAGGGCCTCCCGAGCATCATCGCCACGCGCGGGTTCGTGAACGTGGCATTCTTCGGTGCCGAAGCCTTCATTCCGCTCATGCTCGTCTCCGCGCGCGGCTTCGATGCGGCCACGGCAGGCCTTGCCCTCAGCGCCGGAGCCCTGGGCTGGACCGGCGGGTCCTTCCTGCAGGTCCGGGTCCGTTTCCGGCGCGAGTGGCTGCTCGTGGCCGGATCGACGGTCCTGTCACTTTCGCTCGGAGGGTTCGCGCTGGCGTCGTCGGTGGAGGCGCCTCTCTGGCTTCTGGCAATGGTCTGGGCCTTCTCCGGATTCGCGATGGGAATGACGCTCTCGAGCACCTCGGTGCTGGTGTTGAAACTCTCCTCCGCCCGTGAGCAGGGCCGGAACTCGGCATCCCTCCAGATCTCGGATCAGCTCGGGGGAGTGGTGGGAACAGCCGGAGCGGGCGCCCTCTTCGCACTCCTGCGGGACCCTGCCGAGCCGGGGCAGGTCTCGGTCTTTGTTGCGATCTGGCTGGCTCTGTGTGTGTTCGCCGCAGCAGGTATAGTTTCGGGTCTGAGAGGGGCACAGGCCAATGACGCCGACGCTTCCCAGGATCCTCGAAAAGCAATGGAAGGTACTGTCCCGGCGTGAGTAGTGACACCCTGTTCGGTGCCGGCGCAGCCCTGCCCCCCGCCTATCCGGAGCGGGCCGCCTGGGGCACCGCACCCAAGCTGCGGCAGTGGCAGAGCGAAGCACTCGAAAAATACTTCGCCGGATCATCCCGTGATTTCCTGGCCGTAGCCACCCCCGGCGCCGGAAAGACGACTTTCGCCCTTCGCGTGGCCACCGAGTTGGTGGAGCGGGGAATCGTGAACCGGATCACCGTCGTGGCGCCCACGGACCACCTCAAGCGGCAGTGGGCCGACGCCGCGGCGAGGGTGGGGCTCGCGATCGACCCGAACTTCAAGAATGCCGACGGGCGGCACGGCGGCAGCTTCATCGGGGTCGCGGTGACGTATGCGCAGGTTGCGAGCAAACCGATGCTCCACCGCGCCAAGACCGAGGGCGCGAAGACGCTCGTCATTCTCGACGAGATCCACCACGGCGGTGACGCGCTGTCCTGGGGTGACGGCATCCGCGAGGCCTTCGAACCCGCCGTCCGGCGTCTTGCCCTGACGGGAACCCCCTTCCGTTCCGACACCGCAGCGATCCCCTTCGTCGACTACGTGGAGGACGGCGACGGCATTCGCCGGTCACGGTCCGACTACACCTACGGCTATGGCGAAGCGCTGCGCGACCACGTGGTGCGTCCCGTGATGTTCATGGCCTATTCGGGTCAGATGCGCTGGCGCACCAGTGCGGGCGAGGAAATGGCGGCGTCGCTCGGTGAGGCTGCAGTCACCAAGGACATCACCGCTCAGGCCTGGCGGACCGCGCTCAACCCGTCCGGCGAATGGATTCCCGCGGTCCTCGCCGCAGCGGACAGGCGCCTCACCGAGGTGCGGCGCACTGTGCACGACGCCGGTGGGCTGGTGATCGCGACAGACCACGACGACGCCCGCGCCTATGCAGGGCAGCTCAAGAAGATCACCGGCGAGTCCGCCACGGTGATCCTCTCCGACGATGCCAAAGCCTCCTCGAAGATCGAGGAATTCTCCGCCGGCGATCAGCGGTGGATGGTGGCGGTCCGGATGGTGTCCGAGGGTGTGGACGTCCCCCGACTGGCCGTGGGCGTGTACGCGACGTCCACCGCCACCCCGCTGTTCTTCGCGCAGGCGGTCGGGCGTTACGTGCGGGCCCGGCGCCGGGGCGAGACGGCGTCGATCTTCCTGCCTTCGGTGCCCAACCTCATGGCGCTGGCGAACCAGCTCGAACTCGAGCGCGACCACGCCCTGGACCGCCCTGAGACGGGAGAAGAGGACGCCTTCGCGCTGGAGGACAGCCTGATGGAGGCGGCGAACCGCGAGGAGAAGGCGTCGGATTCACTGACCAAGCAGAAGTTCGAGGCACTTGAATCCCAGGCGTCCTTCGACCGCGTGCTGTTCGACGGCGGCGAGTTCGGAACCGGCGGCGAGATGGGGAGCGAGGATGAGCAGGACTTCCTCGGCATCCCCGGACTGCTCGACGCCGACCAGGTGGGACACCTGCTGCGTCAGCGCCAGCAGGAGCAGCAATCCCGACGTCGTGGGCGCGCGGACGAACCTGCGGCGCCGGCCGGGCTGCCCGCGGAGGGGCAGGTGGTGGATCACCGGCAGTTGACCGAGCTCCGCGGACAGCTGGCCAAGAACGTGTCGGCGTGGTCGGCCCGGACCGGCACACCGCACGGCATGGTGCACACCGAACTGCGTAAGGCCTGCGGCGGGCCGGCCGTGGCGCAGGCCAACGAGGAGCAACTCCAGCGCCGCCTGAAGAAACTGCAGGACTGGTTCATCGGGCGCAAGTAGGGCCCTCCCGGCCGGCCTGCCCAGGGGCTTGACCTTGCCGTTCCGTCAACCTTTAGAGTCGACTCCGGAAGCAGGATCCAGTCGGCTCAGGAGGGTAATCGGTGACTACGGATTGGTCCATCCAGGAGATCGCGAGGATGGTCGGCACCACGAGCCGCACTCTCCGCCACTATGACGAGCTCGGCCTGTTGAATCCCACGCGGATGGGCACCAATGGCTACCGCTACTACGACCAGGGGTCGCTGGTGCGGCTGCAGCGCATCCTGCTCCTGCGAGAGCTCGGGCTCGGTCTGCAGGTCATCGGAACCGTCCTCGATCAGGAGGCGGATCCGGGGACGGCGCTCGAAACCCACCTGGAGTGGGTACGGCAGGAGCAGCAGCGGTTGGCGCGCCAGGCGGCGTCGATCGAGAGAACCCTGAAGGCGGTGAAGGACGGCGAGGAAATCATGGCGGAGCACATGTTCGACGGGTTCGATTCCACACAGTACAGGGACGAAGTCGAGGAGCGATGGGGAAAGGCCGCGTACGCGGCCGGCGATGCCTGGTGGCGGGGAAAGAGCGGTGAGCAGAAGCGCGCCTTCCAGAAGCACGCGAGGGACCTGTCCGAGGCATGGACGACGGCGGCAGAACAGGGTATTGCCCCGGGAAGCGAGCATGCGCAGGCTCTGGCGCAGCGTCACGTCGAGTGGCTCGCCGTTGTTCCCGGGACGCCGATCGGGAAGGGCAAGGGCGACAGCTACCTTCTGGGTCTGGGCGACCTGTATGTGGCCGACCCAAGGTTCGGCGCCAACTACGGCGGACGGTCAGGAGCAATACTTGTTCGCGACGCCCTCAGGATCTACGTCGGGAACAATCCCTCAGCCGGGCGGTAGCAGCGTCGACCGCGGATGATCCTCCCGGTCCGCCATGGCATCCCGCACAGAAGCTTCATCCTAGGTGAGGTGATCGAAGTCGCCGCGAATCCAGGAGATGTAGCGGTCGGCGGAGTAGCGCACCACATTCCGGGCATCGGTGACGATGGCGCCGCCGAAGTTGTCGTACAGCCGGTCGAAGGTGAACACTTCGGTTGCTTGGGTGATTCGTTCCACCACTGCTGCCGACAGCGGAATCCGGTTGGGGTAGCTGCGCAGGAACGTCACCGACGCTCGATCCGGATTCGTCTGGATCGTGTCCCCTGCGAGCAATACTCCCTTCCCGTCGGCACCGGACGCCCAATGTGCGATCGCGCTGCCGGGGAAGTGGCCGCCGGGTTGGAAGAGCGTGAGCCCGGGCAGGATCTCGAGCGTCCCTGACCATGGACGGATCGCCGGGTCCGGTCGCGAGACCCAGTGCAGGTCCGGCGCGGCGACGAGCACGGGGACACCGCCGAGTTGCCTGCTCCATTCCACCTGCACCCCGAACATGTGGGGATGGCTCGCCACGATCCCGACTACCTCGCCGAGCTCGCGGACCCGCTGCACGGCGTGGTCGTCGAGGTAACCGGTCGGGTCCCAGAGGAGGTTCCCGGCATCGGTGCGCACCAGGTGGGCCTGCTGGCCGATACCGACTTTCGGCTCGACGGTGATCCCGAAGAGATCCGGTTCCAGCGCCGTCACACGGGTGCGGTGGCCAGCCTCGGTCAATTCGGAGAGGGTGGTCCACTGTTGTCCGGCGGCGGGCACGTATTGCCGCTCGTCGGCGCAGATGACGCAACCGTCGGCGTTCTCCTCGTGCTCGACAGCACAGGCTCGACAGATCCACATGGCGGTCGCCTTTCCTGCGGTGCTTTGGTGCGGGCCGTTACCGATCGCGTCTTCTCGATGGCTCAATGGCTCAATGGTAGGTGTCATCAGCCGCCCTCGTCCCGCTGGGCAGGCTACCAGCGGCGGAATCCGCCCTCGGTGTCCAGTACCTGACCGACCATCCACCTGCCCTCGTCGCTGACCAGCCAGGCGATGAGGCGGGCCGGATCATCGGGCTCTCCGAAACGGCCCGTGGGGAAATGGGCGAGCACTGATTCGAGCACCTCGGAGGTCCGGTCGGCCGTTCCCGTGTCGAGGTAGCCGGTGTTGACCGGACCCGGGTTCACCGTATTGAGGATGATGCCTCGGTTGATCAGGTCATCGGCGACGGAGGACGTGATACCTGCCAGGGCCGCCTTCGATGTTGCGTAGGCGATCTCTCCGCTCATCGGGCCCCGCGTCTGGCCGGAAGTGAGCCACACGACGCGCCCACCGCGGCGTCCGTCATGCTGGTGGGCGAACTGCCGGGTGGCCAGCAACGTCGAGCGGGTATTGACCTGCCAGTGAGCATCGAGTTTCTCGGCAGTCATCTCGGCCAGTGGTCCGTCACCGCCGCTGCGGGCATGATTGCAGACCAGTACATCCAGATGCCCCAGGGCGGACCTCGCCGAATCGATGAGCTGACGCGGGGCTTCCTCCTCGGTGAAATCGAACTCCGCGTGCTCGAGCCGGGCGCCTGCCGGAAGTCTGGTAGCCAGGGAGTCCATCACCTCGCCAATGGAATCCGCACCCCAGGGCTGCTCGGCGTCGGAGGGTGCGTGGTGTTGCAGGAACAGACTCGCACCCATGATGGCGAGCCTTTCGGCGATGGCGAAGCCTATTCCTTTCCGGCGGCTCACCCCGGTGATGACGGCAACACGGCCGGCCAGCGGCGGATTCGACTCCAAGGACATGAGCTCATCCTAGGAGACGACCGGAACGAGAAGGAGTTTGCTGCCTAACGCAACAGCTCCACGCCCGCAGCCTCCAGTTCGTCGAGGGTGTCGGCGGTGCGCTCGCCGTCCACGCCGCGCGTGAGCGCAGTGAGCAGCGAGACCGAATATCCGGCCTGCAGTGCGTCCAGCGCGGTGGCACGTATGCAGTGGTCCGTGGCCAGGCCGGCGAGCACCACTTCCTCCACTTCGTGCTCGCGGAGCCAGTCATCGAGAGTCAGGAGGGGCTCGTCCGTTTCAGGAAGGGCGCCCGCGAGCTTCCGCTCACCGCTCGGCACTTCGTCGTCGGGCGCCTTGACGCCCTCGAAACCGGAGTAGGCGGCCTCGTACTGCCCCTTCCGGAAGACGGCGTCGATGCCCTCGGTGTCCAGGTCCGGGTGGAACTCCGCGCCCTTGGTGCCCGCGACGCAGTGCACCGGCCAGGAGTCGATGTAATCCGGGGTGTCGGAGAAGTGCGGTCCCGGGTCGATGTGCCAGTCCTGGGTCGCGACCACATAGTCATAGGTGCCGGCGTGCGCGTCCATGTGGTCGCTGAGGTCGGCGGCCACTGCGGCTCCGCCGTCGACGGCGAGCGAACCGCCCTCGCAGAAGTCATTCTGGACATCGACAAGAATCAGGGCGCGTGTCATGGGATGTTCTCCTCGTACTCGGTGGGGATCACAGGTTCGCCGCGCTGCAGGCGCCGGATGGCTCCCGGCAGCTCAGCGAGTGATCGCTGGTGGCATTCGGCGGCGCGCCGGACGGCTTCAGGACCTGTCCAGCCGGGAAGGACCTCGCCGTTGCGGACGAGCTGGTGCAGGAGCGTGCGGTCGTCGCCGTCGTCGACGGGCGGCGTGCCGACGCCCAGCACCTCGGCGGTGGCCCTGCCGTTGCCGTCCAACCGGCGGAGCGCGTATTTCCGTCCGCCCACGGAGGCCTTGTTCTTTGCTGCCTTCGCCACTGAGACGAACCGGCCGTCGTCGTCCTGGCGGCTCACGAGCTTGTAGACCAGGCCGGCGGTCGGGGCGCCGGACCCGGTGACCAGCGACGTTCCCACCCCGTAGGAGTCGACCGGCGCCGAGGCCAGCAGGCCGATCGCGAACTCGTCGAGGTCGGAGGTCACCACGATCTTCGTGCTGGTGTTGCCGAGGTCGTCGAGCAGCTCCCGCACCCAACGGGCCTGCGCCACGAGGTCGCCGGAATCCAGGCGCACGGCTCCGAGCTCCGGACCAGCGACGTCGACGGCGGTGCGGACGCCCTGCTCGACGTCGTACGTGTCGACGAGCAGGGAGGTTCCCTTGCCCAGTGAGGCGACCTGCGCCTCGAAGGCCTCCCGCTCACTGTCATGGAGGAGGGTGAAGGAGTGGGCGGCGGTGCCCACCGTCGGAACGCCGTACCGGCGGCCCGCCTCGAGGTTGGACGTACTCGCGAAACCGCCGATCACGGCGGATCGCGCGGCGGCAACGGCCGCCTCCTCGTGCGTGCGGCGCGACCCCATCTCGATGCAGGGTCGTCCGGCGGCCGCCCCCGTCATCCTCGACGCCGCTGCCGCAATGGCGCTGTCGTGGTTCAGGATGGACAGCACGAGGGTTTCGAGGATGCAGGCTTCGGCAAAGGTCGATTCGACGATCAGGATGGGCGAGTGCGGAAAGTAGGCTTCCCCTTCCGCGTACCCGAAGATGTCGCCGCGGAAGGAGAAATCCGCGAGCCACTCGAGTGTCGGATCGTCCACGACGAAGTTCGACGAGAGGAAGTCGAGTTGCTCCGATCCGAACCGGAAGGCCGCCAGGGATTCGAGCAGCCGGCCGGTGCCTGCCACGACGCCGTACCGGCGGCCGTCCGGCAGGCGCCGCGCGAAGGCTTCGAAGACGGATTCGCGGTGTGCCGCTCCGGAATGGAGGGCAGCCTGCAGCATGGTGAGCTCGTACTGGTCGGTGAACAGGGCGGAATTCGTCGGGGCAATGGTCACCCTCAAAACCATAGCGGGCTCCGGTGAGAGTACTGGAACCGGTGGGCTTCCCGGCGTCCTAGACTGGAAACTATGACAGTTGGCTTTGCGACGGACACCGGCACGCGGGAAGAGGTGCAGTCGGAAGTAGGAACAGCCCTCGACCAGCCGTGGATCGTAGTGGTATGGAACGACCCGGTGAACCTCATGAGCTATGTGAGCTACGTCTTCCAGGACTACTTCGGGTACAGCGAAGCCAAGGCCCGCCGCCTGATGCTCGAAGTGCATGAGAAGGGCAGGTCCGCCGTCGCCTCGGGGAACCGTGAGACGGCCGAGCAGGACACCGTGGCGATGCATTCCTACGGACTGTGGGCCACCTTCGAAAAAGCCGGAAGCGAGTAGCGCGTGGCCAAGGCGTTCAAATCGACGCGACGCGGCATCTCCGGCTCCCTCGAGCCCGGCGAGGTGCGGCTGCTCGGGAACCTCTTCCAGGACATCATCTCCATGCTCGAACCGGAAACCGCGGCCAGTTCCGACCCGCTCGCGGCGATGGTGGGAATGGACACCGAGGCGGTGGCGCCGTCGGACTCCGCCGTGCGCCGCCTGCTGCCCGACGGCGTCCGCGCCAACGACGACGAAGCCCTGGAGTTCCGCCGGCTCACCGAGCGCTCCCTCCGGGAGCAGAAGATCAGTGCGCTCCGCAGCAGTGCGCTGCTCCTCGAAGGCAATCCCGTGCTGCTGAACCCCGGACAGGCCCGGTTCATGGCGCAGGCACTCAACGACGTCCGGCTGGTGCTCGCCGACCGCCTGGGCATCGAGACGGAGGACGACGCCGAGAAACTCCACGACGTGGGGGATTCCTCCGACGTCGAGGACGTGGAGTCCTACCTGGCCCTGGTCTACAATTTCGTGACCTGGCTCCAGGAATCGCTCGTCCAGGCGCTGCTGGTGACGGGCCGGCAGGAGCGCTGACGGTCCGGCTGTGACAAGAACCACTCCCGTCGGGTTCGTTCTTTGGGAGCGGCAGGTCCTATTGTCAATAGACTATGAGCCCAGACACTGCCGTCGGTGCACGATGGAAAAAAACCGGAGCGCCGATCGGCATCTTCGACTCCGGCGTCGGAGGACTCACCGTTGCACGGGCGGTCATCGACCAGCTCCCGCACGAGTCCATCATGTACGTCGGTGACACCGCGAACGGCCCCTACGGACCCCTCCCGATCGCTGCGGTGAGAGCGCATGCGCTGGCAGTCATGGACGACCTCGTCGATTCCGGTGTCAAGCTCCTCGTGATCGCCTGCAACTCCGCTTCCGCTGCCGTGCTGCGGGACGCCCGCGAACGCTACACGGCGCGCTACGGAATCCCAGTGATCGAAGTGATCCAGCCAGCGGTCCGCCGGGCGGTCGCGTCGACACGGAGTGGGCGGATCGGCGTCATCGGCACCTCGGCGACCGTCGGGTCGCGCGCCTACGACGACACGTTCGCCGCCGCACCGCACCTCACCGTCACCTCGGCTGCCTGCCCGGCGTTCGTCGACTTCGTCGAAGCCGGCGTCACGGCAGGGCCGGACCTGCTCCGCACCGCCGAGAAGTACCTCGCGCCGCTCCAGGCGGCCGACGTCGACACCCTCGTGCTCGGATGCACCCACTACCCGCTGCTCACGGCGGTCATCTCCTACGTGATGGGCGACGGCGTAACCCTCGTCTCGAGTGCCGAGGAGACGGCGAAGGACGTCTACCGTGCGCTGGTGTCCAACAGCCTCCTGGCCGATGACACCTCGGCCGCGGTCCACCGTTTCATCGCCACGGGGAATGCAGCTTCCTTCGAGGTGCTTGCCCGGCGGTTCCTCGGCCCCGAAGTCCTCAGCGTCCAGCACGTGGACCACCTGGCAGAGCAATACCCCACGGGCAGCATGGCCATCCTCACACCGGACATGATCGCTGCCGCCGGGAACGCGGACCGATGAAGCTCACCATCGTGGGTTGCAGCGGCTCGTTTCCCGGTCCGCAGTCGCCGGCGTCGTGCTACCTGCTCTCCGCGGAAGCCGACGGGCGTACCTGGCGGATACTGCTGGATCTCGGCAACGGTTCCCTCGGCGCGCTGCAGCGCTACATGGACCTGCGCGAGATCGACGCCGTGTTCCTCTCCCACCTGCATCCCGACCACTGCATGGATCTGTGCGGGCTGCACGTGGCGGTGCACTGGGACCCGTCCGGGTGGAACCGGCCGCGGATCCCGGTATGGGGTCCGGCCGCCACCGCCGACCGGATGGCCACCGCCTACGGCCTCGAACTGGACCCCGGCATGCACGAGGACTTCCAGTTCAGCTCCTGGGCCGCTCGTGCGCCCGTGCAGGTGGGACCGTTCACGATCACGCCGTTCCCGGTGCTGCACCCGGTCGAGGAGGCCTACGCCCTCCGGGTGGAGGTGACCGAAGCCAACGGGGACGGCACCGAGGAGCGAAGGGTGCTCACCTATTCCGGAGATACCGACGCCTGCGACGGGCTGATCGAGGCGGCGTCGGCGTCGGACATCTTCCTCTGCGAGGCCGCTTTCCACGAGGGGCGCGACGATGCCATCAGCGGCGTCCACCTGACCGGGCGGCGTGCAGGCCAGGTCGCGACGGCGGCGTCGGTCAAGCGGCTCCTGCTCACGCACCTGCCCGTGTGGAACGACGCGAACGTGACCGTGGGTGAGGCCCGGTCGAGCTACACGGGAAGCCTCGCCGTCGCCGTGGCCGGCGTCTCCTACACGGTGTGATCTGCCGCCGGTTTAGACTGGCACCATGAGCCCAGCCACCAGCCCCTCCTCCTCCGTGCCCTCGGCAGCCCTGCCCGCTGCACCGGAACTCCGCGCCGACGGCCGTACGCCGGACCAACTGAGGAACATCAGCATCACGCGCGGATGGTCGAAGCAGGCCGAGGGATCCGCGCTCATCGAATTCGGCAACACCCGGGTCCTGTGCACCGCCTCCCTGACCAGCGGCGTGCCCCGCTGGCTCAAGGGCGAGGGCCGGGGATGGGTCACCGCCGAGTACGCGATGCTTCCCCGCGCCACCAACACGCGGTCGGACCGGGAATCCGTGAAGGGGAAGATCGGCGGACGCACCCACGAGATCTCGCGGCTGATCGGCCGCTCGCTGCGCTCCATCATCGACACGAAGGCGCTCGGCGAGAACACCATCGTCCTCGACTGCGACGTGCTCCAGGCCGACGGCGGCACGCGCACCGCGGCGATCACCGGGGCCTACGTGGCGCTCGCCGATGCAATCCGGTACGCCAAGGACAAGAAGCTCATCCCCGCCTCGGCGTCACCCCTCACCGACACCGTCGCAGCCGTCAGCGTCGGCATCATCGACGGCGTCCCCATGCTCGATCTTCCCTACGTGGAGGACGTGCGCGCCGAGACGGACATGAATGTGGTGGTCACCGGCTCCGGCAAGTTCGTGGAGGTACAGGGCACCGCGGAGGGTGCCCCGTTCGACCGCGACGAACTCGACGCGCTCCTCGACCTCGCACTGCTGGGCACAGCCCAGTTGGCCGAGATCCAGCTCGACACCCTGAAGGACTCCGCGCTTGCCTGAGCCGGCTGCGCCCCGCCTGGTCCTCGCCACACGCAACCCGGGCAAGCTGCGCGAACTGCGCGAACTGCTGAGGGGACAGGTGGCCGGACTCGACGTCGACACCCAGGTAATCGACGCCGAAACGGCCGGCGCCCCCGACGTCGTCGAGAGCGGGGCGACGTTCGCGGCCAACGCTGCCCTGAAAGCCGAGCAGACGGCCCGGGCAACAGGCCTGATCGCCGTGGCCGATGATTCGGGGCTCGCCGTCGACGTCCTGAACGGAGCGCCCGGTATCTTCTCTGCGCGGTGGGCCGGGCGCCACGGTGACGACGCCGCGAACCTCTCGCTGCTGCTTGCCCAGCTGTCCGACATCCCCGCAGGCCAGCGCGGTGCGGCCTTCCGGTGCGCCGCAGCGCTCGCCGTGCCGGACGGCGTCCTGTCCGTCGAGGAAGGCGAACTCCGCGGGACGCTGCTCACCGCACCGCGGGGCTCCGGGGGTTTCGGCTACGATCCGGTGCTGGTGCCGTCCGGCATGGACCGTACCTGCGCCGAATTGAGCAGTGTCGAGAAGAACGCGATCAGCCACCGCGGCCTTGCTTTCCGTGCACTGATGCCCTCCCTGGTCCGGGCCCTGCAGGAGCAGGAACCCACCTGAGGGGAGCTCCCGGTTTGGGGGATGTCGGTGGGCATGAGGCAGACTTGAGAGGTTATGACTACACTTCTGCGCCCGGTACTGATGTCCTCCTCCGACGGATCCGCGTTGGGCGGTATCGCCGACTGGGCGGTCAACCTGATGGAGACCATCGGCGCACCCGGTGCCGGCCTGGCGATCGCCCTGGAGAACCTTTTTCCGCCGCTTCCCAGCGAAGTCATCCTCCCGCTGGCCGGTTTCACGGCGAGCCGGGGAAACTTCTCCCTCTTCGAAGCGATCTTCTGGACCACCCTCGGTTCGGTGGTGGGCGCCCTCGCGCTGTACGGGCTGGGAGCGGCGCTCGGACGACGACGGATGCGCGCGATCGTAGCCAAGGTACCCCTGATCGACGTCGAGGACATCGACAAGGTCGAGGCATGGTTCAACCGCCATGGCTACAGTGCCGTGTTCTTCGGACGCATGATCCCGCTCTTCCGAAGCCTGATCTCCATTCCGGCCGGCATCGAGCGGATGCCCCTGACCGTGTTCCTGGTCCTCACCACGGCGGGCAGCCTGATCTGGAATTCGATCTTCGTGCTCGCAGGGTTCTACCTTGGGGAGAACTGGCACATCGTCGAGGAGTATGCGAGCGTCTTCCAGCGGATCGTCATCATCGCCGTGGTGCTGGTAGCCGTCTACTTCGTGGTGACCAAGGTGCGCAAGTACCGCCGGAGCCCGAAGGCGAAGTAGGAGCCCCTGCAGCGGCTAAACTTGACGGGTGGGAATTGAGTTCACGGCCATCGACTTCGAGACGGCCAACGGGTTTCGGGGATCACCCTGCGCCGTCGGATTGACCAAGGTGCGGGCGGGCCGTGTGGTCGAGGAAGCCTCCTGGCTGATGAGGCCGCCCGCCGGCCACGACCACTTCGACCCGAGGAACATGGCCATCCACGGCATCACCGCCGATCAGGTGGCCCGGGAGCCGAGGTTCGGTGACCTTTTCGCCGAGATCGGCGGGTTCATCGGCAGTGACATCCTGGTGGCCCACAACGCAGCATTCGACCTCGGCGTCCTGCGCTCGGCCCTCGAGGTCTCCGAACTGGCAGGACCGGGATGGGACTACGCGTGCACGGTCCTACTGTCCCGCCGCAACTATTCCCTGGCGTCGTACTCCCTTCCGTTCGTCGCCGAAGCGGCGGGCGTTCCGCTTCTCAACCACCACGACGCAGTGGAGGACGCGCGGGCCTGCGCCGGAATCCTGATCGACATGGCGCGGCTGAACTCCGTGGACACGGTGGAGGCGCTCGTGGCATCCCACCAGTTGCCGATGTCCCGTGCCGAAGCCTATGAGCCGGGCGTCCACGAGATCTCGAAGGCCACCCGGACGGCGCTCGGGAAGGGGCCGTCGACGCCGTGGGCAGGCTGGCCCGAGGAGGGACCCAACCCAACCGCCAACGCCCAGGCGGACCCCACCCATCCGCTGTACGGGGAGACCGTCGTCTTCACGGGAACCCTCGGCCTTCCGCGGCCGCAGGCGAAGGAGAGGGCTGCCCGGCTCGGCGCGCAGCCTGCAAGTGCCGTCACGCGGAAAACCACCGTCCTGGTGGTCGGGGACGGTTTCGTTGCTGCCGACCTCCGGAACGGCCGCATCACCGGCAAGGCGCGTCGCGTGCTCGACCTGCACGAGCGCGGGCAGCGCATCGAGGTGCTCTCCGAAGCGGAGTTCCTCCAGATGACCGGCGGATCATGGCCGGCGACCAGCCCCTAGGGTAGCCGGTGCCACCCGACTGTTGCTGACGATGTGCCTTGCCGCAGGATCAGAGCCGGGACTTTTCTCCGGCAATGGCCCCGATCAGGGCGGACGCCGTTTCCCGAACCGCGCCGGCTCCCTCGACCCGGTCCAGTGCTTCGCTGGAGAACGCCTCGATACCGTAGAGTGCGCCGATCAGGTTCCCGGCCAGCGACCCCGTGGTGGCGGGGCTGCCTCCGTTGTCCACAGCGAGCTGCAGCGCAGCAAGGGCGTGCTGACGCGCGTCGGTGGGACCGGGAATGCTACCGGGGCCTTTCCCTGCAGCATTCCCGGGCACAGCGGCGAGCACCGCGTAGACAGCCAGGGCCAGCGCCCCGGTCGCCGTTCCGCTGGAACCGAGCTCGGCCGCGATGTCCGGGGGAGCCGGTGAATCTGCGGTAGCCAGGGCCACTGCACGCGTGAGTGCTGCGGCGAGGTCGCCGTTCCCGGCCTCGATCGCCTGCTCTGCTGCCCGGTCGACCGCGTCGGCAAGCGGGCTGGATTCGACAACGATCCGGTGGATCAGGGTGGCGAACACCACGGCGCCGGTCTTCGCCGCACTGTGGCCATGGGTGAGGGCCGCGGCGTCCCTCGTGAGCTTGTCCACCATGCCGAGGGGAATGCGGGGCACCAGCCCGAAAGGGGCGGAGCGGGACAATGCTCCGGCATCCTGCGCGGACGGGTTGACCGGGCGGTACCCGGTCCCCATCTCACCGGTTCGCAGGCCGGTGATCGAGGTGCTCCCCGGATTGCGGCGCGTGTGCAGCACGGTGTGGCGGTCGATCGGACGGGGAGGCGGCGACGGCGCGATCGGTGCGGGAACTTCGCCCTGGGTGGCGAGCCAACGGAGGTAGGCCAGCCAGAGGCACGCGGTCTCGTCGGCGGCGACCCCATCGTTGGCCCACTCCAGTGCGTCCACGAGGCCGTCCACCGTGTACAGCGTGAGCTGGGTGTCCTCAGCGAACGGAAGTCCAGCGGTCGACCCGGGGGAGAGGGGGCTCTCCGGCGTCGTCGGCGGTTGCTGTGCGTAGCCGAGGGCGTTGCCGAGGGCTCCCCCGAGGAGGCAGCCCAGAACCCGGTCTGGATATGTCGGTTGAATTGCCACCGGACCAGTCTAGGCGGACGGTTGCTGTGGGACCCGCCGCCGAGCCGGTGCACTGCGGTTTCAGGAACCGCCCGGTCTAGGATGGAACGCTGAACCGGTTCGGACCGTTGGTCTCCGAACCCAGCCCGCCAATCAAGGGAACTCTCCTTCATGTCGCACGAACTGCCGCACGCCCTGTCCGCCGAACCGCGCCGGGAAGGCGACGCCCCGGTTTCGTCCCGCACCTACGGGCTGGGAGCGAGGTCGGCGGCCGAGGGAGCCGGGTCCTTCCTCGTCGTCCTGGCGGGAATCGGCGTCACGACCCTGAACACCGACGCCGGCATTGCCCCCGTCCTTGCTTTCGGGTTCGGCCTGCTGGCGGCGATGATCGCGTTCGGACATGTGTCCGGCGGACATTTCATTCCGGCCGTCACCCTTGGTTCAGCCGTTGCCGGCAGGACGCCATGGCGCTCGGTGGTTCCCTACATCGTGGCTCAGGTCCTCGGAGCGGTGGCGGCAGCCGGCCTCCTGTGGCTGATCCTCAGCGCCAACGACCAGCTGCCCGCCTCGACGACGCTGTTCTCTGTCGGCGCGAACGGCTTCGACGACCATTCGGCCGTACAGTTCCCCCTTGCGAGTTCGTTCCTCGCTGAAGTGGTGGCCACGGCACTTCTCGTTGCGGTGTTCCTTGGCGCGACGGCGCGCCTCGCTAACAGGGCGGTGGCACCTTTCGCCGTCGGCCTGACCTATGCCGCCCTGCTGACGGTGCTGCTGCCGATCACCAACGGCTCGATGAACCCCGCTCGTTCGACGGCGGTAGCCATCTTCTCCGAGGGTTGGGCCCTCGAGCAGTTGTGGCTCTTCTGGGCGGCGCCGGTGGTCGGAGCGGTCCTCGCCGGCCTGATCTACCGGAGCGCGGACATGTCGTCCGAGGAGACCGCACCTCCCGCTGACGCCACTGTGGTGACCGCATCCGCGTCCCCGGCCGCCCCCAACGCCATGTCCTCGGCCGAGACCTCCACCGCGTCCCCGGCCGACACCTCGTCGTCGGGGTCGCGGTCGTTCTTCGACCAGGACGACGACGCCGCCGACAACGACACCGCACACGACACCGCCGGCACTGACACCGCACACAACGACGCCGCACGCAACGACAACGTCAACGTCGCCGGAGCTACCGTCAACGCGGCTGCCGCCCGGCGCGACGGCGATGACCCCTCGTTCGAGAAGGCCGGCAGGTAGGCCCGCGACGCGCCGTCCCTGATTGTCCGACCAGCGAGGTAGGTTCTGACCATGCGGTTACTCCACACTTCCGACTGGCACCTCGGCCGGTCGTTCCACGGCACCGGGACCCTCGCCGCGCAGCGCATCTTTCTCGACAACCTCGAGAAGACGGTGAGGGAATCGGACGTCGACGTCGTCCTCATTGCTGGCGACGTCTACGACCGCGCCCTCCCGGGGGTGGATGTCGTCGAACTCTTCGACGACGCGCTGGAGCGCCTGACCGCCGCCGGAGCGCAGGTCATCATCTCCAGTGGCAACCATGATTCCGCCACCCGGTTGGGGTTCGGAGGCAGGATCCTCGAACGCGGCGGCGTGCATCTGCGCACCCGTCTCGAGGATCTTGCCCGCCCGGTGCTGCTGCCCCTCGGTCCGGGAGCGGAGCTTGCTATCTATGGGGTGCCGTACCTGGAGCCACGGATCGTCGCAACCGCACTCGACGCCGAGCGGCCCACCCACGCAGCAGTCACGGAGGCGGCGCTTGACCTGATTGACGCCGATCTTCGACGGCGGCGGCGTTCGGGGACCGTCCACTCGCTGGTGATGGCGCACACCTTCGCGAGCGGCGGCACCAGTTCGGACAGTGAACGGGAACTGGCCCTCGGCGGACTGGGGGCGGTGCCGCTCAGCCTCTTCGAACGGTTCGACTACACGGCCCTGGGGCACCTCCACGGCCAGCAGCAACTGACCCCCACGGTGAGATACTCGGGCTCGCCTTTGCCCTATTCCTTCTCCGAAGCGAGGCAGACGAAGGGGGCCTGGCTCGTGGAATTCTCCGCAGCCGGCCTCGGAGGAATCACCCCCGTCCACTGGCCGGCACCCAAGCAGCTCGCCGTGCTGGAAGGACGCCTCGACCACCTCCTGAGTGATGAAAGCCTGGTCTGGGCCGAGGCCGCCTACTGCCAGGTGACGCTGACCGATCCCGAGCGCCCACCGCGGGCCATGGACCGGTTGCGCGAACGCTTTCCCGAGACTCTCGTCCTCGTCTTCGCCCCCGAGGGGAAGCCGGCCGAGGACACCCGGACGTACAGCCAGCGAATCGCGGACGCCAAGGATGACACCGGCATCTGTTGCGGTTTCCTCGAACACGTTCGGGGCCGGCAGGCGTCACCGGAAGAACGGGCACTCATCGACACCACCATCGACGCGGCCCTCAGCTCCGCGGCGGAACGCTGAGAGGCGGACACCTTCCATGAGGCTCCATTCCCTCTCCATCCAGGCCTTCGGGCCGTTCGCCGAGAAGCAGAGCGTCGATTTCGACGCGCTCGCCGCCCAGGGGCTGTTCCTGCTCAACGGACCTACGGGTGCGGGAAAATCGAGCGTGCTCGATGCCATCTGTTTCGCGCTGTACGGTTCACTCCCTGGTACCCGGAATGCGGCCAAGCGGTTGCGGAGTGATCATGCCCCGGTGGGCCTTTCCCCGGAGGTGGAGCTCGAATTCACGGTGGCCAACCGCCGGTTCCGGGTGGAACGTTCGCCGCAGTGGGACCGGCCCTCGAAACGGGGCGATGGGACAACCACCGAGCAGGCGCGAACCCTGCTGAGTGAACTGGTGGGGGAGGTCTGGGTCCAGAAGTCGAGCCGCAACGACGAGGCCGCCGGTGAGCTCCAGGCACTGCTCGGCATGGACAAGGAGCAGTTCACCCGGGTGGTGATGCTGCCGCAGGGGGAGTTCGCCGCATTCCTGCACTCCGATGCGAAATCGCGCGGGGCACTCCTGCAGCGGCTCTTCTCGACGGACCGGTTCGAGAACCTCGAGGTGCTGTTGACGGAGAAGGCACGGGCCGCTGCGTCGGCCCTCGCCGCCGCGGAAGCCGAGCAGCATCACACGCTGAGGCGGGCTGTCGACGAGGCAGCCCGCCACGGCGTCTCCCTCGAGCTGCCCGACGCTGTTTCTCCCGATTCTGTTTCTCGCGACTCTCCCGAATCCGCGGCTGAGGGGTCTGTCCGCCAGCCGGAGGTTGCTGCAGGAGAACGACCGGATGTCGCCGATGAGCCGGCCCTGCTGCAGGTGCAGCGGCTCCTCGAGCTGCTCGAGGTCCGGTGCCGGGAGGCCCACAGCGAGAAGCAGGCGCTGTCGCAGGCACTCGATGACGGCGCTGCCTGCCTTGCCCGTCTCCAGACGCGCCGGGCCGGCGCTGTCGCCCTTGACCGACTGCGGGAAGCGCAACGAAAGCACGACGGCGAGCGGAGCGAGGTTCTGGCACTCCGCCTGGCGCTGGAGCGGCACCAGGCTGTCCGGCTGCTCGAGGGTGAGCTACGGGCCGTGGAGGAAGCCGCCGAGGAACACGGCGCAGCGCAGGAAGCGAAAGCCGCGGCTCTGGCTGCACTGGAGGACAACGGGCCGGTGTGGGCATATCTCCGCAAGGGAGAACCAGAGAAGGTGCCCACGGATCTGCTGACCCCCGCTCGACTGGCAGCAGCGGGCATGGAAGCGTCCGCCGAAGCCGGCGTGCTGCGGGCAGCGCTGCCCGACGAGGACCGGCTCACGGCGATGCGCCGCGACCGCGAAAACGCTGCCGCCGACGTGGAGCGCCTCCGCGACAGGGAACGGGAAGCCGTCCGCCGGGCCGAGGAGCTGCAAAGCTCGAGGAAGCTCTCGGAGGAACGGGCACAGGCACTGGGGGAGGTTGCCCGCGGCACGGAGAACCGGAACAGGGAACTCGAGGCGGCCGCAGCCGTCGAGGAGGTCATTCGCGACCACGAAGCCGCCGAACAGCGGCGGGTTGCTGCGGAGGCGGCCTATGAGGCCGCGCTCCGGGAACACCTGGAGCTCAAGGAGTCCTGGCTCTCGAAGCTGCAGTTGCGCCTCGAGCAGTCGGCAGTCGAACTCGCCTCCCAACTGATCGACGGCGAAGGATGTGCGGTGTGCGGCAGCACCGAACATCCCCGGCCGGCCGAGTCCCACGGCACCGTGCGGGTGACCCACAGTGAGGAGCAGTTGGCGCGCGAGGCGCAGTCAGCAGCCGAGCAGCGGTTGGGCGAGGTACGGGTCGAGCGCGACGCCGCCGGCACGGAGACGACGCGCCTGGCGGCACAGGGAGGGACGGGCTCCATCGACGAGGCCCGCAGCGGGACGGAGCGTGCCCGAGACCGGCTCAGGGAGGCGCAGGAGGCTGCCCGGCAGTACGCACAGGTCTGCGCCGACGTCGTTCAGTTGCAGGACAAGGAGCAGCAGGTCGCCGCAGAGCTCGAGCTGGACCGTCAGGGTGCGGCTGATGCGGCGGCGCGCGTCTCCAGCCTGCAGGCACAGGGAACCGAGCTGTCCCAACGGCTCGAGGGCTTCCGGGGTGATTTCCCAAGCCTTCGGGACCGGGTAGACGCCGTCGCGGAAAGCTCCGCCCTGCTGGCCGGCGCGCAGGAATCCCTCGAATCAGCAGCGCGGACCGGACTGCGTCTGGAGAAGGTCGACCGGACGCTCGAGGGTGTTCTCGAAGCGTCGATCTTTTCCGGGAGGGACGAAGCGCGCGCCGCGCTTCTCCCGTTGCGGACAGTCGAAACCCACGGCGAAGCCATCCGTCGGTACGACGGCGCCGGACACCGCCTGGCGATCGAGGAGGAGGACGCCGCAGTCCGCTCCGCCCTGGCGGACGAGGAGAAAGGGCTCCCCGCACCCGTGCCGGACGAGCTGGACGCCGCGACCACGGCGCACGGGCTCCTCGTCGGGCAGGCCGGGGACGCTGCCGTAGCAGCCCAGCTGCTCGATCAGTCGGTCCTCCAGATCAGGACCTACCGCACGCTACTTCACCGGCAGGAAGAGGTGGCGGTGCCGCTGCGCGAAGAGCACCTCCTGATCTCTTCGGTGGCGGACTGCGCCCGGGGAGGAGGCGAGAACGCCTACAAGATGTCCCTGAGTACGTATGTCCTGGCGTCCCGGCTGGAACAGGTTGCGGAGGCCGCCACCGAGCGGCTGCTCGCCATGTCCGACGGCCGGTATGCGCTCGTCCACAGCGACGCTCGTGCGGGGAACAAGCGTTCGGGCCTCGGGCTGAACGTCATCGACGGGTGGACGGGCAATCGGAGGGACACCTCCACGCTTTCGGGCGGAGAGTCCTTCATGGCGTCGCTGGCCATGGCACTCGGCCTCGCCGACGTCGTCCAGCAGGAGGCGGGAGGTCTCGACATCGAGACCCTCTTCGTCGATGAGGGCTTCGGTTCGCTCGATGACCAGGCACTCGAGCAGGTCATGGATGCGCTCGAGGGGCTGCGCAGTGGAGGTCGGGTGGTGGGGCTGGTCAGCCACGTCGCCGAGCTGAAGCAGCGGGTTCCCGCGCAGTTGCAGGTCGTCAAGGGCCGTCAGGGCTCCACCCTGAAGTACGTGGAGCAACACCAGGGCGTGTAAAATCGGAAGCGTTACCGGGTTGGGCGCATCGGGAGGAGGGACGATGCGCGCCTGAACAGTACCCGGAAGAAGAATGTACAAGACTCCAGATACGCCGGAAACGGCACCCGTCACCTCAGCCAGGAAAAGCAGGCTCGGCCGCTTCGAAGTGCTGCCGAAGCTCGCGGGACGGTCTTTCCTCCCCATCGGCCTTTTCGCCCGGCTCCCGCTGGCGATGCTCACTGTCGGAGCCCTGACCCTTGCGACCTCCGCCAGCGGCTCCTATGCCGTGGGGGGCTTCGCCGCCGGGGCAGTAGGCATCGGGTCGGCCCTCGGGGCCCCGGTCCTCGGATTCCTTGCGGACCGTCTCGGACAGCGTCCGGTCCTGATCACTGCCGCGCTCCTCAACACCCTCGCGATCGCCCTTGTCGTCGCCTCAACCTATTCGGTGCCCGGGTTCTCCGGTGGCGCCCTGGTCCTGGTGCTGGTTTCCGCGTTCTCCATGGGATTCACCTGCCCGCAGATCGGACCGCTGGCCCGTGTCCGCTGGATGGCGTTGACCAGGGACAGGCCTGCATCCGATCTCGATACGGCGTTGTCCTACGAGAGCACGGCGGACGAACTCACCTTCGTGATGGGTCCGGCGCTCGTGGGCCTGTTGGCGAGCCTTATCGCTCCGTGGCTGCCGCTCACCCTGGCTGCGGTGCTGACCGTCGTTCTGGTGATCGCTTTCGCCGTCCATCCGACGTCCGCGCTCCTCGAGCCCGGTCGGCGTTCAGTCGGAGGAAGCAACGGAACCGGCCAGGTTCCTGCCGTGCGATGGAAACTCGTCGCGCTGCCGGTCGCGGGAATGGTGGCGATGGGGACGTTCTTCGGTTCCACCCAGGCCGCCCTCATCGCCTTTGCAGGCCAATTCGGGGCTTCCACCTCAGCCGGACTGCTGTACGCGGTGATGGGACTGAGTTCCGCAGCCGCCGCACTGTCGGTAGCGTACTGGCGGCAGTCCTTCTCCCACCACCGGAGATGGATCGCCTCTGCCGGCGGGATGGTCGCCCTGGCGGCTCTGCTGTTCCTTCCGCAGACCATCGCATCCATGCTGCTGGTCCTGTTCCTGCTCGGCATTCCGGTGGGTCCCACCATGGTGACCATCTTCAGCATCGGCTCCGTCGTTGCCCCGAAACACCTCATGGGCACGGTCATGACACTCCTCGCCAGCGGGATCGTCGCGGGCACGGCCCTCGGATCGTCCTTGGCCGGGCTTCTCGCCGACGGCGCGGACCCCACGCAGGCATTACTGGTGCCGCTGTGCGCAGCCTTCGCGCTCCTCGTTCTCGGGTTGGGAAGCACGAGAATCCTCCGTGCGGAGGAACGGCCAAGTGGCGGGCTGCCGTCCGCGGAGGCTGACGGATAGCGCAGGAAGGCCCGCCAGGGGGTATGATTTCGCTCACAGTAACCGAACGTTCTGTCGGTAAATCAGTTCCGTCCATCTGGAGTGACAATGACGTCTTCAACCGTCGCGCAGGGTACCGCGCACCGTACATCGCCGGAGGAGCGCCGCGTCCTCGCGGGCACCCTCGTGGGCACGACCATCGAATGGTATGACTTTTTCATCTTCGCGCAGCTGACCGCCACCGTGCTGTCGGCGCTGTTCCTGACGCCGCTGAGGGACTCGGACCCCGGACTTGCCCAGGTGCTCGCCTTCTCGCTGATCGGCATCAGTTTCCTGTTCCGGCCCCTCGGAGCCATCGTTGCAGGTCACCTCGGTGACCGCTTCGGCAGGAAGTCCGTCCTCGTCGCCACGCTGGTCCTGATGGGTGCAGCCACGGCGTTGATCGGCCTGCTGCCGACGTACGCGCAGATCGGAGCCTGGGCCCCGGTCCTGCTGATCCTCCTGCGGATCGTCCAGGGCTTCTCAGCCGGAGGCGAGTGGGGCGGAGCGGCCCTCATGTCGGTGGAGCACGCTCCACTGAGCAAGAGGGGCATCTTCGGTGCCTACCCGCAGATCGGCGTGCCGATCGGCATGATCCTTGCGACCGGAACCCTTCTCGCGCTCCGGACCGCTATCCCTGAGGACCAGTTCCTCGAGTGGGGATGGCGGGTGCCCTTCCTGCTGTCCGTGGTCCTGATCGTCGTGGGCTACCTGATCCGCCGAGCCGTCAGCGAAAGCCCTGTCTTCAAGGAACTCGCCGCACGCAAGGCTGAGAGCAAGGCGCCGTTGCGGGAGCTGTTCCGGAAGAACACGCGCGAAGTGCTTCTCGCTGCCGTCATCTTCATCGGTAACAACGCAGCAGGCTACCTGGTGATCGCGTTCTTCATCTCCTACGCGACGGGAACCCTGGAAATGCCGCTGGTTCCGGTCCTGCTGGCCACGACTCTCGCGTCCTTCGGCTGGCTGATCTTCACCATGGTGGGCGGATGGCTCTCTGATCGCATCGGACGGGTCCGAACGTTCCAGCTGGGCTACGCGCTGATCTTCGTCTGGATGCTGCCGCTCTTCATGCTCGTCGATACGGGTGACATCGTGCTGTACGGCGTCGGCCTGTTCGTCCTGACGATCGGCCTCGGACTGTCCTACGGGCCGATGTCGGCCATGTACGCCGAGATGTTCCCGGCAGCGGTCCGGTACTCCGGCATCTCCATCGGCTACGCACTCGGGGCGATCCTCGGCGGAGCGTTCGCCGCCACGGTGGCGCAGCTCCTGCTCAAGACCTACGAGTGGTCGGGCGCAGTCGCCATCTACATCATGGTTCTCTGCGCTATCTCATTCATCGGCGTGTCGATGGTCCGCGAGACCAAGGGCGCCCCGTTGGGTGTCTCGGAGCACTAGGACCGCCTTCGCCGGTTCCCGACGGTCGTTGCAGCACCCGGAGTCCTCGGGATGCTGCAACGGCCGTTCGGTTCCAGCTAGCCCAGGCTCGGCGCCTGGGAAGGCGGGGCCGGGATATGGACGTTTCCGGTAGTGACGCCTCCGGTGATCATGCCGCCCGTCGGGATTCCTCCGGTGGTTCCGGCATCGCCCGGCAGTCCCGACAATGGTGAATGGCGGACGATGGGAGCCGCTGCCGGCGCCGACTCCGCGGGCAGGCCGACGATCGAGAACCCGGAGCCGTCGTCGGAATGGGTCCGAAGCAGGAGCGCGACGTCGTGCGCGCTTGGCCGCTCGAGCGGATTCCGTGCCGTCATGAGCGTCAACAGCTCCACCCAGTCGGGCCCCAGCCACAGCGGAACCCCGGGATCGCGGAGCAGGCGTGCGAGGGCAGCCTCGACGATGGGGCCGGGAAAGGCCTTCTCACCCGTGAGGCACTCCAGGAGCACGAGTCCCAGCGAATAGATGTCACTGCTTCCGTCGACCGCGCCGCCCTGGGCCTGCTCCGGGCTCAGGTAGTTGGCGGTTCCGATCGTGGCCCCGGTGGCCGTCGCCATGGTGGCATCGACCATCCTTGCGATTCCGAAGTCGGTGAGCTTCGGGTACATGCGGGTGTCGTTGTCGCCGGAGTGGAACATCAGGATGTTCGCGGGCTTGACGTCCCGGTGCACTACTCCCTGTGCATGGATATAGGCGAGAGCATCGGCAAGATCGGCTCCCACCTGTGCCACTTCGGCCGCCTGTAGAGGCCCCTTCTTCAGTAGTTTGCGGAGATCCTCGCCGTCGATGAGCTCCATGACCAGAAAGCCGGAGGCGCGTCCGTCGGCGTCCTCGTACATGCCGGCGTCATGGAGGGTGACGAGCCCCGGATGGTTCAGCGTGGAGAGGAGCATGGTCTCGGTGTGCTGACGCCGGTAGTCGTCGTCGTCGGAGGTTGTGGGATTGAAGATCTTGATGGCGACGTCGCGGCACAGGTTCCGATCCACCGCCCGGTATACAGAGGCGGCGCCACCGACGCCCAGAAGGGTCGTGGTCTGGTACCGCTCGGCGAGGAGCACATCCATGGGTGTTCTCCTGGAAGCAGAATGTGGAAAGAGTGAGACCGCTGGATCAAAGGTAAGCCTACTGATCAGTTCCGATTATAGCGCGCTTCCGCCCGGCGCCTGCCCCTCGGCAGATCGACTTTACCAAAACTTAATGCCGCTTCGTGTCCTGTCAAGCCTCTTCTGCGAGGAATCGAACGGCGGCTGCCTTGAAACCGCGGGAAGTGATGGCGTTGGAATGGGTACGCCCCGGCAGCCATTCGAGCGTTGCGCGGGGAGCCAGTGCGGCAAGCTCCGGCGCTGACCGGGCGAATTCGTCCTGGTCCCCGGCCACCAGGAGGAGCGGGACCTTCGGCACGGCCTCGGTAGGCACGAATGGCTCACCCTTGACGGCTTCCACCATGGTGAGCAGTGCAAAGACGTTGTTGGAGGGGACGAGCCGGGCCATCCGCAGCAGATTGGCTGTCGAGGTGTCCGCGATCGGTGCCCCGTCGGCGATGAACTGCTGGGCGGCTTCCAGGTCGAACTCGGCCAGGGGATCCTCGACGCCGGGCCCACCCAGCACCATGCGGTGGACGAGCTCGGGCTGGGTGGCCCCGAACTCCCAGGCGAGACGGGCGCCGAGCGAGTACCCGATGATGTCCACCCCTGATGCCGACTTCCCGTCCGTCAGCGGCAGGACTCCCTGGTCCTGGAGAATCTGGAGCAGGTCCGCGCGCATCCGGCTGGGGGAGTACGCGTCGCGTTCCTCCGGCGCCGCACTTCCGCCGTGACCCGGCAGGTCGACGGTGATGACGCTCCTGCCGGCGTCGTTGAGGTACCGCACCCAGCCCGTGTCCTCCCAGTTGAGGCGCGAGGACGAGGCGAAGCCGTGCAGAAGGAGGACAGGGCGCAATTCGCTGCCGGCCGGAGCGGGGTGCAGTTCCACCGACAGCTGCGGGTCGGTGCCCTCCACCAGATGATCGCTGTGCCGTCCCATGGCCTGCCCCTCCCGTGCATCGTCCAACGGCCCGGCGGCCGCGGACTACTACACTACCCATTGCACGCGATCCGTCCATCGAGGGCTCGGGAATTCCCGGTTCTGGAGTCGCTCCGGACTCAGCAATGCGCTCAGGGATGGTCGATGGGGCGGAGGAGGAAAGAGACCGGCTCTCCAGAAGCCCTACCTCGGGTGGAGACGGCAGGAACGTGTGCTCCGTTGAACACATCCCCGCCGCCGGGCCAGCTTCGAACCGGCACCTGTGATCCTAGTCACCACTCCGAGGCGACGCAACCCCGCGGCGTACTACCGGATGACGAGTCCAGGATAGCTGCGTCGGCGACTCCGCGCCCGACGCCATCGAGCGGATCGCCGGCGGCATGTGCCACGGCATGGGCTATAGTCGAGGATGAGTAATAGTCACTCCGACCATAACTCACCGACGATGCTGATGCCGGGAGGGATCTGCCATGGCTTTCTCCTCGGCGAATGTCTCCGAACGGGAACTCCAGCCGCCGTCGCTCGCGATCTCCACCGTGATCTTCGCCCTGCGGCACGACCCGGACTCGGGCCGCCCCGAGCTCTGGCTGCCACTGGTCCGGCGCATCCGCCAGCCGCACCGCGGGAAATGGGCGCTTCCGGGCGGGCCCCTGGCCAGCCATGAGTCGCTCCAGGACGCCGCCGGGCGGAACCTCTCCGACACCACCGGGCTCGCTCCGCGCTACCTCGAGCAGCTGTATGCCTTCGGCGGCGTGGACCGGGCGGCGACGCAGCGCCTGGTGTCGATCGTGTACTGGGCCCTCGTGCAGCCCGACGAGGCCCACCATGCCCGTGAGTCCGAGAACGTCCGGTGGTTCCGTGCAGACTCCCTCGAGCCGTTGGCTTTCGACCACAACGAGATCGTCGACTACGCGCTGTGGCGGCTTCGGAACAAGATGGCCTACGGGTCCATCGCCTACCACTTCCTGGGTGACAGATTCACGCTCGCTCAGGTACGCGAGGTCTACGAGGCGGTGCTGGGCCTCGAGCTGGATCCGGCGAATTTCCGGCGCCATCTGCGCGCCGCTCCGGATATCGCACCAACCGAAGAATTCCAGCAGGGTGGCCGCCACCGGCCGCCGCGCCTCTACCGCTACCTCGGCCCGCAATCACCGGCCACCGCTGGAACAGCAGCGAACACCCCAGTCGGCACACCCGCTCCGGTCAATACAGGGAGAAACCCATGACCTCGGTCAACACCGCAATCCAGCTCGTCACACGCCGCGATGCCGAGCGTTCCGCAGGAACCGCACGCACCTGCTCCCCGGCGCTTGCATCAGCCCCCTGGGCGTTCGACGCCGCGCCGCTTCCCGAATACGGTCCCGGCGCATCGATGGCGGACAGCGCTCCCGCCGCGACCCCCCGCCAGGGCGAATTGCCCGCGGAATACCGTACGGCGTCGGAGGAGGAACTCGACGCGCGGATCCTCGCCGCCAAGGAGGACCTGGGCGACAGGGCGGTGATCCTCGGGCACTTCTACCAGCGCGACGAGGTGGTGAAGTACGCCGACTTCGTCGGGGACAGCTACCAACTCGCCCGCGCGGCAACCGAGCGCACGGCGGCTGAAGCCATCATCTTCTGCGGCGTCCATTTCATGGCCGAGACTGCGGATCTGCTGTCGCTGCCGGCGCAGTCCGTGATCCTTCCCAACCTCGCGGCGGGCTGCTCCATGGCCGACATGGCGGACATCGACTCCGTCACCGAGTGCTGGGAACAGCTTGCGGAACTGTTCGGAACGGAGCCCGACGCCGCCGGCCGCGTTCCGGTGATTCCCGTCACCTACATGAACTCGTCGGCGGCGCTGAAGGGTTTCTGCGGCAGGAACGGCGGCATCGTCTGCACCTCGTCCAACGCCGCGGCCGTCCTCGGCTGGGCCTTCGAGCGCGGGCAGCGCGTCCTGTTCTTCCCGGATCAGCACCTCGGGCGCAACACGGCCAAGGCCATGGGCGTGGCCCTCGAGCACATGCCGATGTGGAATCCGCGCAAGCCTCTGGGTGGTAGTGACGAGCAGACCCTGTTGGAATCGCAGGTGATCCTCTGGCATGGATTCTGTTCCGTCCACAAGCGCTTCACCGTCGAACAGATCGAACAGGCGCGGAACGAACACCCGGGAGTCCGCGTCATCGTGCACCCCGAATGCCCCATGGCCGTCGTCGATGCCGCCGACGAGGCAGGGTCGACCGACTACATCCGGAAAGCCATCGCTGCGGCCGCCCCTGGAAGCGTCTTCGCCGTCGGGACCGAGATCAACATGGTCAACCGGCTCGCGGCACAGCACCCCGAGCACACCATCTTCTGCCTTGATCCGGTGATCTGCCCCTGCTCGACGATGTACCGGATCCATCCCGGGTACCTTGCCTGGGTGCTCGAGGCGCTGGTGCGCGGCGAGGTGCTGAACCGCATCACCGTCCCCGACGACGTCGCGGGTCCGTCCCGGATCGCCCTGACACGCATGCTTGCGGTGCAGCCGTGAGACAGGCTGCGCAGGCGCAGCGCGTCGTGGTGGTGGGCGGTGGCGCCGCAGGACTGTACACGGCGCTCACCCTCCGCGCGCTGAACCCCCGCGTGCGCGTGACGCTGCTGACGAAAAGGAAGATCGAGGAGAGCAATACCTGGTACGCGCAGGGCGGTATCGCAGCCGTCCTCCCGGGCACTGCCGGCCCTGACAGCATCGGCGCGCACATTGCAGACACTCTTGCCGCCGGCGCGGGGCTCTGCGCCGAGGATGCCGTCACGCTGATGTGCGAGGAGGCTCCACGGCACATCACCCGGTTGGAGGAACTCGGAGTGCCGTTCGACGTCGACGGCGGGCGGCCCGCCGTCGGGCGCGAGGCCGCCCATTCCGCACCACGGATCCTGCGGATCGGCGGCGACGCCTCCGGCGCGGGACTCGCCTCCGGGCTCATTCCTGCCGTCCGGGCCGACGACGCTATCGACGTGACCGAACATGCGTTCGTCACCCGCATCCTGCGCACCTGGGACGGTTCCGGATGCCGCGCCGCCGGCGTCGAGTTCATCCCCGGCACCGGCACCGGTCCCGCGTCGGTCATCCAGGCCGACGCCGTCGTGTTGGCTACGGGCGGGGCCGGCCAGCTGTTCGAACACACGACGAACCCTTCAGTGGCCACGGCCGACGGCGTCGCACTCGCCTGGCGTGCGGGAGCGGTGGTGGCCGACGCCGAGTTCTTCCAGTTCCATCCCACGGCGTTGGATGTCCCGGGTCATCCGCTCATCTCCGAGGCTGTCCGCGGGGAAGGGGCCAGGCTCGTCGACGCGTCGGGGAAACGGTTTCTTCAGTACTTCTCCGACGCCGGCGACCTGGCGCCCCGCGACATCGTGTCCCGGAGCATCGCCCGCCATCTGGCAGCCACGGGGGAGGCGCGGGTGTTCCTCGACGCGACCGGGCTGGGCCGTGCCTTCCTCGAGCGCCGCTTCCCCACCCTGACTGCGCTCACCCGGGGACACGGGCTGGACTGGTCGGCGGAGCCGATTCCCGTGGTGCCGGCAGCTCATTACTGGATGGGCGGCGTGCAGACCGACACGTCGGGCCGCACTTCGTTGCCAGGGTTGTATGCGGTGGGGGAGGTTGCCTGCACCGGCGTCCACGGAGCCAACCGGCTCGCGTCGAACTCGCTGCTCGAAGGTCTGGTCTTCGGTGCGAGGGCCGCGGCGGACCTTTCGGCTCCGGCCTCCTGGCCGGTCTTCGCCTCGACGCCCCTCGATCTCGGCGGCTCCGGCGTGGAGCAGGTGTTCACCCGCTCGGAGCTGCAACGCCTGATGTCCGACCACGCCGGCGTGGTCCGGGACGGAGGCGGCCTGCGGATCGCTGCCAAGCAGCTCGCGCAGTTCGGGATTGCCGGCTCCTCCGTGGCGGACCGTGAGCAGGGTAACCTCCTCCTCGCCGCACGCCTGGTGGTGCACGCCGCGGCAGCGAGGACCGCATCAAGGGGCGCCCATTACCGCTCCGATGAACCGGACTCCGCTTCGAACCGACGTTCAGTGCCCGAAGGATCCGGGAAGCCGGTAGGGTCCGGCAACTCCATGGCCTTCTCGGACCCAGCAGCAGGAGTGGCCCCATGACCGAAGCCCGGTATCGTTTCGGACATCCCGTCGGTGGTGCGCCCGGACCCCTGCTGCAACCTCCTCCAGCCGCCGTGGTGGACCGCATCGTGGCCTCGGCCCTCGACGAGGATGCGCCGTGGGGTGACATCACCTGCCAGGTACTCGTGCCGGACGGGTTGTGTGCCAGCGGTTCGATCACCGCGCGTGAGGCGGGGATCTTCTGCGGTGCCTCGATTCTCGAGGCGGCGTTTCGCCTCACCGATCCATCGATCGAGGTGCGGATGGCAGTGCGCGACGGCGAATCCTTCGGCCCCGGAACCGTCCTCGCCACTCTCGACGGCCCGGCTGCGGCCATCCTTACCGCGGAGCGCTCCGCCCTGAACCTCATCCAGCGGCTCTGCGGCATCGCCACTTTGACCCGGGATTTCGTCGAGGCTGTGCAGGGCACCGACGCCCGGGTGGCCGATACCCGGAAGACCACCCCTGGACTCCGCGTCCTGGAGCGCTTCGCCGTTCGCTGCGGCGGCGGCTTCAACCACCGGTTCAGCCTCTCCGATGCCGTGATGGCCAAGGACAACCACCTTGCGTTGCTGTCGGCGGACGGACCCGCTGCCCTCACGGAGCGTCTACGCGAAGCACGTGCACGCCTGCCTCACACAGTGCATTTCGAGGTGGAGGTGGACCGCCTCGACCAGATCGCTCCCGTCCTCGCCGCAGGCGTGGACACCATCCTGCTCGACAACTTCTCCCTCCAGGACCTCATGGCGGGAGTGGCGCAGATCAACGGCCGTGCACTGGTGGAGGCCAGCGGCAACGTCCGCCTCGAGACGATCGCCGCCATCGCGCGAACGGGCGTGGACGTGATTTCCTCGGGCGCCCTGACCCACAGTGCGCGGGCCCTCGACCTCGGCCTCGACTTCACCCCGAACAGATGATCTACCTCGACGCCGCCGCGACCGCCCCTCCCCAGCGCGCAGCACTCGAGGCACTGTGGCCGCTGCTGACCTCGAACTTCGGGAACCCCTCGAGTCACCATGCACCGGGGGAAGCGGCAGCCATCGCGCTGGACGAAGCACGCCGCACCGTCGCACGGCTCCTTTCCTGCCGGCCGTCGGAAATCACCTTCACCTCGGGCGGCACCGAGTCGAACAACCTCGCCCTCAAGGGGATCGCGCTCGCGGCCCCCCGCGGCCGGCACATCGTCACGAGCCCCATCGAGCACGCAGCAGTGTCCGGCCCGCTCGAGTACCTCGCGCGCGTCCACGGCTTCCGGGTCTCCGTCGTCCCTGTCACGGCCGAGGGAATCGTGCCGCCCGCTGCGCTGAAGGAGGTGCTCACCCCGGACACCACGCTGTGCAGCATCATGTACGCGAACAACGAGGTGGGCACGGTCCAGCCCCTCGCCGAGCTGGCGGCGGTGTGCGCCGCCGCGGGTGTGTACTTCCATAGCGACGCCGTGCAGGCGGCTGGCTGGTTGCCGCTCGACGTCGGAGCCCTCGGAGTGGACGCCCTCAGCATTTCGGGGCATAAGCTGGGCGCGCCGAAAGGGATCGGAGCGCTCTTCTGCAGGGGAAGGATTCCCCTCGAACCCGTGCTGCACGGCGGCGGCCAGGAGCGCGGGCGCCGCTCTGGCACCGAGAACGTGGGCGGCGCCGCAGCACTGGCAGCCGCACTCGACCTGGCGCAGGCAGCCTTGCCCGACGCGGCCCGTGCGGCGACGGTCCACCGGGACGTGCTCATCTCCCACGTACTCGAGCACGCGCCGGACGCCCGGCTGACAGGGCACCATACCCAGCGCCTCCCGGGTCTCGCCTCGTTCTGCTTCCCGGGCGTCAGCGGTGAAGCGGTCCTCCTGGAGCTCGAGCGTCTCGGCGTCGTCGCATCGAGCGGTTCCGCGTGTGCCGCGGGGTCGGATGAGCCGTCCGCCGTGCTGCTGGCGCTGGGCATCGATCCAGGGACAGCCCAGAGCGCCCTCCGGTTGTCCTGGACCCGCGACACGCCCGGGGAGGACCTGAAGACGGCGGCGCGCGCCGTCGTCGCCGCCGTGCGCAAAATCCGGAACCTGCGGAGCGTTCCGCCCGCCGCCCCGGCGCCGGCCCATCTACACTGACGGCATGACTTCCGCGAAACCGCTCCGGTGCAGGGCTCTGGCAGTGTTCAGCGCCGCGGCCCTGCTGCTCACCGGCTGTTCGAACGGCGATGAAGGGTCCCCGGACGCCGGTCCGACCGCCGGGGCGCCATCCGCCGTCGCGACCTCCACCGCCCCGGAAGTGACAGTACCTCCCCGCGAGGCACGCGAGGGCTGGAAGGTCTTCACCGATCCGCTCAGGCTCCTCAGCTTCGAACTGCCGGCCGACTGGGTGGTCCAGCCGATCGAACCCGGTCCCGGCGTGTATGCGGCGGATTCGGTGCATTACGCGGTGCGTACGCCGGCCGGAACCACGGCGGCCGAACTCCATACGGGAATCCAGACCGAGGAGCCGCCCTGCCCCGCCTCCGACCTCACCCCCTACTACGTCCTCGGCAGCGAGCCGTTGAGTATCTCCGCGCCCCCCGACGCCGCAGACATCATCGAACCGCGTCTCGTGATGCGGATCATCCAGGGGTTCCGGTTCTTCAGCTCCTACGGCATCACTGATCAGGTGGGGGGCGCCGACGGCGTGGCCTGCGCGCTCACCAACACCGTGCTGGCGGACAATTCCCTCGGGCGCGTCAGCTTCGGGGACCTCGAGGTGCTCGTGCCGAAGGCTCCGGCGAACACCGGCCCGCAGAACGTCACCTTCGGCACCATCAGCGAGGCCCAAACCTACTTCGACTCACCGGAATTCGCGGTGACGCGGCAGGTCATCGCCTCGCTGCAGTTTGCGCCTCAGGCGGGCTGAGGCAGGTTCGCGTAGCTGACACCCGTGAGCTCGGCGCTCCGATTCCACAGCCGGGTGGCGGTGTCCCGATCCAGGACCCGGGACGACGGCGCCACGAGCGTCGCGTTACCACGGGTCTCACCCGGGCCGTCCGGTCCGTAGTAGTCGCCGCCCTGGACATCAGGTGCGGTGGCAGCGTAGAGCACGGGAATGGCGCCCGCGGCATCGGACTGGCTCAGAAGTTTGAAGAAGACGCCGAAGGCGTCGAGCGCCGTCGGCAGGTTCATCCCGGCTGTGAGGTTGGTGTTGGCAAGTCCTGGATGCGCGGCAACCGAGGCGAGGGGCCAGCCGGCCGCACGGGCGCGGCGGTCGAGTTCGATCATGAAGTACAGGTTCGCGACCTTGCTCTGCTGGTAGGCGGACCAGCGACGGTAGCGTTTCGTCGACTGGAGGTCTGCGAAGTTGATCCGGCCCCGCTTGTGCGCAAGGCTCGACACCGACACCACCCGCGGCGCCTCCGCCTCCTGAAGGTGCTCCAGCAGCAGGCCGGTCAGCGCGAAGTGCCCCAGGTGGTTGATCCCGAACTGCTGCTCGAACCCGTCCTCGGTGACTTTCCGCGGAGTGGCCATGACACCGGCGTTGTTGATGAGCACATCCAGCGGTTTCGTCCATTCGTCAGCGAACCGCCGTACGGAAGCCAGGCTCGAGAGATCGAGGAGCCGCAGTTCCACCGTGCTGCTGCCGCTGAGGGAGCGGATCCGCTTCTCGGCGTCGCGCCCCCGTCCCTCGTCCCGGCAAGCGAGTACCACGTGCGCTCCCTTGCGGGCCAGGGCCGTGGCCGCCTGGTGGCCGATGCCGCTGTTCGCTCCGGTGATGACGATCGTCCGGCCGGTCTGGTCGGGAATGGAATTTGCGGTGAAGGGGCTCATGCGGGAAGTGCCTTTCGGTTTCGGGGCGGATCTTCGGTGCGGTTCTTCGGGGTGAAACGAAGGATCAGTGCTGCTGCTCCACTGCCTGGGTGATTTTTCCCGTCAGTAAGCGCAACTGTTCGAGTTCCTCACTGCTGAGGACGGGGCCGAGCACCTCCTGGATGCGCTGCACGTGTGCGCTGCCGATGCTGTGCTGCAGGTCCCTGCCCTCGTCGGTCAGCGCTACCTCCACGCCCCGCTGGTCCGCTTCGGCAGCGCGCCGCGCCACCAGGCCCTTGGCCTCCAGGCGATCGATCATCCGGCTCAGGCTCGGCTGGCTGATGAGCAGGTGCCCGTTCAGTTCGTTGAGCCGCGTCCACCCGGAGGGGCACCGGGTGAGGTTGAACAGGACGTCGTACTCGCCGATCGCCAACTGCCGGAAGGCAGGGTCCTGCCTCAGTCGCCTCATCACGGTGACCTGCGCCCGGAACAGCGACTCCCAGGCTTCGGAGGTCAGCCGGACGGGTGGCGGGTCGGTAAGCATGGTCGGTCTCCTGCCGGGATGGGTCACTGCAGCGCAGTAGATGCAATTGCATCCACTCTACTTTCCAACTCCGGCGGCGCCGGCATTGTTCCGCCCTGCCTCCGGACATCGGAAAGCCCATTCATTCCAGGGAGTGCCGACCGAAGACTATTCCTCCCGGAGCTTCCGGAGCGCACGGTCCTCCCGGCGCCCCTCCACCAGCCGGTACAGCACGGGCACCAGGATCAGCGTGAGCGCGGTGGAGGAGACCAGGCCGCCGATCACGACGACGGCGAGTGGCTGGGAGATGAAGCCACCCTCACCCGTGAGCCCGAGCGCCAGGGGAGTCAGGGCGAACACGGTGGCCAGCGCGGTCATCAGGATGGGCCTCAGGCGCTGGCGGGCCCCCTGGATGATCGCCTCGCGCACCGGCATGCCCGGCTCACCATCGTGCGGCAGACGGTACTGGTTGATGAGGTCGATCAGGACGATCGCATTCGTGACCACGATCCCCACGAGCATGAGCATGCCGATCAGCGAGGGCAACCCGAGCGGAATGCCCGTGACCAGCAGGAGTGCGATGGCACCGGTGGCTGCGAAGGGGATGGAGACGAGCAGGATCAACGGTTGGACGAGGCTCTTGAACGTCGCCACCATGATCACGTACACGATCGCCACCGCGGCCCACAGGGCAAGGAACAGCTGGTCGAAGGACTCGGTCTGCTGCTCTGCGGCACCGCCGAGCGTGGCGGTGGCACCCGGGGGAAGCCCGATTCCCTCGAGCCGTTCGGTCACCGCTGCGGTGAGGGAGCCAAGGTCATCGCCCGACGGTGTGATGGAGATACGCGCGGTGCGCTCGCCGTTGGAACTCGTGACAGAGAGCGGCACCTGCACCTCCGCCACGCTCGCCACGTCGGTCAGCGGTACCGGACCTGCAGGCGTCGGGAGGGTGAGCCCCTGGAGCTGCGCCAGGCTGGTGATGGCCGTCCCCTCGCCGATCAGCACCGGGTAGTCGGTGGCATCGAGCCGGAGCGAACCCGCAGGGACGGGGCTGATGCTGCTGCCCAGCAGCCCGGCGATCTGCCCCTCACTCAGTCCGGCGTCCACAGCGGCCGCGCGGTCGACATCGATCTGCACCTGAGGCTGCGCGGCGGAGAGGTTGCTCGAGACCTCCCCTGCGCCGTCGATCCCCTGCATACCGGCCACCACGGCGTCGCTCGCTGCCTGGAGATCCTCCCCGGCCGGTGCCGTGATGTCGATGTCGATGGTGCTCGAGGTGCCGAAGCCGCCCTGCTGGCTCGATAGGGAGAACGTCCCGGCGTCGTCGAGTTCCCCGAGTTGCGCCCTCACGCTGTCCTGCAGCGCCTCCTGGTCCGCGTCCTCCTCGGTGATCACGGTGAAGGTGGCCACCGAGGCTCCCTGGGAGAACTGGGCGAAGGCACCCTGGGCGTTGCCCACCGTGAGCTGCACGTCCCGCACCTCGGGCGTACCGGCCAGGACCTCCTCGGTCCGGGCGGCGGCCGTCGTCGTCGTGTCGAGGCTCGATCCCGCCTCGAGGGTCTGCGTCACGCTGAAACTGTTCTGGCCGGTGCCGCCCAGCAGGTTGGTCGGGAGGAACGGGACCATCGCGGCTGTGGCCCCGAGGACGGCGAGGCCGGCCGTCAGCGTCCAGACCGGGTGCCGCTGCGTGCCGTGCAGCAGGGGGAGGTAGCCCCGCTGCAGCCAGGAGCGCTGCTCGCGGCGGTGGGCCTCCGCCACAGGGTCGACGGCGGCCTGCTGGCTTCCCGCCTCCGCTGCTGCCGTTCCGCCTGCCCTTCCAGCCCTGGCATGGCGTGCCCGGCCCCGACCGGGCGCCGATTGCTTCCTCGGCAGGAACCAGTAGGCAAGCACCGGAATGATCGTGAGTGACACGGCGAGGGAGGCCAGCAGCGCGATGCCGGTGGTCACGGCGAACGGCCGGAACAGCTCACCGGCCAGCCCTCCGACGAATGCGATGGGCGCGAACACCGCGACGGTGGTGAGGGTCGAGGCGGTGATGGCTCCCGCCACTTCGCGCACCGCCGTCAGGATCGCGGAGCGCTTCTCCTCGCCGTAGCCCAGGTGCCGCTTGATGTTCTCGATGACCACGATGGAGTCGTCCACCACGCGGCCGATGGCGATCGTGAGTGCACCCAGCGTCAGGATGTTGAGTGAGTACCCGGCCGCATACAGGCCGATGAAGGTGATGAGCAGGGACAGCGGAATGGAGATGGCCGTCACGAGCGTGGAGCGGACGGAGAGCAGGAAGACCAGGATGATCAGCACCGCGAAACCCAGCCCCAGGAGGCCCTCGGTGGTGAGGTCGTCGATGGAGCGTTCGATGAACGGAGCCTGGTCGAACACCACGGTGATGTCCGCGGCGTCGCCGAGCTCGGTCTCGAGGCTCGGGATCAGTTCGGTGACCTGCTGCGAGATTTCCACCGTGTCGCCGTCGGGCACCTTGGTGACGGTGAGGGCCAGGGTCTCGACGCCGTTGGTGCGCGTGACCGAGGTCGCTTCGTCGTCGGCGAGGGAAACGTCGGCAACGCCGCCGATGGTGACAGGCGTTCCCTGCGCCGTGCCCGAGGCCCCGGCATCGCCGGGAAGCACCGGAAGGGCGCGGAGGTCATCGAGTGAACCCACCGGGCTGCCCGCCTGGATGGTCAGCGACCGCTCGTCCTCCTCGAGGGTTCCGACGGGGAACAGGGCACCGTTGTTCTCGAGGGTGTCGGCGAGGTCCGCCACCGTGAGCCCGGCTGCCGCGAGCTGCCCGGCGCGGGGCAGGATCGATACGTGCTGGCTCGTACCGCCCGTGATCTCCGCCGTCCGCACCCCCTCGATCTTCTGCAGCCTCGGCACCGTCAACCGGGCGAGCTCACCGTTCAGCTCACTGAGCGTACGGTCCGAGGAGACGGCCATGAAGACGATCGGAAGGTCGCTGATGCTCCCGGCGAGGGCCTGGGGTTCGACGTCGTCGGGCAGCAGCGGCCGGACGGTGGAAATGGCGCGGTCCACCTGGGCCCGGGCCCGGTCGAGGTTGGTGCCGTAGACGAAGACGAGGCTCACGCTGGACACGCCGGTGCGCGAAGTGGCCGATGACGACTCGAGTCCCTCGACGCCGCTCAGGGCGCTCTCCAGGGGGCTGCTGACCTGCTTGTCGAGGTACTCGGGGGAGGCGCCGGGCACCGAGGAGATCACGGTGATCTGCGGGAACTCGAGCGAGGGGATGAGCTCCTGCTTGAGCGAGCCCAGGGTGATGACACCGAAGACCGACGCGAGGACGGTGATGAGGGCGATCAGCGCCCGGTTGCCCAGGGAGAGGTGCGCCAAGCGGAACATGGACCTGCCTTCGGTGCTGACGGGTGCCTGGCGAGCCGGGACAGCCGGAGGTTACGTGAGGTTCAGCACCGAGTCGGTCATAGTCTGGATTTCCGCGGCGAGGGGCTCGTTCTCGTTGAGCCGAATGCCGTAGCCGGGAATCATCTCCTTCAGCTTCGGTTCCCAGTCGGCGAGCTTCGCGGGGAAGCAGCGCCTGAGGAGTTCGACCATGATTGGTGCCGCGGTCGACGCGCCGGGGGAGGCGCCGAGGAGCGCCCCCACCGAGCCGTCGGCGGAGGTGATGACTTCGGTCCCGAACTGAAGAATTCCGCCCTTTTTCGGTGCTTTCTTGATGACCTGTACACGTTGGCCGGCCGAGATGAGTTCCCAGTTGCCGCCGTCGGCCGAGGGGACGAACTCCTTCAGCGCATCGTTCTTCGCGCCCCGGTTCTTCAGCACCTCGGAGATGAGGTACTTGGTCAGCGGCACGTTGTCCTTCGCCACAGCGAGCATCGGCACCAGGTTGGAGGACCGGATGGAGCCCGGCAGGTCGAAGAATGAGCCGCGCTTGAGGAATTTCGTCGAGAAGCCCGCATAGGGGCCGAACAGGAGTGAACGTTCGCCGTTGACGTAGCGGGTGTCGAGGTGCGGCACCGACATGGGCGGCGCGCCGACCGACGCTTGGCCGTACACCTTCGCATTGTGCTGGCCGACGAGTTCAGGGTCGGTGCAGCGCAGGAACTGGCCGGAGACGGGGAAGCCGGCGAAGCCCTTCCCTTCGGGAATGCCGGTCTTCTGCAGGAGGTGCAGCGCGCCGCCGCCTGCGCCGATGAACACGAATTTCGCGTTGACGGTGTGCGACTGCCCGGTGGCCCGGTTCTTGACCTTGACGTCCCACCGACCGTTGGTGGCCCGGGCCACGTCACCGACGTCGTGGTTGTAGTTGAGCGATACCCCGGTGCCTTCGAGGTAGGTGGTGAGGCCGCGGGTCAGCGATCCGAAGTCGACGTCCGTGCCGCCGAGGACACGGGATCCGGCCACCGGCTGGGAGGAGGGGCGGCCCTTCATGATCAGGGGCGTCCACTCGGCGAGGGTTGCGGGGTCCTCGCTGTGCTCCATGGTCCTGAACAGCGGCTGCTGGCTCAGCGCATCGTAGCGCTTGCGCAGGTAGGCGGCATTGGCGGAGCCCCAGACGAAGCTCATGTGGGGTACCGGGTTGATGAAGTCGCGGGGGCTGCCGAGGTGCCCATCCGACACCATGTGGGCCCAGAACTGGCGTGATACCTGGAACTGCTCGTTGATGGCGACGGCCTTCGCCGGATCCACCGAGCCGTCCTTGCCCGCGGGGGAGTAATTGAGTTCACAGAGCGCGGAGTGGCCGGTTCCGGCGTTGTTCCAGGGATCCGAACTCTCGAGACCCGCCCTGTCCAGGCGCTCGAAGAGAGAGATGTCCCAGTCCGGCTGCAACTGCTTCAGGAAAGCGCCCAGCGTGGCGCTCATGATGCCGCCGCCAATGAGTACGACGTCGGTGGTCTTTGCGGGGAATGCCGCCGGGCTGTTTGCGGTCAACGTAATCTCCAGTCGCTGTTGTCCTAGCGATAGAAGCGTAGCGTCTCGCAGCGGGCTTACTTAAATCCCGCCGTCGGGTTGCTTTCGGGAGCCCGACCGGTTCAGGGCGTGGTATCCGGCTGGACGTCAGCGAGATCGATGCGGTTGAAGACCTCGTTCATGACCGGGCTCACCGGGTAGCTGACCACGCGGGGCGCCATGGCCAGGGCGGAGATCGGGAATGCCAGCGGCACTGCGGGAACCCTCGCGGCAACCTGGCTGCTGATGTCCGCGTATGATTCGCGACGCTCGTCACCGTTGGGAAGGGTACGCGCACGGTTGATCTTGCTGAACAGCTGATTGTCCTCGAAGGCGAGTTCGTTCGAATAGCTTCCGAAGATCGCCCCCACGAAGTTGTCGGGATCCTGGTAGGTGCCGCTCCAGCCGAGGAGATGGAAGGCCCTTGCGTCCTCGTTCATGACCACGTCGACGTAGCCTTCGTTCCACTGAGTGGGCATCGGCTTGAGGTTCAGGCCCGCGGCGGTGAGCTGGCGGCTCAGTTCGGCGTAGGTCTTCTCGGGCGCAGGGAGGTAGGGGCGCGAAATGTCCAGCGGATAGTAGAAGGGCAATTCCGAGCCGTCGTACCCGGATTCCGCCAGCAGCTCCTTGGCCCTGTCCAGATTGTGGCCGTACGACTCGACGGTCTCCCCACTGATGCCGAGCTTCTCCGGGATGAAGAGGCGTGCCGGCTTGGTCCCCTCCAGGAAACGGCCGGAGATCAGCTCCGGCTTGTCGACGGCATAGGCAACGGCCTGTCGGAACTTGATGTCGTCGATTCCCGGGAAATTCTGGTTCATACCGAGGTAGAGAACCGAATACGGGTCCCTCTGCAGGAACTGCAGGCCGGCGCGGGCAACCTCTCCGGCGTTCTCCACGGTGACGAAGTCGTAGCCGTCGATCCTTCCGGCGATAAGCGCGCGCAGGCGCGCATCGGGGTGGGCGATCGTGGTGAAGATCACGTCCCTCACCTCACCCCGTTCTCCCCAGTACTCCTCGAAGAATGACAGCTCGACGCGGTCGTCCTCCCAGGAGGTGAACCGGAAGGGGCCGGTGCCCACCGGGTTCCGGCCGTACTCCGAGATCCGTGTTCCCTCGCGGGTGCCGGTGAGCTCATCGGCTGCGAGCTCCGTCAGTGCCTTCGGAGAGGACATGGCGAAACCAGGCGAGGCGAGGGCCGGGATGAACCCTGTCATCCGGCTCTTCAGGCTGATGAGGACCTCGAACTGGCCGAGCGGCTGGCACGCCGAGTAGAGCGATACCTCCGGCTCATCGGAGTAGGCCTTGAACACATCCTCGAACGGCAGGGCGGTACTGGCGGCGCGCGCCGAGCGGGGAGTGGTGTACCAGCGGTCGAAATTCGCGCAGACCGCCTCGGCATTGAACGGCTCGCCGTCATGGAAGATGACGTCGTCGCGCAGTTCGAAGGCATATGCCCGTCCTTCGTCCCGTTCCTCCCAGGAGGACGCGAGCAGGGGTGCCGGCTCCGAGGTCAGGGGGTCCACTCCCACGAGCCCCTGGAGCATCTGCTGCGTCACCCGGTAGGATTCCGTGTCGCTGACCATGGCCGGGTCCAGGCTTTCCGGATCGGCGGCCGTACCGAGCACGAACGTGGTATTTCCTGCCGTGGGGGTCGCGGCGGATGTCGGCGGAGCCGACGACGAGGTCGGGGCGGGGCTGGCGGAGGTGCAGGCGGCCATCCCGAGAACAGAGGCCATCGCAGTGAGTGTGAGGCAGGCGCGCTTCAGGGGCTTCAGCCCTGGGGCGTTGTTTTTCACAGGCAGGTTCTCCGCAAGGGCCGTCGGGCCGGGGTAGGCGATCGAAAGGCAAGTCTAGGGGATCGACCTGTACGGGGGCTGGGTCCGGAATGGCATCGAGTTGCCTGCAAGTGCGCGCGCAATAGAAAAGCGGGCCCTCGCACCGTCGGTGCGAAGGCCCGCTTCCAATCCCTGGACAACGTTAGAGGAGTCGGACCAGGGAGACCGTTACTACTGTGCTGCTGGGGGGGTGAGGACGGTGTCGATCAGGTAGACGGTGGCGTTGGCGGTCATGACGCCGCCGCAGATCACGCTTGCACCGTTGACCATGAGCTCGTCGCCGGAGCCGGTCACTTCGACGTCGCCGCCCTGGACGGTCGTCTGGGTGGTGCCCTCGAGGTCTGCGGGCAGGACCTGGCCGGGCACGACGTGGTAGGTCAGGATGCTGGAGAGCAGATCGGCATCGGTCTTCAGCGTTTCGAGGGTCTCGGCGGGCAGTGCGGCGAAGGCCTCGTCGACGGGTGCGAAGACGGTGAACTCGTCGCTGTTGAGCGTGTCGACGAGGTCGACGTCGGGGTTGAGCTGGCCCGAGACGGCCGCGGTGAGCTGCGTGAGGATGGGGTTGTTCGACGCAGCGGTTGCCACGGGGTCGAGGGCCATTCCTGCTACCGAGCCGGCGCCGTCGGGGACGGTCTCGGCGTAGCCGGCGCAGCCGGGGCCCACGAGGTTCGCTGCCGGGTCCATCGCGCCGTCGGTGGCCATGTCGGTGGATTCCTCGGTGGCCATTTCGGTGGCTTCGGGGGTCATCGACTCGGTGGCCTCGGCCGAGGCCTCCGTGGTCATGGCCTCCGTCTCGGTCCCGGTTGCTGCTTCCTCGCCGCCGCCACAGGCCGCAAGGCCGAACATTGACACTGCTGCGAGTGAGAGGATCGAAAGATTCCTGCGCTTGGTGAGTTCCATGAGATTTCTCCTCCATAGACGTGACCCGGCGGGAGCCTGGAGTCAGCTGACTGATTTGTGAAACACATCGTGTTGATGTCTCAGGAGGTACTTCGGACGTGCCGGAAAGGAGGATGGGTGGATGGGCGAAAAGTTTTTCTACACGCCGCAGAACTTCCTCGATGGGGTGTGGCACCGGTTAACGCCGAAGGCCCCGTCGGAAGTTTCCGACCGGGGCCTTTACCGTGCGCAAGAGGGGACTTGAACCCCTACGTCCGAAGACACTGGATCCTAAATCCAGCGCGTCTGCCAATTCCGCCACTCGCGCCGACGTCGTTCCGGGAGGAGGAATCCGTCCCCGCCGAAAACGTCAGGATCCAGTGTACGTGGAAATCAGTCCACACCGAGGTCGCGGCGGAGCTTCGCGACATGCCCGGTGGCCTTGACGTTGTACTGGGCCAGCGAGACGACGCCGTCTTCGTCGAGGACCACTGTCGAGCGGATCAATCCTTCGGAGGTCTTGCCGTAGTTGTTCTTCTCACCCCAGGCGCCCCAGGCGTCGGCCACGGCGTGATCCTCGTCGGAGAGCAGTGGAAACGTCAGGTGTTCCTGATCCACGAAGGCCTTGAGCTTGTCCTGCGGGTCCGGTGACACACCGAGAACCTTGTATCCCGCAGCGGCGAGACCGGCGAGGTTGTCCCGGAAGTCGCAGGCCTGGGTAGTGCAACCGGGAGTTGCCGCGGCAGGGTAGAAGTAGACGACGACCTTGCTGCCCCGTTCCTTCGCCAGCTCGACCAGATTGCCGTCGGCGTCGGCCAGTGCGAACTCGGGAGCACGATCCCCGGGTGACAATCGTTGTGTCATTAGCACTCCTTGGTATGTCGGTTGATGGGTCCGCTGATTCGGCAGGCTCAAAAATATCAGCCAGCTTAGCTATCATAGGGGGTGGAGGATCGGCGTCGCTGGGGAGCGCAGGTTCAAAAGCGAGAGGAAGTGCACGGTTATATGCCCGATCTGGAGCAATGGCCAACCGGCAGGCTGCTGACGACGGCGGCGCGCCTGGTCGAGCATGCCTGGAACGAGCGGCTGGTGGACATCGGAGTCACGCACGCCGGAGTGATTGCTCTCGGAGTGCTGGCCGCCCAGGGCGCCATGACCCAGGCGGCCCTCGCCCAGATCGTGCGGGTCCAGGCCCAGACCATGGGAAAGACCCTCTCGAGGCTTGAGGCCCGCGGTCACGTGACGCGCGTCCGCAATGACCTCGACCGTCGCTCCCATCTCGTCTCGGTCACGGCCGACGGGCTGCTGGTCCTGACAAAGGCCGATGATATCGAGCGCACCCTCGTCGCCGGCGGCGGCCTTGTGTCCGAGGAGTTGCGGCGACACCTGCAGAGCGTGATCCAGGAACTGGGAGCGCCCCGCTGGAACTGGACGGCGGCAGCCGCGCCCGGCGTCGTCGCGCTCGCGCAGGTTCCGCCTCCGCCCGGCGAGCCCGCGGAACCACTTCCGATTCTCGAGTAGCCTGCCCGGAGCTTTCGCTGGGAGAACCGCGCATTCCCGGCCGCTATACGGCATCCCTTGACGGAATAGAAGATTTGAAGCGGTGTTGAAGTAGAAAAACCATTGCGTAGTAAGTCGGCTTATGGTCTCGTGGGAAGCGTTAGTGAGTTGACGCCGACCCGGAGTGGACAGCATGCCAAAACCTCCAGCAGCCAGACCATTTCCGGATTCCACCGCCGGAGGAGGCCGCGCACCCACTCCCCTGAAGAATGCACTGCAGGATGACATCGCCGTGCGGCATATGGACCTCGCCGAATCCGTTGCTCGCTCCTTCTCGTCCTTCGGCCCCGATGCCTCGGATATCCGTCAGGTCGCCTATCTCGGTCTGATCAAGGCCGTCCAGCGGTTCAACCCCGCACGGGGTGTGCCCTTTGCCTCTTTCGCCATCCCGACCATCACCGGCGAAGTCAAGCGGTACCTTCGGGACTGCTGCTGGGTGGTCCGCCCGCCGCGCCACCTCCAGGACCTGCGGACCGAGATCGCCCGCACCTCTCCGGCCATGGCGCAGCGGCTCGGCCGCGAGCCGTCACCGAAAGAGCTTGCCGGAGAGCTGGGCTGGGATGAGGACGTCGTCCGGGAAGCGCTGGCCTGCCAGAGCAGCCTTCGGCCGGATTCCCTCGACGCGCCGTTCGACGGCCGAAGCTGGGCGGATACGCTCGAGACCCCGGAGAGCAGCACCGACCGCACCGACGAAATGCTGTCCCTGCGCTCGGCGGTCAACGAGCTGTCCAGCACCGAGAAGGAACTGCTCTACCGGCGCTACTTCAACGAAGAAACGCAGCAGCAGATCGGTGAGCAGCTCGGAATGTCACAGATGCAGGTTTCGCGGAAGCTGGCGCGCGTCCTGGTCACCCTGCAGAAGCGCCTCCTTGGTGAGCCCGCCGAACAGCGCGGGAGTTCTCCCGCGTCCGCGCGCATCGCCTGACCCCGCAGGAGGCGCATCAGTCGATACCGAGCCGGGCCGCGGCGGCCAGCACATCCTCTGCCGTCACAGCGAGGATCGCAGGGTCGGGGTCCTCCGAGAAGGTCTCACCGCGCCGCACTGATTCGTCGGTCAGGACAAGATGCGGTCCCGGGGGCGGGCCCCACTCCGCGGCGGGGGCCGGGCCGAACAGGACAACCGAAGGACGTGCGTACGCGGACGCGAGGTGGGCCGCCCCGGTGTCCGCCGAGATCACGAGGGAAGCGCCGGAGATCAATCCCGCGAAGGCATCCAGTGCGAGTTCCCCCGCCGCGACGGACTCCGCGGGAAGTCCTGCCGCATCCGCCACCGCCAGGGCGCGGGGGCGCTCCTTCGTGCTTCCCGTGAAGACCACTTCATGCCCGGCGCCGGCTAGCGCCCGTGCCACTTCTGCGAACCGCTCCACCGGCCACAGACGGCTTCCGTAGGCGGCTCCGACATGCAGGACGACGGCGCCCGGCGTGCGGCTGCCGCCGTCGGGAATGCGCAGGCGGCAGTCGAGGGGATCGGCGGGGATGCCGTGCCAGGAGACGAGGTCGGCCCACCGCTGGCGCTCGTGGATGCCGTGCCGCCACTCGGGGCCGTCCCAGCCGGGCGAGCGGTGCCCGATCCGCCTGGCCGGCCGGATTTCCTCGAGGCGCTGCCGGCTCTCGCCGCCGCTGCCGTGGAGATTCACGGCGACGTCCACGCGGTCTGCCTCGATGGGCAGCGGATCGTCGAGCCCGTGGGTGGGCAACAGGTCGTCGACACTGTCGGTCAGGGCGACGATCGGAGCGAGCCAGGACTGCGCCGCATAGTAGATCCGGTGTTCGGGGAAGGACCGTCGAAGGCCCCGCAGTGCCGGGAGCGCCACCAGGAGATCTCCCAGCTTCAAGGCACGCAGCGCGAGCAGCTCAGGGCGTCCATCGGGCCGAGGTGGTGCTGCGGGCAGGGCAAGCGGATCCATCCCTTCATCCTGCCAGAACTGCGGCCGACGACGGCGGGGGAGGGTTGCCTCAGGTTCCGCAGTAGGTTCGGTAGGTGCCGAAGTCCTCAGGTGCGGGAGCGGCGTAGCGCTGCAGGCCCGGGCGCTCGTCGTACGGCCTGGTCACTGCGTCCAGCAGCCTTTCGAGCGGATCGAGGTCGCCTTCGGTGCCCGCGGCGAGGGACTCCTCCACCAGATGGTTGCGCGGGATGTAGACGGGATTGACCCGATCCATCGCGTCGGCGTCCGGACCCAGGGCACGCCAGTGCTCCGCCCAGGCGTCGAACGCCGACGCCTCGGGGAAGAGGGTACGCACCGGGCCGGCATCGCCGCGGGCGGCGCCGCCGAGACCGCGGAAGAACGATGTGTAGTCGACGCCTTCCGCCTGAAGCAGGGTGAGCAGTTCGTCCACGAGAGGCGGGGCGACATCGTCGTCGAGGGTATCAGCCCGAGTGCGCAGACGAGGCAGGCCCAACTTCCCCCTCATACCGGCCGACCATGCGGCGCTGTACTGCCGGGGGAACGAGTCGAGCGGTTCCATGGCCAGCGGGATCGCCTGGTCCTGGTCCTCGTGGAAGAGGGGCAGGAGGGCCTCGGCGAGGCGGGCGAGGTTCCACTGGGCCACCACCGGCTGGTTCCCGTAGGCGTAGCGCCCGCCGGAGTCGATCGAGCTGTAGACAGTGGCCGGGTCGAAGGCCTCCAGGAAAGCGCACGGCCCGTAGTCGATGGTCTCCCCCGAGATCGTCATGTTGTCGGTGTTCATGACCCCGTGGATGAATCCGACGAGCATCCACTGGGCCACCAGCGACGCCTGGGCGGCGACCACCGATCCGAACAGTGCGAGGTACGGGTTCTCGGCCTGCGCGGCGTCGGGGTAGTGACGCGCGAGGGCATGGTCCGCGAGGCGGCGGAGGAGGGCGGTGTCGCCGGTGGCCCGGGCGTATTGGAAGCTGCCCACGCGCAGGTGGCTGCCCGCGACCCTGGTGAGCACCGCTCCCGGCAGCAGGGTATCCCGGCGCACCGACCGCCCGGTCGCCACCACCGCGAGGGAGCGCGTCGTGGGTATTCCAAGGGCCTGCATCGCCTCGCTGATGACATACTCCCGCAGCATGGGTCCCACCGCGGCCAGGCCATCGCCGGCGCGCGCGAACGGTGTGCGCCCGGAGCCCTTGAGATGGATATCGCGAAGGTGGCCGTCGGCGTCGGCGACTTCGCCCAGCAGGAGTGCCCGCCCGTCACCGAGGCGTGGGGAGAACCCGCCGAACTGATGACCCGCGTAGGCCTGGGCCACCGGAGTAGCCCCGCTGGGGACGAGGTTGCCGACCAGGAGGCGCTGGCCGTCCGGGCTCCGCAGCCATGCGGGGTCCAGACCCAACTCCACGGCGAGTGGCTCGTTGAGTACGAGCAGCCGGGGGTCGGGAGCTTCCTCGGCCTCCCACGGAAGGGCCAGCTCCGGAAGGTCCCGGGCGAAATGGCTGGAAAGGGGAACTGTCGGTGCCGATGCAACGCTCACGTTCTCCACGTTACCGCGGGACATCCCGACCGGCCACGGTCCGCCGCAGCCCTCCGGAACATCCACCGGTACTTGACATCCCGCCCGCCGGAGAAGGAAGGGAGCCGCGGGTTGAGGGAGGACGGAGAAGCAGAAGGGGGAGAAGAAGTTCGTTCCCAAGTGTTTAGCACTGCTTCTTCTCGGGAACAGAGCTTGTATGACGTTTCTCCTCATCGGATCCGCTGCGGCGCCCCAGGCGGTCCTCTTCGACCGCGACGGCACCATCGTGGTCGATGTGCCCTACAACGGCGATCCGGAGCTCGTGCGGGAAGTGGAGGGAGCGCGGCAGGTGCTCGACGCACTGCGGGAGGCCGGCGTTTCCGTCGGTGTGGTAACCAATCAGTCGGGCATCGCCCGCGGCCTTCTTACCCGTAGCCAGGTGGACGCCGTCAATGCCCGGGTGGAGGAGCTCCTCGGTCCGTTCGAGGTCTGGGAGGTGTGTCCGCACGGCGCCGGCGACGGGTGTGCCTGCCGGAAGCCGGAGCCGGGCATGGTCCTGAGTGCCTCCCGCAGGCTCGGCATCGACCCCTCGAACGTGGCGCTGATCGGTGATATCGGAGCCGACGTCGATGCCGCCGAGGCTGCCGGCGCCCGGGGGGTGCTCGTCCCCACCGGAGTGACCCGTCCTGAAGAAATCGAGGCAGCAGAGCTGGTCGCCCCTGACCTCGCGGGCGCCCTCGAGCTCCTGTGGGGGACAGCCCGGTGAGCGCGAAGGTGCTCGTGGCCCGGCTGGACAGCGCCGGAGACGTGCTGCTGGCAGGGCCCGCCGTGCGTGCCGTCGCGGCGGGCCGGAACGGTGCGCCGAACGACGTCGTGATGGTGTGCGGGCCGCAGGGTGCGCCGGCGGCGCGACTGCTTCCGGGAGTGACTGATGTCCTCACCTGGGAGGCCCCATGGATCGTCGACCCCGCACCGGCGGTGACTCCGGCACTGACCGGCACGCTGATGGACGCCGTGGTCGGGGCGGGGATCGAGGAAGCGGTGATCCTGACCTCGTTCCATCAGTCGCCGCTTCCGCTGGCACTGCTGCTGCGGCTTGCCGGGGTGGACCGCATCACCGGCGCGTCGGTCGACTACGCGGGAAGCCTCCTCGACGTGCGCCTCAAGCCCGGCGAGGATTTCCCCGAGGACCAGCCCGAGGCGGAGCGTGCGCTCGGTATCGCTGCTGCGGCGGGCTTTCCCCTGCCCGACGACGACGACGGCCGCCTCCGGGTGACGGAGCTTCCCGACGTTCGCCACCTGGTGGGGGAGGGACCCTATATCGCGGTCCATCCGGGAGCGGCCGTCCCCTCACGGGCGTGGCCGCCGCTCCACCATGCTGCCGCAGTGGAGCTTCTCACCGCAGCGGGTTTCCGCGTAGTGGTCACGGGTGGCCCGCGCGAGCGCGAGCTGACGGCCACAGTTGCAGGACCCGAAGGCATCGACCTGGGCGGCCGCACCGATCTTCCCTTTCTCGGAGCCGTGCTGCAGGGCGCAACCGTGGTGATCACCGGGAACACGGGGCCGGCGCACCTCGCCGCCGCCGTCGGAACGCCGGTGGTCTGCCTGTTCGCGCCCGTGGTGCCCGCGGTGCGCTGGGCGCCGTACCGGATTCCGGTCGAACTGCTCGGCGACCAGCACGCGGCCTGCGCCGGAAGCAGGGCGCGGATCTGCCCTGTGCAGGGGCATCCCTGCCTGTCCGGGGTGTCCCCCGAGGACGTGGTGGAAGCCGTCCTGAGGCTCAGCTCGGGTGTGCCGTCGCTGGGCTCACGCCGCAGTATCGGGCGCACCGACGGCAGGCGCCAGAGGAGGGGAACCCGATGAGGATACTGCTGTGGCACGTGCATGGCGGGTGGACCGACGCCTTCGTGCGGGGGGACCATACCTACGTCCTGCCCACCGGCGCCGAGGGCGGTCCCTGGGGACTCGGGCGGGCAGGCCGCGACTGGCCGCCCTCCGTCCTCGAGGTGGCGCACGAGGACCTGCGGGACCAGGAATTCGACGTCGTCGTCCTCCAGCGTGTCGAGGAGATCGCCGAGTGCACGCGGCTGCTCGGGCGGACGCCGGGCCGGGAACTCCCGGCAGTCTTCCTCGAGCACAACACCCCCAAGGGCGGCGTACCCGGCACGCAGCATCCGCTGCGGAGCCAGGCCGAGATCCCGATCGTGCACGTCACGCATTTCAACGACCTGTTCTGGGACAACGGGATAGCGCCGACCACGGTGATCGAGCACGGAATCGTGGACCCGGGCCACCGGTACACCGGGGAGCTGGAACAACTCGCGGTGGTCATCAACGAGCCCGTCCGCAGGGGCCGCGTCACCGGAACCGATCTCCTGGGACGCTTCACCGACCTTGCCCCGCTCGAGGTGTTCGGCATGGGCACCGCCGGCCTGGCCGAAGCCACAGGACTCGACCCGGTACGCGTCCGGATCGGCGGGGACCTTCCGACGGCGCAGCTCCATGCCCGGCTGGCCCGTTCCCGCGCCTATCTCCACCCGCTCCGGTGGACCTCCCTGGGGCTGGCGCTGCTCGAGGCGATGCATCTCGGCATGCCGGTCCTCGCGCTGGCCACCACCGAGGCGGCACGCGCCGTCCCTCCTGGTGCCGGCGCTGTGTCGACGGACGTCGAGGACCTCCGCCGCGCGGCGAGGGTGCTCATCGAGGATCCCGACGAGGCCCGGGCGCGGGGAGCAGTGGCGCGCGCAGCGGCCCTCGGACGCTACGGACTGAACCGATTCCTTGCCGACTGGGACAGCGTCCTTGAGCGGACAGCAGGGCGCTCCCGCGTCCTGGCAGTAACCGAGAGGAGAGCCCAGTGAAGATATCGATGGTGTCGGAGCATGCCAGTCCATTGGCAGCGCTCGGAGGAGTGGACGCCGGCGGCCAGAACGTGCACGTGGCGGAGCTCTCACTCGCGCTGTCGCGGCGCGGGCACGAGGTCACGGTGTACACCCGGCGTGATGATCCCTTCCTCCCCGACCGGGTGCGCACCGGGTCCCGGCTCGAGGTGGTCCATGTGACGGCCGGGCCGGCGTGCGCAGTTCCCAAGGACGGACTCCTGCCCTACATGGGTGCACTCGCCGAGGGCATCTTCGCCGACTGGGGCAACCAGCCGCCGGACATCGTGCACGGGCACTTCTGGATGTCCGGCCTGGCCGCGCTCGATGCCGCAGGCCGCTCGCGCGCCGCCGGCAGGCCTGTCGAGGTGGTCCAGACCTTCCACGCGCTGGGCACGGTCAAGCAACGGCACCAGGGAACCGACGACACCAGCCCCGCCGACCGCATCCTGCTCGAGGCGATGGTGGCGCGGAGTGCGCGCCGGGTGGTGGCCACCTGTTCCGACGAGGTCTTCGAACTCAAATCGATGGGGGTCGCCGGGAACCGGGTATCCATCGCACCCTGCGGCGTCGACCTGGAGCTCTTCACACCCACCGGTCCCGTCGAATCCAGGGGCAGGGCCCACCGCATCGTCAGCGTGGGGCGCCTGGTGCCGCGCAAGGGCATGGACCTGGTGATCCGTGCGCTGCGCGAGCTGAAGGACGCCGGGCACGACGACGTCGAACTCGTGATCGTGGGCGGTCCCGGCAGTTCCACGGGGCTGGAGGGTGATCCGGAAGCGCAGCGGCTGCGGTCCCTTGCCCGGACGCTGGGCGTCGAGGACCGGGTGGAGCTGCGCGGGCAGGTCCAGCGGGGCGAGATGCCTGCCCTCCTGCGCAGCGCCGACGCCGTGGTCTGCGCCCCCTGGTATGAACCGTTCGGCATCGTGCCGTTGGAGGCGATGGGCTGCGGAGTGCCGGTGGTCGCCGCTGCCGTGGGCGGGCTCGTGGACACGGTGGTGGACGGCCGCACCGGACTGCACGTTCCGCCGCAGGACCCCGCAGCCATCGCCGGTGCCGTCGCCGAGATCCTTACCGACCCCGAGTGGTCCGCAGGCCTGGGCCGGAACGGGTACCGCAGGGTGCGCGCACGGTATTCGTGGAGCAGGATCGCAGCCGACACCGAAAAGGCCTACCAGTCGGCCCTGCGCAGCGGCAGCGCAGCGTCGGCGGATTTCGATTCGCCGGGCGCCGCCCGGCACCTGGAGAGCACGGGAGGGAGGGCACTGTGAGCGCCGAAACGAGCAGCCTACTGACGCCCCTGCACGCTGGTGAGCCGCAGGCGGCCCCCTCGCAGGAGCCGGAGCCAGGGGAACTGGTCCGGAACCACCTCCGGGGGGTGATGCCTGCCCTTCAATCGCTGTTCGCCCAGTCCGACCACCTCGCGCAGTGGGGAGTTGAACTCGCCGACCGCCTGATGGCCGGCCAGCGCGTGCTCGCCGCCGGCAACGGTGGTTCGGCTGCCGAGGCGCAGCATCTGACGGCGGAGCTCGTGGGGCGCTTCGACGGTGAACGGGAACCCTTCTCAGCCATCTCGCTTCACGCGGAAACCTCTGCCGTCACCGCCATCGCGAACGACTACGGCTTCGACCAGATGTTCGCACGGCAGGTCCGGGCGCACGGGAGGCGCGGCGACATCCTGGTGCTGCTGAGCACGAGCGGCAAGAGCCCGAACCTCCTGCACGCGGCGGCGGCGGCGCGGGACGCCGGGATCACCACCTGGGCCCTGACGGGAACCGGTCCCAACCCGCTGACCGACTGCGTGGACGAGTATGTCGCCATCGAGGCGGGGTCGGCGAACGCCCAGGAGGGCCACCTGATGGCGCTGCACGGGATCTGCCGGGCGTTCGACGCCGAGGTGCTGGGCCGGCGGAGGGCGGGACGATGAAGATCCTCGTGGTGGGTGATGTCCTGCTGGACACCGACCTCTCGGGAGATGCAGGCAGGCTGTCGCCCGATGCGCCGGTTCCCGTGGTCGACGTCGACGTCGTGCAGCGCCGGGCCGGAGGAGCAGGGCTGGTGGCCCGGATGCTGCAGATCGACGGGCACGAGAGCGGGCTGGTCACGGTCTTCGGAAGCGACGACGCCGCCGGGCTGCTCCGCGCCGAACTCGACGGGATCACGGTGACGTCCGGGCCGTCGGGAGCTCCCACACCGGTCAAGACACGCGTCCGGGCGGCAGGCCACCCGGTGGTGCGCTTCGACGAGGGGTGCGCGAAACCTCCCGTACCGGAATGCACCGCCGACATGCTGGCAGCCCTCGAATCCGCCGAGGCGATCGTCGTGGCCGACTACGGCCGCGGGCTCACGGCGAATCCGGACCTACGGGCGGCGTTGGCGCGGCAGCTCGGACGGATCCCCGTGGTCTGGGATCCGCACCCGGCCGGGGCCGACCCCATTCCCGGAGTCACCGCCATCACCCCCAACCTCGGAGAGGCCCTGCGCTTCACCGGAGTGGAGGGGACCGGCACGCAGGCGGCCGCCACGGCCGCCGAGGTGCTGCTCGCGTGCTGGAAGAGCCGCGCCGTCGTGGTCACCCTGGGTGAGCAGGGCGCCCTTGTTGCGGCACGCGGCACCCTTCCCCAGGTCGTCCCGGCTCCGCGGGTCTCGGGAGCGGACCCCTGCGGCGCGGGGGACCGTTTCGCGTCGTCGCTCGCCGTGAACCTCGCTGCCGGCCTCGCCGTGGATGTGGCGGCACAGGCGGCAGCGGAGGCAGCGGCGTCGTTCCTTGCGGCAGGAGGTGTGTCCGCCCTGTTCGCACCGCCGGCGGATGAGCCCCGCGAACTGAACGTGCCGGGCCTTGACGCACTGAACGTCGCCCGGCGCACCCGGGAGTCCGGTGGCACCGTGGTGGCGACCGGCGGGTGCTTCGACCTGATCCACGCCGGTCACGCACGCACCCTCGCCGCGGCCCGGAGGCTCGGCGACTGCCTGATCGTGTGCCTCAACTCGGACTCCTCGGTCCGGCGGCTCAAGGGTGACTCCAGGCCCATCATGGGGGAGGAGGACCGCGCCGAACTGCTGGCGGCCCTCGAATGCGTTGACGCAGTGCTGGTCTTCGACGAGTCGACGCCCGAAGACGCGATTGCCCGGCTCCGACCCGATATCTGGGTCAAGGGCGGCGACTACGCGGCCGAGGACCTTCCGGAGGCGAAGCTCGTCAGCAGCTGGGGCGGGCGCACCGTCACCGTCCCCTATATCCCCGCCCGGTCGACCACCAAACTCGCCGCCGCGCTCGCCAAGGTGGGCTGAGCAGCTCCAACCGCCAGAGAATCCCAGCAACGCAATCGAAAGGAAGACATGACGCTCGAAACAGCAGGCCCCGCGTCCGGCAGTCCCTACAACCCTGGACGCGTCCTCGTGACCGGCGGAGGCTCCGGGCTCGGAGCCGCCGTCGTCCAGGCCGTGCTCGCGGCAGGGGGAACCCCCGTAGTGCTCGACCTCGACATCAGCCGGGTCACCGGCGTCAAGGCGTTCGCGGTGGACGTCGCGGACCGCGCCGCGGTCGAGGCCGCCGTCACCGAGGCCGCCGAGACGATGGACGGGCTCGACGCCGTGGTGACCGCCGCCGGGATCGACCGCTGCGGTGCGCTCGCCGACGTGCCTGCGGACCAGTGGGAGAAGGTGGTGGGCGTCAACCTGTTCGGCACCGTCTCGACTGCCCGTGCGGCGCTTCCTCACCTGGTGCGGACCCACGGGAGGGTTGTCACCATCGCGTCGACACTCGGCATCAAGGCGGTGGCCGACGCCACTGCCTACTGTGCGTCGAAGTTCGGGGTGATCGGGTTCTCGCATGCGCTGGCGGCGGAAACCACCGGCCGGATCGGCGTCACCACCATCATTCCCGGCGGCATGAAGACGCGGTTCTTCGACGACCGCGACGAGCAGTACAAGCCGCAGGACGACTCCCGGCTCAATGATCCCGAGCGTGTTGCCGAAGCCATCCTGTTTGCGCTCTCACAGCCCAAGGGGTGCGAGATCCGCCAGATGCTCATCGCCCACGAAGAAGAAGGCTCGTGGCCGTGAGTTCGCGGACGTCCTCGTAGACCTCCGCGGGGCGGACCGCGTGCACGAAGGAGTCATCGTGCACGCAGCGCTCGGCGGTCCAGCCCACCTGGGTGACGTTCACGCCGCAGACGGGGCAGGCCGTCACCCAGGAGAGATGCACCCGGTGCAGGGTGCGTCCCAGGGCGCCTGCGTTGATGACGTTCCCGATCCAGTAGATGCCCACGGTCGGGGTGCCGACCGCCTGCGCCAGGTGCCGCGGGCCGCTGTCGTTGCCGACCAGGACGGCGCACGCCTTCAGCACGCCGCCGAGTTCCCCCAGGGACAGCTTTCCGGCCAGTGAGGAGATGTCGGTGCCCGGCGCGCTCGCGAGGGCGAGCCGCACGATCTCGTCGGCGGCCGCGGCGTCGCCCTCGTCGCCCACCACCACGACGCGGCTTCCGTCCCCTGCGGCGAGCGCGGCGACAGCGGCGAAGGACGACGCCGGCCAGCGCCGTCGCGGGTCCGTTGCGCCCGGGTGGATGCCGACCAGGGGAGCGGTGGCGCCAAGGCGCTCCGCCGCTGCGGCCGTCTCCTCGGGGGTGACCTCGAGCCGGGGCTCGAGCGACTGCGGTACGGCGCCGGCCAGGCCCACCACCTCCAGGGCACGGAACACCTCGTGCTGGTAGTAGACGTAGGGAATGGTGCGCTCGAGGGCAGCGGCGTCGGCCGTGCGGCTCCCCACGGTGTGGCGCGCCTTCAACCCCAGAAGGAACGGATTGGAGTTCCTGCCCCCGCCGTGTAGCTGGACGGCGAGGTCGAACTCCTCCCGCACCATCCCCGTGAAGAACTCCTCCACGGCGGCGGCATCGGAAACACCCGGACGTACGCCTTCCGCATACGGGAGGATCTCGACCCGGCTGACGGGACCGGGACGGTCCTTCAGCAGCGCGGCGGCGAGCGGAGTGCCGAGGAGCGTGATGGCGGCCTCGGGGTAGGCGGCCTTGAGCGCCTCGACCGCGGGCAGGGCGAACATCAGGTCCCCCAGCCCGCCGCCCCGCAGAACGGCGATGCGGTGCACGTTCCGAAACCGCTCGAGGACGGGGCCCACCAGCCTCGACCGCTCGGCCGACCCCCCGAATTCCGCCCGGGTTTCCGAACCCATCGATACCTCCTGAAACTTGTTGCGAACCTGCTTCCTTCCTGACATCCTAAGCCTGCTGATGAAAATGATCAGCCATCGCCAAGGAGGTGCCCGCACAGGGACAGAAGTGGAAAAAAGGCACCGGCCGGTGTGTAAACGGGAGGAGTGCTGGGTACTTGAGGAACAGCCGGGCCTACCGTTGCCGCGGCGCCGGACCGATCGGCACGGAAGCAGCCGGCACGGAAGTTGAGGAGCATCATGTCTACCCACCCGGGTCTCACGCAGCAGGACCTTGTTGACGAGAACGTCGACGAGGAAACCATCACCATCCTCGATCCGCGCGACGGCAACGAGGTGGGGACGGTGCAATGCTCCGATCGGGAACAGGTGCTCAGCGCACTCTCCCAGGCCCGGACGGCCCAGCCCGGTTGGGCCGGAACCGATCCTGCGGTGCGGGGGAGCATGTTGCGGGAGGCGGCGAATGCCCTCCGCGGCGGTGCCCGCGCCCTGGCCGAGCTGAACAGCCGTGAGACCGGGCGCCCGATCGACGAGGCGCTCGCCGGCGTCGAGGCGGGCGTGTCGACACTCGAGCAGTACGCGGAGCTTGGTCCGCTCCACCGCGGCCTCAGCCTGCGCGGCTCGCTGCTCGCCTCGAATTTCACGGTGACCGAGCCCCGCGGGGTTGCCGCCCTGCTCACGCCCTGGAACGATCCTGTCGCCGTTGCAGCTGGGCTCCTCGGAGCCGCGCTGGTGACGGGGAACACGGTCGTCCACAAGCCGAGCGAGCGCTGCCCGCACCTCGGCATCCACCTGGGGGAACTCCTTGCCCCCTGTTTTCCGGAGGGCGTCTTCTCGACCCTCACCGGGGGAGCCGATGTGGGGCGGCTGATCACGTCGGAGACGGACGTCGACGTCCTCGCGCACGTTGGTTCGAGTGCCACCGGTGCCCGCATCGCCGAGGCCGCCGCGCTCACCGGGAGCCATGTGATCCGGGAGAACGGCGGCAACGATCCTCTGCTGGTCGACGCCGACGTGGACCCGGTCTGGGCCGCCGGACAGGCCGCGATCGGTGCCTTCAGCAACAGTGGACAGATCTGCACGGCGGTGGAGCGGATCTATGTGCACCGCGCCGTCGCCGAGCCGTTCCTCGACGCCCTGGCAGCCGAGGCCCGACGACGGAACACCAGTGGATCGGTTGCACCCCTCGTGGACCGCCGGCTCCGCGACGCAGTGCACGCACAGGTCACCGAGGCCGTTTCCTTAGGTGCGCGCTGCCTGGCGGGTGGTGTCGTTCCCGAGGGCGCGGGCGCCTCCTATCCCGCTACGGTGCTGTCCGGCTGCAGCGACGTCATGACCGTGATGACCGAGGAGACCTTCGGCCCCGTAGCGCCGGTGACGGTGGTGGACAGCTTCGAGGAGGGCCTTGTCCTTGCGGCATCGGGGCCCTACGGCCTGGCCGCCTCGGTGCTGACGGGCAGCATCGCCTCCGCGCAGCGGGCCATTGCGGCCCTCCCCGTCGGAACGGTCAAGGTCAACGCCGTCTTCGGTGGAGCACCGGGCGGCTCGGCGCAGCCGCGCGGCATCAGCGGGGCGGGCTTCGGGTACGGGCCGGAACTGCTCGACGAGTTCACCCTCGTCAAGGTCGTGCACATCGGCATTCCTGGAGCCGGGGGCGCCTGATGGAGGGGCTGAAGGACGTCCGCGGACTCGCCGGCTGGGTGCCGCAGCGGATCGCCGAGGCTGCCCCGGCGGTGACGGTGGTGGGCGACGTCATTCTGGACGGTTGGTGGACCGGGAGCATCGAACGCTTCTGTCGTGAGGCTCCCGCGCCCGTCGTGGACGTCCAGCGCCGCGAGTACGCTGCCGGCGGAGCAGCGAACACCGCAGTGAATCTCGCAGCGCTCGGTGCACGGGTACGGATCTGCGGGCTGACGGGGAACGACGACGCCGGCCGCCGGTTGCGCTCGATCCTCACCGACGCCGGCGTGGACGTGACCGGGCTCGTTGCGGATGACGGCGTACGTACCACCACCAAGTACCGCATCGTCGGCGGAGACCAGGTGATGCTGCGGCTCGACGACACCCCCGAGAGCATCCCGGAAGCAGCGGCACTCCGGGTTGCAGGCCGGGTGGCAGCGGCAATCGCCGGCAGCGACGCCGTCGTGGTGTGCGACTACGGCACCGGGGCGGTGCGCGGTCCGGTTCGCAAAGCTTTGCTGGAGGCCGACCCGCCGCCGCTGACCGTGGTCGATTCGCATGATCCCGCTGCCTGGTCCGAGCTTCGCCCCGATATCGTGACGCCGAACGCGGAGGAGGCCTCCCGCATACTCGACTGCCGGCTCGACGCGCGCAGCAACCGCGCCGAAGCAGTGCAGGCCCGGCGCGCCGAACTGCTCGCCGCCACCGGGGCATCCGCCGTGGTGGTCACCCTCGACCGTGACGGCACCGTCCTGTTCACCAAGGACTCCGAAGAACATCGGACGTGGGCGCGGCCGGCCGTGGAACGGCAGGCTTCCGGTGCCGGCGATACTTTCGTGGCCTGCCTCACCGCGGCACGGGCCGCCGGGCTGCCCCTGACGACCAGCCTCGATCTCGCCCAGGCGGCGGCCGACGTCGTCGTGCACCGGCCCGGGACCTCGGTGTGCTCGACAGAGGACCTCGCCGTGCACCTTGGCAGCTTCGCCGACACGGCCCTCGGCGCGGAGGACCTCGCCCGGCGCATCGCCCGTGATCGGGAGGCAGGCCTCCGCATCGTGCTGACGAACGGGTGTTTCGACGTCCTGCACCGCGGTCACACCCGTTACCTTAACCAGGCCAAACAGCTGGGTGACGTTCTGGTGGTGGCACTGAACGATGACGACAGCGTCCGCCGGCTGAAGGGCCCGGACCGGCCGATCAATGCGCTCGCCGACCGCGCCGGGGTGATCGCCGCCTTGAGCTGCGTGGACTACGTGACTGTCTTCGCGACCGACACTCCCATCCCGCTGATCGAAGCGCTGCGCCCGGACATCTATGCGAAGGGTGGCGATTACTCGGCGCAGATGCTCGAGGAGACCCCGGTGGTGGAGGCCTTCGGGGGATCCGTTCGCATTCTGGACTACGTCCCGGAGCGCTCGACGACGGCGGTGGTGCGGAAGATCAGGACCACAGCGGAACCGGCGGCCGAGGGCGCGCCATGACCCGCTGGTCCGGAGGGTGGGGGCGGGCTGCCGCGGAGGTGGATCCGGAGATCGACGTGCTCATTCCCTCGTTCGCCCGTCCCGCGGAACTCGCAGTGACGTTGGCGGGGCTCGCTGCGCAGGACGGCATCGATTTCCGGGTGGTCGTGAGCGACCAGACGGAGAACGAACCGGCCTACGACCATCCCGCGGTGCAGGCGATGGTCCGCGTGCTGCGGGCGCAGGGCGCTCCGGTGCTCCTTGAACGGCATTTTCCACGCCGCGGCCTGGCGGAGCACCGGAGCTTCCTGCTCGGGCTCTCGACCGCCCCCTTCGTCCTGTTCCTCGACAACGACGTATGGCTCGAGCCGGGTACCCTCCTGCGCCTTTGTTCGGCGCTGCGGACCGCGGGATGCGGCTTTGTCGGTTCCGCGGTGCAGGGGTTGTCCTACCTCGACGATGAACGCCCGAGTGAGCGGGTGCAGCTCGAGTTCTGGGAGGGCGGGGAAGTACTTCCCGAACGCATCCGGCCGGATGCCGAGGGCTTCCCGCGGTGGAAGCTCCACAATGCCGCTAACCTCGTGCACGCCGCGCAGGACTTTGACCTCGACCCCGGGTCCTGGGTGCTCTATAAGGTCGCGTGGATCGGCGGCTGCGTCCTGTTCGACCGCGAGGCACTGGTGAACTGCGGGGGATTCGACTTCTGGGAGGACCTGCCGGAAGCCCACGCCGGAGAAGATGTCGCGGCGCAGTGGCGTGTGATGGAGCGGTACGGCGGAGCAGGAATTCTTCCCTCCGGCGCCGTGCACCTCGAATCGCCCACCACGGTCACCGACCGTGCCATAGACGCCGCTTCAGTTGTCCACGGGCAACCGGAGCAGTGAATGCAAGGCAAACCCTCAAGTAAAGGACGGAACCCATGGCAAATCCGAGCCCCATCGATATCCAGAAGGCACTGGGCGGCATCGACTACCCGGTATCCAAGGAGAACCTCGTCAAGCACGCCGAAGGATCCGGAGCCGACGACTCCGTGATGGAAACCCTGAACAACCTTCCGGACCGCGAGTACGCTTCGCCCACCGACGTCAACAAGGAAGCCGCGAAGTAGACGGCAGTTGCCGAGGACGACGACGGGGAAGCCGGCCGCCGGCCGGTTTCCCCGGAGCGTGAGCGGGGTCAGGCTTTCGGCCCTGAGATGTTCACCATCCAGTGCACACCGAACCCATCCACGCACATGCCGAAGCTGTCCCCCCATGGCGCCTGCGCGAGCGGTTCCACCACAGTGCCGCTGTCGGACAGTTTTTCCCAGTAGCCCCGCAGCTCCTGTTCGTCCTCGCCACTGAGCGACAGTGAGTGGTTGGTGCCCACGGTCAGGTCCATGCTGTTGGGAGTGTCTGCTCCCATCAGCACCATCCCGTTGGGTGTGGTGAGCTCGGCGTGCATGAGCTTGTCCTGCTCCGCGGGGTCCTCGCTCGCGTGGAACTCACCGAAGGTGTTCGACACGAGGTTGCCGCCGAACACTGATTGGTAGAACGCCATTGCGGGAGCCGCGGTGTCCCGGAAGCTGAGGTAGGAATTGAGTCGGGTGGTCATGGGAACACTCCTTTTCTCTCGGATGCTCCGATTATGGGTCAGCAGGCTCCGCGCGGGAAGCTATCCGGCGTCGGTCTCCACGAACTGATAGTCGATCTCGTCGAATGAGTCGGCGGCCAGCACGTAGAAGAACCGCAGGATCCCGCTCCCGGCATTGCGGATCCCATGAACTGCATTTTCCGGAATGTGGACGCTGGACTTAGCAGCGACGTCGTGGTCGATCCCGTTCAGGACTACGACGCCCTGTCCCTCCAGGACGGAATAGGTTTCAGGGGGAGCATGTCGGTGAGGCGCCAGATGGCCGCCCACCGGAAGCCGGGCAATGCCTGTCACGAAGGACGAGGTGTCCGGCGTGTCGCCAAGGAGAGTCCGAAAGCTGATGCTCCCGCGCTGATCATGCCAATGCGCCTCCTCGACCTCTTTCTCGGTCCTGATGAAAGAGTCCACCCGGACTCAGGCCTGGGCCTTCGAGGGTCCCGCGCCCAGCATGCGTGCCACCTTCTCCTCGAGGGAAGCGATGGTGGCATCGGGAAGGACGATCAGCCCGTCGAGCTCGCGGCGTGCCCTCTTGTAGGCGGTCTGGCGTTCGGCCGGGGTCGCTGCTTCGTCGACGGCGACGGTCACGAGCTTCCTCGCGGTCGTCAGCCGCTGGCGTTCAGGCCCGCTGAAGGCGGTGTCCTTCAAACGGTGCGCTTCGGACTCCGCGACGCGGAATGCGACGTCGAAGTTGTTGACGGCGTTCCGGTACTCAGCGAGCCGGTCCCGTGACAGCTCGTTCTCGTCCATGGGCCGCAGCGCGTCGGCTTCACGCTTCGAGCGGAGGAAGGCGACGGTCAGGGGCTCCCGCACGTCGGTCATCATGGGGTAGTCGATGAGCTTGGCGGCGTCGAGTTCGTACTCCAGCCAGCGCTTGTTCACGGCGTCGTGCGCGGTCAGTAGGGCCTGGATCTCGCCGCTGTGAGCCTGCTCGACGGCGAGGCCCTGGTGCTGGAGCCGGTAGAGCTCGAGCTTGCGCTGGTGCCGCCGCTCGCTCGCCTTCGACCAGGAACTTCCCCAGGCTGCGAAGACACCGCTCAAGGGGAAGGCAAGCCACCAGTAACTGCCGAGGAAATCGAAGAGCGGTTCCACGAATCCATGGTAGTGCCGCCGGTGTGCCTTGCACCACAGCTGGCACCACCGGCGAGTAGCTCCGTGCTCCTGCTGACGGTCCGGGAGCCGATCCCGGAAAACGGTCCTCGACAGGCTTTTCACCGCAGTGTTAGACATTGACCATGCCTGTAATCGGTTTCCATGCCTCGCATGAACAAATCTCTCCCGTACAGCTCCTTCTGGACGTCCAGCATGCTGAATCGGCCGGCTTCCAGGCTGCCATGTGCTCGGACCACTTCGAGCCGTGGTCGCCCTCTCAGGGACATGCCGGGTATGCCTGGACCTGGCTCGGCGCGGCGCTTGCGACGACGGAGCTCCGGTTCGGCGTCGTCACTGCCCCGGGGCAGCGCTATCACCCGGCCATCACCGCTCAGGCGACAGCCACGCTGTCCGCCATGTTCCCGGAGCGGTTCTGGGCTGCTCTGGGCAGTGGCCAGAACATGAACGAGCGCATCACCGGCGACCCCTGGCCGGAGAAAGCGGTCCGCCAGCAACGCCTTGAAGAGTGTGTGGACGTCATCCGGCGCCTCCACGCGGGGGAGGAGGTGACCCACCGCGGGCTGGTGACCGTTGAGCGGGCCAGGCTATGGGACCTGCCGGAGGTTCCGCCTTCCCTGATCGCACCGGTGATGTCGGTGGAGACCGCGCGCCGCGCGGCAACCTGGGCGGACGGGCTGATCACCACCAACCAGGACGCCGACACGCTCCGGAAGCTTCTGGGTGCCTATCGCGATGAAGGGGGCCGCGGCAAGGCGGCGCTCCAGGTCCACCTCAGCTGGGCGGATTCCGACGACGACGCCGACGACATCGCCTACGGACAGTGGCGCACGAATTCCGTGGGGCCTCCGCTGACCTGGGACACAGCGACCGCGCAGGACTTCGTCGACCTGGCGGAGCGCAAGGAGATTTCCCGGGCGCAGGTGCGGAAGGCGGTCAATGTCTCGAGCGACCCTGCCCGGCATGCCCAGTGGCTGCACGAATACGGGGAGCTCGGTTTCGACGAGCTGTACCTTCACCATGTCGGCCAGGACCAGCGCGCTTTCATCGACACCTTCGGCAGGGAGGTTCTTCCTCAACTGCGCGGCGTGTGAGCTGCGGGCGACGTCGCTGGTCCTGTTCCGCTGGTCGTGAACAGCCGTGGACGGGCATCATTCCGGCTCGGCAAGGGAATCTCCTGGCGCATCCGGTAGCAGGGCGTGCTGCCGCGCCGTCACACCGTCCCCACCGTCGACGGCAGATAACTTCCGACGGCAGCATGGACGGCTGCGGTGCGGGAAGCAGCAGCGAAGGTTCCTATGGCCAGGGGCCGACACAAGACACGCGCCTTTCACATTTGCACCTTTGGTATCAGGCGTTCCTCGGTTATGCTTCCCGCGGGGACAGCATCGGCCTCCCCACTGATCACCCGTTGTTTTGCGGGAATGAGTCTCCAGGATGCGCATGCCAATCCAGCCCCGCCGCTCGACCCGAGGAGCTGTGGCCGCCGCGGTTGTGGCGCTCCTTGCCGGCTCCCTGACTACCGTGCCGGCCGCGGCCATGGAAGCCGCGGACGCGACGGCTCCACTGCTCGTTTCCGCCTCGCCAGATTCAACGGCTCCACCCCTGGTTTCCGTCTCGCCGGACGCAACGGCTCCACCGGAAGTTTCTGGTTCGCCGGAGGTGGGTTCGCCACCGGTCACAATTCCGCCGCCGGGTTCGGGTTCGCCGGAAGTAGGAGCTTCACCGGAGGTCACGGCTCCACCCCTCGTCAGCGATGCCGGCCAGGCCCAGTCCGCCGCTGCAGTTGCCGGAAGCCTTACCTCGTCGGTTCCCACCATTTCGGGAAGTCCGACAATGGATGCCACCCTCACGGCCAATGCCGGGTCCTGGGGGCCCGCGCCTCTCACCCTGACCTACCAGTGGATGCGCGGTGATTTTGTGATAGCCGGGGCCATCGGCAAGACCTACAGACTGACGGCCGACGACGTGACGGAGTTCGTTTGGGTGAAGGTCACCGGCTCCAAGAGCGGCTACCTGACGGCGGTGAGGGATTCCGACGGAAAGCGCGTCGTACCGGGCACGATCGGTTCGATGACGCCGTCGATCTCCGGGTCTGCAGCGACGGGGTCGGTCCTTACTGCCGTTCCTGGAGCGTGGACACCGGCACCCATTCCACTGGAGTACCAGTGGTACCGGTCAGGCGAGGCCGTTGCCGGGGCAACCGGCTCCACCTACACGCTGACCAGTGCTGACGCGGGTGGAACCATGACACTGAACGTGACCGGCACCAGGGCCGGATACGCCCCGGCGAATCGGTTCTCGTCAGCAACGCCGGCCGTATCCGGCGTCCCGGTCCGCACCGCAATCGAGGCGAAGTACGGGCAGTCGGGAGTTGCAGGCCTGCTCGGCGCGCCGGTGGGCGGTGAGACCGCCCTTCCGTGCGGTGCCCGCCAGGATTATGAGCGCGGCTCGATCTTCTGGTCCGCGGCCGGTGCGGTCGCCGTGAGGGGCGCCATGCACGCCACCTATGTTGGCGCACGGGCTACTGCCGGGCCGCTGGGCTACCCGACGGCCGACGAGGTAGGCGTTGCCGGCGGCTCGTACCAGCAGTTCCAGCACGGCGGGATCTTCTGGTCGCCGGCCACCGGCGGGCAGGTCAGTCCGCACGGGCCCCTCCGCGACACCTATTTCGCCTACGGGTTCCAGTCCGGTTTGATGGGCTTCCCTACTTCGGGTGAATTGGGCGGCCTGAAGGACGGCGGGAAGTACCAGACCTTCCAGAACGGCACGATCCTGTGGTCGCCGGACGGCGGGGCGCACCTGGTATTCGGTGGGATGCGCGAGACCTATGTCCGCAGCGGCTCCGAAAACGGCAGCCTGGGCTACCCCACCGCCAGGGAAACGGGCATCAACGGCGGCGCGTACCAGCAGTTCCAGCACGGCGGGATTTTCTGGTCGGCCGCCACCGGCGGTCAGGTCACCCTCAAGGGATCCATCCTGGATTCCTACAATTCCTACGGAGCGCAGACCGGGTTCCTGGGCTTCCCGACCTCCAACGAACTCAGCGGGCTGAAGGACGGCGGGAAGTACCAGACGTTCCAGAACGGCACCCTGATGTGGTCGCCTTCCAGCGGAGCGCACCTGGTCTTCGGCGGGATGCGAGCCACCTATGTCGGCAGCGGCTCCGAGAACGGGAGCCTCGGCTACCCCACAGCTCGGGAAACCGCGGTGAAGGGCGGTGCCTACCAGCAGTTCCAGCACGGCGGGATCTTCTGGTCAGCTGCGACCGGCGGGCAGGTCACCCTGAACGGGCCCATCCTGGACACCTACAGGGCCTATGGTTCCCAAGCCGGTTTCCTCGGGTATCCCATTTCAGGGGTGATCAGCGGCCTGAAGGACGGCGGCAAGTACCAGGCGTTCCAGAACGGCGCGATCCTCTGGTCACCGGCCAGCGGCGCCCGTCTGTCCTTCGGTGGGATCCGCGAAGCCTACGCCCGCGTCGGCCTCGAGAACGGGCGGCTGGGGTACCCGACATCCAACGAATACAGCATCGCCGGCGGGGTGCGGCAGGACTACCAGGGCGGCTACATCACCTGGACCGCATCGGAGGGCGGGGTAGCGACCTTCCGCTGATCCCCGTGCGAGAAAACCCGCCGCGCGGTGCGGCCGGGCTCTTCCAGCGGGCCCCCGAGGGTCCTTACGGCCGCCGCGCTGATCGAGCCGCGCTCGAGCGTAGGTGGGCTCAGTCCGGTATCAGGAGGGGGCAGGGGTCACCGTGATGCCCTCGACCGCCGCACCGGCCTCGGCATTGGCCAGGAGCCATGTGCGCGCCTCACCATGTCCCGAGAGTACGAAGCCGCCTTCGGGGACGGGTGTTCCGGTCGCAGACTCACCGACCTGGCGGTCGTTGATCTGGATCACCTTGCCGCCCGCCACGGTCACCTCGCAGCCGTACGGGTTGGTGGACGTGGTTGGTGCCTCGTCCGTGTAGGCCACCAGGGCATTGAGTTCGCGAGCGATGTCGATGCCCGCGAGCGGGAAGAAGGCCGAGCCGATCTTCACCACGGGGCGGGGAGGCTGAGTTGGCGAAGGCGGCGGGGTCGAGCGCATCGGCTGCTCGGGGATACCGTTGTCCAGGACGAGCCGGGCCACCTGCTTGGCAAAGGCCCATCCCCGGTCGGAGTCGGTCTTGTGCTGCCACAGGAACGTCCCTCGGATCGTCGGAAACTCCTTCTCGATCGCCCGCCAGGCGGTGAGGATCTGATCGATGGAGGAGTAGTTCTCCAGGTCCTCCATGCCAAAGCCCACGACGATCTTGCTCGCGTCCCCGCCGGCCACGTTCTGCACCCAGTCGCGCGTGGTCGCAATGATGTATTCCGGGTCGGCGAGCCCTGCGCCGTCGTAGAACTGCGGCCCTGCGTAGGCCATGAGGTCCCTCGACAGGGCCTCGCGGATCATCGCCTTGTCCTGGGCCTTCCAGGGGGCAGGCGGGGACGTGATACCGAAGTCCTGGCCGAACCGGCGCTTCAGTTCGGCGAACATCCACAGGTACTCGGCGGTGTTCGGCGTGGCCTCGGCCTCGAAGGTGTTGAAGTCGACCCCATCGATGACGGGGCTGGCCAGGGTGCCACCGAGCTCGGCGTTGATGCGCACGACGCTGTCCACGAAGCGTCGGCTCACGGACCGTGAGGAGAAGTCGATCCCCTGGCCCGCGCCCCCCGTGGAGAGCATGACACGCTGACCCCGGGCGCGGACGGTCCTGATGTCGGCGGCGATGTCGTTCGTGCCCCACCCGATGCCCCCGGCGCCACCGGACCGGCCGGCGGCAAACAGGTAGAGCACGTTGTACGACTGCGGGACCTGCGTGAGCCGGATGCCGGAGTTCCAGCGGGTCCAGTAGACGGCGACGACCTTGCTAGGCAGCTTGGCCACCAGAGCTTCCTCCTCGTCCCGGGTCGGACGGGCGCCGGGATCTCTTCAGCCGTACATCTCCAGCACGCCGCCCGTAGTATCCTCGCGCATCTCCGTGGTGGCGCACAGTCCTCTCTCGTTCATCACGTCAACGATGGGCTGGAGTGCGTCGACGGAGTTGAGCGTCGCCTGTCCCTGGCCGTCGTGCATCGTGATGATCGAGTCGGCCCGCATCCCTCGGACCGTGGCATCGATGATCTCCTGGGTGGTCGCGCCCTCGTAGTCGTGGGTGTCCACGATGTTGTCCTCCTCCTCGTGGTACCCCCAGGGCATCACGAGACGGAGGCCGAGCTCTTGTGCGACCTCGTCCACCTGCCTGTTGATCGCACCGTAGGGCGGGCGGTAGAGCGTCGGGCGAGGGGCGCCAGCAGCGATCAGGGCCCTGTTCGTCCGCTCCAGCTCACTACGCACCCACTCGGGGGTCCAGGTCTCCTTGGTGCCGTCGGGCAGTTCCCCCGTCGTCATATCGGGGTGGTCCCAGGAGTGGTTGCCGACGACATGGCCTTCGGCAAGAGCGCGGGTGACGGTGCGCTCGCGCCCCTTGATCCTCTGGCCGTTCCAGAAGAAGACGGCGTCGATGCCAAGTCCATCGAGCGCGTCGAGCACCCTCTCGGTGTTCTCGCGCGGGCCGTCATCGAAGGTGAAGGTGACGTGGCCACCCGAGCAGTCGTTGTCCAGCGGGCGCTCCGTAGTCGGAGCGCTCCGGGTTGTGGCCGTTGTGGCGGCAAATGCCGAGCCTGAGTGATCCCGGATGACCACCTGGATCGTCCCGGCGACGGCGACGGCGGCAGCCACCGAAACGGCTACAGCCGTCACCATGCGACGGGGCCGGGTCATGCTGCGTCGCCCTCCCCACAGGCCACGCCATCCTTGTTGCTGTCCAACTTCAGCGAGTCCTTGCTCCGCTCGACAGTGATGCCCTCCACGAAGATCGTGCGCATCTCCCCGCAGGTCCAGGTGACGTCCATACCGTGGGCAGCGTGGACGGCGTGGCTCGGCGGGACGACCGGCAGGCACTGGCCGGGGTCGCCATAGCCGACGACGCAGCCACCATTCCCCGTGCCTTTCAGCTTCTTGACGTCGACCTGCGGTGCCTTGCGCATCTTCACGCCGGCGGCCTGGCCGCGCTGACCGTCGTTCACGGCCTGAGCCTCGGGCTCGACCATGGCATGCGGCTCGGCGACGGGCTCGCTGATGACCCCTTCACTGCGGATGGGGGGCGCAGCTGTTGCCAGTGTGCCGCCGGTGGTGGTGGCCCATGCGGCGAAGAGGGCCACGACACCGACCATGGTTCCGGCCGCAGTCCTGCGTCTCGCAGTCATGTGGTGCTGCTTGGTCATCGTCCTCTTCCTCATCGTCTTCTTCCTCATCGGATGTTGATCCAGCGAGCCACCGAGGGGACCCCCTTGTCGTCCAGGACTGTGAGCATGTACGGCCCGGGCGGCAGGAGTGCCCGGTTGGCGGGGATAGTGGCGGTCTTGGCGGCCCCGCCCGATAGTGGCAGGTCCACCAGGCGGGCGTTGGTGTCCGTCTGGTGCGTGGCCGACCCCGGACTCGTGAGTGAGGCACTCATGACGTTGCCCGTGGTGCCCAGTGCGAACGCCTGCCCGTATGTCGTGTCGGTCGGGGCTGTCTCGATGGTCGGGCGGTCGCCCTTGAACAGATACGGCGGCTCGTAGACGCTCAGCCGGCTCTCGAAGGATCCGTCGAGCGGGTTGGACCCGATGGCGACGACGCGCCCGTCGGGCAGCAGCAGTGTCGCGGAGTGGTAGTTCCTCCCGATCGGATCGGCGGCCACCTCGGCCCAGGTGTTTCTGACCGGCGAGTAGATCGCCGCGCGCTTGACATCACCGGTCCGGTTGCCCGTGGCCCCGTGACTTGCCAGGACGCTGCGGTCGGGCAGGTTGGTGAGGTTGAGGTACATGCGGCCCTCGGTCCCGGGCAGATTGGGACCAGGTGTCCAGACCGGGTTGGCCTGGTTCATGTCCACGATGTCGACCGTGTTGGTCGCGCCGCCGAAGTCCGTGCTGCCACCACCGGCGATCATGAACTTCTGGTTCTGTGCCGGGGGCAGGAGCACCGAACCTGCCTGGTCACGCAGCTGCGGCACGCGCAGGCCGGGGATGTCGCCGATCTGCGCCTTGCGCCAGTCGTAGATGAAGGACCCGGTCCCGGGCTGCGCGTCACCGAAGGTGTGGCCCCCGGTGTAGAGCATCCGGCTGTCCGCCATGAGGAACATGTGCGGGTAGGTGCCCAGGTAGCGGTTGGTCTGAGGAACCTCGGTGCGCGCGAGCCAGCGGCTCTGGGAGAAGTTGAACAGCTCGGTTGCGGTCGAGCCGCCCCCGTTCTCGTCGTAGCCACCAGCCATCCAGACGTCGCCGGTTTCCAGTTTGGTGAGGGTGGGATACCAGTGGCCCTCGATCGCGTCGTTCGTCCTGATGTAGGTATTTGTGGCCGGGTTGAAAAGGTAGGACGACTTCAGACCCTTGTACGACGCGCTCTCCGGGGTTCCCGCATAGGCATCCGTGCCGCCCTGGACGAGGATCTTCCCGTCCGGGAGCGTCACATGCCCGGAGCAGAACATGTCCTCCGGTGTGGGGACACTGGTGTAGGTGTTGGTGGTCGGATTCCAGATGTGCGTCTCGAAGGTGCCTGGGAGGAACTGGCCCTCCCAGTCATTGCCCGAGCCCGAGATCAGCAGGATGCGACCGTCGCGCAGCAGGGTGGCGTGCATCGCGCGCCCTGGCATGCTGGACGGAGTCGTCCAGCGCCCCGTGGCCGCGAGGCCGGTGGTCGGGGGCGGCGTCGCTACCCCGCCTGCCATGACAAACCGCGCGGCGGCATCACCGTAGCGCTCGTAGTGCTCCACGACAACGGTGTGAGCCCCGGCAGCCACGCTACGGGTGGCCATGTAAGTCGACGGACCCTGGTCTTTCCAGGCGTCGATGATGGTTACCCCATCCAATTTCACGCGCAGGCCGTCGTCACTGGTGATGGTGAAGGTCTGGTCGCCGGCGGGGAGGTCGACCGTCCGGGTCCACCGGGTCGAGTCGTTCGTCCCATCCAGCCCCGCTCCGGCCCCGGTTGCACCGGGCCAGGAGAAGTTGATCTCGGCGTCGCATCGAGTCAGGGCGGGAGCGCCACTCAGGTCGATGTTGTTGAAGTATTCGCCGGTGAAGCCGGTGCACGCATCGGGCGCGGGCGTCGGTGGCGGTGACGGGACGGTGCTGCCTGACGCGGGAGACGCCACCGTGGCACCGACCTTGGCGTTGGCGATGAGCCAGGTGCGCGACTCGCCGTGGCCGGATAGCACGAAGCCGCCCTCAGGGATTGCCAGACCCGGCGCGCCGGTCGCCTGACGATCGTTGAAGACCGTGACCTTGCCTCCAACGACGGCCGCCTCGGCACCCCACTGATTGGCAGGAGAGGCGGTCTGGTTCGCGGTCCTGGTGTAGCGGACCAGGGAGCCCGCCGCGCGGTAGCTGTTGGTGCCGTTGATCGGTCGGGACTGGCCGTTGACGGTGGCCGTCGAATCGTTGACCGTCGTCGGCGGGGGTAGCGGTGGCGCAGTACTCCCGCCCGGGACCGTCACCGTGATCGGTGGCGTGCGACCGGCAGGCCCTCCGGATGTGCGAGTCCACTCCTCGTCCAGGACATGGGACTCGATCTTGTACGTGCCGGTGGTCGGCAGGGTGTAGGTCCTGGTGCCGGGGTGCTCGTAATCACCGTCGCGGGTAGTCACCGTGCGGTTCTCGGGCACGGTCCAGGTGCCTCGCCAGGTGCCGTTGAGCCGAGTTCCGCTCGATGGCGCGAGGGTCTCGGTCATGAGGACCTTGCCCTCGTGGTTGTTCGGGTTCTGCTGCATGAAGCTCGGGTGGTACAGCCACCACTCGACCTTGACGATGTTGCCCCGTGGGGCCTGAAGCTGACGGGCCGTGGACTCCAGGGCGACGGCTCCGGTGAGCACAGCGCCGTTCTTGGGGGAGATCAGCTGAACGTCCACGCAGGCTGTCGGGCCGACGTCGACCCAGGGGCACGGGGCCGCGTTGGCCGGCGTGGGCAACGCCGACGGCACGACCAGAACCCCCAGGCTCAGTGCGGCAGCGAACGCGACTGCTCGCTTTTGACGGGTGTTCATTCTGTCTCTTTCTTGGTGAAGACGAGCCACATGTCGGTCTCCGTGTGTTCGCGAGCGGGCATGGTTGCGGTGACCTCGTAGTACGCGCTGTTCCGGAGGGCCTGAAGCAGTACGGCCTGTCCTGCGTCCTGGTCGGGCGCCCCAGTGCTGGCAGAGCGGAGGATGACGGACTGGAACCGTTGATCCTCCACGGCCACCCTGATGGCTTCCTCCCCCTGGGGATAGAGGGAGAAGGTCGTTTCCCAGGTGATCTCGGGGCGGTCGCGCAGGTGGTACTTCAGGGGATCCGTCGCCGAGGAGATGTAGATCCCCGGCGCGGAGTCCTCCTCGATTGCCTTAAGGACGGGCTGGACGCTGACCCAGGAGTTGTACATGGCGTCGGAGCGGGAAACCCCGAGCAGCAGGGCCGTCAATAGCAGCACGGTCACCGGGAGTAGCTTCCATGTGCGCCTAGACAGCTGCGCCAGGGCGTAGCCGGCCAGGGGAGCCAGGAAGAGCGCGGAGTACGCCATGTGCTTGTCGAAGGAGACGCCCTCGCCAAGGATCAGTTGCGCGGCGGGCAGCGCCATGCCCCCGCCGAGTAGCCCCAGTCCCAGCACGGCGTGACCCCGCCCCCGCCGGGCCAGCAGCAGTACTCCGACCAGTGCGAGGAGAAGGAGGATGCCGATGTCGAGCACCAGCCACGCCACCAATTCGCCCGTGGAGTGCGGGCTGAGCGCAATTCGATCGGCCGTGGTGAACGCGATGCCTGCGGCGATCTGATCTGACCAGGCCAGCCAGGCGGCACCAGGGATCGCCGCCGCGATGACGCCGGCCAGCACTGCGCGCCAGCGCGGCGAGGTCAGGAACACCACGCCGAGCACGACCGGGATGAAGATCGCGCCGGTGTACTTCATGACGGGAACGAGGCCGAGGATCGCGCCGGTGGTCACTGCTGATGCCCACCCCTTCTGAACGCCCGTCCAGAACGCGGCTGCGAGCATGGCGATGACCAGAGCGTCGAACGTGGCCAGGGCGCCCGTGAACACGACGGGGCCGGTCAGCGCGAAGGCAGTAGCGGCGAACATGCCCTCATTCCGGTACCCCAGGTCTGCCAGCGCCCGGTAGACGAAGATGGTCGCCGTCAGCACGCAGAGCAGGCTGAACCCCCTGACCAGCAGGAGCCCTCCGAGGGTATCCAGGACGGCAGCGAGCACGGGGTAGACGAACGGAACGCCGGAGAAGGAGTCGCCGTACCCCTCGACGCCGTCGCCCGTCAGCCAGTGCGTGAGGTAGTCGTGCCCTGCGTTGATGTAGAGCGCCTCATCGATGAAGGCGGTGTTGGACAGCCGCAGGCTGAGTAAGGACAGCAGGGCCAGCAGCGCGATCAGCGGGGCGCGGCCCACCCAGCGCGGCGTGCTCTCGACCTGGAGCTTGGGCGGCAGGGCCTGGGTGACGGCCTCGTTCCAGGCCGGGCGACGGTACGCGTCGACCGGGTGGGTAAGGGTGTCGGTCATGTGAGCTCCCTCCTCGGCGGCAGTGTGGTGTCGCGCTCGTGCTTGGGCAGGATGCGGCGGATGGCGATCCCGAGGATCACCAGCGTGAGAGCCGTCAGCCCGGCGACCCCGGCCATGAAGCCGTCGTGCGTGACCTCCTCCAGGAGGCCCAGAAATGTATCCATCAGGTCAGCCACTCCTTTTCTCCGCCGCGCAGGGCAAGGCGAAGCGCCTTCCAGTACGCGACCGACTGGTACGTCTCGTAGACCCACAGCGGGATGATGAGAGTGGCGTAGATCCGCGCTTTCCATCCTGCGTTCCAGGTGGCGACCAGCTGGTCGAGCATGAACACCGGGATGATGAGCAGCCAGAACGGGTGGAACGCCACCGTCTCGAACGTCAGGGCGTAGGCCCAGGTCACCAGCATCAGCAGCGGGATGATGGTGCGGAAGTAGGTCCACGTCTGTATGGCCCAGGCCTTGCGGGTGTGTTCAACGAATCCATACGTGAACAGGGTCTCCAGCGTCCCCCGCTGCCAACGCAGTCGCTGGACCATCCAGTCGTGCCATGTCGGCATCACGTCGGTGTCAACGATGCAGTCGATAGCGCACCGTGGGTCGTAGCCCACCCGCTTCAGAGCCACGGTGAGCTCGTAGTCCTCCGTGAGTGAGGACTCGTCGTAGACCATCCCCTTCGCTCCTGGGATGACACTGCTGCCTCGCATCTCGGCCACTCTGCGTAGCGCTTCGACGGTGAAGATGGTGGCTGCGCCCGACAGCACATGGATGCGTCCGGCACGGCGGTGGACCGAGCGCAGGCCCTGGGTGTACTCGATCTTCTGCAGCAGGGCCACGCGTGACGGGTGGTCAGCGGCGACGTAGGAGCCACTGATCCCACCCCGCAGCGGCCAGTGCTCGAAGTAGGCCATGCCGGCAGCCACGAAGTCGTGGTTCAGACGGCTGTCAGCATCCATCATCAGCACGACGTCGTGAGGCCGGAGAGCGGGGAGGATCCTGGCGAGTCCCTGATTGAGCGCTCCAGCCTTCTTGGCGGTGTTGTCCCAGGTTTCCAGGACCTCCACACCCATCGCTCTGGCGATGTCCACCGTGCCATCGGTGCAGTTGTCCGCCGCCACGAGGATGTGGTCGGGAGCCTGGGTCTGGCGACGCAGGCTGTCGATCGTCTGTGCGATCCCGATCTCTTCGTTGTGCGCAGGGATGAGTGCGATCACTCGCGCAGGCGACCGGGGCTCCTCGACCGCTTGCGCGAGCGGCCTCTGGCGGAGGTCGTTGCTCAGTTGCACGACGGACCTCCGTGCTGGAGGCCGGCGTAGCAGCACACCTTGGGCCGCTCCTGCGGCTCGGGCTGAGACTGCTCCTGCGGCTCGGGAACCGGCAGCGCAGCGGGCGCATCTCTGGTGGAAGTCATGACTGCTGCTCCTCCTGGAGTGGATTACAAGCACGTGGCTGGTGGAGCGGCGGATGCGGTGAATGGTCAGCAGCGTTGGAATCGCCGTCACTTTTGGCTCGTGCTCCTGCCGTGACGGCCCGTCGGTCGGTTCTGAAGCGTTGACGAAGTTTGATTGAGACCTCCTTGAAGCTGGTGGATCTGGGTGCCCTGCCAAGCCCGTTTAACCATGGGAGTAAGCCACGGCATCAGGAGGGACGTGACTACGGCCACTCGGATGTGTGGGTTGCCAGTGCTCAGATTTGGACTGCGTCTGTCCACATGCGAAGGCGCTTCAGGGCCGCCCGATCGGTGATCAGAAAGGGGGTGACTGCGCCTCGAATTTGCGTACAGTACAAAGCATGGTTCGGCTGTCAGCCATGGGCACGAGTAACCGGTACTGGAATCTTCGGCGGAACCTACTGGGACTGCCCTCGGGCGGCTTGACTTCTGACTTGTGAGCATGTACAAGCGATGCAGTGCCCGAGGGGCTGGGAGGCGGACGCGATTGCTGGAGCAGGAGGGCGAGATCCTGCGTCGTGCAGCGGCCATTTCCACCCGAGAGCTACTCCCCGTCGAGGATCCGGCCAGAGGCGATCCCGCAACGGCAGAGGTGACGAGCAGGGCGGTCGCAACACACAGCTCCAACCTCTTGGGCCTTCGGACCTCAGAGGGCTCCGGCACCTGAAGGGTGTCAAGAGGGCAAAACAAAACCCCGCACTGCCAGCGGCGAGACTGGAAGTACGGGGTTTCGCAGTGCACCCCTCGGGACTTGAACCCGAAACCCATTGATTAAGAGTCAATTGCTCTGCCAATTGAGCTAGAGGTGCTTGGCATTTTTCCTGCGATTCGCGGCTGACTTGGTCATCCGCAACAGCAAGAAACTCTACCAGCATCGCGCCGGAAAGCCGAAATCGCACCGCTCAGTCGAGCGCTGCCCGAAGAATCCGCGCACCGCCGTCGTTTTCGTTCGTGGCGACGAGCAAGCCGCCGTCGGGCCCTTCCGCGACATCCCTCAGGCGTCCGAACTCGCCGTCGAAATGGCTGACGGGCCTGCCGGCCTCCCCGCCGGCGAGCGGCACCTGCCACAACCGCTGCCCGCGCAAGCCGCCGATGTAGGCCATGTCATCGATGATCGTCATGCCGCTCGGGGACGAGGTCGCGGTGGAAGGCCACACCACCTGGGCATCAACGACCCCGTCCCTGCCCGGCGCGCCCGTCACCTCCGGCCAGCCGTAGTTGCTGCCCGGAACCACCAGGTTGAGTTCGTCGTCGACGTCGGGCCCGAATTCCGTGGCCCACAACCGTTCCTCGGAGTCCCAGGCGAGCCCCTGCACGTTGCGGTGGCCCAGACTGTAGATCGGGGACCCGGGGGTGGGATTGTCGGTGGGCACGCTTCCGTCCGGCGCCAGTCGAAGCACCTTCCCGCCCAGGCTGTCCGGGTCCTGGGCGTTGCGGCCGTTGCCGGCGTCTCCCGTGCCGATGTACAGCCGGCCGTCGGGGCCGAAAGCGATCCTGCCGCCGTTGTGGATGTTTCCCTTCGGAATGCCGGTCAGGACGTCCTCGGGCTCACCCAGCGCATCGTCCTCGTACGCCATCCGCACCACGCGGTTATCATCGGCGGAGGTGTAGTACGCGTACACCACCGGGTTGTCGCTGAAATCGCCGGCGACGGCGAGCCCGAGCAGGCCGCCCTCGCCGGAGGCATCAGCGGCGTCGGGCAGTGCGCCGACGACGGTGGTCTCACCGGCCGCCGCCCGCGTGACTTCACCGGTCTCCCGGTCGGAGAACAGGAGCGCCCCGTCCGGAAGGACGGCGATGGACCAGGGCACGCCGAGCCCTGTCACTTCATCGCCGTCGTAGGCCACCGCGGGCAGGACGGCGGGATCCGCGGACGACGGGACATCTTCGCCCGAGGCGGTTCCGGGAGCTTGCGCCGACGCAGAAGCGGCAGGTCCGGCCGAAGCGGCTGGTGCCGTCGACACGCCCGATTCGGGTGCAGCCGATCCCTGGAAGATCGGTTCAGCGCTGGATCCACCGGAGCAGCCGGCGAGGAGGCCGAGGAGCACGAAGAGCCCACCCACGCGGACGCCGGGAGGAACGCTTTCGCCAAGCATGGTTCCGACCCTACGGGCAGCCTTCCGGAGAGTCCAGAAGTCCGTTACCCGGGGAGAACGTTCCCGATCGGGGAGAGCGGCACGCCGTCCCGGCTTCCTCCAACTAGGCTTGGCGCATGCAGCACCGCCTCCGGCCATCGAGCCGCCCCGTCGCCACGCTCACCGTTCCTACCATCGAATTGCGGGACGCGCTCGTCGACTCCAGTCCGAACATCGACGTCGTCCATTGGGATCTGGGCTCCGAACCCGAGGGTACGGCGCGCGGCACCATCGACGCCGTCGTCCTTCCCTACGGGGGCGGCGCTGATCCGGGACCGGCGCTGGCCAGCGTGCCGCACCTGAAACTGGTGCAGACCCAGTCCACCGGTTACGACGGCGTGCCGGCGCTCGTGTCCTCCGATACTGCGATCGCCACTGCGGCAGGCGTGCATGCCGCAGCCACTGCCGAGCTTGCCGTCGGGCTTGCCATCGCCTCGCTGCGGGGCATCGACGTCGCCGTCCGCAACCAGCAGCGGGGCGTCTGGGAGTCCCGCCGGTATGCCGGACTCGCGGACCGCCGCGTTCTGCTCGTCGGGGTCGGTGGCATCGGCGTCGAGATCCAGCGGCGCCTCGAGCCGTTCGAGGTGGTCCTGACGAGGGTGGGAAGTACGGCGCGCGACGACGCCTCCGGGCATGTCCACGCCTCATCGGAACTCGCTGCCCTGGCGCCGCACCACGACGTCATCATCGTGATCACCCCGCTCAGCGACGCCACGCGCGGCCTGATCAGCCGGAAGGTCCTCGCCGCCATGCCGGACGGCGCACTGCTCGTCAACGTGGCTCGGGGAGCCGTGGTCGATACCGACGCACTGACCCGGGAGGTGGCAGCAGGGCGGCTGCGGGCCGCGGTCGACGTCGTCGACCCCGAACCGCTGCCGGCGGACCATCCCCTGTGGAAGCAGGAGGGGGCGATCATCACCCCGCACGTCGGGGGCAACACCGGCGCTTTCTGGCCACGGATCGTTCGGCTGCTCGACCGGCAGATACGGCTGCTGGGGGAGGGCGGGGCGCCCGTCAACCTGGTGCAGGCCGGTCCGTGGGCCGAAAACTGATCACAGCCGCCGGGCGGATCACAGCCGAAGACTGATCGCGGCCGCCGGCTGATCGGCGCCGCTGGCTGATCACAGCTGGCTGAACGGCTCCATCCGGGGCCGATGAACCTGGGCCGATGCACCTAGGCCATCGCGATGAACGCCTCCATGAAGGCGTCGAAGTCGATCACGTCCTCATCCTGTTCGAGCACGAGTGCGTTACCCGGCCCGACGTCGAGCGTGGGTTGCGGACGGACCCGGAACCGGAAGATGCGGCCGGTGCTCGTGCCCACCTCGTAGCTGCCGTCATTCCACTGCAGCGCGTGCGCAAGGTTGGTCATATTGACCTCGACCGGGATTCCGGCTCCGGAGACGCTTGCCACGTCGACGGGCGCCATCATGATCTCGGCCGGCTGCCAGCGGTAGCCGAGCACATAGGAACCCACAGCGTTGAGGGGAGGCCGAAGCTCGCCTTCCTCCCGCTCATGCGATGCGAACACCAGGTTGTAGTCACCGTAATTGGGGATCTGCGTGTCGAAGACGCGCCGCAGGGCGTTCTTCAGGCCACGTTCTCCGTGCAGTTGTTCGAATCGGCCGCCGGCCTCGTCGGAAGTCATATCACGCCATCAAGGTAGGGATACCAGCAGGTTCGCATGAAGTGCTGGGCGCACAGCCGGTGGCCACCTCAAGTGCCGGCCCCCGGATTTCCACTGTACCGCCCGGGCTCTTTCGACCCTTTCCAACGAGTAACAGCGGGGTCATAGAGCACGGCGGGGAGCGCCTGTGGGCCTAGACTTTGACCCATGAGCGTGGAAACAACTCCTGACATCAAACCGAGAAGCCGCATCGTCACGGACGGCATCCATGCGGCGCCCGCACGCGGCATGCTTCGTGCTGTGGGAATGGGCGACGACGACTTCGCCAAGCCGCAGGTCGGCGTCGCGAGCTCCTGGAACGAGATCACGCCCTGCAACCTGTCCCTCAACCGCCTGGCGGAGGGCGCGAAGGAAGGTGTCCGTGCGGCCGGTGGTTTCCCCATGCAGTTCGGCACCATCTCCGTCTCCGACGGCATCTCGATGGGTCACGAGGGCATGCACTTCTCGCTCGTCTCACGGGAGGTCATCGCCGACTCCGTGGAGACGGTCATGCAGGCCGAGCGCATCGACGGGTCCGTGCTCCTCGCCGGCTGTGACAAGTCGCTGCCCGGCATGCTGATGGCTGCCGCACGCCTCGACCTCTCCTCCGTCTTCCTGTACGCGGGCACCATCATGCCGGGCTTCGCAAAGCTCGAGGACGGCACGGAGAAGGAAGTCACCCTCATCGACGCCTTCGAGGCGGTGGGTGCCTGCGCCGCCGGCACGATGAGCCTCAAGGACCTCGACAGCATCGAACGCGCCGTCTGTCCCGGGGAGGGTGCATGCGGCGGTATGTACACCGCCAACACCATGGCCTGCATCGGCGAGGCCCTCGGGATGTCACTGCCCGGGTCCGCCGCACCTCCCTCGGTCGATCGCCGACGCGACGCGTTCGCGCAGAAGTCCGGCGAGGCCGTCGTGAACCTGCTTCGCCTCGGCATCACGGCACGCGACATCATGACGAAGAAGGCCTTCGAGAACGCCATCGCGGTCACCATGGCCTTCGGCGGTTCGACGAACGCCGTGCTGCACCTGCTGGCGATCGCCCGCGAGGCCGAGGTGGAACTCACGCTCGACGACTTCAGCCGCATCGGTGACACGATCCCGCACCTGGGCGACCTCAAGCCGTTCGGGCGCTATGTGATGTTCGACGTCGACAAGGTGGGTGGGGTGCCGGTGATCATGAAGGCACTGCTCGACGCCGGGCTGCTGCACGGCGACTGCCTGACCGTCACCGGCAAGACGCTCGCGGAGAACCTCGCGGACATCAACCCGCCGGACCTCGACGGCAAGATCCTCCGCGCACTCGACAACCCGCTGCACAAGACCGGCGGCATCACGATCCTGCATGGCTCGTTGGCGCCCGAGGGTGCCGTGGTCAAGAGCGCCGGTTTCGATGCCGACGTCTTCGAAGGCACCGCGCGCGTCTTCGAGCGTGAGAACGGTGCCCTCGAGGCGCTCGACGCCGGGCGCATCCACGCCGGCGACGTCGTCGTGATCCGCTACGAGGGACCGAAGGGCGGGCCGGGCATGCGCGAGATGCTCGCGATCACCGGCGCCATCAAGGGTGCGGGCCTCGGCAAGGATGTACTCCTGCTGACCGACGGACGCTTCTCGGGCGGCACCACGGGCCTGTGCATCGGACACGTCGCGCCCGAGGCGGTCGACGGTGGTCCCATCGCGTTCGTGCGCGACGGCGACCGCATCCGGGTCGACATCGCGGCCAAGAGCTTCGACCTGCTCGTCGACGAGGCCGAGCTGGAGGAGCGCAGGGTGGGCTGGGAGCCGCTCCCCGCCCGGTACACCAAGGGCGTGCTCGCGAAGTACGCCAAGCTCGTCCACTCGGCGTCGACCGGTGCCTACTGCGGGTAGCGGCCGGAACGTCGGATGCTCGGGTTAATGTCCACTAACTGGACTCCCTGTCCAGTATGTGAGATGGGCAGGGAGGCAGTTGACACCCTTTCCCGGGTGCGTGGAAACTACAGGTATGCAGCTTGTATCCGTAGTCGTCGTCCTTACCCAGCGCGTGGCCTAAAGCCCGACCGGTCGACTTTACGTCACGCGCAACCCCTCACAGAGCCTCACCGGGCTGAGGGGTTTTTTTGTTGGAACCGGCAGAAGCGCAGTGTCCAGGAAGTTCGTGCAGTACCGTTCCAAAGGAAGTTACCGATGTCCAAGGGATCGCCCATCAGCCCTGCGCTGATGGCAGCAAGACCAGCCGCACCAGCCGCACCGTCGGCACCCTCCGGCAGGGATGCAGCGCAGCCTGCAGTCCCGGCGAGCGCGGTCCGCGGACCGAACAAGGTCGTGGGCCCCATCCAGATGCTCGGATCGGCGGCGATCGTCCGCTCCCTCGAAGAGCTCGGCGTCGACGACATCTTCGGGCTTCCGGGCGGAGCCATCCTGCCGACCTACGATCCGCTGATGGCGTCCACCAAGCTGCGCCACATCCTCGTCCGGCATGAACAGGGTGCCGGCCACGCAGCCCAGGGCTACGCAATGGTGACCGGTAAACCCGGCGTTTGCATCGTGACCTCGGGCCCGGGGGCCACGAACCTCGTGACGGCGATCGCCGACGCGCACATGGACTCGGTTCCCATGGTCGTCATCACCGGACAGGTGTCCAGCGCCTTCATCGGTTCGGATGCGTTCCAGGAAGCCGACATCGTGGGCATCACCATGCCCATCACCAAGCACTCCTACCTGGTCACCAACCCCGTCGACATCCCCCGGGTCCTTGCAGAGGCCTTCCATATCGCTTCCACCGGTCGCCCCGGCCCAGTGCTGGTCGATATCGCCAAGGACGCCCAGCAGGGTTCGATGACCTTCTCCTGGCCGCCGAAAGTGGAACTCCAGGGGTACCGGCCGGTGCTGCGCGGACACTCCAAGCAGGTCCGCGAGGCGGCACGGCTGATCGCCGAATCGACCCGGCCCGTCTTCTATGTGGGTGGCGGCGTCATGAAGGCCCATGCCGCAGCGGAACTGAAGGAACTCGCCGAGCTCGTCGGCGCCCCAGTGGTCACCACACTGATGGCCCGCGGCGTCTTCCCTGATTCGCACCACCAGCACGTGGGCATGCCGGGTATGCACGGAGCGGTCTCCGCCGTGACCGCGCTCCAGCAGGCCGACCTCCTCATCACGCTCGGGGCCCGGTTCGATGACCGCGTCACCGGCGTCCTCTCAAGCTTCGCGCCGGGGGCGAAGGTCATCCACGCGGACATCGATCCCGCGGAAATCTCGAAGAACCGCACCGCGGACGTCCCGATCGTCGGCTCCGTCAAGGAGATCATCCCGGAACTGACCCAGGCGGTGCGGGACCAGCATGCTGCCGGGGATGCTCCGGACATCACCGCGTGGTGGAACACCCTGAATCACCTTCGGAAAACCTATCCCATGGGCTTCGTCCAGCCCGACGACGGCCTTTCAGCACCCCAGCAGGTCATCAAGCGGATCGGTGAGATCACCGGACCCGAAGGTGTCTACGTCGCTGGAGTCGGACAGCACCAGATGTGGGCTGCCCAGTTCATCCAGTACGAGCGCCCCGACTCCTGGCTCAACTCGGGAGGGCTCGGCACCATGGGCTACTCGGTGCCCGCGGCCATGGGCGCGAAGGTCGGAAACCCGGACCGAGTGGTCTGGGCCATCGACGGCGACGGCTGCTTCCAGATGACCAACCAGGAACTCGCCACCTGCGTCATCAACAACATTCCCATCAAGGTGGCGGTCATCAACAATTCCTCGCTCGGAATGGTTCGGCAGTGGCAGACCCTGTTCTACGAGGGCCGCTACTCCAACACCGACCTCAACACCGGCCACGACACCGCGCGGGTCCCCGACTTCGTCAAGCTCGCGGATGCCTACGGCTGTGCGGGTCTGCGCTGTGAGCGCGACGAGGACATCGACGCCACCATCCGGCAGGCCCTCGAGATCAACGACCGCCCCGTCGTCGTCGACTTCGTGGTGAGCCGCGACTCGATGGTCTGGCCGATGGTGCCCTCCGGCGTCAGCAACGACCTCATCCAGATTGCCCGGAACATGACCCCGCAGTGGGAGCAGGAGGACTAACCATGGCCCGTCATACGCTTTCCGTCCTTGTCGAAGACGTTCCGGGCGTCCTGACGCGCGTCGCGAGCCTCTTCGCCCGCCGTGCGTTCAACATCAACTCCCTCGCCGTCGGCCCCACGGAGATTGCGGGCATGTCCCGGATCACCGTGGTGGTCGAGGCCGAGGGCGACCTCCTCGAGCAGGTCACCAAGCAGCTCAACAAGCTCATCAACGTTCTCAAGATCGTTGAGCTGACTCCCGAGACATCGGTGCAGCGTGACCACATCCTGGTCAAGGTCCGTGCTGATGCCGCAACCCGGCTGCAGGTGACCCAGGCGGCCGACCTGTTCCGAGCGTCGGTGGTCGACGTCTCCACCGACTCGCTCATCATCGAGGCCACCGGAACGCCGGAGAAGCTCAGCGCCCTGCTGTCCGTCCTCGAGCCGTTCGGCGTCCGCGAGATCGTCCAATCGGGCACCCTCGCGATCGGCCGTGGCGCGAAGTCGATGAGCGACCGCGCCCTGCGCACCGCCTGAGCCCGCCCGAGCCCGCCGCGCGAGCTGTTCGAACCGTAACCATTTCCAGCACCATCCACCTAGAGGAGAAACACCCGTGACCGAGATGTTCTATGACGACGATGCAGACCTTTCCATCATCCAGGCACGCACCGTCGCCGTCATCGGCTATGGCAGCCAGGGCCACGCCCACGCGCTCAGCCTCCGCGATTCCGGCGTCGACGTGCGCGTGGGCCTGAAGGAGGGCTCGGCGTCGCGCGCCAAGGCCGAAGCGGAGGGGCTTCGCGTCCTTTCGGTCGCCGAGGCAACCGCGGAAGCCGACCTCATCATGGTGCTCACCCCGGACCAGGTCCAGCGCCACGTCTACAAGGAGGACATCGCGCCGAACCTGCAGGCCGGTGACGCCCTGTTCTTCGGGCACGGCTTCAACGTCCGCTACGGCTACATCCAGGCACCGGCCGACGTCGACGTCGCCCTGGTCGCACCCAAGGGTCCGGGCCACATCGTCCGCCGCGAATTCGAGGCCGGGCGCGGCGTCCCCGACCTGATCGCGGTCGAGCAGAACCCGTCCGGAAAGGCGAGGGAGCTCGCGCTCTCCTACGCGAAGGCCATCGGTGGAACCCGCGCCGGCGTGATCGAGACCACCTTCACCGAAGAGACCGAAACCGACCTCTTCGGCGAGCAGGCAGTGCTGTGCGGCGGCGCCTCGCAGCTCATCCAGTACGGCTTCGAGACGCTCACCGAGGCAGGCTACAAGCCCGAGGTCGCCTACTTCGAGGTACTCCACGAGCTCAAGCTGATCGTCGACCTGATGGTCGAGGGCGGCATCGCCAAGCAGCGCTGGAGCGTCTCCGACACCGCCGAGTACGGCGACTACGTGTCGGGTCCCCGCGTCATCGACCCGTCGGTGAAGGAGAACATGAAAGCCGTCCTCGCCGACATCCAGAACGGCGCCTTCGCCAAGCGCTTCATCGACGACCAGGATGCCGGTGCTCCCGAGTTCACAGCCCTGCGCAAGAAGGGTGAGGACCACCCGATCGAGAGCACCGGGCGCGAACTGCGCAAGCTGTTCTCCTGGATCAAGACGAATGACGACTACACCGAAGGCTCGGTAGCCCGCTAGCACCACCAGCCATCACCGACAGGGCGCGCCGGACGGTGCGCCCTGTCAGGGTGTATCACCCGTTTTCATCCCACCAGCTGCAAGGATCTTTCTTTCGTGAACCCAAAACCTGTTGTCCTGCTCGCCGAGGAACTTTCACCTGCCACCGTCGAGGCGCTCGGACCGGACTTCGATATCCGCAGCACGGACGGGGCGGACCGCTCCAGCCTGCTCGCAGCCCTCGCCGACGTCGACGCCGTGCTGGTGCGCTCAGCCACGCGGATGGACGCCGAGGCCATCGCAGCGGCGCCGAAGCTGAAGGTCATCGCGCGTGCCGGAGTCGGCCTCGACAACGTCGATATCAAGGCCGCCACGAGCGCCGGCGTCATGGTGGTCAACGCGCCGACGTCGAACATCATCTCGGCAGCTGAGCTGACGGTGGGTCACATTCTCAGCCTTGCGCGGAACATCCCGCAGGCCAGCGGTGCGTTGAAGGCGGGGGAGTGGAAGCGGTCGAAGTACTCGGGAATCGAGCTGTACGAGAAGAAGATCGGCATCATCGGCCTCGGCCGCATCGGCGCACTTGTCGCCGAGCGCATGCAGGGCTTCGGTACCGAAATCCTCGCGTACGACCCGTACATCACCTCCGCCCGGGCGCAGCAGCTGAACGTGCGGCTCGTGAGCCTCGATGAACTCCTGAGGGAATCCGACTTCGTCACCATCCACATGCCGAAAACCCCGGAAACCCTGGGCATGCTCGGAAGCGCGGCCTTCGAGAAGATGAAGACGACGGCGTACGTGGTCAACGTGGCGCGCGGCGGTCTCGTGGATGAAGCAGCCCTGCACACCGCGTTGGCCGAAGGACGGATTGCAGGGGCCGGCATCGACGTGTTCGTCTCCGAGCCGAGCACCGACCTCCCGTTCTTCGCCCTCGACAATGTGGTGGTGACACCCCATCTCGGGGCGTCCACCGACGAGGCACAGGAAAAGGCCGGCATCTCAGTGGCGAAATCGGTGCGGCTCGCCCTGGCGGGTGAACTGGTGCCCGACGCCGTCAACGTGGCGGGCGGGGTGATCGATCCGAAGGTGCGTCCCGGCATCCCGCTGATGGAGAAGCTGGGTCGTATCTTCACCGCCCTGACCCACGACTCGCTCACCTCGGTCGAGATCGAGGTGGCAGGTGAGATCGCCTCGCTCGACGTGAAGGCGCTCGAGCTGGCGGCACTCAAGGGGGTCTTCACCGACGTCGTCTCGGAGCAGGTGTCCTATGTCAACGCGCCGCTGCTGGCGGAGCAGCGTGGCATCAGCACGCGGCTCATCACCACCTCCGAGTCGGAGGAGTACCGGAACGTGCTCCGGCTGCGGGGGGCGCTGTCCGACGGCACGCAGATCTCGGTGGCCGGCACCCTCACGGGCCCGAAGCAGATCGAAAAGCTCGTGGGCGTCAACGGTTACGACCTCGAAATCCCTATCAGCGAGCACCTCCTGGTGATCCTGTACGCCGACCGCCCCGGCGTGATCGGGACGCTCGGCCGCCTCCTCGGTGAACGGAACATCAACATCGCCGGAATGCAGGTGGCCCGGAACAACGAGGGCGGGCAGGCGCTGTCCCTCCTCACCGTCGACAGTTCGGTGCCGCAGGATGTGCTCGACGCCATCCGGACCGAAATCGGCGCGAGCGTGGCCCGCGAAGTAGATCTGCACGACTAGGTCCGAAAGGACGGCGATGGCAATTCACCAGCTCGAGGTGCGCCCCGGCACCGTCACCCAAATCTTCTCCCGCGATACGCCGGCAGTGCTGGCAGTGGATCCCGGCGACACGGTGGTGGTGCAGTCCCTCGATGCCTCCGGTCACCTGGAGCCTCAGTCCTTCCCCGGTGAGGTGCGTCCGCTGATGTTCACCGACCGGCGGGGCCACTGCCTCACCGGTCCCATCGAGGTGCGGGGGGCGCAGCCGGGGGACATGCTCTCCGTCTCCTTCGAGGCGCTCACACCCGGTGATTGGGGCTTCACCGTGGCAGGGCGGCGCGACGACGCCTTCACGCGGTCGCTGGGAGTCGCAGGCGGTGAGCCCGGATGGCTCCTGTGGGAGCTGGACCGGGAGCGGAGAACCGGGACGAACCAGTTCGGCCACACCGTTCAACTGAGGCCCTTCCTCGGCGTCGTCGGCATGCCGCAGCCCGAAGCCGGGGAGTTCTCCACCACTCCTCCCCGCGCCGCGGGCGGCGGAAACATCGACTGCCGGGAGCTGGTGGCCGGCTCTACGCTGTTCCTCCCCGTGACGGTTCCCGGAGCCCTCCTCAGCGTGGGCGACGGCCACGCGGCACAGGGCGACGGCGAGGTGGGCGGCACCGCCATCGAATGTCCGATGACCTCCCGGCTCGTCCTCGGCCTCGAGCCGGACCCGCCCCTCCAGGCGATCCACGCCGTGACGCCCGGGGCCCGCATCACCTTCGGCTTCAATGCCGATCTCAACGCGGCAACCGCCGAGGCGCTCGGTGCGATGCTCACCTGGCTGCAGGCACTGCTGGGCCTGTCGCGGACGCACGCCCTGGCCCTCGCAAGTTCAGTGGTGGACCTCCGCATCACCCAGATCGCCAACGAGACCTGGGGAGTGCACGCGGTCCTCGCCGATGACGCCGTCGTTCGGAACAGCTGACGCCGGCGGGCAACAATCGGCGATGCCCGCCTGGACAGGGTAATTTCGTAGGGTGACTTCCTCAGGCGCCAAGCCCCCCTTCTACATCACGACCGCCATCTCCTACCCCAACGGCGTGCCGCACATCGGCCATGCCTACGAGGCGATCGCCACTGACACCATGGCCCGCTTCAAGCGCCTCGACGGGTATGACGTCCTGTTCCTCACCGGCACCGACGAGCACGGCCTGAAGATGCAGCAGACGGCTGACCGGGAGGGCGTCCCCGTGCGCGAGCTCGCCACCCGCAACGCGCGGTCCTTCCAGACCATGAACGACGTCGTCGGTTCCTCCTACAGCCGGTTCATCCGCACCACCGACGCGGACCACTATGCTGCCGCAACGGAGATCTGGCGCCGGATGGAAGCCTCCGGCGACATCTACCTCGACAAGTACTCCGGCTGGTACTCGGTACGCGACGAAGCGTTCTGGGTCGAGGACGATACCGAGGTCCGCGCCGACGGCCTCCGGTACGCCACGGAGACCGACACCGAAGTCACCTGGACGGAGGAGGAGAGCTACTTCTTCCGGTTGTCCGCCTACCAGGACAAGCTCCTCGCCCTGTACGAGGAGCAGCCGGAGTTCGGTGCGCCGCAGTCCCGTTTCAACGAGGTCATCAGCTTCGTGAAGCGCGGGCTCGAGGACCTTTCCATCAGCCGCACCACCTTCGACTGGGGTGTGCCGGTACCGGGCAACGAGCGCCACGTCATGTACGTCTGGGTCGATGCCCTCACCAACTACCTGACCGGGGCCGGGTTTCCGGACACCGAGTCCGAGGCGTTTCGGAAGTACTGGCCCGCCGACGTCCACGTGATCGGCAAGGACATCTCACGCTTCCATGCCATCTACTGGCCGGCCTTCCTGATGTCCGCGCGGCTCGAACTGCCCAGGCGCATCATGATCCACGGGCACCTGCACAACAAGGGCGTCAAGATGTCCAAGTCGCTCGGCAACACCGTAGCGCCCCAGGACTGGGTAGACCAGTACGGTCTCGACCAGGTCCGGTTCTTCCTCCTGCGCGAGGTGCCATTCGGCGCGGACGGCTCCTACAACCACGACGCCGTCGTGGGCCGGATGGATGCGGACCTCGCGAACAATTACGGCAACCTCGCCCAGCGATCCCTCTCCATGGTTGCGAAGAATTGCGGGGCCAAGGCTCCCCGACCGGGCGCGCTGGACGCCGCCGACACCGCGATCCTTGCCCAGGCGGCCGCCCTGCTGGAAATCTGCAGGGCGGCGTTCGAGAAGCAGGAATTCTCCAGGGCTTTGGAGGCCGTGTGGAAGGTGCTCGGAGACACCAATGCCTATTTCGCCGACCAGCAGCCCTGGGTCCTGCGCAAAACCGATCCGGCACGGATGGAGACGGTGCTGTACGTCACCCTTGAAATCCTCCGCATCGTCTCGATCCTGGCCCAGCCGGTGATGCCCGGCAGTGCAGCACAGCTCCTGACCGCGTTGGGCCAGGGAACGGCGGACGACGACGCCCTGCGCACCTTCGCGGCGATCGGAACTCCGCTGGTGCCCGGAACCGAACTGCCCGCGCCTGTTCCGGTCTTCCCCAAGTACGCGGGGGAGCCCGAGGCCGGCTGAGGATACTTCCGCCGGCGTGGATCACGGGCCCGAGGGGCGCTTCAGCCTTTGAGGAACCGGTCCGCAGCGGTGCTGCTGATCACCTCGGCGATTCGCGACTGCTGTTCGCGGGCTTCTTCAAGGAGCTCCTGCAGCTTCTCGTCGCTGAATTCAAGTCCGTCCGCCGCGGGATCGATGGAACGGAGGGCGATCAGCGTCTCCCAGAGGGACTCCTTGCCGCGGAGCAGTGACAGCAGCGACTCCAACTCCAGCTGTGCGCCGGTGCTGGTCTTCCGGCGCCAGGGATTGACGGGATTCACCTCGGCGAGCCTCGCCATGCCGTGGGCAACGAGCATCTTGACCCGTCCCGGCCGGTGCCCGGACCGCTCGATCACGCGCCGAAGCTGTCGGCGCTCCTCGGCGATGTCTTTCTCGAGACCCGCGATGACTCGGCCGTGCTGCGTGTCGGCCCACGAGCGTGAAGCCGCCTCGAACAGCCGGACACCGTTCGTCGCGCCGAAAAGGTGCATGTCGAGGTAGGAGTTCAACGTCTCCCGATCAGTGCGCCCTGCAGTACCGTCAGCAGGTTCGGATCCCTGTTTCATTCCTGGTTCTCCCTCGATGATGCGTCGATGTTCTGCTGCGCTACGCTAGCCGACTGCACGGACACGGTGCCACCGCCACAAAGAGTTATCCACTAGCTGAGACGGTTTGTCCAGCAAGCGGACGTTTCCCTAATCTTGGGGAATGAGGAAATCAACGTTCCAGGGCTCCGGCACCGCCATCGACCTCGCAGTCATTCCGGGGGACGGCATCGGCCCGGAAGTAACAGCGGAGGCGCTCAAGGTACTCCGGGCGGTCACGGCCGGGGACGTGGAGGTGGCGCTGACGCACTACGACCTCGGTGCCGAACATTGGCTCGCCACGGGGGAGACGCTCCCCGATGAGACCCTGGCGAAGCTTCGGCAGCACGACGCCATCCTCTTCGGTGCCGTCGGTGCTGCTCCAGGAGATACCCGCATCCCCTCCGGCCTCATCGAGCGGGAAATGCTGCTGAAACTGCGCTTCTCGCTTGATCACTATGTGAACCTGCGGCCTTCCCGGCTCTATCCCGGCGTAGCCAGCACGCTCGCCGATCCCGGCGAGATCGACTTCCTCGTGGTGCGCGAGGGCACCGAGGGGCCCTATGTTGGCAATGGTGGAACGCTGCGCGGCGGCACCGTCCACGAGATCGCCACCGAGGTTTCCCTCAACACCGCGCACGGTGTGGAGCGAGTGGTCCGGGATGCGTTCCGGAGGGCCAGCGGACGGCCCCGCAAAAAGCTCACCCTGGTGCACAAGCACAACGTCCTCGTTTACGCGGGCCACCTGTGGAAGCGGACCGTCGAAGCGGTTGCCGAGGAGTTTCCCGACGTCGCCCATGACTACCTGCACGTCGATGCCGCCATGATCTTCCTCGTGAGCGAACCGGCCCGGTTCGACGTCATCGTCACGGACAATCTCTTCGGTGACATCATCACGGACCTGGCAGCGGCGGTGACCGGGGGCATCGGGCTGGCTGCTTCCGGCAACCTCAACATGGACCGCACAGCGCCGTCCATGTTCGAGCCCGTTCACGGGTCCGCGCCGGACATCGCCGGGCAGCAGAAAGCAGACCCCACTGCCGCTATCCTTTCTGCCGCACTGCTGCTGCGGCACCTCGGACACGGGGACGCCGCTGCGCGGGTGGAAGAGGCTGTCGAGAAGGACATTGCCGGTCGCGACGGACGCACCCGGAGCACAGCCGCGGTAGGCGATGCTATTGCCGCCGCTGTGTCCTAAGCTGGTGAGTGATCACTAACCGAAAGTTTGCCCGGAGGAATCATGACAGCCACGGAGCTGGAGTTTGCCCAGAATCTTTCCACAAGCGCCGCAACGCCTGAACAGCGCAGTGCCATCCTTGCCAACCCGGGCTTCGGTAACTATTTCACCGACCACACCACGGTGGTCGACTTCGCGGTCAACGAGGCGGGGGAGGGCGGCTGGCACAGCCCGCGGCTGGAGCCTTACGGACCCATCGCGCTCGACCCTGCAGCCGCCGTGCTCCACTACGGCCAGGAGATCTTCGAGGGCATGAAGGCCTACCGCCACGCCGACGGGTCGGTGTGGACCTTCCGTGCCGAGTCGAATGCCGCAAGGCTCAACCGGTCTGCTGTCCGGCTGGCGCTGCCGCAGCTTCCCGAGGAATTGTTCCTCGAGTCCCTGCGACAGCTCGTGAACGCGGACCAGGCCTGGATTCCTTCCGGTGACGGCGAGAGCCTCTACCTCCGGCCCTTCATGATCGCCACCGAGGCGTTCCTCGGAGTGCGGCCGGCCCGCGAAGTGACCTTCCGGGTGATCGCCTCACCTGCCGGGAACTACTTCGGCGGCGAGGTCAGGCCCGTTGCCATCTGGGTGTCCCGGAACTATGCGCGCGCAGGGCGTGGCGGGACCGGTGCTGCCAAGGCCGGCGGAAACTACGCCTCCTCGCTCGCAGCCCAGCTCGAGGCCGAGGCGCACGACTGCAAGCAGGTATTGTTCCTCGACCAGTTCAATGACAACGCCATCGAGGAACTCGGCGGAATGAACGTCTTCTTCGTTTTCAAGGACGGATCACTGGTGACGCCCGCCCTGTCCGGAACCATCCTCGAGGGAGTAACGCGCTCCTCGGTGATCCAGCTCGGCCGTGACCGCGGCATGAACGTGACCGAACGCAAGATCACCCTCGACGAATGGCGCGACGGCGTGGCGTCGGGCGACATCACGGAGGTGTTCGCCTGCGGCACGGCCGCCGTCATCACCCCGATTGGTTCGCTGCGGGACGGCGACGAGGTGATCGGTGCGCCCGACTCGGCCGCCGGTGAAGTCACCATGTCGATCCGCAGCCAGCTTCTCGGCATCCAGACGGGCACCAGTGAGGATACGCACGGCTGGCTGACCCGGCTCGTCTAGCGGCTGGACCAGAAGGAAGGCGTCGGCGTCATTGCCGGCGCCTTCTGTCGTCGAAGCCTCCATACGTCGTCGTGCGCCCATGCGGAGCGGTGCAGGAAAGGGGGAGTGCGACGGCGGCAGCTGCCGAATCTGCGCCAGTTCCGTGCGGGGGACTCCGCGACCCGGTCCTAGGGGGCGTCGACGGTCACCTTGAGGAACTTGCTGGCCGTCAGCAGTTCAGTAGCTGCCGGAGCCGGAAGCGGCCTGCTGAAGTAGTAGCCCTGGCCGCTGGTGCACCCCAGCTCACGCAGCTGATCGGCCTGTTCCTTGGTCTCGATACCCTCGAAGACCGCTTCGAGGCCGGCTGCGCGGATGAGCTGGAGGATTGCTGCGACGAATTCGAGTTGCCCGGGCCGGTGGTCCAGGTCGACCAGCAGCGAGCGGTCCACCTTCACCATGCTGACCGGAAGCTCGCGCAGGTAGCTGATGGAGGAGTACCCGGTACCGAAGTCGTCGATCTCGATGCCGACGCCCAGCTTCTGCAGGCTGAGCAGCGAATACATCTCCACTTCACCGCGCGTGACGATGGCAGTCTCGGTGATCTCGATGACCAGGCAGTGCGCCGGAACCCCGAGGTCGCGCAGGAGCGAGCGGACATGGTCCACCAGGTCGAGCTGCTTCAGCTCGACGGCGGAAAGGTTCACCCTCAGCTGGAAGTCGTCATCGAGGGGCAGCGTCCGCCTCCACTCCGCAAGCTGCCGCAGGGACGTCAGCATCACCCAGCGATCGAGATCGTGGATCGCCCCGATCTCCTCTGCAAGCGGGATGAAGGTATCCGGGGGAATCAGTCCGCGGACGGGATGCTGCCACCGGACCAGTACCTCGACGCCGAGGACGCGGTTCGTCGCAAGCTCGACCACCGGCTGATAGTGGAGCACCAGTTCGTTCGAGGTGATGGCACCACGCAGTTCGGTGGCCATCTGGCTCCGCAGCTGGCGCGTGTACAGCATCAGCGGCTCGAAGACCTTGATGATGCTCCGGCCCTCGCGCTTCGCTGCATACATGGCGGTGTCCGCATCCAGCAGGAGCGCGTCCGCGGTCTGCCCCGGATCACCGAGGCGGACGCCGATGCTGGCCCGGGAGTGGACGTACAGATGATCGAGCTGGATCTGCTCCCCGAGCACCTGCAGTGCACGGCGCGCCACCTGCATCGCGACGTCCATGGTGACCTCCGGCAGGAGGATGGCGAACTCGTCGCCACCGAGGCGAGCCACCATATCGCTCTCGCGGACCACGCCATTGAGGCGCACGGCCACCTCCTGGAGCACGCGGTCGCCGGCGTCGTGCCCGAAGCGGTCATTCACGTTCTTGAAGGAATCGAGGTCGAGGAGGATCAGCGCGGGTGGCAGCGCGCCTGCCTGGGCTCCCGCGAGGGCGGTCTCGATTCCGTCCATCAGGGCCACCCTGTTCGCGAGTCCGGTCAGGGCATCCGACATCGCCATCTTCATGAGGTCGAGGTGCGCCTGCCGAAGCATCGCGGTGCGGCTCTCCACCCTTTTCTCGAACTGGTCGTACACCTGCTCGAGCTCCTCGGCGAGAAGGTTGACCCCGGTGATGACGGCGTCCACCTCGTCACGCGCCGACGAGGGTTCAATACGGCTGCTGAGTTCCCCTCGCGAGAGCCGCACAATGCTGTCCACGAGTACGGCCAGCCGCGGGTCCTTGTTGTCAGCGCTCATCAGACTCAGGGTACCTTCGAAATCCCGAGAGCCACGCAAGCGCCTCGCTCTCCGAGGAGAAGAATTCGACGGGGCACGACGGCGGCCGGCCGCCCAGCAGGAAGTTGCCGATCACCCGGTCCACCGGGCTGGATCCCAGCAGGGCGATCGCGGTGGAAATGCTGGCATTTCCCATCACGGACCGGGCTGCACGGTCGATCGACAGCACGCCGCTGATGTCGATGAGCAGCGGCCGCGCCACGCCGCCGGCCAGTTCGCGGGCCTCCGTGGCCTTTCGCTCAGCTACGGCCTGAGTGATGTGCTCCCCGGCGGGCAGCGTCAGAACGGTGATGCCATCGGCGTCGGCGGTCGCCCCCGGAGCCGGACGTTTTCCGGCAGGCGCATCGCAGCCCTCCGCCGTGCGGGCCTCCCCGGATGGTTCGTTCCGCATACGCGTACGCGTCCTGTCATTCGAGGATGTCCTGCTGGTGGGACCGGGCCGGGAAAGCTGCTCGCGCGGAACGGCCGAGGCGCCGAGGGGGATCACCGGACCATTATCCGGCGGCGGCGGTCCTTGGCTCCGCGGAGGTCCCGGTTGAGGCGCCGGTCGCCGTGGTACAGGATCGACTCCCAGTCGGCTTCCTCGGGCGTCTTGTCGATAACGGGCGATACAACCGTCTTCTTCTTGCGAGGTGCCACGTAGAGCCAGTTCATGACACCGAGCCCGACGTCGACAACCGAGTTCTTGATGCCGATGTAGGCCCGAATGGCACCCGCTGCGAGCACCGCATTGAGGGCTGCGAAAACAGCGTTCCCCCAGTTCTGTTCAACAGCGTCCCGGGCGAGGGTGAGCAGTGAGAACAGGACGATCGCATAGGGAACGATCACGTAGAGAGCAGGGGCCGCAGTGCGGTCCTTCACCTTGGGCGTCCGAACGAACGGAATCTTCTCGCCGGTGAAGGCCTGCTGAATGGACTTCAGGACACCGGCCAGGTTCACCGGCAACAGGACCAGGTTGAAGCCGTAGATCCGGAAGATGTCGGAAAACCGGTGTCCGCAGTCCCTCAGGTCGCTGCCCATGGCAATGAAGTAGGGCGCGGCCGCGAGGAAGACGACAGGGCTGAGGAGCCGGCTGTCGTAGGGATAGGCCAGGAGGAACAGGAGACCGAAGCTGGCCCACGCGATCGAGGCCATGTAGTTGACGCGGAGGAGCACTTCCCGGAAGAGGATTTGTTCGCGCTGGTGACGCCGCCGTCGGAGCTGGTTCCAGAGTTTCGGGAGAATCAGCAGCCCGCCGTTGGCCCAGCGACGGCGCTGGACAACCAGTGACCCGAAGTCGGGAGGCGTCGCGCTGTAGCTGAGGCGCTCCGGATAGTTGATCAGCGTCCAGCCATGGGTGCCGAGGTCGACGCTCGATTCGGTGTCCTCGATGACCGTGCGGTCCTGGATGTACGTCTTGATCTCGAACCCGCCGACATTCTCCACCTCGACGATGTCCTCGATGGCTTCCTTCCGGATCACGGCGTTCGCGCCGACCCAGAAGGTGGCTCCGAAATAGGACATGCCCTGGTGCAGAATGTGCTGGATGTCGGTGGATGCGCCGGCCACGCGTTCAATACGCGTGGGTGCCCCGCGGAAGGACGAGTAGGGCGTCTGTGTGACCGCCACCCGCTCGTTGCCCGGCGACTCCAGCAGGTATACCAGGCGCAGGCAGTAGTCCCGAAGGAGCAGGGAGTCGGCGTCGAGGGTCAGCAGGTAGGTGGAATCGGGTACCACGACGTCGTCAGGGTGCTCATGCCCCGGCTCGACGGCGCGCAGCACTACGCCGTCGCCGGCGGCTTCACGGCGCCAGCGGCTGCCCATCAGGGAAATGTAGGCGTTGAGGTTCATGGCCTTGTTCGCCTCGTGGGAGAGGGAGGCGAAGCGCTTCCGCTCGAACGTTTCGAGGCGGGTGTTGAAGATCCGGACGAGCCGGACGTAGAGCTCCCGCATGCGGGGCGCGTTCGGTGCGTCGCGCTGCGCCAGGGCTGCGGTGAGTGCGAGGACGGTCAGCCGGAGTTCGCGGGCAAGGCCCATGATCACCAGATCGACGAAGAACTCGTCAACGTGGTCCTCGACGCGCTCCGATCCGGCCATGGCCTCGAGCCATCCCGAAGCTTCCTCGTAGGCGTGGATGAGGTGCTGCAGTTCAGCGAGCATGTCCGGACTGTTGCTGCCTGTGCTGCCCGTGCGCTCCTCGAAACCCTGCAGGGCCGAGATTGCCGCACCAGCGGGCTCGAGCAGGCTTGCCTCGATCTCGACGGTGAGCGCGCGTGTGGCGTCGAGTCGCATGCGAACGGCGGGGTCGCTGGGCTCCGGCGGATCATCCAGCAGCAGCACCACCCGCAGCTCGGGGAATTCCTGGAGCGCGGCCGACCACAGGGTCGCCCGAACCACCTGGGGCTCCTCGGCATAGGAGGGAACCAGGACAGTGATGCCGTCCTGGTGTTCCGCGAAATGCCGATCGAGTTCACCGCGTGGAATTCTGCGGTGGTCGCGGAACCGGTACAGCGCACCCTGACGGGCAACGAGATACATCAGGGCGGAAAAGGTGAGGAATGTGACGACAACGAGGTAGGAGACGGCCTCGAATTCGAACCGGAAACCCGCGTTGGGGTTTTCCGCGAACTGCCGCAGGATTGTCGTCACCACATAGGTCAGCCAGGCCCCGATCGTCACGGTTATTCCGAGCCGTCCAAGAGCAATCTTCCGGCTGGACGGAATAGGGTGCACGATCGAAAGTGGTTCCGATCGTTTCTCGGCACCCCACTGGCGTCGTCGTCCGCTTGATTCCCCCGGCGCGCCCTGCGTAGTAGAGGTGGAGGGCAGGGCTATTCGATTCGACATATTCATCCCCAGCAGTTCGGCAGCGGCAATACCGCTGCCTTGTCAGCAATTGACCTGAAACCACGGATCCGAAACCTGAAAAGCGTCCCGATGTGAGACCGGAAGGGACGGTTTCGAAACAATCGGCTGAGATGGCCGATCTGTGATCGGAGTAACAGTATCATTGATCCATCAAGCATCATTGTTTACTTCGACTGCTTGGGGTCTCATTACTGAAGTGCTCCCTTCCGGGCACTGTTCATCTGCCGGTCTCACTACTTTTTCCGCCCTTTCCGGGCATCAACTGGGGGCATTGTGTCCAAACGTTTTCCAGGCCGAAAGCTTTCCGTACTACGGCTTCTGGTCCTTTTCAGCGCAGTGTCCGCACTGGTGGCCGGCTCTTTCCTGGGGCTGAACCGCTTCGAGGATGCCCGCGCCGCCGATGCCGGGGGAGCTTTCTTCGCCGGCTACGTGGATGCCACCGCTACGCCCTTCTATCCCTTCGAGAAGCCGGTGACCGACGAGGGGAAGAACGTGCTGCTCTCGTTCATCGTCGCGGACCCCGACGACGGCTGTGAGCCTTCCTGGGGCGCCGCCTACAGTCTGGATGAGGCCGAGTCGGCGCTCGACCTCGACCGCAGGACCGCCCGGCTGGCCCAGAACGGGGGAGAGGTGTCCATTTCCTTCGGCGGGCTGCTGAACGATGAGCTGGCGACATCCTGCTCGGACCCGGTCAAGCTGAAGGACGCCTACGAGCGCGTCATCGACCGCTACGAGGTCTCGATGATCGACCTGGACATCGAGGGGGAGAACCTGCTGGATATCGCAGCAGGGAAGCGGAGGGCTGAGGCGATCGCAGCCCTTTCGCAGGAGCGGGCGGCCGCGGAGAAACCCCTCAAGGTCTGGCTGACACTTCCGGTGGCCCCGTCGGGCCTCACCGAGGCGGGGACCGACGCCGTCGCGCAGTTCCTCAGCGCCGACGTCGACCTCGCCGGGGTCAATGCGATGACCATGGATTACGGCCAGGGCAGGGAGGAAGGCGTCAGTATGCTCGACGCTTCGATCAGTGCGGCGAAGGCGACGCACAGCCAGTTGTCGATCCTCTACCAGCGGGCGGGCATTGAACTCGGTCCGCAGGCTGCATGGCGCAAGATCGGCCTGACCCCCATGGTGGGCCAGAACGATGTCAAGGGGGAGATCTTCGACCTCGATGCAGCGGACGCTTTCAATAAGTTCGCCGTCACCACGGGCGTGGGCCGCATGTCGATGTGGTCACTCAACAGGGATGCCACCTGCAGTGACAACTACCCTGATCTCACCGTGGTCTCGGACGGCTGCAGCGGCATCGACCAGGACGGGCTGCAGTTCGCCCAGGTTCTGGGGGAAGGCTTCGAAGGCCGTGCCGCCACGCTGAGTGATGCGCCGGCGCCCTCCGAAGCTCCGGCCGGCCCTGTCGAGGACAACGCCGCTACGAGTCCTTATCCGATCTGGAGCGAAACCGGCACCTACACCGAGGACGATCGCGTGGTCTGGCACCGCAATGTCTACGTTGCCAAGTACTGGACCCAGGGAGACCTTCCGGACAACCCCGTCCTTCAGGCCGCCGAGACACCGTGGACCCTGCTGGGACCGGTACTGCCTGGGGAGAAGCCACTGCCGAAGGTAACGGCTCCTGCGGGAACCTACCCCGCCTGGGAGGCCGAGAAGACCTACCTGAAGGGTGAGCGGGTGCTCCTCGGCGGCGATGTGTTCGAAGCCAAATGGTGGTCCAGGAGTGACAGCCCCGAGGCCGCCCAGCAAGGGTCGGATGCCTCTCCATGGAACAAGCTCAGCAGTGCGGAAGTCGAGGAGCTCCTGGGGCAGAAGTAGCACGCCGGAAAAGGAAGAACCCTGGTCGGGGTGGGAGGAATAGGAGAACACCCGGCCCCGACCAGGGCCTACGACGATATTTCGTAAGCGGCTGCGTGCTGGATGGCAGTTGGATGTGCCGGCAGGGAATACCTGGTTCCTCGCCCGATTGCGGGAGATCAGGAGCGGGTGGGCTCGATGTCCTCGATCAGTTCCCGCGCGGATCCCGCCCTGCTCGGGGCGCCGGCCTGACTGAACAGGTGTTCGCTCGTCTCGAGGTTCTGCACAGCCGCTTCGGGATCATCCCTCTTCGCCTTCAGCGCCCGCCCGAGGAGCAGGTGCGCTTCGGCAGCAGTGTGGGTGGCGAGCAGCTTGTCCTTGCTGATGACGAACTTGAGGCGTTCGGCCGCCGCATCGAACTGGCCGGTGAGCACGAGCCAGTGAGCCCTGGTCAGCGCCAGTTCGATCCTGTCGCGCTCGCTGCCCCCCACTATCGAGACGGCCAGTTCGGCGCGGTCGATGCATTCGAGGGTTTCGGGCTGGACGACGCCGGCGGCGAGGCGGATCTCGGCGGACGCCCGGTTGAATTTGGCCCACAGTTCAAGATCGTTCGTGGGGGACAGGTTTTCAGCAGCAAGGCGGTGGTACTTGGTGCCCTCCTCGGGCTGGTTCATGAGGAAGGCGACATTGCCGATGGCCCAGTAGCTCATGCCTGCGCTTTGTGAGCTCGGGTTTCCTTGCAGGAGCGCAGCCAGCGTGAGGCATTCCACCCATGCATCGTCGAGCTGGTCGCTGTCGGCGAGCGCAGCGATTAAAGTGTCCTGTGCCTTGATTTGATAATCCTGCTGGTCTAGAGCCAGGGCCGCATTAGCGGCCGCTTTTCTTGCCGCCAGTATGGCTTCGGGCAAGTCACCGCAACCCTGGAGCGCCAAAGACAGAATGGTGAAGACCCGTGCCGCATGCGCGGTTGACTGGACCGTGAGGGGATGGTTCTCAAGCTCTTGTGAGACCTCCGCGGACTCCCTCATAAGACCTAGCTTGCGTAGGCACTCAGCTTGAAGGAACTTCATGTTCCACCAAGCGGAAGCGTCACCGAGATCAAGGGCAAGTACTGCTGCCTCGTGGGCCGTGCGGCGAGCTTTGTCGTAATCCCGCTGGTTCCAGGAATCTCGGGCGCTTAACTCGAGAAGCACGCGCTCACCTGGTTCATTATGCGGAGCCATTGCCACCTCCCTATCGCAGTGCACCGTGTTGCTACAGGTGCTGTTGGGGCTAATTCCCTGCTTGCCGGGCCCAAGTCTAAGGCAATTCAAAGTAAATGTATTGGAAAGTTGAGAGAGTTGCTGGAGTTACTGGTGTGAACGCGGGGGTTTCGTATACTGTCAAGCTAATCGCATCCGCGAGAAGGAAAAACTAAGGTCTCCCGTCAAGCCCAAGGATCAATGCCATGAAGAAAATTGCCGCAACAGTAATGTTGACTGCCCTGCTCGTAGCCGGTGGAGGATCCGCGGCATTTGCCGGCGAAAAATCCTCGACCAAGACCACGACGTCCACTACCAAGACCACGTCGCCCACGGTTTCGAGCACCGACGTCAACCGCTGGCCTCACTAGGTTTCATACACTGTGGCCGCAACGCCGCCGTCTGATCCTAGTACATCCAGCAGTACAGCCAGCACCACCTAGGCCGCGGACCTACACCTTCTGGGGAGGAAGGTCCGCGGCTTTTGTGTGCCTTGAATTCCCAGCGCGGCCCGGCGCAGCCCGGCGCGGCCCGGCGGCGCGGAGTCCGGTAGATGCCGAGTCTGCTCTGCCCGCGCTGCAGTGAGCTCCGACGTGCCAGCAGGTGCGTGCCTGCCGACGAAGCGGTGAACTGCGTAGCAGTGAGCAGGTGCGTGCTAGCCGCAGCGGTGAACTCCGTAGCAGTCAGTGAGCCGCTGCGCGCCAACCGGACTGCGTGCCTGCAGCCGCAGCAGTGAGCCGCCACTGCGGTGAACCCATGCCCGGGGTGCTGTGACCTGTAGCCTTGGCCCATGCGAATTGCACGTTTTGTAGTGGATGACGATCCCATGTTCGGCGTGGTCGAGGGACCCAGCGGAAGCGAAGAAGTGGCGGTGATCAACGGTGATCCGTTCTACGCCGGCGTCCAGCTGACCGGCGCGCGCCATGCGCTGGAGGACGTGAGGCTCCTCGCACCAGTGATTCCGCGCAGCAAGGTGGTGGGTATCGGACTCAATTACGCCGATCACGCCAGTGAAATGGGCTCGGCGACCCCGGCGGCTCCGCTGATGTTCCTCAAACCGAACACCTCCGTCGTCGGCCCGGGCGACCCGGTGATGCTTCCGTCCTTCTCTGACCAGATCTCGTACGAGGCCGAACTGGCAGTGGTCATCGGCCGCATCTGCAAGGACGTTCCGCTCGAGCGCGTTGACGATGTCGTCTTCGGGTATACCTGCGCCAATGACCTCACGGCGCGTGACGTCCAGAAAACCGACAACCAGTGGGCACGCGCCAAGGGGTTCGACACGTCTTGCCCCCTCGGGCCGTGGATCGAGACCGACCTCGATCCCGAGAACCTCAGCATCCGGGGAAGCCTCGACGGTGAGCTTCGCCAGGACGGCTCGACGAGTGACATGATCTGGGGCGCGCGTGAACTCGTGACCTACGTATCCCAGGCATTCACGCTGCTGCCGGGCGACATCATCCTCACCGGGACGCCGGCGGGTGTCGGCCTGATCACCGACGGCCAGCGTTTCGACGTCGACATCGAGGGAATCGGCAGGCTTTCCAACCCTGTCCGGCGCTGAACGTAGGGTCCGTCCCTGCAATCCGCCCAGCGGCCGGCTACTAGACTTGCGTCATCATGACTACTGCAGCTGAGCTCCCCACTGTCACCGCTTCCACTCCCGTTCGCGTGCGTTTTTGCCCGTCGCCGACGGGAACTCCCCATGTGGGCCTGATCCGCACCGCCCTTTTCAACTGGGCCTACGCGCGGCATACGGGCGGGAAGCTGATCTTCCGGATCGAGGACACGGACGCACTGCGTGACAGCGAGGAGAGCTACGGGCAGCTGCTCGAAGCGATGCGGTGGCTCGGCATCGACTGGGACGAGGGAGTGGAGGTCGGCGGACCCCACGCGCCGTACCGCCAGTCGCAGCGCGGCGAGCTGTACTCGGACGTCATCGCCCGATTGGTCGAGGCGGGCCACCTGTACGAGTCGTTCTCTACTCCAGAAGAGGTCGAGGAGCGCCACCGTGCTGCCGACCGTGACGTGAAGCTCGGCTACGACAACTTCGACCGGGACGTCACCCCTGAGCAACGCTCGGCGCTGCGCAGTGCGGGACGCGAGCCCGTCCTTCGGCTGCGCATGCCGGACGAGGACATCACCTTCACCGACCTGGTTCGCGGCGAGATCACCTTCCGTGCCGGAAGCGTGCCCGATTTCGCCGTCGTCCGCGCCAACGGCGCACCCCTCTATACGCTGGTCAACCCCGTGGACGATGCCCTCATGGGCATCACCCACATCCTGCGGGGGGAGGATCTGCTGTCCTCCACCCCACGGCAGGTGGCTCTCTACCGCGCGCTGATCGACATCGGCGTGGCCCGTTACATGCCGCTCTTCGGGCACCTCCCCTATGTTCTGGGTCAGGGGAGCAAGAAGCTTTCGAAGCGGGACCCCGAGTCGAATCTCTTCCTCCACCGTGAGCGCGGGTTCATTCGGGAAGGCCTGCTCAATTACCTCTCCCTCCTCGGCTGGAGCCTGTCCGCCGACGAGGACATCTTCACGGTGGACGAGCTGGTGGAGAAGTTCGACATCGCTGACGTCCTCGGGAACCCGGCCCGCTTCGACCTGAAGAAGGCCGAAGCCATCAATGGCACCCACGTGCGGCTCCTCGACCCGGCGGACTTCCGTACTCGCCTCGTTCCTTACCTCGTGGCCGCCGGACTCGTGGGGGATCCGCTGGACCCCCGCGAGGCCGCGATCATCGCGGAGGCCGCACCCCTGATCCAGGAGCGCATCACCCTGCTCGGTGAGGCGCCTGAGATGCTCGGCTTCCTCTTCAAGCACGACGATGCCATCGACATCGCCGATGACGCCCGGAAGGGCCTGCCCGCCAATCTCGGCGAGGTGCTTGACCGTGCTCTGGAAGCGCTCGAAAGCCTCGCCGGCTGGGATGCCGAGTCCATCCAGACTGCACTCCGAGAGGCGCTCGTCGACGGGCTCGGCCTCAAGCCGCGGCTCGCCTTCGGCCCCGTCCGCACAGCAATCTCGGGACGGCGGATCTCGCCGCCGCTCTTCGAGTCGATGGTGATCCTCGGGAGGGAGTCCTCCCTCGCGCGCATCCGGGCCTTCCGCGCCGCGTCCGGCGAGTAGGAGCGGTGGTGGAACCTATGGAGCCGATCACGAACGATTATCCGCTGGGCGTCCTCTTCGACATCGATGACACCCTCGTGGACCTCGAAGGCGCGATGGGAGTCACGCTTCACGAGATCGCCGATGAAGGGTTGAGCCACCTCAGCGATGACGACTGGATCGAATACAAGCGGCTGTATGCGCGTGACCCGGAACGTCACTACGACAGCTTCCTGCAGGGGAGTGCTACCTTCATCGAGCAGCGGATTCGGCGCGCGGCCCACGCGCGGGCAGGGTTCACCTCGGTGCCCTTCGATGCCGAGGCCGCGGCAGGTTGGAATCGGGCGTACGAGTCCACCCTGCCGCGCCACTTCAAGGCCTACGACGACGTCGTCCCCCTGCTGGATGCGCTCGACGAGCGGGGCATCCCGTACGGCGTGATCAGCAACAACGTTCATGACTACCAGCGGGCGAAGCTGGACCGGGCGGGACTTTCCCGCATTCGGATACTGGTCGGCATCGACGCTCTGGACGTGGCCAAACCGGACCCGGCGATCTTCCTGGAGGGCGTCCGGCTGCTGGGTACTCCGCCCGCACGCACCCTCTATGTCGGGGACAACCCGGTTGTCGACGCGCATGGGGCTGACGCCGCAGGGCTGGTCGGTGTGTGGCTCGACCGGGCCGGCCTCGAGATGGAGAATGCCCCGCAGCGTCGGATCAGCACCCTGAGTGCCGTTTTGCAGTTCCTGCCACCTGTCCGGTAAAGTTGTTTCTCGGCGCGCAGCGGTTACGCGGTCGGAATCCTGCAGGTCGAGGGCTTCGAAAAGTGCTATTGGGGTATGGTGTAATTGGCAACACACTGGTTTCTGGTACCAACATTCTAGGTTCGAGTCCTGGTACCCCAGCGCAGGGAACTGCACAGCATGGCCGAGTAAAAACAGGAAAAAACAGTAGTAAAAACAGCAGGAAACAGTACTGGCCCCATCGTATAGCGGCCTAGTACGCTGCCCTCTCACGGCGGTAACGCGGGTTCGAATCCCGCTGGGGTCACCAACGTCCTGATGCAGGACACGAAGAAGGCGCTCAGGACAATCGTCCGGGGCGCCTTTCGTCGTTTCGGCGGACATCAACTTGGGTAGCCATCAGTTGCAGTCACGGGAGGCGCCGCCTCTGCTGGCACAATGGAAAAATGAGCGCCGCCCTTTCTCCCGCCGAACTGCCCGGGCCGCCCGGGCTGCCCGGGCTGCCGGCGTTCCTCGAAGAGGTACGGAACGCACTTGCGCACACCACCTTCCCCCTGGCGCTGAGCGGATCCTCCGAGGCGCGGGCTGCCGTCGCCGCCGCTGCCGCACAGCTGGACGACTACATCCTGCCGCGCCTCGCCGACGTCGACGCCCCGCTGCTCGCTGTGGTCGGGGGATCGACCGGAGCGGGGAAGTCGACGCTCGTCAACGCGCTCGTGGGCAGGCCCGTGACCCGCTCGGGCGCTGTCCGCCCCACCACGCGCCAGCCGATCCTGCTGCACCACCCGCTTGATGCCGGATGGTTCTCCACCCAGCGGGTGCTGCCTTCCCTGACCCGCGTCCACGCAACCGGGCAGACACGACCCGCGCCCCGACCCGCCCCGCCGGCTGGGCGCCCACCCGGCGGGAAACGTCAGTACCTGCCGGGTGAAAAGCCGGGACGCCCGCCCGGGCAGGGCGCTCTACCGGGATCCACGGCAACCCTCCTGTTGCAGGCGGATGCGTCGGTTCCACCAGGGCTGGCGATCCTCGATGCCCCGGATGTGGATTCGATCGCCGATGAGAACCGGCGGCTCGCAGGCCAGTTGCTCGCTGCCGCAGACCTGTGGCTGTTCGTCACCACGGCGAACCGCTACGCGGACGCCGTGCCGTGGAAGCTCCTTGCCGAAGCGGCGCAGCGGGACATTCTGCTCGCCGTCGTCCTGGACCGTGTCCCGAGCGGCGTGGAGGAAGAAGTCCGGGAAGACCTGCTGGCGCTGCTTGCCGCGAAGGAACTGGGGCACGCGCCCATCTTCGTGATACCGGAGGTACCGCTCGATTCCGCGGGCATGCTGCCTCCCGAACCCGTCGAGCCCGTGCGACGATGGCTCCAGGATCTGGCCGCCGACGCCGAGGGCCGCAGGGACATCGGACGGCGTACCCTCACCGGAGCTGTCCGGGCTCTCGGAACCCGGATCGGCGAGGTGGCCGATGCTGCCGGTGCCGAGCAGGCCGCGGGAGCGGACCTGCGGAACGCCGCCACGGCAGCTTTCGACACCGCGCTCTCCGCGATCCTCAAGTCGACCGAGGACGGAACGCTGCTGCGCGGCGAAGTGCTCGCGCGCTGGCAGGACTTCGTCGGCACCGGCGAATTCATGCGCGGGGTCGAGACGAGGATCGGCCGCCTGCGGGACAAAGCGGGATCGTTCTTCACCGGCAAACCCGCCCCGGCGCAGACGGTCGCCGCAGCCATCGAAAGCGGACTCCATTCGGTCATCGTCGAGGAGACGGCGAAGGCAACGGAGGCCATCGAGGCACGATGGCGGGCCGACGACGCCGGCCGGACGCTCCTCGCCGGACATGCGCCGCACAGCAGCAGCGAATTCTCGGCCCGCGCCGCCGCAGAGGTGAGGGAGTGGCAGCAGGACCTGCTCGAACTGGTGCGGTCCGAGGGCAGCAGCAAGAGGTTCGCAGCGCGCATGCTTTCCTTCGGCGTCAATGGAGTGGCCGTTGCCCTCATGGTTGTGGTCTTCGCCTCCACTGGCGGACTTACCGGGGGCGAGGTCGGAATCGCCGGAGGATCAGCAGTGGTGGGCCAGAAGCTCCTCGAGGCGGTTTTCGGCGACGACGCGGTCCGGCGGCTCGCGCGCACCGCCAAGGACAACCTGCGACGCCGGTGTGAGAAACTTCTGCACGCCGAGCAGGCGAAATTCGAAGCGCTGCTCCTGCCGCTCGCCGGGCAGACCCCGCCCGACGTGCTGCGCGGCTACGCCCGGACGCTGGGAACGCTGCAGCTGGCCAAGGGCTCCGATGCCGACGACGGCAAAGGACATGCCGCCGGTACGGAAGCGGTCAAGCCCCAGTGAACCGTTCCCGGAATGCCGAGCATCGCAGCACCCTCCAGCTACAGCTCGAAGCCCTCGACTCAGCCCGGAAGCTGGCTGCAGCACGCCTTGACGATGCCCGGCTCGAGAAACTCCAGGGCGTCCTCGACCGCGCAGGAAGCCGGCGCTCGCTGTCAGCCGATCACACCGTCGTCGGCGTGTTCGGCCCGACCGGGAGCGGGAAGTCCTCCCTGATCAACGCGCTCAGCGGAACCAGCCTCGCCCGGGTGGCGGCACGGCGTCCCACGACGTCCTCGCCGCTGGCGCTTGTCTGGGGTCCGGCCGGGAGCGCGGAGCTGCTGGACTGGCTCTCGGTGGAGGAGCGCCACGACATGCCGGTGGCCTCCGCCCTGTCCGGCGGAGCCGGATTGATCCTGCTCGATCTGCCCGATTTCGATTCGACGGCGAGCGCGCACCGCCTGGTCGTGGAGCGCATGGCAGGTCAGGTGGACGTGCTCCTGTGGGTGGTCGATCCCCAGAAGTACGCCGATGCGGCGCTGCACCAGGGGTTCCTCGCGCCCCTGGCTTCCCATGAGGCAGTTACCCTGGTGGCTCTCAACCAGTCGGACCGTCTCGATCAGACCGGCCTGGCCGAGGTGACGGCGTCGTTGTCCGGCATTCTCGCCGCCGAAGGACTCGGTAGGGTCTCCGTCTTCCCGGTCTCGGCGCGAACCGGTGCGGGTCTCGGTGCCCTCACTGCTGCCGTCCGGACCATCGTCACCCGTAAAGGTGTGTTCAATGAGCGCCTCGCCGCCGACGTCGCGGCTGCGGCGGCCGAACTCGTGGAGTTCACGGGCCTGGGTGACCTGGCTCTTCCAGGAGCGTCAGCACGAGCCGGTCTCGCTGAGGGCCTGACCGATGCGGCAGGGGTGGGGGCGGTGGTCGACGCCGTCGTCGCTTCCCACCGGCGCGATGCCCACGCCGCCACAGGCTGGCCGGTGACCCGGTGGCTGGGTGCCCTGCGTCCCGACCCGCTGCGACGGTTGAACCTCCGCCGCAGGGACCTTGACCCGATACTGCTCCGTACCTCGCTGCCCACCGGAGAACCGGCCCAGCGCGCCAAGGTGGACCGCGCACTCCGCACCTATGCCGACACTGCCGCGGGTTCCGCCGTCGAGCCCTGGCGCAGTTCCATCCGGAATGCCGCGAGGAGCTCGGTGCCGGGCCTGATGGATGGCCTCGACCAGGCTGTTGCGGGCACCGACCTCGCTACCGGCCGGCGATCCTGGTGGTGGCCGGTCGCGGGGGCCCTGCAGTGGATCGCTTTCGCCGCGCTGGTTGCCGGCGCCGCCTGGCTCGGCCTTCTTGCCCTCGGCGGGTTCCTTCAACTGCAGTTGCCCCAGACACCCCGCGTGGAAGGTTTCCCGGTACCCACACTGTTGATTGTCGCCGGTGCCGGGGCAGGCATCCTGCTCGCGGTACTTTCCGCTGTTCTCGCCCGGTTCGGGGCAATGCTGCGGGGACGAAGGGCACGACGTCGGCTCAGCGCGTCAGTCACGCAGGTGGCAGTGGACACGGTGGTGGAACCCGTCGCCGTCGAGATCTCCCGGTACAACGCCTTCCGGGCGGCAGTTGCGGCAGCCACGCGCCAATCCTAGGAGGGCAGCACCGCTCGGGTCGTGGCGTCGGATCATCGCTTAGCGATCGCTAGGCCGCCTGATTGGTACGCGTAGGACGGTTGTGTCCGGCGCAGACCCACTCGATGCCCTGGCTGGAGATCCGCTCGCGGAGAAGCTGCTCGGTCCTCCCGGCAACAGCCCTGTCACTGATGACCGGCCGGAGAACGAACTGGCGCAGCGTGCCGTCCTTGCGGACGGTGACGGAATCACCGGTGAAGAGGACGGTGTTCCACTGGAAGGCGAAGTGCCCCGGAGTGTGGCCGGGAGTGGGGAAGTAGTCGAGCCCCTCGAAGATCGTGCCCGTACCGTCGAGTTCCTCCAGCTGGTCCGGATAGGGGATCGAAGTGAACCGCTGCATCAGGCGCCGCACGGCGGTCGGCGGCGCCTGGTCCCCCCGGAGGATCGCGGCGTCGGCTCCGCCCAGCCATACCCGTGCACCGAGTTCCTGCTGCAGGCGGGCGACGGCCTGGGCATGGTCGAAGTCGTAGTGGGTGAGCGCGATGTCGGTGACCCGGCCGACGCGGGCTTCGGAATCGCGCAACTCCTTCAGGACGGCGTCGTAGCCGGAGGAGATCCCGGGGTCGATGACGGCAGCTCCGGCGCGTCCGGAGACGACATAGCCGTTGGCGCCCTTCGAGTGCTCGAGCTGGTAGCAATTGTTGGCGATCAGGCGCATGGCGGGTGTCCTTCAAAAGTGGTTTGTCTCGACGAGGGCCGATTCCTCAGCGCGAACTTCCTTGTTCCGAATTTAGCCGATCTCCTCACCGGCAAGGACCTTGGCCGCGAGCTGCTCTTCTCCAGCGGTATCCCACACCTCCTTGGCGGCACTGACGTTCAGGACGACGATGATGAGCCCCAGGAGGAGATCCGGCCACCCTGAGACCGTCCAGGCCGTGAGGATGCCCATGGCGATGATCGCGACATTGACGAGGACGTCGTTACGGGCGGAGAGGAACGCCGCCCTCGCCATTGAGCTGTTGGAGTGGCGGAAGCGCGCCAGCAGGAAGGAACACGTGAGATTCACGACGACGGCTCCCCCGGCCGTGATGATCAACGCAGCCGGATCCGGTGGTTCCGGATCGGCGAACTTGATGAACGCCTGCCATGCCGCGGCCGCTGCGGGAACCAGGATCACGAGAGCCATCGCCTTACCTGCCAGTGCCTGTCGACGAAGGGACCACCCCAGGGCTACGAAGATCAGCAGGTTGATGGCCGTATCCTCGAGGAAGTCGACGCTGTCGGCGAACAGGGCGACGGAGCCGATCGATAGGGCAACCGAAACCTCGACGAAGAAGTAGGCGAGGTTGAGTGCGGCCACCACCAGGACCGCGGTGCGGAGCCGCCGTTCGAGGGAGGCGGTCATCCTCTCAACGCCGACGCACCGAGCACCCCGGTGTTCTCCCGGCCCAGCTGGTGAGGTTGACGTGCAGGACCAACGCTGCGTGGCTGAGTTTCAGCACTTTCGGCCCCACGATGTTCGTGCCCAGAAATCCGTAGTCGATGGCTCCGTGCAAACGGGGGTACCGGCCGGTTCATGATCCAAGGGTATGGCCTCCGCGGGCGGGTCGACAGGGGTTGACAAGCCCCGGAACGACCCGCGGCCGGTATCGCCAGGGAAGCAGGGCCCAGGTCCAGAGGGAGGCCCGGGGGTTACTTTTCGAGCTGCTTCGGACGATGATAGGCAACCAGGCTTACATTTCCTCTCCGGGGTGGCAGGCATGGGATACCGATTTTTCGACCGGCGGGACGCAGGAAGGGAACTGGCAGGTTTCCTCGACGCGTGGAAGTCCGAAAGCACCCTTGTCCTCGGTCTTCCCCGCGGCGGTGTTCCGGTGGCAGCGGAGGTGTCGCACGCGCTTGAAGCTCCGCTGGATGTAGTGGTGGTGCGCAAGCTCGGATTTCCGGGCCACCCGGAAACCGCCATGGCGGCACTGGCTTCGGCCGCCGGAACCACGAAGCTGGTGCAGAACCAGGACCTCATGATGGAACTCGATCGACTGAAGGACGGGCACCGATTGTTCGACGAAACGCTGTCCCGGGAAACCACCGAACTGGCTCGGCGTGAACGGGAGTACCGCGGCCTTCGCCCGCCCCTGGTGGTCCGGGACCACACCGTGATCGTGGTCGATGACGGGCTCGCGACAGGGGCCACGATGCGCGCGGCAGTAGCCGCCCTGCATGACCTCGCCCCCCAGCGGATCATCGCCGCGGCGCCCGTCGGAGCACCGGCTGCCGTGGCGCAGCTGGGGAGCCTGACCGACGACGTCGTCTGCCCCTGGCAGCCGGAGAACTTCCGTGCGGTGGGCGCCGCGTATGAGCACTTCGGGCAGACGGGCGATGAGGAGGTCCGCTCTCTCCTCACCGGTGCGCTCACGTTCGGCAGTACCAAGCCCGGGAAAGGAGGGAGGAAAGCATGAAGGATCCGACCGGCGTCCGGAGTGCCGCCTTACCGCTGAGGGGTGCAGCGGATCACTGTTCGTCTTCAACGGCGGCGAGACCGGCTGGGCCGGCCGCAGCCGTGGGCAGCGCGCCATCGGCGTCGTGTACCACCCCGACGCCCGGACGGCGCGGGAACTACGTGCCCACAGTGCTCAACCGCCGCTACGACGCCTTCCTCTGGATCGACAGGACCACCCCGCTGGAACCGCTGCATGAAGGGAGAACTTCGTGAGAATCACCGACACCTCTGATCTGTGGTGGAAGAATGCTGTGGTGTACTGCCTCGACGTGGAGACCTTCTTCGACTCCGACGGCGATGGCGTGGGCGACTTCGCAGGTCTTGCCCAGCGTGTGGACTACCTGGCCGAGCTCGGTGTCACCTGCATCTGGCTGATGCCCTTCTACCCGACGCCGGACCGGGACGACGGCTACGACATCACCGATTTCTACGGCGTGGACGAGCGGCTCGGAACCCACGGTGACGTGGTGGAATTCCTCCGGACGGCCAAGGACAGGGGTATCCGGATCATCGCCGACCTCGTGGTCAACCACACCTCCGATTCCCACCCGTGGTTCGAATCGGCGCGCAAATCCACGGACAGTCCCTACCGCGACTTCTATGTCTGGCGCTCGGACACGCCGCCCGATACCTCGAAGGAAGTCGCCTTCCCGGATCAGGAGGATGCAATCTGGACCCTGGAGGAAACCACCGGTGAGTGGTATCAGCACCGTTTCTACAAGCATCAGCCCGACCTCAACGTCGCCAACCCGAAGGTCCGGGATGAAATCGCGAAGGCGATGGGCTTCTGGCTGCAGGTGGGTGTCGACGGCTTCAGGGTGGACGCCGTCCCCTACTTCCTCGAAACAACCGGGACCCAGGCTGACGAGCTGCCGGACCCGCACGAATTCCTCAAGGACGTGCGGCGGTTCCTCAACCGCCGTAACGGGCAGGCGATCCTCCTCGGCGAGGTGAACCTGCCGTACGAGGAGCAGTACAAATTCCTCGGCGGGGAGAACGCCGACGAGCTGACCATGATGTTCGACTTCATCGTCATGCAGGCGATGTACCTGTCGCTCGCCAGGCAGGATGCATCACCCCTGGCGGAAGCATTGGACAGCAGGCCGGCGATCAACCCGGACAACCAGTGGGCGATGTTCGTCCGGAACCATGACGAACTGACGCTGGACAAGCTCTCAGCCGAAGAACGGCAGGAGGTTTTCGCAGCTTTCGGCCCGGAGGAACGGATGCAGGTCTTCGGCAGGGGACTCAAGCGGCGGCTGCCGCCGATGCTCGACGGCGATGCGCAGCGCGTGCGGATGGTTTATTCGCTGCTGTTTTCCTTGCCCGGGACGCCGGTGCTGTTCTATGGCGAAGAGATCGGGATGGGCGAGGACCTGGATGCCGACGGGCGCATGGCGGTCCGGACGCCCATGCAGTGGACCGGCGGGCGGAACGGGGGCTTCTCCACAGCTGATGAGGCTGAGCTGGTGTCACCGGTAATCACCGGCGAATACGGGGCGGAACGTGTGAACGCCGCTCGGTCCCGGCGCGACCCGGAATCGCTCCTGAATTTCATGGCCAAGCTGATCCGCCGCTACCGCGAGTGCCCGGAGCTCGGCTGGGGTCGGTTCGACATCCTGGAGCAGTCGGTTCCCTCGGTGTTGGCCCACCGCTGCACCTGGGAAGCCGCCACGATCATTCTCGTGCATAACCTGGGGTCGGAACCGGTGACGGTATCTCTCGATCTGACATCCTCCGAGCGCCTCCTTGCCGACATCGGCGGCCTGTCCCTTCTTGACCTGCTGGGCGATACCACACCTCGTGTCTCCGACGAGGGTGTGCTTGAACTCGAGCTTCAGGGTTATGACTACCGCTGGCTGCGGATCCCACACCCCGACGACCGCCGGCTTCCCTAGCCATAGTTTGAAGGCAGTCGCGTCTGGAAGGCAGTCGCACCTGGAAGGCAGCGGCAGCTGGGAAGCTCGGGCACGGGACGCTCGCGCACGGAAAAGCTGGGCACGGAAAAGCTGGGCACGGAAAAGCTGGGCACGGAAAAGCTGGGCACGGAAGAGCCGGGCCGCCCCGGAGGGTAGCCCGGCTTCGCGATGCCGGAATCGTCCTACTTCTGGTCGCTGTCTTTTTGCCCGTCGAGGGCATCTTTCGCCTTATCCTTGCCCTGGTCAACCTTCTCCGGGTTGTCCTTTGCATAGTCCTTGGCTTTGTCTGCCATGCCACCAATGTCCGCCATAAGTCAATCTCCTCCTCTATCCGGCCCGTGGCCCCTGTCGGCAGCCACGGTCTGACACGTCCATCCTCTACCCGGGCGCAGACCGAGTCCACCCCTGCGCCCTCAGCACCGATAGGTTGTGCAGCCTTGCTTTTTCGCCACCGGTCCACCGCTGGCGACGGGCGATCAGCCCTGTTCCGATCCTGCTGCCGGTTCCTCCGCCGGTCAGTGCCACAACGCGCCTGCAGCGCATCGAGTGCTCCGGCCATCGCGGCAACCAATCGCCTGCACCGACGCGCCGGGGACGGTCCCGTCATACCTCTTCCGGAGCGTGCATCCTCGCCGGGATGTCAGAACCACCGGACTCTCTGCAGCGTCCGCAGGTTCCGCGTGGTGCAGTCCGGTTTGTACTTGCGTCCCAGCGCAAGCCTGCCCGCCGGGCTGTCGAGGGTTCCGCCCACGGGTGCCTGCCAGGCCACCGCCTCAGTACCGAGGACGACGGCGTCGGCACCCGCCGCTTCTGCCTCGGCCGTCCAGGCCAGCAGCGCTTCCGCGTCGGAGAACAGGGTGGCATATGACTGCATTTCTGCATCGTCGGCGGGATACGGGCACGCGTCGATAAGTCGCCCGAGGCGCTCGCGGTCGATCACCACCACCCAGGCGTCGTAGCCGAACGCGGCTGCGAGGCGTTCCTCCACCTGGAACTTCAGCTCCGCGGCCTTCAGGGTGCTCTGCAGCACCACATTTCCCGAAGCCAGCAGCGTTCTTACATTGCTGACCGGAAGCACGGCGAGCTCACGTCTCACCTCCGCCATTCTCATCGGGATTCCGGCAACGTTGACGCCTCGCAGGAAGACGGCGTAGTCGCAGGCATCGCCGTCGCCGTCGGGCCTGTTCACGCTACGGTGCCGTGCTCTCAGTACCTTTGCCGACGGCCATGGTGAGCTGCCGGGCCGCGTCAGCCACCACTTCTGCGTGGATGCGGCCGGGCTGGCGCGTGAGGCGCTCCATGGGTCCGGAAATCGACACCGCGGCGATGACCCGGCCGGACGGACCGCGGACCGGCGCCGATACCGAGGCGACGCCGGCTTCGCGTTCACCCAGGCTCTGAGCCCACCCCCGGCGTCGTACTCCGGCAAGGACCGTCGGGGTGAAACGCGCGTTCTGGAGTCCCATGAGCAGGCGGTCGTGATCCTCCCAGGCGAGCAGACACTGGGCGGCGGAACCGGCTTTCATGGACAGCTGCGTACCGACGGGGATGGTGTCGCGGAGCCCAACGGGCCGTTCGGCGGAGGCGACACAGACCCGCCAGTCGCCCTGCCGTCGAAATAGTTGGGCGCTTTCGCCGGTCGCATCCCGAAGGTTGAGCAGCACCGGGCCGGCGGAGGCGATGAGCCGGTCCTCCCCGGCGGCGGAGGCGAGTTCCACGAGGCGGCTCCCCAGGACGAAGCGGCCCTGCATGTCCCGCCCCACCAGCCGGTGATGGACCAGGGCCAGGGCCAACCGGTGCACCGTGGGACGGGCCAGACCTGTCGAGGAGACGAGTTGGGCCAGCGTGGTGGGGCCGGCCTCAAGTGCGTCGAGCACCATTGCCGCTTTATCAATGACCCCGACACCGCTAGAATTGTCCATAAGATGATATTGCCGTCTCATTATCTGAGACGCAAGTCCTCGGATTGGCGGACCTGGGGTCGCGCTGGTTCAGTTATGGAGAAGCCTTGGCGAGCCAGGGAGAGCGGCGGAGGAAAGCACATGGGAAAAACACTTGCTGAGAAGGTCTGGGACTCGCACGTCGTCCGAAAGGGCGAAGTAGTCGGTTCCGAGGCGCAGCCCGACCTCCTCTACATCGACCTGCACCTCGTCCACGAGGTCACGTCCCCCCAGGCGTTCGAGGGATTGCGGCTTGCCGGCCGCCCACTGCGCAGGCCGGACCTCACCATTGCGACGGAGGACCACAACACCCCCACGCTGGACATCGACAAGCCCATCGCGGACCTCACGAGCCGCACGCAGATCGAGACCCTGCGTACCAACTGCCGCGAGTTCGGCGTGAGGCTGCACTCGCTGGGAGACGCAGAGCAGGGCATCGTGCACATCATCGGCCCGCAGCTCGGCCTCACGCAGCCCGGACTCACCGTGGTCTGCGGCGACTCGCACACGTCCACCCATGGCGCCTTCGGAGCGCTCGCCATCGGCATCGGTACCTCCGAGGTGGAGCATGTAATGGCCACCCAGACGCTGTCCCTCAGGCGCTTTCGGACCATGGGCATCACCGTGGAGGGCACCCTGAAGCCGGGCGTCACCTCCAAGGACATCATCCTCGCGATCATCGCGAAGATCGGGACGGGCGGCGGCCAGGGGTACGTGCTCGAATTCCGCGGTTCCGCCATCCGCTCGCTGTCGATGGAAGCCCGCATGACCATCTGCAACATGTCGATCGAGGCCGGTGCCCGGGCCGGCATGGTGGCCCCCGACGACATCACGTTCGACTACCTCAAGGACCGCCCGCACGCGCCGCAGGGTGCTGACTGGGATGCCGCAGTCGCCGACTGGCGGGAACTGCGGACCGACGACGACGCCGTCTTCGACGCCGAGGTGTTCCTCGATGCCGACGACCTCGAGCCCTTCGTGACCTGGGGTACCAACCCCGGTCAGGGCGTGTCGCTCTCGCAGTCGGTTCCCGCCCCGGAGGATTTCGCCGACGAGAACGACCGCGCAGCCTGCGAGCGTGCGCTCGAGTACATGGCGCTGGTGCCCCGTACTCCCATGAAGGACATCCGCGTCGACACGGTGTTCCTCGGCTCCTGCACCAACAGTCGCATCGAGGACCTGAGGATCGCCGCGGACATCATCCGTGGCCGGGAGAAGGACCCCGCGATCCGGATGATGGTGGTCCCCGGCTCCGCACGCGTGCGCCTCGAGGCCGAAGCCGAGGGCCTCGACCAGGTGTTCAAGGACTTCGGCGCGGAATGGCGCTTTGCCGGCTGCTCCATGTGCCTCGGCATGAATCCGGACCAGCTCGCGCCAGGGGAGCGGTGTGCCTCGACGTCCAACCGCAACTTCGAGGGACGCCAGGGCAAGGGCGGTCGCACCCACCTCGTCTCACCCGTCGTGGCTGCCGCCACGGCGGTCCGCGGCACCCTGAGTTCGCCGTCGGACCTTGACCCGGTACCCCCACTCGGGGCACTCCAGCCCTCCACCACTGCAACCACCGCTGTATAGGGGATCGACATGGAAAAGATCACCACCCACACCGGAATCGGCGTTCCGCTGCGTCAGAGCAACGTGGACACGGACCAGATCATTCCGGCCGTCTACCTCAAGCGGATCACGCGCACCGGCTTCGAGGATGCGCTCTTCGCGGCCTGGCGCAAGGACGAGAACTTCATCCTGAACCGCGAACCGTACACCCGCGGCTCCGTGCTGGTTGCGGGCCCCGATTTCGGCACCGGCTCCTCCCGTGAGCACGCCGTCTGGGCGCTCAAGGACTTCGGCTTCAAGGCTGTGCTGTCCTCCCGGTTCGCGGACATCTTCCGCGGCAATTCAGGCAAGCAGGGACTCGTCGCCGCCCAGCTCGCGCAGGACGACATCGAGCTGATCTGGAAGGTCCTCGACAACGAACCGGGTGCCGAGGTGACCGTCGACCTCCAGGCACGGACCGCGGTGTGCGGAAGCGTCACGGCTCCCTTCCAGATCGATGACTACACGCGCTGGCGACTGCTTGAGGGCCTCGACGACATCGGCCTGACGCTGCGCCACGAGGAGGACGTCACCGCATTCGAGGCGAAGCGGCCCTCCTACAAGCCGACCACCCTGCCCGCACTCCTGCAGAGCTGACGTCTCCGCGGAAACCGGGCGTCCAGGCGTGTGATCCTCATTGCATCGGGAATTCCTGCCCGCACAGGGCGGTTCTTGAAGGTATGCGAGGACCGGGACCGGTGCCCGCGTATTTCTGTTGTTGCCTGTATGCTCCTATGCTTGGATGAGCATCCGTGCGCTCTGGGGACTTCTAAAGCATGAGGAATAGGTATTGATGGGTAGCGTTCTGACAATCCGCGGTGGAGTGCCACTGACAGGAAAGGTCTCCGTTCGGGGTGCCAAGAACCTGGTGCCGAAAGCGATGGTCGCCTCACTGCTCGGCAATACGCCGTCGGTGCTCCGCAACGTGCCGGAGATCAAGGACGTCGACGTCGTCACGAGCCTGCTGAAGCTGCACGGCGTGGAGGTGACGAAGGATCCGGTGACGGGAGACCTCACCATGGATCCACGCGACGCCAAGATGGCGCAGTCGAAGGACATCGACGCCCATGCCGGGGACTCCCGCATCCCCATCCTGCTGTGCGGCCCCCTGATGCACAGTATCGGTGAAGCCTTCATCCCGGATCTGGGCGGCTGCAAGATCGGCGACCGGCCCATCGACTACCACCTCGAGGTGCTGCGCAACTTCGGTGCGGTGGTGGACAAGCGTCCCGGCGGAATCTCGATTTCCGCCCCCAAGGGCCTCCACGGCGCCAAGGTCCACCTTCCCTACCCCAGCGTCGGAGCTACCGAGCAGGTCCTCCTGACGGCAATCCGCGCGGAGGGCATCACCGAACTCTCGGGTGCCGCCGTCGAGCCCGAGATCATGGACCTCATCGCGGTACTCCAGAAGATGGGGGCCATCATCACGGTCCAGACGGACCGCGTGATCCGCATCGAGGGCGTTCGCGAACTGACCGGCTACAACCACAAGGCCATCTCGGACCGCAACGAGACAGCGTCATGGGCGTCGGCGGCCCTGGTCACCAAGGGTGACATCTATGTGGAGGGTGCGCGCCAGCTCGACCTCACCGCGTTCCTCAACACGTATCGGAAAATCGGTGGAGCTTTCGACGTCGACGACGACGGCATCCGCTTCTATCACCCGGGCGGGCCGCTGAAGCCGCTGGTCCTCGAGACCGATGTGCACCCCGGGTTCATGACGGACTGGCAGCAGCCCCTCGTCGTCGCACTCACCCAGGCGGCGGGCGTGTCGATCGTGCATGAAACCGTGTACGAGAACCGCTTCGGATTCACGGAAGCGCTCATCCGTATGGGTGCGAACATCCAAGTGCACCGCGAGTGCCTCGGCAGCGTCCCCTGCCGGTTCGGACAGCGCAATTTCCTCCACTCCGCCGTCATCTCGGGGCCGGTGCAATTGCATGGCGCCGACATCGACATCCCCGACCTCCGCGGCGGCTTCAGCCACCTCATCGCCGCACTTGCGGCGAGGGGAACGTCCCGGGTCACCGGGATCGAACTGATCAACCGGGGCTACGAGCGCTTCCAGGACAAGCTGGAGGGTCTCGGAGCCGACTTCGACCTGACGGAGGATGCCCCGGCTGTGGCCGCGGCAATGTCCTAGGGTACGTTTGCAGTCATGACCGATTCAGCTGCTTCGCGGGTTACTTTCAGCATTCTTGGCATCACTGTCCGGCCACTGCTCAACCTGATGATGCGCAAGGAGTGGCGGGGAACCGAGAAGCTTCCGCGGGACTCCGGTTTCATCGTGTGTCCGAACCACGTCACGGAGATCGACCCGCTGATCGTTTCGCATTTCCTCTTCAACCAGCGCGTCATGCCGCACTTCCTCGCCAAGGCGTCGCTCTTCAAGGTGCCGGTGATGGGCTCCCTGCTGCGCATCATCGGGCAGGTGCCGGTAGAGCGGACGACGGCGGGCGCCAACAGGTCGCTCGAGGCGGCCCGCGCCGCCATTGCGAGCGGAGGCGGCATCATCATCTACCCCGAGGGGACGCTGACCCGTGATCCCGCCCTGTGGCCCATGAAGGGGCACACGGGAGCAGCGCGGCTTGCCCTGCAGACGAAGGCGCCGGTGGTGCCCATGGCCCACTGGGGTGCGCAGGAAGTCTTCCCGCCCTACGCGAAGCGCTTCTACCTGTTCCCGCGGAAGACTTCCCGGGTGCTGGTCGGAGAGCCGGTGGATCTCAGCGAGTTCGACGGCAAGCCCATCACGCGTGCCACCCTCGACGCCGCCACCGACCGGATTCTCGACGCCATCACTGCTCTGCTGGCCGAGTTGCGCCAGGAGGATCCACCGGCGCAGCGGTGGGATGCCACCGCGCGGCAGCAGAAACGAACGGGCCGGGACTCCCCTGCCAACGGTGAGGGTGCTGCGTGACGAACGATACTCACGGCAGCCGAGCTGAGCCCGACCACCAGCCCGGGCGATCAGACCGGCCGGAGCTGGCTGATCAGTCAGTGCAATCGAATTCGCCGGTTCGCTCGGGTCAGCCGGTGCGCGTCGCCGTCCTGGGGGCCGGAAGCTGGGGGACCACCTTCGCGAAGGTCGTCGCCGACGCCTCGAGCGACTGCCGGGTCCGCCTATGGGCCCGCCGTCCCGCGGTCGCCGACGAGATCAACAGCTCCCATCGGAACAGCAGGTATCTCGGCGATACAGCACTTCCAGCGAACCTGACGTCCTCAGCCGATGTCGCCCTGGTGCTCGAGGACGCGGAGCTCGTGATCCTCGCGGTGCCGGCGCAGTCGCTTCGGGCGCAGCTGGCCGGCTGGAAGCCGCTCCTGCCGGAGGGTGTCGTCGTCGTATCCCTGATGAAGGGTCTTGAAGTCGGGACCGACGCTCGGATGAGTGAGGTGATCGCGCAGGAACTCGGTTTGCCGGAGGACCGCATCGCCGTGGTGTCCGGGCCCAACCTCGCCCTCGAGATTGCACGGCGCGAGCCGACGGCCTCGGTCGTGGCGTGCCCGGATCACGAGGTCGCTTCCTGGATTGCCGCAGCGTGCACCGCAACCTACTTCCGCCCGTACACCTCCACCGACGTGGTGGGTGTGGAGATCGGCGGCATCGTCAAGAATGTCATCGCGCTTGCCGTCGGGATCTGCGAAGGGCGACGGATGGGTGACAACACCAAGGCGTCGGTCATCACCCGCGGCCTCGCCGAGACCACGCGCCTCGCGGTTGCCCTCGGCGGCAGGGCGGAGACGCTTGCGGGACTGGCCGGCATGGGCGACCTGATCGCCACGTGCTCCTCGGCGTTGTCACGCAACCACACAGCAGGACACCTGCTGGGCCAGGGACTCACCCTCGAACAGGTGACCGTCCGCATGAACCAGACGGCGGAAGGCATCAAGTCGGCCCAGGCCGTGCTCGACCTCGCCACCCACCTCGGAGTCGACATGCCCATCACCGACAACGTGGTGGCGGTTCTCCAGGGTGCGATCTCCGTTGACGACCTTGGTCCCCGCCTGCTGGCCCGCGACCTCAAGCCGGAAGGCGAACACTCCCTGTGACTACCCCTGCCGTTGCCGCTCCGCCGCGGAAGCCGCGTGTCCTTGTTCTCTTCGGTGGCCGATCGAGTGAACACGCTGTCAGCTGCGTGACTGCCGCCGGTGTCCTCCAGGCGATCGACCGGCAGAAGTACGACGTCGTTCCCGTGGGTATCGCAAGGAACGGCCAGTGGTCGCTGGTTGCGACCGACCCCGCGCTCTGGTCGCTCCGCTCCGACACCCTTCCCGAGGTCCCTGCATCCCCGGAATCAGTGGTGATGGGCACTGCGTCCGGCCCGGATGCCGCCGCGGGACAGGAACTTCTGGTGACCGCGCCGAACTCGGTGCCGCGCAGCCTCGGCGGCGTGGACGTGGTGCTTCCGCTGCTGCATGGGCCGTTCGGTGAGGACGGTACGCTGCAGGGCATGCTCGAGATGGCGGACATCCGCTACGTGGGTGCCGGAGTGCTGGCCTCGGCCGTGGGCATGGACAAGCATTTCATGAAGGTGGTCTTCGCCGGGGCCGGGCTCGACGTCGGACCGTACGAGGTTTTCACTGACCGGCAATGGAGTGGGGACGCCGCCGCGTGCCTCGAGCGCGCGGCAGCACTTGAATTCCCTGTCTTCGTCAAGCCTGCCCGGGCCGGGTCCTCGATGGGGATCAGCAGGGTGGAGCGGATCGAGGAGCTTGCGGCAGCGGTGGAACTCGCCCGGACCTTCGACCCCAAGGTGATTGTCGAGGCCGGCATCGTGGGCCGTGAGATCGAGGTGGCGGTGCTCCAGGGGCGCGGCAACGCTGACCCCCGCACGTCGCTGCCCGGCGAGGTGGCAGTGCAGCCCGGCGACCACGAATGGTACGACTTCGAGGCGAAGTACGTGGACGGCGGCGCCGCCGAGCTCAGCTGCCCGGCGGACCTGCCCGACGACGTAACTGCTCGAGTGCGCACCCTGGCGGCCCAGGCGTTCGACGCCGTGGGCGCCGAGGGACTGTCCCGGGTGGACTTCTTCTACACCCCGTCCGGGGAGCTCCTGATCAACGAGATCAACACGATGCCCGGGTTCACACCGATCAGCATGTACCCGCAGATGTGGGCGAAATCCGGCCTCGGGTACACGGACCTCATCGATGAACTGATCGGTCTCGCGCTGGGCCGGAACACCGGCCTTCGGTAGCGTCGGGCCCTGGTCGCATCAGACGCCGGTAGCTCCAGGCTCTGGTCGGATTTGGCTCCGCCAACGCAGTCACCGGTAGCTTCAGGAGCCGGGCTGCTCAGGCCTGGATCAGGAGCACGCCCGCGAGCGAGATGGCCCCCAGGAACCCCGTGGACAGGGCACCGACCACGACGGCGCGGCGACCGGTCCGAAGGAGCTGGCGGATATCGATGCCGGCTCCGAGCCCGAACATGCCGGCCGCAAGAAGAAGTGTCGCGGCAACGGATGCTGCCTGCAGGGCGGGTTCGGGGACCAGCCCGGTTGACCGCAGGGCCACCATCGCGAGGAATCCGAGCACGAAGAACGGCACCATCGGAGTGCTGGTAGCCCCGGAGGTGGTGCCTGTCGTGCGCCCGTCGGCTGTGCTCTCCGCGCTTGAGGCGTTGGTTCCGGTACCTTCAGCTGTCGTTCGTCGGCTGTCCGCAATGGCAGCCCGACGTCGTTCGCCGAGTGATGTCACCGCCGCAACCGGTGCGAGCATCAGGACCCGCCCCAGCTTGACCACGGTGGCGACAGCGAGTGCCGTCGCGCCGGCGGTGCCGGCGACGGCCACCACCTGCGCCACTTCGTGGACGGCGAGGCCGGACCACATCCCGAAGCTCTCCCCGCTCAGCCCGAGCAGCCCGTTGAGAAGGGGCAGGGCAAGAATCATCAGCGACCCGTACAGCGTGACCATGGCGACCGCGCTGGCGGTCTCGTCGTCGTCCGCGTTCACGATGCCCTGCAGGCCGGCAACGGCCGAGGCCCCACAAATGGAGAATCCGGCCGCCATCAGGGTGGCACCCGCCCGCGTGAGCCCCAGCCGCATCCCTACGGAGAGGGTGAAGGCGAAGCTCAGCGCCACGCACACCACGATCAGGACGAGAACCTGGAAGCCCAGCGCCAGGATGTCAGGCAGGGCGAGCTGGAGGCCCAGCAGCACGACGCCGGCGCGCAGCAGCTTCTTCGTCCCCGCCTTCACCCCCGGCCGGAGGGCCGGCCTGTACAGGCCGGAGTTGCCGAGCAGCACTCCGAGTACCAGTGCGATGACCAGGGAACCGATGACGGTTTGGACGGATCCCAGCCAGACGGCGACGGCGACCCCTGCTGCCACGACAACCAGTCCCGGCACCAGCGGTCCGGAGCGCGTCCGCAGATCGGCTACGCGACTGGACAGTGCTGGGGGCATGGAGGGCTGCCTTCCGGGATCGATGGATGAGCGCACATGCTCCCCGCGATTCTTTCACGGGAAGCTTGCCGCGGCCCGGTGTTTACACCTAGCCGGCGATGAGCTTCCGCGCTGCAGCCGAGTGATCCGCGATCAGACCGGCGATGTCAAGACCCGGGATCTGCCCGTCCACCACGCGCCAGGTCCCGCCGACCATCACGCGGTCGGCCCTGTCTGCGGCGCAGAGAAGAAGTGCCGCGATGGGGTCGTGACTCCCCGAGAACCGCAGGTCATCCAGTTTGAACAGTGCCAGGTCTGCTTGCATGCCCGGAGCCAGCTGGCCCAGCACTGCGGCCGAGCCCTTCGTCGCCCAATTCAGCGCTCGCTCCACCGGAACCTGCGCGCCGTAGCGCAGCCGTTGCAGGTATAGAGCCTGGCGTGCCTCAAGGATCATGTTCGAGGCATCGTTCGACGCCGAACCGTCAACGCCCAGCCCCACGGGGACGCCCGCGTCCTCCAGCTCCAGAACCCGGGCCGTGCCGGATGCGAGCCGCATGTTCGATGTCGGGCAGTGGGCGACGCCTGTGCCTGCAGCTCCCAGCCTGGCGATCTCGTCGTCGGTGAAGTGGATGCCATGGCCCAGCCAGGTCCTGTTACCCAGCCAGCCCACGCTTTCCAGGTAGTCCACGGTCCGCAGGCCGAACATCTTCCGGCAGAAGTCCTCCTCGTCGAGTGTTTCAGCGAGGTGCGTGTGGAGCCGCACGTCGAGCCGTTCGGCCAGCAACGCGCTTTCGACCATGATCTCCTTCGTGACGGAGAACGGCGAGCACGGGGCCAGCGCAATCTGGATGACGGCGCCGTCGCCGCGCTCGTGGTACTGACCGATCAGCCGCTCGCTGTCGGCCAGAATCACCTCCGGTGCCTGCACTGTCGACTGCGGCGGCAGGCCGCCGTCGTCCTGTCCCAGTGTCATGGACCCACGGGTCAGGGTGGCGCGCATGCCGAGTCGGCGGACCGCCTCGACCTCGATGTCGATAGCGTGCTCCATCCCGTCCGGAAACAGGTAGTGGTGATCGGCCGCAGTGGTGCAGCCCGAGAGCAGCAGTTCGGCCAGCGCGGCAGTTGCGGCCAGTTCGAGGTCCCTCGGCGTGAGCCGTGCCCACACCGGGTAGAGGTGCTGAAGCCACGGGAACAGCGGGGCGTTCGCCACCGGGCCCCAGGCGCGAGTGAGGGTTTGGTAGAAATGGTGGTGGGTGTTGATCAGCCCCGGCAGCAGAACATGGTTGCCGGCATCGAACGTCTCGTCGCAGGGCGACGACGGCTGCTCGCCCGCCGCCAGCACCTCCGCGATTTTTCCCCCACTGACGACGACACCACCCGAGGCATCGAGGGAGTTGGCGGTGAAGGCCGCCTGGGGATTCCGGATCCACAGTCGGGATCCGACTGGAAGGTGGCCTGCTGGAGCGTGGGTGGCGGGAAGTTGCGCGCCGGAGGGGGAGTGGGTCATGGTGATCCTTGCCTGGTAGCGACCAAATGGTTGTTCAGCTCAGTTAGGCCCTGTCTGCTGATCCAGGCGTACCGCGGCCGGTGGCCGGTGCAGTACGGAACAAGGCTAGGGGCTGGGGTCCAACCCGTCAACGCCGACCCGATTGCCGACCCGACTGCCGAGCCGAAGGACGACATGCGGTCCGGAGAACGACAGGCCGACCCGAGAACTGCGGGCCCAACTGAACACGACAGGCACCCTAATGAACGACAGGCGCACCGGTAATCCCGGTGCGCCTGTCCATTTCAGGTGCGGTGACCGCCCAGCCTACTGATAGCGGTTCCGGCAACCTCCTAGATCACACCGTCCGCCAGTTCGCTGGGCGTCCCGAAGCGGTGCGCGGTGATGCTGACCGCCTGCTCGTGAAGGAAGGGCAGCAGCTCGACGCGTCCGGCCTCCGTGACCGGCTGGGAATAGACCGCGATGTCCGGCCGCCCCCCGGTCGCAGCCGCCAGGGCTGCAGCATTTCCCCCGATGAGGCGGATACGGCCGGCGTCGTGCTGGGCCGCGGAGGCAAGCCAGGCGGCGTCGTCCTCCACGGTGACCAGGGCCGCCATCAGGCGCGCCGTGGTGCCGACGGCGCTGGTCAACTCGACGGCGCTCGAAACGCGCACCTCCGAGCCTGCTGCGGCTGCAGCAAGGAGCACCCGGAGGAGTGCTGCCACGGGCTCACCCTCGGAAAGCCTCACCGTGACCGGCAGGGGCAGGTACCGCAGCACATTCCGTTCGGCGGACAGAGCCGACACATCCTTCACCGTTCCGAATTCGGATGCCCAGGCCGTGGCGTCGGACGCGGCGGAGCGCTGCAGGAACGCAAGGTCGCCGTCGTCGAGCCCCGACTCCTCCGCTGCAGCCGCTGCCGCCTCGAGGAGCGGCTGCGCGGCCGGAACCGGCTCTGCCGATACAGTGGACGCGCGACTTTCCCAGCCGCCCAGTCCCATGAGGTAGTTGGGCCCACCGGCCTTGGTGCCCGCGCCCACGGCTGATTTCTTCCAGCCGCCGAACGGCTGGCGCTGCACGATCGCTCCCGTGATACTCCGGTTCACATAGAGGTTTCCGGCCTGGACGCTGCCGATCCATGCCTCGATCTCGGAACGGTTCAGCGAGTGGAGCCCTGCGGTCAGGCCGTAATCCACCTCGTTCTGGATGGCGATGGCCTCCTCAAGAGTTTCAGCGGTCATCACGCCGAGGATCGGGCCGAAGTACTCGGTGAGGTGGTACGTCGAACCACGCTTGACGCCGGTGCGGACGCCCGGGCTCCACAGGCGGCCCGACTCATCGAGCCGGCGCGGCTCCACCAGCCACATCTCGCCTTCGCCGAGCGTCGTGAGGCCATCGAGGAGCTTTCCTGCGGCCGGTTCGATGATTGGGCCCATTTGCGTGGCCGGATCGGAGGGGTAGCCCACCTTCAGGGAGGTGACGGCGTCCACGAGCTGGTTCCGGAACCGGCGCGACTCGCGCACGCTTCCTACAAGGATCACGAGCGAGGCCGCGGAGCACTTCTGGCCGGCGTGGCCGAAGGCCGAGTAGGCAACGTCCTTGGCCGCGAGGTCGAAGTCCGCGCTCGGCGTCACGATGACCGAGTTCTTTCCCGACGTTTCGGCGAGCAGGGGCAGGTCCTCGCGGAAGGACCGGAAGAGCTCCGCGGTCTCGTAACCGCCGGTCAGGATGACGCGGTCCACGCGGGCGTCCGAGATGAGCTGGGTGCCGAGCGATTTCTCGTCGAGCTGGACCAGGTGCAGGACACCGCGGGGAACACCCGCTTCCCACAGCGCCTCGACCATCACCGATCCGCTGCGCTGGGCCTGGGTGGCCGGCTTGATGATCACAGCGGATCCGGCAGCCAGCGCGGCGAGGGTGGATCCCGCGGGAATGGCCACGGGGAAGTTCCACGGAGGTGTGACGACGGTGAGCTTCGACGGGACGTAGGTGGCGCCGTCGACGTCGTCGAGCCCGCGCGCAAGCTCCGCATAGAAGTGCGCGAAGTCTATTGCCTCTGAGATCTCCGGGTCCGACTGATCGAGCGTCTTGCCCGTCTCCGACGCCATGACCTCCATGAGGTCGGCCCTGCGGGCCGCGAGGGCGTTCCCGGCGCGGTGCAGGACGGCGGCGCGGTCGGCGCCCGTGAGGCCGCCCCAGGCCTCGGCTTCAGCAACGGCCGTTCCGATGACGGCACCCAGCGCGGCCGGGTCGGTAACGGTGGTCGACTCGACGAGCGCCTTGCCCAGCTCCGAGGCTTCCACGCGCTCCAGCACGGCGCGACCCCAGGCGCGGTTCGCGGGGAGGGAGGGGTCGGTGTCCGGTGTGTTCGCGAAGCTGTCGGCAGGTGCAGGGAGTTCCTTCTGGTTCCGGTCCTGCGTCCGGTTCGGCCCCGGGACGGTGTTGTCCAATGCGTCGAGAGACCGCAGGAAGCGCTGCTCCTCACGGGCGAAGAGCGCCTCATTCTCCGACAGTTCGAAGACCGCCGACATGAAGTTCTCCTGGCTCGCGCCCTCCTCGAGCCGCCGGATCAGGTAGGCGATGGCGACGTCGAACTCTTTCGGGTGCACCACCGGGGTGTAGAGCAGCAGTGAACCGACATCTTTCTTGACTGCTTCGGCCTGCCCCTGCGCCATGCCGAGCAGCATCTCGAACTCGATGCCGTGGCGCACGCCGCGCTCCCCGGCCAGCAGCCACGCGAAGGCGAGGTCGAAGAGGTTGTGCCCGGCGACGCCGACGCGGACGTTGGCGATGCGGTCCGGCTGCAGCGCATAGTTCAGCACGCGCTTGTAGTGGGTGTCCGATTCCTGCTTCGAGCCCCACGTCGCGAGCGGCCAGTCGTGGAGGGACGCTTCCACCTGCTCCATCGGCAGGTTGGCGCCCTTGACCACTCGGACCTTGATCCCGGCGCCGCCGTCGGCACGCCGCTGCGCTGCCCATTCCTGGAGCCGGATCATGGCGGCGAGCGAATCGGGCAGGTAGGCCTGCAGCACGATGCCGGCCTCGAGGTCCCTGAAAGCGGGCTTGTCGAGGATGGCGGTGAAGACCGCGATGGTCAGGTCGAGGTCCTTGTACTCCTCCATGTCGAGGTTGATGAACTTCGGTTTCGGAGCGGCGGCTGCGCGCTCGTACAGGGGGGTGAGTTTCTCCACCACATGCTGCACGGCCTCCTCGAAAGCCCAGGCCGAATGTGGCGACACGGTGGAGGACACCTTGATCGACACGTAGTCGACGTCGGGCCGTGCCAGTAGTTTCATCGTGCCGTCGAGGCGCCGTTCGGCCTCGTTCTCCCCGAGCACCGCCTCGCCGAGCAGGTTGACGTTGAGCCGGACATCGTCCCGGCGGATCCTGCCGATCGACCGGCCGAGCTTCCTGTCCGACGCGTCGATGATGAGGTGCCCCACCATTTCCCGCAGCACCTTCCGGGCAATCGGGATGACCACCTGCGGCAGCGCGGGCGCGACGGCGGCTCCCACCTTCACGGCGGAGCGCATGTACCAGGGGAGGAAGGAGGGAACCTTCGGTGCGATGGCTGCCAGATTGCGGGCTGCGACGGACAGGTCCTCCGGGCGGATGACGCCGTCAACGAATCCCACCGTGAACTCGAGGCCGTGAGGGTCCTTGAGGACGCCGGCGAGCTGTTCAGCCGAGGCGTCCACGGGCACCTGGGAGGCCTCGGTGAGCCAGCGGCGCACCAGGGCGACGGTCTCTCCTGCGAGGCGGTCGGGGATGTCGCGCCGGTCTGCAGGGGTGCCCGCAGCTCCGGAGTCGACGGGGCCGGCGGGGGGAAGGATGGTTTCCTGCCGGCTGGGAAGCTGGGTGGTCATAGTGCGGGTCCGTTCTCTTACCCGGAAACATCCCTTGTTTCCTCAGTTTTCGACGCTTTCCTCCAGTATGAACGCGGCGTACGATTAGCAAAAGTGGCCTTTATTCACCATTCATCTTCACTTCTGCTAACGAATTGGACAGCCGCATGCTCGATGTCCGGAAGCTGCGATTGCTGCGGGAACTGAAAATCCGCGGAACCCTTGCCGAGGTGGCCGCGGCCCTGAGCTACAGCCCCTCCTCGGTCTCCCAGCAGCTGGCCCTGCTTGAGAAGGAAGTGGGGGTGGAACTGCTGCGCAAAAGCGGCCGACGGGTGATGCTGACGCCGCAGGCCGAGGTGCTGGTGGCCCACACCGCAGCTCTCCTCGAGACCCTCGACCGGGCGGAGGCGGATCTCGCAGCCTCCCAAACCACCGTGGCGGGGACGGTGAGGATCGCTGTCTTCCAATCGGCGGCGCTGGCCCTCATGCCGGATGCCCTGACCATGATGACGCGCGAGTTCCCGGAAGTGCGGGTGGAAATGGTGCAGCGTGAGCCGGAGACGGCGCTGTACGAGACGTTCGCACGCGACTTCGACCTGGTGATTGCCGAACAGTACCCGGGGCATGCGGCGCCCCGGCATGCCGAACTGGACCACCTCCCGCTCACCACCGACGCCATCCGGCTTGCCGTTCCGCCTGCCGGGCTGGACGGCGGGGAGATCCGGAGCGTGGTCGACGCCGCAGGGTCGGCCTGGGTGATGGAGCCGCGTGGTGCTGCCTCGCGGCACTGGGCTGAGCAGGCCTGCCGGCTCGCAGGATTCGAGCCTGACGTGCGCTATGAAACGGCCGACCTCCAGGCGCAGATCCGCCTGATCGAGTCCGGCAACGCCGTTGGCCTCATGCCGGACCTCATGTGGACCGGCCGGGAGACCACGGTGCAGCTGTTCGACCTCCCGGAGAACCCGCGACGGTCCATCTTCACCTCGGCGAGGAAGGCCAGTGCGGAGCGGCCGGCGCTGCGAACCTGCCGCGAGGTGCTCGCCCGGGCAGCCGCCGTCGTCGCCGTCTGACGTCCCCGCCCGCCGGAATTGAGCAATAAAGCGGCAGGTCCCGACGTTGCACAAGTAGCTGCGGTGTCATGCTTTTCGGCGTCCGTGGTGATCCCCGATTAAGGTAGACAGATGCCCACTCAGTTAGATCCGGTCTCAGTCCCCGCCACTGTGGAGCGTGTGGCCGAGACCCTCCTGCCCACCAAGTACGGACTGTTCCGGCTGGTGGGCTACCGCGACGCCGAAAACATCGAGCATGTTGCGCTGATGCGGGGCATCGATGAGGAACCGGCGTCCCGTGAGATTCTCTCCGGTGGTGCCCGCTCCAGTGCGCCCCTGGTGCGCGTCCACTCCGAATGCCTCACGGGCGATGCGCTCGGCTCCTACCGGTGCGATTGCGGCGAGCAGCTCGACGCCGCGCTGCATGCCATCAGCGAAGAGGGTCATGGCGTGCTGGTGTACGTGCGGGGCCATGAGGGCCGCGGTATCGGTCTGCTCGCCAAACTGAAGGCCTATGCGCTGCAGGACGCCGGCGTCGACACAGTGGATGCGAATACCTCGCTGGGGCTGCCGGTCGATTCACGCAACTACAACCAGGCTGCTGACATCCTGCAGGATCTTGGTGTCTCAAGGATCCGTCTCCTGTCCGCCAATCCCGCCAAGCAGGAGGCACTCGAAGAGCTCGGCATCACCGTTGTGGAGCGGCGCGGCCTCGCCGTTCCCGAGCGTGCGGAGAACGCCGCGTACCTTGCCACCAAGCGCGCCCGCATGCGTCATGACAGGCCGGCGGGCGACGACGTCTGGCAGCAGTTGCTCTCAGGCTTCGCCCACCCTGTGGCCGGCGGGGTGGACGACGAGGACCTCGTTCACCGTTACGGTTTCATCGCGGCGACGCAGGGACCGTTGGTGCTTGCCCACCTGCGTCAGAGCCTCGACGGTTTCATCGCCTCGAGGTCCGGGGATGACAGCTTCCCCGGAGCGGGGGAGGACCACGGACACCTCGACCGGCTGCGGGCGCTGGTGGACGCCGTCGTCGTGGGGGTGGGCACCGTCCTCGCCGACGACTGCTCGCTCACGGTCCAATCCGTCCGCGGGCCCAACCCGGCGCGCGTGGTACTAGACCCGAGCGGTTCGACGCCCGTTACGGCCCGCGTGTTGACCGACGACGCAGCTGCAACGGTGTGGATGGTCGGGGTGGACGCCGTGGTGCCGGACGATCTCGCCCGTTCCGTGAGCGTCGTGCGCGTGGGCGACGGAGGGTTCGAACCGGCAGCAGTCCTCAGTACCTTGCGGGAGATGGGTTTCGCGAAGGTTCTTCTGGAGGGCGGCGGCAAGACCGTTTCGCGCTTCCTCTCCGGGGGTTGCCTGGACCGGTTGTACCTGACGACGGCCCCGGTGCTTGTGGGCGACGGTGTGCCGGGCATCCGCTTCACCGGGTCCGAAGCGCTCGCTGATGCGCGGACAGCGCCGGTCCGCCGTTTCCTGCTCGGCCAGGATGTGTGCACCGAGTTCAATTTCGGGGCGTCGGTCTAGCTTCCTCGGGGGATAGGTTCAACGCGTCCGCTGCCGCACTGGCCCCTACTTCGGGCCGCCCCTGTTCGATTCGGTTCGACCGCCGCCCGCAGGCTCTACTCGGAGTCGGAAACCCGCGAGCTCTTCTTCTGGAGTCGGTCGATGTGCTCCGAGGCCTGGGCTTTGTTGATATCAGCTGGAATCTCCTCGCCTGCTTCACGCGCGAGGGTGTCGAGATAGCTGCGTTGAGCCGCGGTCATGGGCTCGTCGCCGGTGACCCAGTCCTCGGGATCGCGGTTGATGCCGCTGTTGGGCTCAGGGTTGGGGCTGCCTAGTGTGTCCGCCATGTCGGTTCCTATCGGTTGTCGTGCAGTTGAACCATCAGTCTACTTACTTTCTGTTTCTGTGGTTTCTGTGAGCCGGCTCGAGTGCTGCAAGCCTCCGTGCGGCTCGGCAGCTGCACGTTCCCGGCGTTCGTCGCTAGTGCGTCAGGTTTCTTCGGAGCCACCTTGTCGAATGGGCAGCAAGCTTCAGCCTTCCCCCGGAGTAGCGCACGCCTCCGCGGCAGCGGCTGGCAACGGCCGCCCAGCTGCAGATGCCGCGTTCAAGCACCCACACGGGCGCCCACAGGGCACAACTGGGCGGGAACACGGCGCCGCCGTCGTTCCTCCGTCTACCTGTCTCGGCCATTACGACGACGGCGAGAGCTCCCGCGAGCAGCCGCCCGGGCTTCGATGCCGAGGCCAGGATGAACGGGAGGATCGAGAGCTCGACGGCGAGACGGCCCGGTTGGGCCAAGCTGTCGTAGGCCTGCCGGATCCGCTGGCCGAGGAAGTGCCTTGCGCTCGGTGGGAGCCTGACGACGAAGAGGTCATCGGCCCGAATTTCCCTTCCGCCCAGTGCCTGAATGGTGCGGATGAGCTCGAGATTCTCGAACAGGGCGTCGGGGCTGTATCCGTTGGTGCCGGCAAGCACTGATCCTCGAAGGGCTAGGGTGCCCGGGTAGTCGGAACCGAAGGCGCGGTTGAGCAGGGTTCTCGAGGTGTCCCAGCGGGCGTGCCACGGCAGTTTCGCGAAATAGTTCTGGGGACGGATGAGGTCTGCGTCATCGAGCAGCGCGACAATGCATTCGAGTTCGTCGGATCCGTAGCGGACGTCGTCGTCGGCGAGGATAAGGCGTTCATGCCGCGCTAGGGCGATGCCCGTGAGGACGCCGAAGGTCTTGCCGTTGCCCGTGGTGGTGTTAGTGCCGGTGCCGGTGCCGTTACCGGTGCTGGTGCCTCTGTTAGTGCCGGTGCCATTGCCGGTGCCATTGCTGGTGCTGAACGTTGGGGCGCCGGGCCGGAGAAGGCGCACCCGCTGCGGCAGGTGGCGCCGATGCTGCTCGAAATAGGGCTGTTCCGAGCCGTCGACCACGGTGATGTCCAACCACTCCGGCAGCGACTCCAGGTAGGCCGCGAGTTCATGGATGGGCCCGGTGTCCGCCCATTTCACGGGAAGGATGTATTCCGCTGATAGCACCACTTCGGTGTGCCTCCTGATTGCGTGAACGCAGTGCATTGCGATCGATCTGGGTCACACGCGTACCGCAGTTCTCGGGCGGCACATATGTCCTTCGAAGCCTGCGTTTGCCTTGTGGATAACACTGCCCCTTTCCGTGTTCTGCGCCTAGTGTAAGGAATGCGTTGCAGGCATTCGCCGCACCACCTACGGGGGACACCAGTGCTTCGAGCGAATTTTGTTGCAGGAATCCGACTACCGGTCGCAGCCTTCGCGGTGGCTGGCACCCTGTTCCTCACCGGGTGTCAGGGTACCGATCCTGGGGCGGATCCTGTGACAAGTCCGACGACGACACAGCCGGGGACGCCCACGCCATCCCCTTCAACCTCCAATGCCCCTGCTGTGCCCGAGCCAACTCCGGCTTCGTCGGACGGGCCTGCTGCGAACCTGCCGGTGCCTGTGAAGCCTCCCTTGGCCGATGAAAATACCAAGGAGGGCCTGGAGGCCTTCACGCGGTACTGGTTTGAACTCTTCAACTACGGATATGCAACTAACGACTGGACCACCTTTGACGCAGTCACGGATCCCGGTTGTGGAACCTGCGCAAATATCAAAGAAGAGGTAGCAGTTCGATACGGTTCTGAGGGTTGGATAGTAGGCGGAGCCGTGAAGGTGAATTCAATCGCGTCAGATTTCGTGCAGAACATCTACGGCTCATACAACTCATTCGTAGAGATAGAGCAGTCTTCTCTTAGCTACTTCGGCAGCAATGGAATTCTGGAATCCACATCCGATGCGCTTCCTCAGACCGTAAATACCTCAATAGCGGTATTTGATGCCGGCCGTTGGGTGATGCTCGACTTCGGTGCTCCGGAGGGAACATAACAGTGTTTGAAGCGAATTTAAGGGTGGGATTGCTCTGCTCTACCGCACTGATTGCGCTTACAGTGACCATCGTTCCGCCTGTTCACGCGGCGGAGAAAGGTTCGAATGCCGGATTCGCAGGAAGCACAGCCGAAGTCGACACTTTCGTCAAAACCCTGTTGGGCGATGACCAAGGGGTAGCGCCTAACGGCGCTGACGCTCCGATCCCGTCTGCCCTACCTGCTGCCCTCCCTGCCCTCGATGACGGTTTTTCGCTCATCTATGAACGCGCATGCACAAGCGATATCGGTGAAAGTCTTGATTCGGCGACCTGTGTCCGGCTCAACGCCAGGTGCACAGCGGAGGAAGACGGGGTGCTGGTGAACTGGATCGAAGTCAACAATAACGTTGCTCCACCGACACAGACTCCCACCGGCCGCTCTTCGTGCATCTATCCCGGGCAGGAGCCGGAACCGCCGGTTGAGGGAGAGCCCGCCGAGGCTCCAATCATCATCAGTATTGACGAATTCCAGAGTCAGCCAATAATCCAGTCGGTGGTCATTTCCCAGCCGCAGAATTTCGGTTTGAAAAATGCTCATTCCAATGTATATGCGCAGGCACAGGAGCAGGAGTTCGCCTTCGAGTTCCGAGACGCGCAAATCAACCTTCGCGCATGGCCCGTGTCCTATGAATGGAACTACGGCGACGGTTCCAGTGTTGTGACGACGGATTCTGGAGGGCCTGTTGCAGGCAACGGCTTCGACACCCAGACCCGGACGAGCCACCAGTACCTCGATACCGGGGACTACACGGTCACACTAACTACGTACTTCGCCGGCGACTACTCCGTGAACGGAGGTCCGTTCCAACCCGTAGCTGGCCAGGCCAGTGTTGCTTCCGCCCCGCATGTCATGAGTATCTGGCGTACCGAGGGCCACAACGTGTCCCAGAACTGCTTCGAGAATCCAGCCGGTGTCGGCTGTCAACCACCGGTTGGCAGGTAGCGTCGCGCTTTCCAGGACTCACGAGCAATGAGCAGGAGTCTGCAGACTTCCGCGGGCCGGTGGGGCTGGTGAGACTGGTGGGCCACGTTAGGCGGGGATCGCCTCGGGGTAGGTGGTGTAGGTTCTGCCGGCTGGCGAGGTGGCGACAATGGTTCCCGGTATGGGCTGGGTGTAGTGCCAGTGGCCGGCGGTTTTCAGGGCGTGGTGATACCGGCAGAGGTGTCCGAGGTTGGTGTGGCTGGTTTCGCCGCCGTGAGCCCAGGGCGTGGTGTGGTCGATCTCGGAGTTGATCGCCCCTCGGTTGCAGCCGGGGTGCCGGCAGGTTTTGTCGCGAATACGCAACCAATTCCGAAGGTCGGCCGGGACCACATAGCTGGTACGTCCCAGGCTGAGGATCGCCCCTGTCTCGGGGTGGGTGAGGATCCGTGTGAAGGACGGGGCGTGGGCTGCCAGACGCCGGGCGATATGCGCCGGAATGGGCCCGTAGCCCTCGAGATTTGCCGGTGCGTCGTCGACGCCGAGCAGGGTCAACACGGGTACGGTGACGTTCACGTGCGCAGTAATACCCCGGTACCCCAGGGAGCTGCCCCAGCCCTCGGAAACGTCTGCAGGCACTCCAAGTTCACCGGCGGGTGCCCCCGACCCCACAAAGCCGCCTGCACCAAAGGAACTACCTGAAGCACCGGTGCTGCTGAAGCCGCCTGCATCAAAGGAACTACCTGAAGCACCGGTGTTGCTGAAGCCGCCTGCACCAAAGGAACTACCTGAAGCATCGGCGCCGCCCAAGCCTGCACCGAAGGAGCTACCTGAAGCACCGGCACCACCCAAACCTGATGCGGCGGATTGCTGTCGGGGCGGGCCTGCAGAGCAGGTGTGGGTGAGTAGGTCGGTGAGGACATCCACCCGGAGCTGGGCGAGGTTCCGTTTTTCATCGGGGGTCTGAAGGGCACGAGCAAGTGTGGTGATTCTGTTGTCGATGCCGGTAGCGTGTTCGGCCGGAAGGTAGATGCTGAGCCACGCCATGCCGTCATGGTCCGGAGTGACATCCAGCCGACGGTGGGCTACGGCGGCGGTGGCCCGGTCGGCGTGGTGGTCCGGGTGCAGGGTGGCGCGCAGGATCCTGGCACGGTGCGCGGTCTTGGCGACAGTGGTGTCTGCAGCGGTGGGCAGCAGGGCGTGTTCGAGGGTCTTTGCCACGTGCGGGGGAAGTCCCACGCACTGCTCCACAATGGTCACCGCGTGGCGCCAGGTAATGTCGCCCCGGCTGAGGGAGGTAAGAGTGGGGGTGTAATGGCGGGTCAGCAGGTGGGCCTGGTCGACCAGCAGCCGGGACGTGCGCTCCGGTAACCGCAGGGCGCAGGCGATTTCGGAAGCAGCGAGGTGATCGGCGAGGTTGTCGGAGACAGGGCGAAATCCCGGAACCGTGGTGTCGTGGTTCGTCGTGCTACCAGGGGTGCGGGCATGAAGACGGTCGGTGGTGAGATTTCGGATCCGCTCGATCAGCTGTACGGTCCGGGCGTCGGCCTGGCTTTTCACTACCTGCATCCGCTGCAGGGCGTCCACTGCCTCATCCAGGTCCAAATCCTGAGCGGGCGGGCCGAGCAGCGGATCCAGTAGCGGATCCGTCGGCGGATCGAACAGCGAACCAGCCACCCCGCCGTCGTCGCCGAGCCCTCCCGCTTCCATAAACCCAGCATTCCACCTGCCTCTGACATTTCTGGCGGCCCCGGGTCAGGACGAAAACCTAGTCTGGTCTCGACCGGTCAACGCGCCGCCTATTTCGAATGCGCTGAAGGTAGACCTGGACGAACTGAGGGCGCCGACACGGATCAGCAGCAGGGTAGGAGGAGTACCGGAACCAGCATGCGTGGGCCATACTCTCCTCCATTTCAGATCAGCGCAGTGAGAACAGGAATGGTGGTCATGAGTCCCAGCGCGATGAAGACCATTCCCGAAATGCGTTCGATCCATCGGGTGACTGAGGGCTTATTGAGCCAGGCGCCGGCAGTGTGAGCCCCAAGGGCCACGATGACCAGGTAACCACCGATCACTGCTGCGACGGTGCCACCCACGACGGCGATGACATACAGGGGATTCGTATTGGCGGGGGTGAACTGGGGTATGAGGGCGAGGAAGAACAGGCCCGTTTTCGGGTTGGTGAGGCAGCACACCACTCCGGCACCGAATGCTGACCAGCCGGTTCGTGCGGCACTCACGGGTTGGATGACGGCGGAAGGTGCTTCCGCCGTCCCTTCAACCCCCAGGGCCCTCGGTGGTGATGCGCCGGCTCCGACGAGCACCTCTGCCGCGACGGGCGTTCTCATTGCTGAGCGGGCATGGGCTGTGAGAGCGCGGTAGCCGAGGTAGAACAGGTAGGCGCCTCCCAGGAGACGCAGGGTGTGGAAGGCCTCGGGCGAGTCCTGCAGGAAGGCGGCAACGCCGGCGGCCACAAGGGCCGCCCATACGAAAATTCCTGATGCTGATCCGAGAGCAGCGAAGAGGCCGGACCGCCGCTGACGCAGCGCGTATTGCAGTGTCAGCAGCGTGTCCGGGCCAGGTGTGATGGCCAGGATGAAGGCCACTCCCAGGAGGGCAAGATAGTTCGATGTGTTCACGGGAACGGCCTTTCGATGGAGCGTCGGGACGTCAAGAACGGGCAACGCGCACACGCGCGTTGAGGCCGGCATGAGTATCAAGAAAAAGGGACACGTTACGTCGTGAGGACTTACGAGCGCGTGTAGATCTATCGTGTCACCGTCGCCATGTATGGCACCAGCAGTTATATATGCACGATTGGCAGTCAACGCCATACAGTGAGCTGATGTTGGATCCTCATCGGCTCGTCATTCTGCGCGCAGTGATCTCCGCGGGTTCTGTTCATGGTGCCGCTGCCGGCTTGCACCTAACCCCCGCGACGGTCAGCCAGCACCTGCGGGTCCTGGCCAGGCAGACCGGACTGGTCCTTTTCGAGAAGAGCGGCCGCGGTATTGAGGCCACGCCCGCTGCGCTTCACCTGGCGGAGGAAAGCACTCGGGCCCTCGCTGATCTTGAACGCCTCGACCGCACTGTGGCAGACCTCCGGGTGGGTCGGGCGGAACGGATCACTTTCTCCTGTTTCGCCTCGGTGGCTCAGGCATGGATGCCGCACGTCGTGGGCGTCCTACGGACTGCCTCCCCGACAACCGTGGTCGAGATCAGCATCAACGAACTCCACCCAAGCGGCGGACGGCGACAACCAGACATCGAGATACGCAACGAGGCCCTCGAATCAGATCCTGTGAACCTCAACGGCTACCAGCGCCACGTCCTGATCGAGGAAGAACTGCACCTGGTGCTACCGGCGAACCACCCCTTGTGCGTCCAGGAGGTGGTGGAAATGGTTCAGTTGCGCGACGAGCCATGGATCGATCACGACATCAACGACGGCCCTACGGGACAAATCATCGCCCGTGCGTGCACGACAGCCGGTTTCACTCCGCGATACGTTGCGCGCCTGGACGACCACCATTCAGCACTCAGCCTCGCCGCTGCCGCCCTGGGGGTGACCGTGATCCCGTCCATTGCCCTCACCGGCATGCCTGACAATCTCAGCGTCCGCTCCCTCGCCGGACCTACGGTCGGTCGTCGGATCGTCGCTTTCACCCGCGCCCACCGAGTCCGTGCCCGCCTCATCCATACCGCGCTCACCGCGCTGCGCGAGATAGCTGACCAACCCAGAGCTCCGCATACCCGGCGCGTTGACCAGTTGTGACCACCAGAGGAAGGCCTACCCCGCGAACAGGGGCAGTGCCGCTCCCGCAACACCCGCAGCTGCCGAGAAAAGTGCCCCCGCCAAGGGCTCAGCCCCGTCGTCGAGCTCTTGCCGAGACGTCGTGATGAAGAGGGTGCGCAGGTCGTCGCCGCCGAAAGCGCAGGCCGTCACCTGGCTGGCCGGCACGTCGATGCGCTCACTCAACCGGCCCTGCTGGTCGTACCGGACAACAGCGGAGCCACCGTACAACGCTGTCCAGATGCCGCCCTCGGAATCGATCGCCATGCCGTCGGGGGCCCCGAGCGAGGGGTCGACCAGTGCAAAGGTGCGCCGGCCGCCGAACCGGCCGGTTTCGACGTCGTAATCCAGTGCATCGATCCGCTGCGTGGGGGTGTCGGTGTAGAAGGCAGTATCGCCGGCCGCGTTCCAGTGCAGCCCGTTGGAGGTCGAGACACTGGTCAGCACTGTCGACACCGAATGGTCGGGAGCCAGCGAGTACAGGGCGCCCGTACCGAATGAACCCATGGATCCGCAGAGGAAGCGGCCACGGGGATCGCACCCGCCGTCGTTCATGCGCACCGAGGGGTCGGTGAAGGCGACAGGCCCTGCCTCGACCGTGGAAAACGACGCATCGGCGAAGGCGAAACCCCTCTCCACGCCGATGACATAGCCTCCGGACGACCGCCCGCGCACAGCAGCGGCCACCGCTGGATCAACGGGGTGGCGCGCCAGCGTGCCGTCGCCGCTCCGCACCAGAACGTCGCCCTCCAGCATGTCCACGAAGAGCAGCGAGCCGATCCGCGCGTCCCAGTAGGGCCCTTCGCCGTGATAAGTGCATACGTCGGTGAGCTGTTCTGCCTTCATCCTGCGCTCCTTTTATCGTCAGCCACTTGCGGGAAGGTCCAGCTGATCGGAGAGGCTGATGCACTCGCGGTCCTGCTCGATCGCCGACACCGGTCCACCCAGCTCCACCAGCACGGTGCTCGAGGCCACCTCGTCCGGGTTGAAGAGAACCTCCACCGCAGGATCGCGACCGTACGTAGTGGCGGTCCAGGCGGTGTCGCCCTCCTGCAGCACCCAGTCGACGTCGTTGACCGAGACACAGGGATCAGTGGTGGGACCGGGAACTTCCACGCCACAGCGCAGGACCACCTTCGACGGATCACCCCACGCGGACGTCGCCTGGCTGTTCGTCTCGCGCTGTTCGTTCTCCGCGACCTGGGGAGGCAGGGCAACCATGACTTCCGCGCAGGCGGCATTGGCGGCGTCGACGGCGGGTTCGACGTTGACCACGGGCGCGCAGGCTGTGGTCGCCAGGAGCAGCGCCGCGAAAGGCACCCACAGGCGCTGGACTCGGGTATGGGTGGGCATGAACCCAGCCTAGTTGGTAGCCCGGGCGACACGTTCCGCGGCTGGCACTGTTACGAGAGGGACAGAAGTAAACTTCTGGGGGACGTGCTTTCTGCGCGCCACAATTGATAGTCCATAAGAGAGCGAACATGCAGCGAAAGTCAGTAGTCAGGCGTACGACATCGGTAGTCCTTGCGGGAATCCTGTTGGCCACGGCCGGAGCAACTTCCGCCGGAGCCGCCGAGCACGGGGATGAGCCGCACACACAGACGACCTTCGGCGTTCCCGCTCCGCCGGCGCCGGCCCCCGACCCTTCGCCGGAGGTCGACCCGGCCACGGGCTTCGACATCGAGGGCAGCACGGGCTACCTCATCCATCCGCCGACCGGTCACCTCATCGAGGCAAGCACTGGATACCTCCTGCTGCCGGTCAGCCTCATCTACACGGGCTTCAAATACGATGCGGCCACCGGTGAAGTGATCGATCTGGCGAACAGCCCCGCCCTGCCTGTCGAGCCGACCGTGGAGGCGTCTGCGGAACCGACGGCACCAGCACCAGCACCCGTTGCGACTGTCACAGCTCCAGCCACCGACCGGCCGTCGACGCCGACCGCGGTTGCAACGCCGGCACCGAGCCTGACTGGCGCCACCCCCGCGTCGGCCGGTACAGCAGCGGGAACGCCGTCGGAATCAACGTCGAGAGCAGCATCCGCCACCCCCGAAGCCCTGGAGGCCGAGCGGTCCACCGCAGTGTCGCCGCTGGTCTGGGTGATCGGTGCAGTCCTCCTGATCGGCGCGGCAGCCGTGGCCGCTGTGGCAGCACGACGTCGACGGGCTGGGAAGCACTAAGCCTCGATCCACCGATGGGGTGTGAGGTGCGGGCGGCGCGTTAAACGGAGAATGCCTGTCTAGTCAGGGAAAATAGAGCTTGTCGAAGGTCCTATTCAGCCCGAGAAGAGAGGCATCTCGCAGGTGCAAGTTTCTCACGCCTCCAGGTCTGCTGTCGCATTGTTCGATGACCCGAATCTCGTGTCGACCGCCGGGCTTTTGCCCGTGATGCGTCTGGCCGAGAACGCCGGCCTTCGCAGCCTCGCCGATGAGTGGTTGACCGTTCCGACGGACAAGGGCGCGAACGCCGGCCTGAAGGTCTCCTCCCTCGTCGCGGGGATGATCGCCGGTGCGGACTCGATCGACGACATGGCCCTGTTGCGGCACGGTGGAATGAGGAAGCTCTTCAGCTCCTGTTATGCGCCGTCGACATTGGGATCGTTCCTGCGCTCCTTCACCTTCGGACACGTTCGCCAGCTCGACGCCGTCGCATCCCGCCTGCTGGTGAACCTCGCCCAGGAAGCCCCTATCGTCCCGGCGTCTGCCGACGACGAGTACACCTTCGTAGATGTGGACGACACGATCATCGAGGTCCACGGGTACCAGAAGCAGGGTGCAGGTTTCGGGTACTCCGGAGTCCGCGGCATCAACGCCCTCCTCGCAACCGCCTCCACGACGACGACCGCACCGGTGATC